>NZ_JBFACK010000017.1:0-229711 GCF_040640795.1 Streptomyces sp. NPDC021622
TGCAGGGGGGACCCTGTGGGAGAGTAGGACGCCGCCGAACTATTTTTGAATGGGAGACCCCCGCACCGGGATACGGTGCGGGGGTTTTCTGCGTTCAGGCCACAAAGGCCTTACGACGGCCTCACCAATTTCGTGTCGTACGCCAGAATTACCGCCTGCACCCTGTCCCTCGCCCCTGTCTTGGCGAGGATGCGGCCCACGTGTGTTTTCACCGTGGATTCCGCGAGGTGCAGCCGCGCCGAGATCTCTGCATTCGTCCAGCCCTGGCCGATGACCGTCAGGATTTCGCGTTCGCGGTCCGTGAGAGAGGCCAGGCGTGGGTGTGCCGCCGGGTCCGTGGGGGGCGAGCCGGCCGTCGGGAGATGGTCCGCGTACGTGTCGAGGAGGCGGCGGGTCAGGCTCGGGGCGACCACTGCGTCGCCCGATGCGACCGCGCGGATTCCGGAGAGGAGTTCCTCGGGCAGGGCGTCCTTGATGAGGAAGCCGGAGGCGCCGGCGCGCAGGCCTTCGTAGGCGTACTCGTCCAGGTCGAACGTCGTGAGGATCAGTACGCGGGTGCGGTCGCCCGAAGCGACGATGCGGCGCGTGGCCTCGATGCCGTCCAGGCCGGGCATGCGGATGTCCATCAGGACGACGTCCGGGTGGTGCTCGGCCGTCATGCGGATCGCCTCGCTGCCGTTGCCGGCCTCGCCCGCCACCGTCATGTCGTCCTGGCTCTCCAGGAGCATGCGGAAGCCGAAGCGCTGCATGGGCTGGTCGTCGACGATGAGCACGGTCGTCACGTTGTCGTCTCGCTGTCCTTGGGGAGATGGAGGTGGACCCGCCAGCCGCCGGGTGGATGGGGGAGTGGTCCGGCCTCAAGTGTGCCGTCGTACAGGGAAGTTCGCTCGCGCATTCCGGTCAGCCCGCGGCCGCTGCCGGGGGTCTTCCCGACGCCGACGCCGCCGCCGACGCCGCCGCCGACGCCGCCTCCGACCCCGGTGTCCGTGACGTCGACCGTCACGCCGTCCGCGGTGTAGCTGACGTCCACGGTCGCCGTGGCGTCCGGGCCCCCGTGCTTGAGGGTGTTCGTCAGGGCTTCCTGGACCACGCGGTAGAGGGTGAGCTGGCGGCCCGCGGGGACCGAGTCCGGGCGGCCGCGGACCGTGCTGCGGACGGGGAGGCCCACGGCCCGTACGCCGTCGATGAGTTGGTCCAGGTCGGTCAGTGCGGGCTGTGGGGAGCGTTCGGCCGTGGCGGGGGCCTCGTCGCGCAGGACGTCGAGGAGGCGGCGGAGTTCGGAGAGGGCCTGGCGGCTTGTGGTGCCGATGGCTTCGAGGGCCTGGGCGGCGCGTTCGGGGGACTTGGCGGCGGCGTACGAACCGCCGTCCGCGAGGCCGGTGATGACGGAGAGGTTGTGGCCGATGATGTCGTGCATCTCGCGGGCGATGCGGGTGCGTTCGGCGGCCGTGGCTAGCTGGGCCTGCTGGTCGCGCTCGACCTCAAGCTGGCGGGCGCGTTGGACGAGGGCCTCGGTGTAGTCCTTGCGGGAGCGCACCGCGATGCCGAAGAGCGCGACGAGGGCGTACGCCCAGACGTTCGGGATGATCTGCTGGTCCCAACTGCCCTCCGGATAGCGGATGGTGCCGACGACGAGTGGGACCGTCATCATGAGGCCCGCCCAGCCGAGCGTCTTCAGGGGCAGGCGCATCGCGATGTTGAACAGGACGATCATCTGGATGAGGGAGGCCTGGAGCATGGCGCCGCTCCAGCTGCTGACCACGCCGGTCGCCACCATGACCGCGAGGACCGTCATGGGGTGGCGGCGGCGCCACAGCAGCGGGACCGAGAGGCCCACGCTCATCAGGAAGATGAGCCAGCCCGGCACATCCGTGTTGGGCGCGATGTTGCGCCAGCCGCCGTTGGCGTCGACGAGGGCGGCGACCACGAAGAAGCCGGTGACCAGCAGATCCCACACCAGCGGGCGGCGCCTGTCGAAGGCGCGCACCCGCTGGGTCCAGCGCTGGAGGAACTGGGTGATGGGCAGCGGCTCGGTCACGGCCTCATCCTCGTACAGAGATTCGCCATGGAGATGTCATACGTCGCGACGCTTGAGGAGTGCCGACGCCGCCGCGATGATCACGGCCGCCCACAGGGCGAGGGTGAACAGGGCCGTGCCCGGGGCGATCGTGTTCTCCACCCGGGCCACCGAGCCGAGCGAGCTCGCCGCCTGTGCGGGGAAGTACCTGATGGCGGTGTCCACGGCGCCGAAGGGCAGCATCGCAAGGACCTCGGGCAGGATGAGGACCGAGCCGACGAACGCGCCGATGGCACCGGGCACCGAGCGGAGCAGGGCGCCGAGGCCGAGCGCGATGAGGCTCAGGAGGGTGATGGCCGCGGCGCTGGTCGTAAGGGCGCCGAGGACGCCGTCGTCCGTGAGGGACAGCTCCTTGTCGCTGCCGGAGAGCCAGATCTGGGCGGTGAGGAATGTGACGACGTTGGTCACGAGGCACACCGTGAAGGCGATGGCCGTGAAGATGCCGGCCTTGGACCACAGGACGGGCAGGCGGTGCGGGACGGCGGTGAGCGACGCACGGATCATGCCGGTCGAGTACTCGCCCGCGGTGACGAGGATGCCGAGGACGGCGAGGCAGATCTGGGAGAGCTGGGTGCCGAAGAGGGTGAAGACGACCGTGTCGATCTCGGCGTCGTCCCCGTCGTAGGTGGCCCCCATCGTGATGCCGACGGCGAGCACCAGGGCGGCCGCCGTGAGCAGGGTGATCCAGGTGGAGCGGAGCGTCCACAGCTTGTGCCACTCGGAGCGCAGCACGCCCTTGGTGGTGAGGCGGTAGGGCGCGGGGGACGCGGCGGCCGCGGGGTGCTGGAGGGTGCTCATGCCGCTGCTCCTTCTCGCTGGGGGAGGGGTGTGGAGGCGACGTACTCGACCGAGTCCCGGGTGAGGTCCATGAACGCCTGCTCCAACGAGGCGGTGTGCGGGGTGAGTTCGAAGAGGGGGATGCCGTGGGCGGCGGCGGTGCGGCCGATGTGCTCGGCGTCCGTGCCGCGCACGTCGAGGGTGCCGGGGGTGTCGGCGGTGATCGTGACGTCGGGGCCTGCGAGCAGCTCGCTCAGGACGCCCGCCTCGGGGGTCACGACCTTCACGGCGCCGGTGCCGGACTCGCGTACGAAGCGTTCGACGGTGGTGTCGGCGAGGAGCCTGCCGCGGCCGATGATGATCAGGTGCTCGGCGGTCAGCGCCATCTCGCTCATGAGGTGCGAGGAGACGAGGACCGTACGGCCTTCTGCAGCAAGGGATTTGAGGAGATTACGGATCCACAGGACGCCCTCGGGGTCGAGGCCGTTGACGGGCTCGTCGAGGATGACGGTGGCCGGGTCGCCGAGCAGGGCGGCCGCGATGCCCAGGCGCTGGCCCATGCCGAGCGAGAAGCCCTTGACGCGCTTGCGGGCGACGTCGTGGATGCCGGCCAGGTCGAGTACGGCGTCGACACGGCTCTTGGGGATGGAGTGGGTGTGGGCGAGCGCCATGAGGTGGTGGTACGCGGAGCGGCCCGGGTGGACGGAGCGGGCTTCGAGCAGCGCGCCGACTTCGTGCAGGGGCGCGGGGTGTGTGGCATAGGCGCGCCCGCCGATGGTGGAGCGGCCGCGGGTCGGGGTGTCGAGGCCGAGGAGCATCCGCATGGTGGTGGACTTGCCCGCCCCGTTGGGGCCGAGGAAGCCGGTGACGGTGCCCGGAAGGACCTCGAACCCGAGGTCGTCGACAGCCTTCTTTGCGGGCTTGCCGCCGTAGTGTTTGGTCAGTCCGTATGCCCTAATCATGGCTACGATGCTGGCGCTCGCGGGGGCGCGGATCGTCGGACCGGGGGCGGGAAGTGGCGGCGACGGGTAGTACCCGGGTACGACGGTGACCCTGAGGGGGAGCTCCTAGGTGCCCGGCAGTTCGCGGTCCGGCCAGCGGGATCTGCCCTGTTCCTGTGAGCGGAGCAGGGCCAGGGTCGGGAGGCCTTGGTCGGCGCCGTTCGCCAGCAGGTCCGGCAGTTGGGGCAGCGGGGCCACCGCGGCGACATCGTCGAGGACCAGCGTCATTGGTGGGTCGAGCCGACCGGAGGATGACCGTTCGGCCATGCGCCGGCCGTGCTCGACCACGCTTGCGGCGAGTGCCGTGAGAAGCGGCATCGCGCCAGGTCCCTTGGGTGACTTGGGGTCTTCGATTGCTTCACCCACCACGAAAAGCGTGCCCCCTTCATCCACGAAGGAATCCAGTGTGAGGGCATCAGTTCGGTTTGGGGTGCAGGCTTCGCGGATGTTGACCGTGAAGAGGGCGGAGAGGGCCCGGGCGGTCAACTCCTGGGCCATGTCGCGGCGTTCCGGGTACGCCGTGAGCGCCGCCTCCAGTTCGCCGGCTGCCCCGGAGGCGGCCTTCTGGTGCGTACGGAGGATCCGTACCGCCTCTTGCACTTGCGTGCCCTGGGACCAGCGGTGGACGTGCTTGATGGGGCGGTTGTCCACCGCGGCGGCGTGCAGGAAGCTGCGGAGGAGGGTTTCCGCGGTGTCCGCGACGACGGTGTCCAGCTTGGCGCTTGGCCTTATGGCGGCCAGCAGGGCGGTGGCCCGGTGGGCCGCCGTTGTCTTGTCCTCGCAGTTTCTGGTCGGGGACCAGTGGAGTCTTGCGGGGGTGTCGCAGAGGTGGGTGGGGTCGTAGACGAGGACGGGGCCGAGCTTGGCTCGGGCGTCTTTTGTCTCTTCCCAGAGGGTGGGGTCCGAGGTGATGACCAGGGCTGCGGCTTCGGCGTCCCGGATGGCCTGTACTGCCAGGGGTCTGCGGGTCTCTTGGGGGCCGAGTACCAGGGGTGTACGGGGGCTGGGGACCGTTGGGGTCTCGGGGCTCTGGGGTGTGGTGCGGTCGCCCGTGTCTTGCTCGACGCCCGTGTCATCGGTGCCCGGCGGTGTGGGCTGTGCCCACCCGTTCCGCCCTGCGGAACGCCTGCCCACAGCGGGAGCGGCGGCCGATTCATCGTCGGCGGGTGTACGCCTGCCCACAGCGGGAGCGGCGGCTGATTCCTCGTCGGCGGCTGTGCGCCTGCCCACAGCGGGGGCGGCGGCTGCTTCCTCGACAGCTTCGGCGTAGTCGTCCGCTGCAGCTGCCGGGCGGCGGGTAGTCGCAGCCGGAGCTGGCATCCGCCGTGCCCTTCGCACCGCCCGCCACCGCGTGAACGTACCCATCACGAAGATCGTCAGGACGACCAGCACCATCAGTTGGCCGATCAGCAGGCCCCAGAAGAGGCCGTAGCCCGAAAGCTGGTCGGGCGGGGTCTGCGGCCATGCTCCCGCCACGTCGTGGGGCTGCTGGATCAGGTGTCGCATGGCCGGCGGCGTACGACCGAACGTCACTGCACGCGGCCAGGAGCCATGCGTGAACCAGCCCGCGAGGCCCGTCGCCGACCAGGTGAGCACCGTCATGCCGAGGACGAAGGCCAGGCCGCCGACCAGCAGGCCGTCGGGGATGCCGCGCTCGCGCGACTCGCGGCGGCCGCCCCGCTCCCGGTACTCGGGCTCGGACTCCCGGTACTCCCGGTCCCGGTACGGCATCGCTCACGCCACCCCGGAACGCGACGACGGATCGTTCATCTGCTGCTCCATGTACGCCGCCCGCTCCTCCGCCTCCAGTTCGGCGGCCCGCAGCGGATCGTCGTCCGGGAGATCCGTGAGGTCCGCCGAGGATTCCGTCATGGCCCGGTCGGTGAAGACCAGTGGCCGTTCCGTCTCCGTGATCAGGTGCTTGACCACCTGCACGTTGCCGTTCACGTCCCACACCGCGATGCCCGGCGTCAAAGTCGGAATGATCTCCACCGCCCACCGTGGCAGCCCGAGCACCCGCCCCGTCGCTCTCGCCTCGTCCGCCTTCTGGGCGTAGATCGTCCTCGTGGACGCCATCTTCAGGATCGCGGCCGCCTCCTTGGCCGCCGCCCCGTCGACCACGTCGGACAAGTGGTGGACCACCGCCACGAAGGAGAGACCGAGCCGTCGGCCGAACTTCAGCAGGCGCTGGAACAGCTGCGCCACGAAGGGCGAGTTGATGATGTGCCAGGCCTCCTCGACCAGGAAGATGCGCTTCTTCCTGTCCGGGCGGATCCACGTGTGCTCCAGCCAGACGCCCACGATCGCCATCAGGATCGGCATCGCGATCGAGTTCCGGTCGATGTGGGAGAGGTCGAAGACGATGAGGGGCGCGTCCAGATCGATGCCGACCGTCGTCGGGCCGTCGAACATGCCGCGGAGGTCACCGTCGACGAGGCGGTCAAGGACCAGCGCCACGTCCAGACCCCAGGCCCGCACGTCGTCTATGGCGACGTTCATCGCTTCCGCGGACTCCGGCTCCGGGTGGCGAAGCTGTTCCACGATGTCCGTCAGGACCGGCTGCCGCTCGACGATCGTCTCGTTCACGTACGCGTGCGCGACCTTCAGCGCGAAGCCCGAGCGTTCGTCGAGCCCGTGACCCATCGCGACCTCGATGATCGTCCGGAGCAGCGCGAGCTGACCGGTCGTCGTGATCGCCGGGTCGAGGGGGTTCAGCCGGATCCCCATGTCGAGGGCGGCCGTCGGGTCGAGCCGGATGGGAGTTATACCCAGCTCCTGGGCGATGAGGTTCCACTCGCCGACGCCGTCCTCGCCCTGCGCGTCCAGGACGACGACCTGCCGGTCCTTGAAGCGCAACTGCCGCAGTACGTACGTCTTCTCCAGGGCCGACTTGCCGTTGCCGGACTCGCCGAGCACCAGCCAGTGCGGCGCCGGCAGCTGCTGCCCGTACAGCTGGAAGGGGTCGTAGATGTAGCCCTTGCCGGAGTACACCTCGCGCCCGATGATCACGCCCGAGTCGCCGAGGCCCGGCGCGGCCGTCGGCAGGTAGACCGCCTGGGCCTGCCCCGTCGACGTACGGACCGGAAGCCTGGTCGTCTCGACCTTCCCGAAGAGGAAGGACGTGAAGGCGTCCGTGAGGACGGTCAGCGGATCCCGCATCTCAACAGCCTGCCTCTACGTCGATAACGTCTAGCGTCGGATGCCGGTCGCGAACGGCAGCGTATTGACGAAGGCCCTGTGGTGCTCGCGGTCGCACCACTCCAGCTTCAGATACGACTTCCCGGCCGAGGCCCGGATGGTGCGCTTGTCGCGGGCGAGGGACTCCGGGGACCGGGACGAGACGGTGATGTAGCCGACCAGGTTGACGCCGGCCGCGCCGCTCGCCAGGTCCTCGCCGCGCTGGTCGAGGCGGGAGTGCGAGGCGACGTCGCGCGGGTCGACCGTGCGGTTCAGCTTGGCCTGGCGGCTGGCCTCCGCCTCGTCGTTGGTCTTCTCCGTCAGCATGCGCTCGATGGCGACCTCGGTGGGTTCGAGGTCCATCGTCACGGCCACCGTCCTGATGACGTCCGGGGTGTGGACGAGCAGCGGGGCGAGGAAGTTGACGCCGACGGGCGTCATCGGCCACTCCTTCACCCAGGCGGTGGCGTGGCACCAGGGGGCGCGGGATGAGGACTCGCGGGTCTTGGCCTGGAGGTAGGTGGGCTCCATGGCGTCGAGCTCGGCGGGCCAGGCGTTCCGCTTCGTCATGGCCTGGATGTGGTCTATGGGGTGGTCCGGGTCGTACATCGAGTGCACGAGGGATGACAGGCGCCCCTGGCCCAGCGGCTGCCTGACCCGGATGTCGGCTTCCTGGAGCCGCGAGCAGATGTCGGTGAGCTCGCGCGCCATGACGACGGCGAGACCGGCGTCCTTGTCGAGCCTGCGGGAGCCGTGCGGGCGGGCCGCACGCGCCATGGCCTGGGCCTCGGCGGCGAGGTCGCGCGAGTAGTGCATGCAGGCCACCAGATAGGCGCGGTGCTGCTCGCTGCTGGTGGAGACCATCGACTGGAGCTGTTCGTACGACTGCTGCAGCCAGGGCAGCGCGCGGTCGTCGCCGCGCATGCTGACGTCCTTGGCGTGGGCGTCCGGGTCGGCGGGGAGGGTGCGGGCAAGCATCTGAAGCCGCGTCACAAAGCCGTCGCCGTTGGCGACATGCTTGAGCAGCGTCCCGAAGCGGTCGACGAGGGCTTCCTGGTCCTCGGAGTCCCGGAGCCCGACGCCAGGACCCTCGATCTCGATGGCGGCGGTGACGGTCCGCCGGTCGGCGTGCAGCAGTACGGCGATCTCATCAGGACCGAAGGGCGCGGCGAGCCAGCTGATGCGGCCGATGCCGGGCGGCGGGCCGACCTCGACCTCCTTGCCGTCGAAGCGGACGCCCGCTTCGGGGGCGGCGGAGCGGTAGGCGGTGCCGCGCTTCAGAGACCTCTTGTAACTCCGGTTGATCTCGAACCACTTGAAGAAGGTCCGGCCCTTGTACGGGACGTACACCGCGGCGATGGCCAGCATCGGGAAGCCCATGAGCAGCACGATGCGCAGGGAGAGGACGGGGACGAGGAGCCCGCACATCATCCCGAGGAAGGCCCCCGCGATGATCAGCGCGATCTCTCCGGTCTCCCGGTTCTTGCCGACGATCGCGTTCGGCCGCGCGCGGCCGATCAGATATGTGCGGCGGGGCGCGACCGGTTGCGACACGTGGGACTGGGTCGTCAACGCCCTTCACCTCCCGTGCGTTTGTTGCCTGAGCCGTTTCCGGTGCTGCCTGAGCCGCGGTTGCGCGCGTGCGGCGTGCTGGTCGCGCTGTTGCTGCGCGGCGCGGGTGCGGCGGAGGGGACAGATCCGCCGCCGTTCGATGAGCTGCCGCCTCCGCCGCCGCCTCCGCCTCCGGAGGGGCGGCTGCTGTGGGCGGCCATTCCGCCGCTCGCCGCGTTGGCGGGCCGCGCCTGACCGCCGCCTCCGCCGCCGTTGCCCCGGGAGCTGTGGGTCTTGATGCCCTGGGAGACGAGGGACGCGGGGGAGCTGATGACGGCGGCGGCCTTGTTCTCGGCGCCGCGCATGATCCGGTTGTTCCGGGAGTTGGCGATCTCGTCCCCGAAGCCCGGCACGAAGCGGTAGATCATGGCGCTCGCGAAGATGGCGAGCAGGATGATCGAGAGCCCGGAGACGACGGCCGAGAAGGAGTCGGGCCCGTCGTCGGCGGAGAGCGCGCCCGCGAGTCCGAGCACGATGACGATGATGGGTTTGACGAGGATCACCGCGATCATGATCCCGGCCCAGCGCCGGACGTGCGTCCACAGGTTCTTGTCGACGAGCCCCGCATAGACGACGGTGCCGAGCAGCGCTCCTACGTAGAGCAGGGCGGCCCGGATGACGAGTTCCAGCCACAGCACGCCGGCGGCGAGGATCGACACGAGCGAGACGACGATCAGCATGATCGGCCCGCCGCCGATGTCCTCGCCCTTCTTCAGCGCACCGGAGAACGTCCCGAAGAACGTGTCCGTCTGACCGCCCGTCGCCTTCGCGATGACGTCCGTGACGCCGTCGGTCGCGGATACGACGGTGTAGAGGATCAGCGGCGTGAAGGCGGAGGCGAGGACCGTCAGCCAGAGGAACCCGATGGCTTCGGAGAGCGCGGTGGTGAGGGGGACGCCTCTCACTGCGCGTTTGGCGACTGCGAGGAGCCAGAGGAGCAGGGTCAGGATGGTCGACGCGGCGAAGACGACCGCGTACTGCTTGAGGAAGGTGGGGTTCGTGAAGTCGACCTCGGCGGTCTCCTTCACGGCGGAGGACAGCTTGTCCACCGTCCAGGAGGCGGCGTCCGCGCAGCCCTTCGCCAGGGAGGAGAGGGGGTCGAGGCTGGAGTTCAGGGGGTCATCGGTGGGGTACTTGCCGTCGCCGCCGGAGCTGCCGCCGTCTTGGCCTTTTTCGCAGTACTTCTTTGCGGGGCCGTGGATGAGATCACAAGCGTCGTCCTTGGGCTCCGGAGCGGCGAAGGCCCGCGTCGCGAAGAGGACAGCCGTGGTCTGTACGACAGCGACAGCCGTGGTGAGCTTGAGTACGTGACGGCTACCGGGCATAGGTGAACCCTCCGTACCCCTCTACTGCCTTCGAGATCTCATCAGAGCCGGAGGCGCGGTCGTCGCCGGGGACAGGCGCGGGGCCGTCCTTCTGGGTGTGCGTGGTGGCCTTCCAGTCGCCGTTCGTCCACGCCAGCTTCATGGTGATCGTGAACCAGCTGTTGGTCACGGGCTTGGTGGACCGCTCCCCAGCGAGTCCGAGCAGGCCGCTGCACCAGACCTCCACGGTCGCCTGGTCACCCGAGTAACTGGTGACCTTGGTGCCGATCGGGCTCGTGCGGGAGACGAACTGGTAGCCGTTTGGCGTCGTGCCGTCCTCGTTCAGGCCCACGTTCTTGAAGAAGTCAGCGGTGTACGCCCTGTCGAGCCGCGTCTCGAAGCTGTTCACGCTGGACGGCGCCATGACGGCCCGGAGGATTTCGTCGCGCCTGGCCTTGCTGAACATCTCGGCCGAACCGAGCGGCACCACATAGTTCGCGGCAGCGGACTGCGCACCCTGCTCGCTCTTCGCGAACCCTGAAGCAATCCCCGCTGTCTTGCCGTCGACGGGCTTCTCCCCGGAAGGGGCGGTGGCTGCAGCGCCCGCCTTCTTGCCGTCTCCGTCCCCGCCCTCCGAAGAGGACTCACCCCCCCGGTTCGCGAAAGCGATCGCCGCGATCAGCAGGACCACCACACCCACCACCGTCACGAGACTCCGCGACGAGGACCGTGAAGAACGGCCGGATCTGCGCGCTCCCCCGTAGACGTCCTGGCCGCCCCCCTCGCCCTCGGGGAGCCGCGTCCGCGTCTCGCCCGATCCGCCGAAGAGGCCATCGTTCCGCTCGTCGTCGGGACTCATGCCGCGTACGCCCCCTCAACCTCTCGGTGAACCGCCACGTACGACGGTAGCCGTGCTGGTTCCCGCGCGGGCGCGGTGTGGTGACTCGACATCAGGGAGTTGCAACCTCAGCCGGTGGGCACGACGGATGGGTGGTGTGGAGGGGGACAGGGGGAGGGGGACGTGTGGAGGGAGGGGACGCGGCGGCTAGACCGCCATCCCGTACACGATGGTGAAGACCGTGCCGAGCGAGCCGATGATGAAGACGCCGGTCAGGCCCGCGATGATCAGGCCCTTGCCCTGCTCGGCGCTGAAGGTGTCGCGCAGAGCCGTCGCGCCGATCCGCTGTTTGGCCGCGCCCCAGATCGCAATGCCGAGACAGAGGAGGATGGCGATCGCCATCACGACCTCGATCATCACCCGCGCCTCGTTGCCCAGGCTCCCGAAGGGACCCCAGTCGGGGGCGATCCCGCCGATGATGGTGGTGATATCGCCCTTTTCGGCTGCCATAAGCATGTGTAACTCACCGCCCCTAGTGGGTTGTTCTGTCACCTCTGCCTACCGCAGTACAGAGGACAGCTCATTCTCGCCGACAAACGGGCCAGTGCATGTCGACTTGGCGTCATTCGTTGGCTGAAACGCATGATCACTCTGTGTATCACGCTGGGTGACGCCGGGCAATGACGGCCCGGCGTGCCCTCTGACCAGGTCTCACATCATGCTTCACGTAGGCGAGTCGGTGTCATCATCCAGGTCGTCGGCACCGTCGAGGCCGACCAGATCGTCCAGGTCGCCGAGTCCGCCGCCCGTCACGACGTACGAGCAGTCGGTGTAGCGGTAGCCGGGCCTGACCTGGCTGCCCTCGGTGTTGTTGCGGACGCTTCCCGCGCTGCCCGCGCCGCGCTTGTAGAGGAAGTGGTACTCGCCGGGCGGCAGCCGCAGCGTCTTCTTCGGGTGGCCCTTGCCCGCGAGGCAGGCCTTCTTGCCCTGGGCCTTGGTCGTGTACGTCTTGCAGCTGCCGCAGGACGTGAGTTTGAGGGTGCCGGTGGTGGGGCCGGTGTAGAGGACCTCGAGCGGTCCTGGGCCGCCGTTCTCGACGACGTACTCCAGTTTTGCGCCGCCCGGCGACTTGGTGGGCGGCAGGCTCCGTCCTGCCTGGGGCCGGTCGGCGGCGATCTCGGCGGCGATGGCGATCTGCTTGGCGCGGTCGCGTTTGCCGTTGCCCCGGTAGGTGTCGGCGAAGTCGTTGAGCGTCTTGGCGGACGCGGCGAACTTGCCGTCCTCGAACTCGTCGACCCCACACGCGTACGCCCCGGACTCCACGGCGCTCTCGGCGTCCCCGCTGAGCCCGCCGCCCGCGTCGTCCGGGAGGGCCTTCGCGGTGGAGCCGATGTTGCGGAGCTCGTCGGTGGCCTTGCAGGGGTCGGCGCCCTTCAGATCGGACGACCGTTCATCGATGGCGTCGCGGATGGCGGGCTCGACCTTTCCGGCCTGGTCGGAGTCGGGGAACGTACGCAGCAGTTCACCGAACTGACCGCTGCCGCCCGCGGCCGTCCCGAGGCCTTGGATGCCGCATTCGTAGAGCGAGGTGGCGAGGCGGTCGTCGGGCCAGGCGGCGAGGGAGCCGAGGCGGTCCTTGCCGAGGTCGTCGGGGAGGGTGCGGAGGTATTTGAGGGGTTCGAGGGCGTCGCAGTACTTGCGCTCCTCGTACGGGGTTGCGACGGACTCGTAGTACGTCTTCAGGCTGTCCGGTACGCGGTCGGCGGCCTTCGAGCCGGGGTGGTCGTCGCCGAGGTCGCGGTAGACGGCGAGGGCGGAGCGGTAGTCGTCCTTGGCGGAGTCGAAGGAGCGCCCTTCGGCGGCCGTGACGATTTTGTCGGCCTTCTCCAGGCGGTCGAGCAGCATCTCCTCGATGGCGTCGTCGCGCGCGCCGTCGTACGCGATGACGCCGCCGGCCGGCACGGTGAGCAGCACGAGGCCGAGCCCGACGGCCACGGGGGCGCGCAGCGGCCAGGCGGTCCCGGTGCGCAGGGCGCGGCGTGCCCCGTCGGCGGCGGCCAGGACCAGGAAGGCCACATAGCCGATGAGTACGCCGCCGGGGACGCCGTCCACGTCGGCGGGCAGCGCCACGAAGAGCAGCCCGGCGGTCGCGGCCCAGCAGAGGGCGGCCGGCAGCCACCGCTTGAGCAGGACGTAGCCGAGGCCGAGGCCGGTGAGGTTGAGCAGGGCGGTGGAGAGGGCTTGGAGGGCGTCAGGGGGTGGAGGGGGCGGAGGGGGTGGAGAGGGCGGACCGGCCGGGGGTGGCCCCACGGTGGGTGGGGCGGAGGGCGGCGGTGGAATGACGGGCGGCGGCGGCCCGAACTGACCGCCTAGGCCGCCCTGACCGCTCTCGCCGCCTTGAGGCGCTTCCCCCTGATTGGCGCCCGGTACCGAGTCGTGCGGTTCGCCAGGTTGCATTTGCGGCTCCCCCCAGCCGGTGCATGCAGCGCGTTGATTTGCGCCCAATTCCCCTACGATCGGGGAAAGTTGGACACCCGTCAACTGCGCCGGCCCAGCGCCTTCGCCCGGGTGTGGGACCAGCCGGTGAGGAGGACTCCGGCGGCGAGCGCCACGGTGTAGGCGGTCAGGAGGGCGGGGAAGCCGCCGGGTATCCAGCCGAGGAAGCCGTTGTAGTCGTGGTCGATGAGCAGTCGGATGAGGCCTTGCGCGGAGAAACACATCAGGACTGCGCCGAAGATCTGCAGGATGTCGTACTTCACGTTACGAACGTATCAGCGCGAGACGCGAAGTCCCCTTGCTGCAAGCCCCTTTATCTGGATTACGTCACACATTCTAAGTTCTATAGTGGGTGGTGTGCGTGACGAAAAGAATGCTCGGGGGACGGCCCGCTGCACGGTCTGCCGTGCGGAAATGAGCACGGCGGGCAAGCGCGGCCGCCCCGCCCTCTACTGCTCCCGCAGCTGCCAGGCGAGGGCCTACCGACGCCGGAAGCTGACCCCCGCCCCCGAGGCCGCCCGCCCCGCGGACACGGTGACGAGCGCGCAGTCGCGCAAGCGGCGCCGCCAGATCGCCGAGGCGGTGTGGCGCATCGCCGCCGAGCGGGGCCTGGACGCGGCGAGCATGCGGGAGATCGCGGCGGAGGCCGGGGTGTCGCTCCGTGTCGTCCAGTACCACTTCGGCAGCAAGCACCAGCTCCTGGTGACCGCCCTGCACCTGCTCCACCGCGAGAACGAACGCCTGGCCAGGACCCGCGTCCACTTCGACCCCGCGAACCTGCGCGGGGTCCTGAGCGCGATGCTCGACGAGTTCCTGCCCCTGGACGCCCAACGGACCATGGCGCTGCGGGTGTTCTCCGCGTACTACGCCCGCAGTCTCACCGACCCGGCCATCGCGGCGGTCTTCCTGAGCGACGAGCACCCCCTGGAGGACCTGATCGCCGGCTTCATCGCCGTGGCCCAGACGAACGGCCAGACGGCCCCCGGCCTGGACGCCCACCGAGAGGCGGACCTGCTGGTGGCGGCGGCGGTGGGACTGGGCGGGGACGTACTGCACGAGCGCCGCACGCTGGATGACGTACGCGCCACGCTCGACTATCACTTGACGAAGATCTTCAGCCCGGCGGCCTAGCCGCGGCTCGGACTTCTGGAGTACGTCGCCGGGACGAGCGGGCTTGGGACTCGCGCCCGATTCCCTTGCGCACAAGCCCAATTAGCGTCCTGGACATGCGAATTGGACTGCTTGGAACGGGAAATGTGGCTCGCGCGGTGGCTACTGGCTGGAGTGCCGCGGGTCATGACGTCGTATTGGGGTCGAGGAACCCCAAGGAGCGGGGAGAGACCGAGGAGCTGAAGGGGTTCACCCTCGTCGGGCTCGGTGAGGCGGCCGCGCACGGCGAGGTGCTGGTGAACGCAACGCCGGGCACGGCTTCCATGGACGTACTGAAGGAGATCGGCGCGGCCGCTCTCGCCGGGAAGGTGCTTGTCGACATCGGGGTCGGCTACACGTTCACCGACACCATGGAGCTGTCCCACCCCAACTACAGCCTCAGCGAGGAGATTCAGCAGGAGTACCCCGAGGTGCGGGTGGTCAAGACGCTCGCCACCGTGGACCGGTTCGTGATGGTGGACCCGGCGAGTCTGGTGGGCCCGAGCACGATCTTCCTCTCCGGTGACGACGAGGCCGCCAAGGGGGTCACCCGTGGGCTGCTCGGCGACCTGGGATGGCCCGATGCCTCCCAGTTGGACCTGGGAGGCATCGTGACCGCGCGCGGTCAGGAACACTTCGCGCTGCTCTTCTCGGGCATCGCGGTGGCGATCGGCTCGTACGAGTTCGGCATCCAGGTGGTGCCGCAGCGGACCGCCTCCTAGCGAGGGGCGAGGCGGTGGCGCCGGGTTCAGCCGGCCGGGGAGTCGCTGACCTTCCCGACCGGGCTGATCTCCAGCTTCACGGCACCCTCGCCGTCCGAGACCGGGAGCGTGCCCGCGGGCCAGTCGAGCGTGACGTGCTTCGTCTCGTTCGGGGGCGTCACGACGAGGTTGGTGATGCGGATGCCGGAGCCACCCGTGTTGTTGTACGGGAACGTGATGTTGAAGGCGGCGGACTCGCCGTCCTTCAGGATGTCGGGGTGCGGGGCCTCGCCGTTGCGGTCGACGGAGAGGGTGTCGCCCGTGGACGCCGTCAGGTCGACCCCTGCGTAGCCGTTGATCGAGCAGTCGCGTCCGCCGCCGTTCTTGAAGACGACGGTGACGACGCCCTCCGTCTTGTCGGTGGTGTTGTCCGTGGCGTTCACTTCGAGCTCGTCCGTACGGCAGATGTCGATCTTGCCGTCGCTGTTGTCGCCGGTGCCGACGGCGGTCCCCTGCGCGGCTTCACCACCGCCGGTGGAGCCTTCGCCGCCGGTCGAGGCTTCGCCTGATCCGCCGGTGTTGCCGCCGGTGCTGCTGCCCTTGTCGTCGCCGCCCTTGTCCGCCGACGCGGCGGGGGACGTGGTCGAGGTGTCCGCCGACGCGTTGTCGTCGCCGTTGCAGGCGGTGAGCGAGAGGGCGGCGACGAGGCCGATGACGGCGGTGACTGCCTTGCGGGTGTGCTTCATGGGATCCCCCCGGAGTAGCTGTGCTGGTCTGTCTTGATCACAGCTAAGGGGGCGGGTCCCGGCGGGGGCAAGGAACGCCGGCGCATCCGGGACGCTGGAATGCTTCCAGGGGGTCTGACCTGCGGGAATGCCCCTTGCCTGGAACGCCGGGGTGGGATGCTCGAAGCCTGGTTTGATCATGGACATGCGGTTGCTCTAAGGTCCCGGCGTCATGACTCGGCGGGGGAACGGATCACACCATCATGCGTACGCGCTTCAGGCTGGCGGCGGTTGTCGGGGCGGCGGCTCTTGCCTTGACGGTTACCGGGTGTGAGGGCGATGGGGCGGAGGACGGCGGTGCGGACAAGTTTGCGGGGTCGTCGTCCGACTCTGCCTCTGCCCCTGCCTCCGACTCCGGTGAGGGATTCGCCCGTAACGGCGGGGCCAGCGGTGGGCCCGAGGTCCGGCAGAAGATGATGCTGGACAACATGCCGGAGGCGAAGACCGTCATGGCGGCGGGCGAGTACCTTCAGCGCTTCACCACGTGCGACAGGTACAGCATCGACCCCTCCGATGAGCGCTACTACCCCATGGACGAGAAGTTCGACATGAGCTGGGGTGTGCAGTTTCGAGGGACCTGCGACGACGGTGCGGACGGCTGGATCCGGGTCTTCAAGACCAGCGACATGAAGATGTTCCAGGCGGCGTACAAGGCGGACCTCGCCGAGGAGATGAAGGGCGACGAGCTCGCGGACGTGGAGGGCGGGTTCGCCATCGGCAAGGACTTCGCGGTGATCGCACCGGACGGGGAAACCCTCCGCGATCTCTCGGCCTCGGGGCTCCTGGAGCTGAACTGCAACCCGAACTTCCGGGTGCGGGGGGATGTGTCGACGGCGCCGGCGCTGGTTGACGGGTGTGTGCTGACGGATGAGTTTGTGGAGCCGGAGTAGGGGGCTTTGGTGTCCCGGCGTCGAGTTGGCGCCGGGGCCGCCCGGTTGTCCTGAGGTTGGCGGTTCCGGGCCGGGTGTAAAGGGCGCTCCGCTGCGCTACGCGTCGGCTGCGCCGATTCCGCTGCGCTCCACCCTTGACACCCGTCCCTCCACCGCGAGAAGGAAGACGACCGGGCGGCCACGAAGCGGGGCTCACGGGGACGGGTCCTTGGGGCATCCGGCTTCGCTGCCGGGTGCGGACTAGTTCGTAGCAGCGCAGCCGAGTGGGAGGGGTGCGCGGTCCGCTCGGGGATGGGTCCCGGTTTCGTCAAGCGTCTGCCGACCGGTCTCCCGGCCCCGGCCCCGACCGCGAGAAGGGCGAGAGGGGGGTGTGGGGGACCTACTTTGGGAAAGTTGCGTTTCGCAGTGCCGCGCCCCCCTTGTGCCAGAACACTACTTTTCCAAAGTAGGTCCCCCCACCCCCCACTCATCCAGGAAGCGACGGCCACCCCGGAAGATCCGGTCGGCAGGCGCTTGACGAGACCGGCACCGCTCCCCGGACCGGCCGCGTACCCCTCCAGCGTGCAGCGCTGCTACGAACTAGTCCGCACCCGGCAGGAAAGCCGGATGACCCATCCCCGCAGTCCCCGAGAGCCCCCTTTCGTGGCCGCCCGGTCAATTCGCTTCTCGCGGTGGAGGGTTGGGTGTCAAGGGTGAAGCGAAGCGGAATCGGCGAAGCCGACGCGACGAAGGAGCGCCCTTGACTCCCGGCCCGGAACCGCCACTCTTTGGAGAACCGGGCGGCCCCGGTACGAACACCACCACCGGCCCGGCAAAGCCCCCGCCGTCGTCAGTCGACGCCCTCTACGAAGTGGTCGAACTCGCCTGCCTGTACGCCCAGTACGAATGCGTCCCACTTCTTCTGGGTGGTGGTGACCACGTTCTCGGGGTCGCTGGTTTCCCGTAGGTAGACGGCGTCGTCGTCCTTGCCGTAGGCGATCTCGATCCAGGGACCTGGGCCTTCTTCCCCTTCGGGGGCGGCGCGGATCCAGTCGAGGTCTGCGGGGATGTTGTTGCCTTCAGGCATGGGGAGGGCGGTCCTTTCCTCAAACGCCGGATGGGTTGGAAGAGTTGAGGGTGCGTATCAGGGCTGCGAAGGCTGCCGGTCGGGCGGTGAGTATCGCTCCGCTGAGGTCGGCGCTTTCGGTCAGGTGAACTTCAGTTCCTGACGGGCTCGCGGCGACGTGTACGCAGGAGTTGCCCTGGGCGCAGTAGGACGACTTCTGCCAGGTGAGCTTGGGCATCTTGGGTTCCTCTACAGGTCTCGGGCAATGCTGTGGATGAAGTCGCGGGACTTCGCGGGAGGAAGCGCCGTGGCTTCCATGCGGTCGAGCAGCACGCGGTACTTGTCGAGCTGGGCCTCGGCGTCGAGGAAGACGGGGCCGTGCGACTGGTCGAGGTTGACCGTGTCGAGCTGGGGGACCGGGCCCGCCGAGTAGTAGATCGACTGTCCCGAGCCGGGGAACGTACCGGCGGCGAACGGGATCACGCGGATGGTGATGTGCTCCCGCTCGCTCATGTCGACGAGGTGATTGAGCTGATCCCTGGTCACGGTGGGGCCACCGAACTGCATCCGAAGGGCCGCCTCGTGGACGATGACCTGGTTCGGCGTTGGCGCGTCACGGAAGAGCACGGCCTGCCTCTTGATCCGGTACGAGATGCGGTGCTCGATGTCCGGGGGTGACAGCTCCGGTACGTCCTGCCGGAAGATCTCTCGGGCGTAATCCGTGGTCTGGAACAGGCCGGGGATGTGCACGGTCACGGCGGTTCGTAGCAACGTGGCGTGGTGTTCGACCTCCGCGAGGTCGAGCAGTCCGGCGGGCAGGATCTCGCGGTACTCCTCCCACCATCCACGCGTCCGCTCACCGGTCATGCCGACCAGCGCCTCAACGAGTGCCTTGTCCGAGCAGTCGTAGTGACAGGCCAGAGCGCGTAGCCGTGCCGAACTCATGCCGAGCCGGCCGGACTCCATGTTGCTGACCTGGTTCTGCTTCACGCCAAGCAGCTTCCCTGCCTCCGTCGACGTGAGGCCGGCACGCTCACGGAGCTTGCGCAGCTCGCTGCCCAGCCGGAGTTGACGTCCCGTCGGGTTGGTTCTCACGGGGGCGCTCGCCTCTCCTCTGTCCAGTCACTCACACGAGTGGTTGTGCAGGGCTTTGCAGGGTTTCGATTAACACCTTAACAAGGCGCCGCTACGTTATGAGTGGCGCCAACGCCCGGAAGAACCCCGCTCGACGGAGCGGCATCGTCACTGGGTACCCCCATGAACTACCGCCCCTGAACGGAGAGTTCCATGCTGCCGACAACCGTATCCCCGCCCTGGAGCTACACCCTCACTCTCCCGCACGACCCCCGCGCCCCCGGCATCGCCCGCACCACCCTCCGCGCCGTCCTCGCCACGTACGGCCTCGCCGAACTCGCCCCCACGGCCGAACTCCTCGCCGCGGAGATGCTCAGCAACGCCCACTGTCATACCCAAGGCCCCTACGCCCTCCGCCTCCGCGAGGCCACCCCGCAGGGGATCCGCGTCGCCGTGTGGGACTCCAACCCGCAGATCCCGCCCGGATTCGGGACCACCGGAGGGCCGCCCGCCCCGGTGGACGCTGAGAGCGGGCGCGGGTTGCACCTCGTGCGGGCCTGCGCCGACTCCTGGGGCGCATACCGACTCGGCGACGCGCCCGCCGCGCACCACGGCAAGCTCCTCTGGGCCGAGTGCGGGCAGGGGTGAATGTCGGTGGCGTCACTTAACGTGAAGAGCGGGAGACGGAAAGCGGTTAAGGGGTGGGTGACGTGAACGATGTGACCGAGGCCGTACGCCGGACTAGGGCGCCGACATGTGGGCGTACGGACAGGGAAGCCCAAGCCGCTGGCGGCGCCGCGCAGTACGGTGGGAGCGCAGTCGAGCAGGACGCGGGCCCTCCCACCGCTCCCGCTCCCGCAGACGCAGAGTCGGATGGACGGAGGTTGCGAGCGATGTCCGAGCCGCGTGCGCCTCTGTACCCGTTCCGCCCTCGCCCGGGGCCGGGGAATCTGCGCGAGGTCGCAGAGCAGATCGAGAATGCGACGGGTCTGCGCGTGCAGATCATGGGAGGAAGCCTCGTGATGTCCCCGACTCCGCGTGGAAAACACGCGGGCGTTATCCACAGGCTGCGTCGGCAGTTGGAGCCGTCCCTCCCCGAAGGGCTCGCGGCATACGAGGTGTCGTCCATCGCTCTGCCCGACGATCCGGACGATTACGTCACGCCCGACCTCATCGTCCTGCCCGAGGAATGGGGCGACGATGACGACTGGCTGGCCGCCCCCGAGGACGCCGCCCTCGCAGTCGAGGTGATCTCCAAGTCCGAACGGTCCAGGGAGATCAGGGACAAGGTCGACTGGTATGCGGGTGCGGGCGTCGCAGCGCTCCTGGTCGTCGACCCCCGGCACGGGACATGGGTGCTGTACACGCAGCCGGAGGCAGCCGCCTACAAGGACACCCGGCAGGGCAAGTTCGGAGAGACCGTCCCTCTCCCTGATCCCCTCGGCTTCGACGTCGGGACGGATGAGTTCCCGGTGTACGGGGACGAACCGCGACGGTAAGTCGAGATCACCCGTCAGCACAGGCACCCCTCTACACTGAGGCGCGGTGGACTCCCGCGTGGTGAGGGGTGGTTGACGGTGCGTAAGGCGTGGCTGGTCGCAGCCGTCGGTATCGGTGGGGCGATGAGTTTCATCGCCCTGCTCGTCGTGGGGACGTACATGGCCGCCGGCAGCATCGCCAACGGCGCCGGGCAGGGGAACGTAGGGCTTGCTAAAGGTGCCGTGCCCGCCAGCTATCAGCCTCTCGTGCAGAAGTGGGGCAATCTGTGCAAGGCCATCAATCCGGCTCTCCTCGCCGCGCAGCTTTATCAGGAGAGTGGGTTCAATCCCAACGCGAAGAGTCCGGCCAAGGCTCAGGGGATAGCGCAATTCATTCCGGGGACCTGGGCCACGCATGGGGTCGATGGGGACGGGGACGGCGATAGGGATGTGTGGGATCCGCAGGATGCCATTCCGTCCGCCGCCTCGTACGACTGCAAACTCGCCGGATATGTGAAGGACGCGCCCGGCAGCCCGACCAAGAACATGCTCGCCGCGTACAACGCGGGCGCCTACGCCGTCATCAAGTACGGCGGCGTGCCCCCCTACCGCGAGACCCAGAATTACGTGAAGACCATCACGACTCTGCAGAAGAGCTTCGCCCGGCCCACCAGCCGCGTGCAGCCCTCGCAGCAGGCCGCCGGGGCCATCTACTACGCACAGAAGAAGCTCGGCACCGAGTATCTGTGGGGCGGTAATGGGACGGCTGATCAGAACGGCCGATTCGACTGTTCCGGGCTTACGCTGGCCGCCTATCGCAGCGTGGACATCACCCTGCCCCGGGTCGCCAACGACCAGTACAACGCCGGGCCGCACCCGAAACGGGACGAACTGCTCCCGGGTGACCTGGTGTTCTTCTCGGACGACCTCACCAATTCCCGTGCCATCCGTCACGTGGGAATCTACGTCGGCGGCGGCTACATGATCGACGCCCCGCGGCCCGGTGCCGTCATCCGCTTCGACCCGATCGATACACCGGATTATTTTGGCGCGACTCGCGTCACCGAGGACGGGGCGAAGGCCCTGCCCGACAAGGCATCGGCGGCCTGAGGGAAGCTGTACGAGGGGCGTACGCAGCGCGTACGCGTGGTGTGATGTGGCTTGAACTCTCCGTCAGCGCACTCCTCTGAGCTGCGGCGATGAGTCTCTCTTCGGTAACGTCTGAGTGATCATTCGGTGGAGGGTGGAACGTAGTGGATGGGGTCGCACGTTCCCTTGACTGGAACGCGAGACCACCCAGCAGGCAGCACTGACCACGGGGCAAGCGGCACTGATCACGGGGGTTGATGGAAGGGCGTACAAATCGTGCGCCCACGGCGAGTAGACCGAGAAGACAAGGGGCCGCAGCACCATGGCTGGACTCGACACAACAGGGTCGAACCCCGACGTCAGCCTGCTCTACGACATCAACGGCCTGGCCAAGGATTCGCCCGGCTGGCTGGCGAAATCGATGGAATTCGTCGGTGAGTACGGGCTGTTGCTCGCCCTTGTTCTTCTTGTCGTCTGGTGCTGGTGGGGGCAGCGGAAGCGGGGTGCGCTGGAGGAGGCGGCCGCTTCCGTGGCCGCCGTTGTCTGGGTGCCGCTCGCCGCCGGGATCGCGGTCCTTGTGAATGTCCCGATCCGTGGATTTGTGGAGCGCCGTCGGCCTTTCATGGACCATGACGGCCTTGAGGTCCTTGTCGACGGAAAGACCGACTTCTCCTTCGTGAGCGATCACGCGACGCTGGCGATGGCTCTGGGGGCCGCGCTATTCGTCGCCAACCGGAAGTTCGGTCTGGCGGGCATTGCGATCGCACTGCTCGAAGGCTTCTGCCGGGTCTTCATGGGCGTCCACTATCCGACGGACGTCGTGGGCGGGTTCGCGCTCGGCACGGCGGTGGCGCTGCTGCTCTCGCCGCTGGCGATGGCCCTGCTCACGCCGTTGGCTACGGCTGTCGGGCGCTCCGGCCGGGTTGGGCGGCTGGTGTGGGCGCGGCCTGCGGAAGTGACGGAGGTGGCTCGGCCGGCGTCGGCGCCGAAGTCGACTCCGGAAGACCGCGACCTGGCGGCGTAGCCTCCCGCCGGTCGCGCCGGAGCAGCCACCAGCCGACTCCGCCCGCGGCGGCGGTGACGCCCGCGGAGACGGCGGCGAGAGGGCCGGCGGCGGGGTGGTCGTGGGTGGCCGCGTGGGCGGCGGGCGGCGCGGAGAGGGCCAGCACGGCCGCGGCTGCCGCCGTGGTGGCACCTATTGGTCGAGTACGCATACCCCCAGGGCAACGGGCCCCCGCGAACTAGTCCACCCGAGGGCGTGTCGCGGGGGCCGTTCGAGTCGCGGGACCGGCTGTTCGGGGTACGTCGACCGAGCGCCCCGCCTGCGCTGAGCGGGGCGCCCTCCGTGTGCTAGATCGCCTGAGGGAAGTCGAAGAAGCGCTTCGGGTCGTACTGCTGCTTCAGTTTCTTCAGGCGGGGGGCCGCGTCGCCGTAGTACGCCTTGCGCCAGTTCGTCAGGGTGGGGTCCGCGTAGTTCTGGTAGGCCGCGCCGGAGGCATAGCGCGCCATGGCCCCATGGGCGGTTTTCAGCCAGGCCTGGGCCGGTTTGCCGGACGTACCCGGGCGCCACGAAGCGATGTATTGCGCGAGCACCCGCGAGCGGCGGTGCACGAAGGCCGTGGCCCCCGGGTCCACCCGGTTGATCGCCCCGCCCAGAGCCGTCAGCGCGATGCTGCCCGCGCTCGCCCCTGTCACGTTCTCCACCTGCGTCAGCAGAGCCCGCACACCCGCCGCGGAAAGCGAGCGGTCGAAGAAGTCGGAGCTTGCCGCGTACGTCTCGCGGTTGAGGGCGCCCTGCGGGCTACGGCCCGGAGTCGCCCCCGGCAGATGGCACTGCGCGTCCGACGTGAAGGAGGAGCAGCCCGCGTAGACCTCCATCGACTCCTTGTACGAGCGGCGCTTCAGCGAGACGCTGCGCGCCGGGGCGCCGACCTTGTCGGCCAGGCGGTCCACCGCGTTCTGCAGATCCCCGTACGTACCGAGTGAGAAGCATGCGACCGAGACCGTGGGTGTGCCGCCCGGCGTGTTCGCCAGATGGGCGGAGGACCATATCTCGTCCGGCTGGTCGGGGCCCCACTCCTGCCACGCCTTGATGACCGCCGCCGCCTTCGACCACGGCCAGGTCATGTAGGCCGAGACCCCTTGCGGGGCCTTGTGCGTGCGGAAGGTCAGTTCCGTCACCACCCCGAAGTTTCCGTTCCCCGCGCCCCGCAGGCCCCAGAACAGTTCCTTGTTCTCGCGCGCGCTCGCCGTCACCAGCTTGCCGTCCGCCGTGATCAGCGTCGCCGAGGTGAGGCTGTCGCAGGTCAGGCCGTACGCGCGGGAGACCACGCCGTGGCCGCCGCCGAGCGTCAGGCCCGAGACGCCCACCGTCGGGCAGGAGCCCGCGGGAATCGTCACGCCCTTCGCGGCGAGCCCGCGGTAGACGTCGATCAGCTTCGCGCCCGCGCCGACTGTCGCGGTCGTCCCGCTCGCCCGCGTCTTGTTCAGCTTCGATACGTCGATGATCAGGCGGCCCGTGCCGGACGACCAACCCCCGTAGGAATGGCCGCCGTTGCGTATGGAGACCGGGACGTCGTGGGCGCGGGCGTAGGCCAGCGTCGTGCGGATGTCGTCGGGGCCCGCCACGTACGCGACCGCCGTGGGCTTCAGCGTGTCGTAGCGGGTGTTGTAAAGCTGCCTGGCCGCCGCCCACTTGGCCTCGCCGGGCTTGACCAGCGTGCCGTCCAGGTCTTTGGCGAGGGCGGTGAGGTTCGCCGCGGCGGACGCGGCGGCGCTCGACGTACGGATGGGAGTGCCGGAGCCGGCGGCGCTGCGGGAGGTGGCACCCCCGCTCCCGCCCCCGGAACCGGAGCAGCCCGCGGCCGTCAGAGCGGTGACAGCGGCGGCCGCCGCGGATGTGCTGATGAACGTACGTCGTTCCATGACGCCCCTCCCGTTGCTTCCCGGTGTACGAGACGGCGTACGGGACCTCGGGGTTCCGGAAGAGGGGAGACGGAAGGAGAGGGAGGGCTTACACCTCCGACGCGTGGGACGCCGCGTCCGTCCGCGCCTTGCTGCGCGCTCTGCGGGCGGGTCCGCGCCAGCCACAGCTGCACCTGGCCGTGCAGAAGCGGCCCTGTTCGACCGTTGTCGTGCGGTGCGGTTCCTGTCCTTGTTCCTCGGCCACCGCTCCACGGTACCGATGCCGGGCCGGTGCCCTTACGCGTGACGGGTCAACGTACCGGTCGTTACACGGGACGACAGGGGGACTCGGCTCCGCACGGGAAGGCTTGGGGGTAGGCAGGCGATGGGTCAGCTGCACAGGCGCACAGGCGGGGCGGTGGTCACGGCCGCCGCGGTGGGTCTCATGGCAGTCGCCACGGCCTGTTCGGGCAGTGGGGCCGCCGCCGATGACAGCCCGGGCGCCGAGGACTCCGTCGACATGGTGCGCGACTCCGCGGACTCCCTGGTGCGGGCCGGGAGCGCCAAGGCCCGTACGTCCATGGAGATGGCGAGCGGCGGTACCCGCGTGACCATCCGCGGGCACGGTGCGTACGACTTCAAGCGGCAGCTGGGGCGGTTCGTGGTGGTGCTGCCGAAGGATCCCGCGGGGACGGAGGAGCACCGGCCCATCACCGAGCTGATGGCCGGCGGCGCGCTCTACATGAAGAACAGGGGGGCCGGGGTGCCCTCCGACAAGTGGGTGCGGATCGACACGGCGTCGCTGTCGGACGGCAACCTCGTCACCGGGGGCGCGACCGATCCGCTCGCCGCGGCGGAGCTGCTGCGGGGTGTGAGCAAGGCGACGTATGTGGGGGAGACGCGGGTGGCCGGCGTGAAGGTGCGCCACTTCCGCGGGAGCGCCGACCTGCCGCGCGCCGCGAGGTCCGCTTCGCAGGGGCAGCGCAAGGCTCTGGGGGCGGCGGCGAAAGGGTTCAGCAAGGGCGGGGTGCCGTTCGACGCGTACCTCGACGAGCAGGGCAGGCTGCGGAAGCTGCGCCAGCAGTTCAGCGTCTCGAACGCGCAGGTGGCGTCGACCACGCTGCTCTTTGACTTCGGGGTGAAGGTCGATGTGCGGCTTCCGGCGAGCGAGGACATCTTCGCGGGGAAGATCGCCGAGCAGTAGGTCTAGTCGCGTCCGGCCGTGTGGAAATGGTCCGTCCGTGCCATGCGCGGTGTGTAGGCCGCTCCCTACTCTAGGAAGTCGGTACGGGCGCAGGAAGCAAGGTCAGGAAGAGGTGATGAACGTGGCTCTGGTGCGCGGTACGACAGTTCAGGACCACGTCGCCCTCGCCGAGATCGAGCTGTGCGGCGAACTCATCATCGCGGCGAGTGCCACCGGCGAGGAGCGGCTGAGCCCCGACCGGATCGACGAGGTCCTGAAGGTCTCCACGGTCGTGGAGCAGCGATCCGACGACTAGCGATCCGACGACTGGAGCTTCACGTACGCATCCAGAGCTTCACGTACGCATCATGCGGGCGATCGCCTTCGTGGCTTCCTCGACCTTCGCGTCGATCTCGGCGCCGCCCTTGACCGCAGCGTCGGCCACGCAGTGCCGCAGGTGTTCCTCGAGGAGCTGCAGGGCGAAGGACTGCAGGGCCTTCGTGCTCGCCGAGACCTGGGTGAGTATGTCGATGCAGTAGGTGTCTTCCTCGACCATCCGCTGCAGACCCCGGATCTGGCCCTCGATGCGCCGCAGGCGCTTGAGGTGCTCGTCCTTCTGCTTGTGGTAGCCGTGCACACCCTGGTCGTGGCCGCCGTGCTCGGAGGGCGCTTCGGTGGTCATGGCCGCGTCGGCCGCCTCGGTGGTCGTCATCGCGTCCTCCTGCTGGACAGTCCCTGGACAGTCACTGGCTTCCCTATACCCCGGGTAGGTATAGGATACTCGATTCCCCGGGGGGTGTGCTGATCACTGTGCCTGATGGGCGACACTGGGTCCTGGCCGGTTAGCCGTGGCCGGATGATGCGCCTAGCATCAGCCTGACCGAATCCAAAGCACCCCGAGGACCCCACGTGCGCTTTCGTCTGACCCCCAGGGAGACGAGCTTCTACGACATGTTCGCCGCATCCGCGGACAACATTGTCACGGGCTCGAAGCTCCTGATGGAACTGCTCGGGGCCGATGCCTCCGCCCGAGCCGAGATCGCAGAGCGTATGCGGGCCGCGGAGCACGCCGGAGACGACGCGACCCATGCGATCTTCCACCAGCTGAACTCCTCCTTCATCACGCCGTTCGACCGCGAGGACATCTACAACCTGGCCTCGTCTCTCGACGACATCATGGACTTCATGGAGGAGGCCGTCGACCTGGTCGTCCTTTATCAGGTCGAGGAACTCCCCAAGGGAGTCGAGCAGCAGATCGAGGTACTGTCGCGAGCCGCCGAGCTCACGGCCGAGGCCATGCCGAATCTGCGGACGATGGACAACCTCACCGAGTTCTGGATCGAGGTGAACCGTCTGGAGAATCAGGCCGACCAGATTCACCGTAAGCTCCTCGCCCAGCTCTTCAACGGCAAGTACGACGCCATCGAGGTGCTGAAGCTCAAGCAGATCGTGGATGTGCTGGAAGAGGCCGCCGACGCCTTCGAGCACGTGGCGAACACTGTGGAGACCATCGCGGTCAAGGAGTCCTGACCCCTCCATGGACACCTTTGCTTTGGTCGTGACCATTGGCGTCGCGCTCGGATTCACGTACACAAATGGCTTTCACGACTCGGCGAACGCCATTGCCACATCCGTTTCCACGCGTGCGCTGACGCCGCGCGCCGCGCTCGCGATGGCCGCGGTGATGAACCTCGCCGGTGCCTTCATGGGCAGCGGGGTCGCCAAGACGGTCAGCAAGGGCTTGATCGAGACGCCGCACGGCGACAAGGGAATGTGGATTCTCTTCGCCGCTCTGGTGGGCGCGATCGTCTGGAACCTGATCACCTGGTACTTCGGGCTGCCTTCCTCGTCCTCCCACGCGCTCTTCGGTGGAATGGTCGGAGCCGCGCTCGCCGGTGGGATCGGGGTGATCTGGTCGGGCGTACTCGACAAGGTCGTCATCCCGATGTTCATCTCGCCCCTCGTCGGCCTTGCCGCCGGCTATCTGGTGATGTGCGCGATCATGTGGATGTTCCGCAAGTCGAACCCGCACAAGGCAAAGCGCGGATTCCGTATCGCGCAGACCGTCTCGGCGGCCGGAATGGCCCTCGGTCACGGTCTGCAGGACGCGCAGAAGACGATGGGCATCGTGGTGATGGCCCTTGTCATCTCCGATGTGCAGGATGCCGACGCGCCCATTCCGATCTGGGTCAAGATCGCCTGTGCGCTGATGCTCTCCGCCGGTACGTATGCAGGTGGCTGGCGCATCATGCGTACGCTCGGCCGCAAGATCATCGAGCTTGACCCGCCGCAGGGATTCGCCGCCGAGACCACCGGCGCGGGCATCATGTTCACCACCGCCTTCATGTTCCACGCGCCGATCTCCACGACGCATGTCATCACCTCCGCAATCATGGGTGTGGGTGCCACGAAGCGAGTGAACGCCGTGCGTTGGGGCGTCGCGAAGAACATCATTCTGGGCTGGTTCATCACGATGCCGGCGGCGGCGTTGGTCGCCGCCTTGAGCTTCTGGATCGTGAATCTCGCGTTCCTGTAGGAATACGGGAAAGCACAACGGAAAGGCCCGCCCCCCGGGAGCCAGGGGGCGGGCCTTTCTTGTTGCCCCTGCGGTGGCACCGCCATGCAGCACCGCAAGGAGTCGGAGGGGTCCAACAGGCTTTATCCGAAGCGGCCCGAGATGTAGTCCTCGGTCGCCTGCACGGACGGGTTGGAGAAGATCCGCTCCGTCTCGTCTATCTCGATGAGCTTGCCGGGCTGGCCGACCGCCGAGAGGTTGAAGAAGGCCGTACGGTCCGAGACGCGCGCCGCCTGCTGCATGTTGTGCGTCACGATGACGATCGTGAAGCGCTCCTTCAGCTCGCCGATCAGGTCCTCGATGGCGAGGGTCGAGATCGGGTCGAGGGCCGAGCAGGGCTCGTCCATGAGGAGGACCTGGGGCTCCACCGCGATGGCCCGCGCGATGCACAGACGCTGCTGCTGACCGCCGGAGAGGCCCGAGCCGGGCTTGTTCAGGCGGTCCTTGACCTCGTTCCAGAGGTTGGCGCCCTTGAGGGACTTCTCGACGATGGCGCTCAGTTCGCTCTTCTTGTACGAGCCGTTGAGCCGCAGGCCCGCAGCCACGTTGTCGAAGATCGACATCGTGGGGAACGGGTTGGGGCGCTGGAACACCATGCCGACCGTGCGGCGCACCGCGACCGGGTCGACGCCGGAGCCGTACAGGTCCTCGTCGTCGAGGAGCACCTTGCCCTCGACGCGGCCGCCGGGGGTGACCTCGTGCATGCGGTTCAGGGTGCGCAGGAAGGTGGACTTGCCGCAGCCGGAGGGGCCGATGAAGGCGGTCACGGAGCGGGGCTCCACGGTCATCGAGATGTCCTCGATGGCCTTGTGGGCGCTGTAGTAAGCGGTCAGGCCCGATACGTCGATTCGCTTGGCCATGGGGATCACTGCTTTCAGGGGGGTACGAGGGGGTCGCTGAGTGGCCGCGGTCAGCGGCCCGTCTTGGGGGCCTTCCAGCGGGCTACGCCGCGGGCCGCCAGGTTGAGGATCATGATGAAGCCGATGAGGGCGAGCGCCGCGGCCCAGGCGCGGTCGTAACCGGCCTGATTGCCCGCCGCGTACTGCTGGTAGACGTACAGCGGCAGCGAGGCCTGCGAGCCTTCGAACGGGTTCGTGTTGATCATGGGGTTGACCCAGACCAGGAGCAGGACCGGTGCGGTCTCGCCCGCGATACGGGCCACGGCGAGCATGACGCCCGTCGTGATGCCGCCGATCGCGGTGGGCAGGACCACCTTGAGGATGGTCCGCCACTTCGGGATGCCGAGGGCGAGTGACGCCTCGCGCAGCTCGTTCGGGACGAGCTTGAGCATCTCCTCCGTGGAGCGCACGATCACCGGCATCATCAGGATGGCGAGCGCCATGGCGCCGGCCCAGCCGGAGAAGTCGAAGCCCAGGATCAGGATCCAGAAGCTCAGGACGAAAAGGCCAGCGACGATCGACGGGATGCCGGTCATGACGTCCACGAAGAACGTGACGACCTTGGAGAGCTTCCCGCGCCCGTACTCGACGAGGTAGATCGCGGTGAGCAGGCCGATCGGCACGGCGATCAGCGAGGCCAGGAGCACCTGCTCCAGGGTGCCGATGATCGCGTGGTAGATGCCGCCGCCGGGCTCGTCGTCCGCGACGACGCCCATGGAGTGGGTCAGGAAGTAGCCGTTGAAGACCTTCGTGCCGCGCTCGATGGTCTCGTAGATCAGCGAGGCGAGCGGGACGACGGCCAGCAGGAAGGTGACCCACACCAGCGAGGTGGCGAGGCGGTCCTTGGCCTGGCGGCCGCCCTCGACGGCGACCGCGACGACGTACGAGACGACTATGAAGAGGATGGCCGCGATCAGGCCCCACTGGATACGGCTGTCGAGGCTCGCCCCCACGCCGATGCCGATACCGGCGGCGGCGGAGCCGAGCGCGACGACGACCGGCGTCCAGCGCGGGAGGCGGGCGCCCTGCAGGCTGCTCGTGGGCTTGACGATGGTGGCGCTCATGCGTTGGCCCCCGAGTACTCCTTGCGGCGCGCGATGATCAGGCGGGCCGCGCCGTTGACCAGCAGGGTGATGACGAAGAGGACCAGACCGGAGGCGATGAGCGCGTCACGGCCGTACTCGCTGGCTTCGTTGAACTTGCTGGCGATGTTCTGTGCGAAGGTGCCGCCGCCGGGGTCGAGCACGGACGCGCTGATGAGGAAGGTCGGGGAGAGCACGGTGGCGACGGCGATCGTCTCGCCGAGCGCACGGCCAAGGCCCAGCATCGAGGCGGAGATCACGCCCGAGCGTGCGAAGGGGAGCACCGACATGCGGATGGTCTCCCAGCGCGTGGCGCCGAGCGCGAGCGCGGCCTCCTCGTGCATCTTCGGGACCTGCAGGAAGACCTCGCGGCTGACGTTCGTGATGATCGGCAGGATCATGATGGCGAGCAGGATTCCGACGGTCATCAGGGAGCGCGGGGCGCCGCCCTGGTACTCGAAGATCCCGGTCCAGCCGAAGTAGTCGTCGAGCCAGCTGTAGAGGCCGGTCAGATTGGGTGCGACCACGAGGGCGCCCCACAGGCCGTAGACGATCGAGGGCACTGCGGCGAGCAGGTCGATCACGAAGGCGATGGGGGTGGCCAGCTTGCGCGGCGCGTAGTGCGAGATGAACAGCGCGATGCCGATGGCCACGGGGACGGCGATCACCAGGGCGATCACCGAGCTCACCACCGTGCCGAAGACCAGGACCGCGATGCCGAAGAACGGCTTGCCGCCGGTGGTCGCACCGGCCGGGTCCCACTCGAAGGTGGTGAGGAAGTTGCCCGTGTTGTCGGACAGCGCGAGGGCCGCACGGTAGGTCAGGAAGGCCGCGATGGCGGCCATGATCACGAGCAGCGTGATGCCGGAGCCGCGCGAGAGACCGAGGAAGATCCGGTCACCGGGGCGGGTGGCGCCACGGGAGGCACGCTTGGGCGTGACGGCCGACGGCTTCACGTGGTCGAGGGGTGGAGGTGTCGTCGTACTGCTTGGTATATCCATGGGATTCTCCGGTCTGCGGAGCCGACCAACGCTTCGTCAGCGGGAGTCGCTCCTGGCGGCGGTGCACCGGACGGTGCGGCCGGCCCTTGACTTACGGGGCCGGCCGCACTCGGTTCAGCTAGCTCAGGCCCGCGACGGTCGTGCGGACCTTGGAGATGATCTCGGCCGGGATCGGCGCGTAGTCGTTCTCCTTGAGGACGTTCTGGCCGTCCTCGCTGGCGATGTAGGTCAGGAAGGACTTGGTCGCGGCCAGGGTCTCGGCCTTGTTGCCCTTCTCGCAGAGGACCTCGTACGTCACCAGGGTGATCGGGTAGGCACCCTCGGCGGTGGGCTTGTAGTTCAGCTCCAGGGCGAGGTCGTTGCCCTTGCCGACGACCTTGGCCTCGGAGATGGCCTTGGAGGCGTTGTCGACGGTGGCCTTCACCGGCTCCTTGGCGTCGGTCTTCAGGTCGACCGTCTTGATGCCGTCGGAGGCGTAGGAGAGCTCGAAGTAGGAGATGGCACCGGCGGTCTGCTTGACCTGGCCCGCGACACCGGAGGAGCCGTTGGCGGACTGGCCGCCCTTGGCCTCCCAGGACTTGCCCGGCTCGTACTTCCAGGCGTCGGGAGCGGCGCCCTTGAGGTACTTGGTGAAGTTGTCCGTGGTGCCGGACTCGTCCGAGCGGTGGAAGGCCTGGATCTTGGTCTTCGGCAGCTTCGCGTCGGGGTTCAGCTTCGCGATGGCCTTGTCGTCCCAGGTCTTGATCTTGTCGTCGAAGATCTTGGCGAGGGTCTCGGCGTCCAGGACGAGGTTGTCGACACCGGGCACGTTGTAACCGACGGCGATCGGGCCGCCGACCATCGGCAGGTCGATGGCCTGGCTGTTCTTGCAGACCTTCTTCGACGCCGCGATCTCCTCGGGCTTGAGCGCCGAGTCGGAGCCCGCGAACGCGGTCTGGCCCTGCATGAACGCGGTGATGCCGGCGCCGGAACCCGTCGGGTTGTAGTTCAGCTGCACGTCCTTGCAGGTGGTCGAGTAGACCTTCCGCCAGGCGTCGATCGCGTTCTTCTGCGCGGACGAACCGGAGGCCGCGAGCTGGCCCTTGGCGTCATCACACTTGATGTTGGCGTTGGCGTTGGTCTCCTTGCCGGTGCCACCGCTGCCGCCGCTGGTGTCGTCCGAGCCGCACGCCGTGAGGGCCAGGGCGCCGGAGACGGCGATGGCGCCGAGCGAGAGGGCGCGGAGCCGGTTCTTGCGCTGAAGCTTCACTTTCGGAGTTCCTTCCGGGAGCCGCCGTCCTTGGGGTGGCGGCGTGCGAGGTCGTTCGTCTTTGCTTCTTGCGGTCTTACGTCGTGTTGTAAGGCCGAAATTAGGCAGGACAGGTGAAGCGGCCGATGGGCACGAGTGAACGGGGGGTGAACCTCGGCAGTCGGCCTGGTTAGGTCTCGCACTACGGAACGTATCTGATACGTCACGCAGGGTTAAGGACGCTGAGCAGGGCGTCGACAAGGCGCTGGTCACGGGGTTGCGTGAGGCGGTTGCGGGCGGCGGGCGGGGCCAGCCAGCGGATGCGGTCGACCTCGCTGTTGGGCGTGAAGTGACCTTCGGCCGCCTCCGCCGCCCAGTAGCTGACCTCTTTGGGGCGGCCCTGGGCGAAATAGCGGACCGTGGGCAGGCGCGCGCCGGGTATGCAGCGGTGGCCCGTCTCCTCCTCGACCTCGCGCAGGGCGCCGGCCAGGGGGTCCTCGGCGCGCTTCAGCTTGCCCTTGGGGTGGGACCAGTCGTCGTACTTCGGCCTGTGGACCAGGCAGATCTCCAGCTCGCCGTCGTACGGGGAGTGCCGCCACAGGACGCAGCCGGCGGCAAGTACGACTCCTCCGGCGCCCGTCACGGTGTGCGCACCGCCTCCCGCAGCCATGCCTGATGGAAGTCGAACCTGGCCGCCTCGACCTCGTGGCGCTGGTCGGCGTGCAGGACGCCGAGGGCGTACGCGGTGGCCGGGGCGATGCGGGGGGTCCGGGCGGCCGATGCGGCTGCCGATGCGGCGTCGGCGGCTTCCCTGTGGCGGTCGAGGGCGTGGCCCGCGTCCGTGAGGCGGAGGTCGTCGCCGCCGGCCCGGATGACCTCCTGGGCGTACCTGTGCAGGCGCAGGAGGGCGCGGGCCTTGAGCCAGGGGGCGTCCTGGGCCTCGTTCGCGGCCTCTGTGGCGAGGCCGTGGACCAGGGCTTCGGCGTTGTACGGGTGGCCTGCCTGGCCCAGGGGGAGGGCGGCGACGGCTTCCGCGAGGTTCGACTCCGCTTTGGCCGCCAGGGGTTCCAGGGCTTCCCTGCTGGAGCTGAGGGGGACCTCGCTCGCCAGCACCGCCACGTTGTCCGCTACCGCGTGGAAGCGGGAGGAGCCGAAGGCTTGGAGGGCGGTGGAGTGGGCCCGCGTCCTTGCGAGGGTGAGCTGCCGCTCCAGGAGGGCTGCGGCCTTGGCTGCGCCTACCGTTAGGCCCCTCGGCGTCCCGCCCGGTTCATCGGCACCCGGCGTTGTGGGCTGTGCCCACCCGTTCCGCCGTGCGGAACGCCTGCCCACAGCCTGAGCGTCAACGGCATCCGGGGGAGCCGGCACCCCCGGCGCCCCCGACAAGCGATGCAGCGCGTCAAGGAGGCGTTCCAACCGCGTCGCGTACGCATGTTCGCGGGCCAGCGTGCCGGAGAGCCAGGCCAGTTCGGGGCGGAGTTCCGTCGCCCACTCCTGGTCCAGGAGTGGGCGGAAGGTGTGCAGCGTGCCGCCGATGCGGCGGGCCGCGCGGCGCAGGGCCCTGGCCGCCTCCAGGGACTCCTCGGCGCCCTGCGCGTCCGTCGTCGACTCGCGGTGCAGCCGCAGCGAACGCAGGAACTCCGTGGCCTGGGCCCGGAGATGGGCCGCCAGGACCTCGCCCGCCTTCGACTCGTCAAGGTGTTGCTGTGCCACGCCGGCGCCTCCGGGCGTCTATGAGCATCTCCTGTACGTTGCGCAGGGGCTGGCCCTCCGGATCCAGCGCGTGCCGGGTCCAGTTGCCGTCCGCGCCCAGGTGCCAGGAAGCGGTGGTGTCCGACATGCCGGTCTCCAGGAGCCGGTTGAGTGCCGCCCGGTGTGCCGGGTCGGTGACCCTGACCAGTGCCTCGATACGGCGGTCGAGGTTGCGGTGCATCATGTCGGCGCTGCCGATCCACACCTCGGGCTCCCCGCCGTTGCCGAAGGCGAAGACCCGGGAGTGCTCCAGGAAGCGGCCGAGCACGGAACGCACCCGGATCGTCTCCGAAAGACCCGCGACCCCCGGCCGCACCGCGCAGATCCCGCGCACCCACACGTCCACCGGCACACCCGCCTGGGACGCGCGGTAGAGGGAGTCCACCACCGCCTCGTCGACCATCGAGTTGACCTTGATGCGTACGTAGGCGGGGCGGCCCGCGCGGTGGTGCTGGATCTCCTTGTTGATGCGGGAGATCAGGCCGTCGCGCAGGGACTTGGGGGCGACGAGCAGCCTGCGGTAGGTCTCACGGCGCGAGTAGCCGGAGAGCCGGTTGAAGAGGTCGGAGAGATCCGCGCCCACCTCTTGCTTGGCGGTGAGCAGGCCCAGGTCCTCGTACAGTCGGGCCGTCTTCGGGTGGTAGTTGCCCGTGCCGACGTGCGAGTAGCGGACCAGGGACTCGCCCTCCTGGCGGACGACGAGCGACAGCTTGCAGTGCGTCTTGAGGCCGACCAGGCCGTAGACGACGTGGCAGCCCGCCTCTTCCAGCTTCCGCGCCCACTTGATGTTCGCCTGCTCGTCGAAGCGCGCCTTGATCTCGACCAGGACGAGCACCTGCTTGCCCGACTCGGCGGCGTCGATCAGCGCGTCGACTATGGGGGAGTCGCCGGAGGTCCGGTACAGCGTCTGCTTGATCGCGAGGACGTCCGGGTCGGCGGCCGCCTGCTCGAGGAAGGCCTGCACCGAGGTGGAGAAGGAGTCGTACGGGTGGTGCAGGAGTACGTCGCGTTCGCGAAGGGCCGCGAAGATGTCGGGCGCGGACGCCGACTCCACCTCGGCCAGGTCGCGGTGCGTGCCCGCGATGAACTTCGGGTACTTCAGCTCGGGCCGGTCAAGGGCCGCGATGCCGAAGAGGCCGGTCAGGTCGAGCGGGCCCGGCAGCGGATAGACCTCGGCCTCGCTGATCTTCAGCTCGCGTACGAGGAGGTCAAGGACGTTCCGGTCGATGGACTCCTCGACCTCCAGGCGCACCGGCGGCCCGAAGCGGCGCCGCATGAGCTCCTTCTCCAGGGCCTGGAGGAGGTTCTCGGCGTCGTCCTCCTCGACCTCGAGGTCCTCGTTCCGGGTGAGCCGGAACATGTGGTGCTCCTGGATCTCCATGCCCGGGAACAGCTCCGCGAGGTGCGCGGGAGCGGCGATGACGTCCTCGATGGGGACGTACCGCTGCGGGGAGGCCTCAAGGAAGCGGGAGAGCAGCGGCGGCACCTTCACACGGGCAAAGTGCGTGTGGCCGGATACCGGGTTGCGCACGACCACGGCCAGGTTCAGCGAGAGCCCCGAGATGTACGGGAAGGGGTGCGCCGGGTCGACAGCGAGGGGGGTCAGGACGGGGAAGATCTGCTGCCGGAAGAGCGTGAAGAGGCGGGACTGCTCCTTCTCGGTCAGCTCGTTCCAGCGGACCAGGTGGATGCCCTCGTCGGCGAGGCCGGGGGCGACGTCCTCCTGGTAGCAGGCGGCGTGCCGGGCCATGAGCTCGCGGGAGCGGTTCCAGATCAGTTCCAGGACCTCGCGGGGCTGCAGGCCTGAGGCCGAACGGGTGGCGACGCCGGTCGCGATGCGGCGCTTGAGTCCTGCCACCCGGACCATGAAGAACTCGTCCAGGTTCGAGGCGAAGATCGCAAGGAAATTGGCCCGCTCGAGCAGTGGGGTGTTCGGGTCCTCGGCGAGCTCCAGAACACGTTCGTTGAAGGCGAGCCAGCTGCGCTCCCGGTCCAGGAAACGGCCCTGCGGAAGCTCGGCGCCGTCGTGTCCTACCTGGCCGTCCTCGTCGTACGCGTCGAGATCCGCGTCGATGTCGGGGTCCAGGTCCGACACGGCGGCCGCGAGTGTGTGCGGCCTGTGCGCGGCGATGGAGCCGACGGACGGCTGGGCGTGCTGGACCTGTCCTTGCGTGCTGGGCTGGCTCATGGCCCCATTCTTCCGCGCCGGGACCCCGATGGGCGCGTCGGAGAGTGCCGGGGTGAGGCGGAGCTTCCCGTTCATGGGGGGAGGGTCGGGCACGGCGGGCTGCATTGAGTGAGGGTCGCAAGCCAGTCTGAATCACTGGTTACGGCGACATGACGTGCGGGACATGTGCCGGAGACCCCCGGACATCTACACATCCGGGGGTCTGTCCTTCATGGGTCCCGATATGGGTCCCGATTTCAGGGCGTACGGCGCCTGAGCACGCGGAACGCGGCGTAGGTGGCCGCCGCCGCGAGGGCGAGGACGATCCCGGTCTCGACCAACTGGACGTACCAGAAGTGGGAATGGGGATGGAACTCCGCGTACCAGCCGGTGATGCGGGTGTCGGACGGGCAGGGGAAGTTGGCCATCTGGCCGGGGGAGCACTGGCCGGCGATGAAGCGTTCACCGGCCGCGTTGTGGACGCCCGTGTCCATGATCAGGGAGTTCTGCGGGAGGCCGTGCATCGTGTAGTGCAGGGGCGTGCCCGAGGCGCGCCCCGAGACCGTGCTCACCGGGAACAGGTCCCAGCGCATGCTGCCGAACGCCAGCAGGACGCCCCCGGTGACGAGGCCCGTGAGGGACATGGCGAGCAGCGTGCGGCGCACGAGCAGTCCGGTGAGCGCGCCGACGGCCACGGCGAGCAGGCAGTACGCGACGAGCGTGGGTCCCGTCGCCTCGTACACGCCCCGGTCGCTCCAGGAGAGGTTCCAGCGGCCCAGGATTCCCGAGGCGCCCAGCTGGAAGACCCCCATGAGGGCGAGCGTCCCGGCGGTGCCCAGTGTCGCGGCCACCGTGAGTTTCGAGGCGAGCCAGCGCGCCGGGGTGACCGACTGGGTCCAGGCGAGCCGGTGCAGTCCTGCTTCCAGCTCGCGGCCGGTCATCGGGCCCGCGACGAAGGCGCCGATCATCAGGGGAAGGAGCAGGAAGGCCACGGAGGCATTGCTCATGTACTCGTTCAGGAGGTCCTGGGCGCTGGCGAAGCCGAGGAACGTGTTCTCGCAGGGACCGATCCCGCAGCCGTCGAGCGCCTCCGGGTAGGTCTCGGCGGCCCACCGGAAGTAGCCGGTCAGCGCGGCCGCGAAGACGATGAGGCCGCCCGCCGTCCACAGGGCGGTGCGGTGCAGCCGCAGGTCGGCCCAGCGAGGGCCGCGGAGCAGGGGAGAGCTCATGCCGCCACCTCGCGCCCGGCGGGGGCCGTGGTGCCCGGCAGCAGCAGTGGCTCGGCGTCGGGGGAGCGCAGATGGGCGAGCAACAGTTCCTCCAGGGAGGGCTCTTCGACGTCCCAGGCGTCGCCGACCGGTCCTTCGGGCCGGATCAGCGCGGTCAGGCCGCGGCCGGTGGCGCGGGACTCGACGACGGTGTGCGGGGCGAGTTCGGCGAGCGGGCCGCGCCCGGTGACCAGGGCGTGTGCGGTGACGAGGTCGTCGATGCCGCCACCGAGCCGCACCTGCCCGCCGGACACGAGGAGCAAGTGGTCGCAGGCGTCGGCGAGTTCGCCGACGATGTGCGAGGACATCACGACGGTGGTGCCGTGTTCGGCGGCCTCGGCCATCAGCGTCCCCATCAGCTGGTGGCGGGCGAGCGGGTCGAGGTCGGCCATCGGCTCGTCCAGGAGCAGCAGTTCGGCCCGCTTGCCGAGCGCGAGGGCGAGTGCGACGCGGGTGCGCTGGCCGCCGGAGAGAGAACGGACACGGGTCCTCGGGTCCAACTCCCCTTCGGATACGACGCGTTCGGCGATGGCGGCGTCCCAGCACCCGGGGTTCAGCTCGGCGCCGAGGTGCAGGGTGTCGGCGATGCTGAGCTGCGGATACAGGGGCTTGTCCTGGGCGACGTACGCGATGCGCTCGCGGGCGGCGGCCGGATCGGTGCCGAGGACGGTGATGCTGCCCCTGGTCGGGCGCAAGAGCCCGGCGGCGAGGGCGAGCAGCGTCGACTTGCCCGCGCCGTTGGGCCCGACGAGCGCGCACACGCGTCCGGCGGGCAGCCGGAAGGAGCAGCCGCCCAGGGCGGTCTTGCCCCGCCTCCCGTAACTCTTGGCCAGCGCGGCCGCCTCGATGGCGGTGTCGGTCATGCGGGGTCCCCCTCGGATATGTGCTCGGACTGCTCTGACTGCCCGGGCTGCTCTGACTGCCCGGGCTGCCCGGGCTGCCCGGGCTGCCCGGGCTGCCCGGACTGCTCCGGCTGCGTGAAGTGCTCTTCGAGTACGGCGGTGAACAGCGCGGCGACGTCGTCCCTCTCCATGCCCGCGGCGCGAGCGGCGGCGGCCCATGCGTCGAGCTCGCCGCGCAGCGGGGAGTCGGCGGGCGCGGAGCCCAGCGACTTCCGTACGAAGGTGCCGAGTCCGCGGCGAGCCTCGACCAGGCCCTCGCGTTCCAGTTCGCGGTAGGCCTTCAGGACCGTGTTCGGGTTGATGGCCGTGGCCTCGACGACCTCACGGGCCGTGGGCAGCTTGTCCCCGGGCTCCAACAGGCCAAGGCGCAGGGCCTGTCGGGTCTGCTGGACGATCTGGAGATAGGTGGCGACGCCGCTTCGCCGGTCGATACGGAACTCGACCATGCCTTGCACCACCCTTTCACTAGTTGAGTAGTGAAAGGGTGGTGCAAGGGGGTGCGTTCCGTCAATAGGCGCTCGATCTTGTAACGTCTGCCGCTCCGAATGACGTGAACATGTATGGGAAGTCGGGGGACTTACCTTGTCGATGCCTCCGCCGCCTCAGGGCGGCTACCAGCAGCAGCCATACCAGGGCCAGCCGCCGTACCAGGGGCAGCAGCCCCCGTACGGTCAGCAGCCCCAACAGCCGTACGGGCAGCAGCAGTTCCAGCCCCAGCAGCCCCAGCCGCAGCGTCCCCGCGGTGGCGGTGGCGGCGGTTCGTTCAACCGGCAGTCACCCCTGATGAAGGTGGTGACGCTGCTCATCGCGGGCGTCATCGCGGGTGTCTGGTGGTACACGAGCCGGGGCAACACCACGAGCCCCGCGAGCAATAAGCCGGGCAGCTCCGCCAGCGAGCCCGCGGTCGCGGACGACGCCACCGAGGTCGGCGACTGCATGCAGAACAAGGGGTCGAACAGCAGCCCCGACATGGAGACCGTCGACTGCTCCAGCGCCGAGGCCGAATACAAGGTCACGAGCATGAACGAGTCCGAGTGCGCTCCGGGCGAGTCCGAGTACCAGCAGACCCGGCGCGGCCGCGTGCAGTACTCCCTGTGCATGGAGCCCATCACGCCGAAGTAGCGGGATGTCCAGGACGCGCGAAGGGCGCGGTGTTCCCCGTGAGAACACCGCGCCCTTCCCGTGTTTCTACGTCCCTCAGGACTCCGTCCGGTACATCAGATCCGTCTCGTGCGTGACGAACCCGAGCCGTTCGTAGACGCTCACCGCGGCCTTGTTGTCCGCGTCCACGTACAGCATCGCCGTCGGAAGCCCGGACGCCGCGAGGTGGTTGAGGCCGATCGTCGTCAGCGCCTTGCCGAGGCCGCCGCCCTGCGCGCCCGAGCGCACCCCGACGACGTACACCTCACCCAGCTGCTCGTCGGCGTGCACCTTGGTCCAGTGGAAGCCGACGAGCTCGCCGTCGCTCTCGCGTTCGGCGAGGAAGAACCCCGCCGGGTCGAACCACGGCTCCGCCTTGCGGTCGTCCAGGTCGCGCTGGGTGAGCGAGCCCTGCTCGGGGTGGTGGGCGAAGGCGTCCGCGTTCACCGCGAGCCAGGCCGCGTCGTCCTGGCCGGGGACGAAGGTACGTACAAAGACCCCTTCCGGAAGGACCGGATCGGGCAGATCGAGATCCCCCAAGGTCCGCCGCATCTGCCGCAGTTCACGGAAGAGGGTCAGGCCGAGCACCTGCGCCAGGTGCCGCGCGGCGGAGTGCCCGCCGTGCGCCCAGATCCGCAGCCGGCGGCCGGACTCGCCGAGCAGCGCCGTGCCGAGCGCGCGGCCGTGCCCCCGGCCGCGGTGCGCGGGGTGCACGACCAGTTCGGCGGCGGGCGCCTCGATGGGGTCGGTGTCCTCCAGCTGCGCGTACCCGATGAACTCGCCGTCGACGCTCAGCAGCAGATGCCGCACCCCCGCCCGCGCACCTCCCCGTAGCTGCAGCCGCCCCTGCTCGGAGACGGCCTGCTGGCCGTCCGCGCGGGCGGCGTCCGCGATGAGCCCGAGCACGGCTTCGGCCTGGGCGGGGGTGAGGGCGTCGACGGTGTCGATCTGCCGCATGGGGGCGGGAGGCTGCTGCTCGTCAGTCATGGTGTCGAGGGTACGGCGGCGGCCGGTCCCGGAGCAGTTCACCGGACGTATGTGATGCCGCACCGGCCCCACGGGCGCTTTGTCCCAAGCGCCCGTAACGCCGTTGATGGCAACCGGCCCGTAACCGGCAACCCCCTGTCGCGCTACGCGCGTTGACCCTAGGCTGCGCACGGAGTCTCACCGCCTCCAGCCGCCTCACACCCATCCCAGGGGGACACGTGTCAGCCACACCACAGCCGCGCAGAACCAGACGCCGGGCCACTCGTCTGCTCGCCGTCGCCGCCGGTATCGCCACGCTCGGCGCGATGGCGGCCGCGCTGCCCGCGAACGCGGGGCAGTCCGGCGGACAGGACGCAGCGGGCGCCGCCGCCAAGAAGCGCACGGTCGATGTGCAGCTGCTGTCCTTCAACGACTTCCACGGCAATCTGCAGCCGCCGGCCGGTTCCTCGGGCCAGGTGACGGAGAAGCAGCCCGACGGGACCGAGAAGAAGATCGACGCGGGCGGCGCCGAGTACCTCGCCACGTCGCTCCGTACGGCCCGCAAGGACAAGCCCTACAGCGTGACCGCGGCGGCCGGTGACCTCATCGGCGCGAGCCCGCTGCTCTCCGGCCTGTTCCACGACGAGCCGACCATCGAGGCCATGAACAAGCTGGACCTCGACGTCACCAGCGTCGGGAACCACGAGTTCGACGAGGGGGCCAAGGAGCTGGCCCGTATGCAGAAGGGCGGCTGTCACCCCAAGGACGGCTGCTTCGAGGAGGGCAAGGAGTTCAAGGGGGCCGACTACCCCTATCTCGCGGCCAATGTGACCGACGAGAAGACGGACAAGCCCATCCTCAAGCCCTACTGGGTGTGGAAGCACAAGGGCGTGAAGATCGGCTTCATCGGTGTGACCCTGGAGGGCACGCCCGACATCGTCTCCGCCGACGGCGTCAAGGGGCTGAAGTTCCACGACGAGATCAAGACGGTCAACAAGTACGCCAAGGAGCTGGACAAGCAGGGCGTGAAGTCGATCGTCACGCTGATCCACGAGGGCGGATCCCCGGCGTCGCAGAGCTACAACTACGACTGTGACTCCCCGGGCGCGGGCGACGGCATCTCGGGACCCATCACCGACATAGCCAAGGGCATCACGCCCAAGGTCGACGCGCTGGTCACGGGCCACACGCACTCCGCGTACGTGTGCACCATCCCGGACCCGGCGGGCAAGCCCCGCATGGTCACGTCCGCCTCGTCCTACGGGAAGCTCTACACGGACACGACCCTCACGTACGACCGGAAGACGAAGGACATCGTCCGTACGTCGGTGAAGTCGGCGAAGTCGGCGAACCACGTCGTCAGCCGTGAGCAGGCCAAGGCCAAGGACATGACCTCGCTCATCGGGCGCTGGAACAAGCTGGCCGAGCCCGTCGCCAACAAGCCCGTCGGCTTCATCTCCGCCGACATCCCGGGCCGCGGCGCAGGCGCCCCCGAGGCACCGCTCGGCGACCTGATCGCGGACGCGCAGCTCGCGCACGGCAAGTCGCTCGACCCGGAGACGGATCTGGCGCTGATGAACCCGGGCGGCATCCGCTCCGACCTGGTCTTCAAGGCCAGCGGCAGCGAGGGCGACGGTGTGGTGACGTACGGCGAGGGCTTCACCGTGCAGCCGTTCAGCAACACGGTCAACCTCGTCGACCTCACCGGCGCGCAGCTCATCACCGGCCTCAAGCAGCAGGTGAGCGGGCCCAACGAGGCGTCCCCGAAGATCCTGCAGATCTCGGACGGGCTGACGTACACCCTCGACATGACCAAGACCGGCGCCGACCGCGTCGTCACCGACTCCATCAAGCTGGGCGGCAAGGCGATAGATCCGGCCGCCACCTACCGTGTGGCGATGAACTCATTCCTCGCGGGCGGCGGCGACGGCTTCCCCGAGCTCGGCAAGGGTGCGAAGCCGCTGGTCGGCGGCGATGACCTGAAGGCGTTCAACGAGTACCTGACCGCCAACTCCTCGGCGGACAAGCCGATCACGCCGCCCAAGGCGGACAGGATCACCGTCGTGAAGTGAATAGCGCGTTAACAAGCGCACTCAGTAAGTGTCCGAAAACGGTACTTACCGTAAGTGAGGCTTGGGGTGGGGTGTGAACGTATGGTGAAATCAGCTGATGCGTTCCCCCCACCGCGTGGCCACGCTTCCGCCCGATCACAACCAGGCCTACCCGTCTGATGGTTGGCACGCCGAATCGGTTCCCCCCGAAGCACCAGACGCATCGGCATCAGCAGCCTCAGCAGCCTCAGCAGCAGGCGAGTCGCCCGCGGAAACGACCGCTCCGCTCAACCCGTACGACGAGCTGGGCGCCCTCGCGTCGCCGAACCCCCTGGAGGAGTTCCTCCACGAAGAGGCCGACGGCACGGACGAGGACGACGCCCCCTGGCAGCCCCCGAACCACCGCCGCCGCAGCCGCCGCCGCAACCGCTTCGCCGGGCTTCCGCTCGCCGGGAAGGCCGTCGTCGCCCTCCTCGTCGCCACCGCCTTCCTCGCGCTCGGTGACCGCTGGGCCGTGCTCTACGCCGAGCACGAGGCCGCCGAGAAGCTCAAGGAGTCCATGCACCTGAGCGCCGCTCCCGAAGTCGACATCGAGGGCTTCCCCTTCCTCACCCAGGTGCTCGACCAGCGGGTGGACAAGGTCAAGGTCACCGTCCCCGACGTCGCCGCCGACCGGATCTCGCTCGCCCAGGTCTCCGCAACCGCCACCGACGTACAGATAACCGGCGACGGACCCACCGACATCAAGGGCGCCCTCATCCGGGAGATGCACGGCGAGGTGCTGCTCTCCTTCGAGGACCTCAACCGCGAACTGGGCGCGTCCCAGGTCACGTTCAGCGGCCACGGCCGCGACCAGGTGCTCGCCCGCGGCACGCTGCCCGTCGCCGGGCACGACCTGAAGGTGCGCGCCGACGCCCGCATCCAGCGCAACGGCGACCGCGGCATCTCCACCGACATCGGCCGGATGAGCCTGCAGATCGGCGACCTGGCGACCTACCGGCCCGGCACCCGCGAATCCGAGGGCCTGCACCTCAGCAAGGCCACGGCGGACAAGCTCACCAAGGAGACCGCCAAGGCGAAGGCGCTGCTCTCCGTCCCGTCGATCGTCGACCGGCTCGGCGTCCCCGACTCCGTGGTGAGCGGCGCCCTGCAGAGCGACGCCAAGCTGAACGAGCTGGTCGGCTCCCCGCGCTTCGTCAACGACGTGATGGGCATCAACCTCATCGACGCCGCGATGGGCCACCCCGAGCTCCTGAAGAAGCTGGGTCTGGACCCCGCCCTCCTCAAGGGCCTCTCCGAGCTCACCCGCCCCGTACTCGCCGACCGCCTGACGCTCGCCTTCCGCCTTCCGAAGCTGCCCGGGTCGGGCAACGTATGGCTGCAGGACGTCAGCGTGCAGAAGGACGGGATCAGGGTGCAGCTGATCGGGGCGGGGCTCGGCATCGGCAAGTGAGGGGCGCCGGGCCTTCGGCGCGTCACGGGGGAGCAGGACCGCTCTCCAGGGGGAAACTCTCAGCATGACCAATGCACCGAAAGCGTTCCTTGAGGGCGGCCCCGACGATCTGCCTGAGCGGATCGTCGACGTCACCCCACCCGGAAGCGAGCTCAAGATCCCGTTCCGTGGCGGATACGAGCATTTCCGGGCCACCGCACGCCACGCGGACACCGCCGCAGGCCGCCTGCCCGTCTACGAATGGTGGGAGCGCACGGAGCTGCCGGGTTAAACACCGGCCTGATCAGGCGTTTTCGGCGGCGGGGCAGCCGCCCCTGGGAGGCGCACCGTCGCCACGGTGCCGCCGCCCGACGCGGGCCGCAGTTCCACCTCGCCGCCGGACTGGTGCACCGTGCGGGCCACGATGGACAGGCCGAGGCCGGAGCCGGGGAGGCTGCGGGCCGAGGGGGAGCGCCAGAAGCGGTCGAAGACGTGGGGGAGCTCGTCGGCCGGGATGCCGGGGCCGTGGTCGCGGACGGTCAGCGTGCCGGTATGCAGGGCCACCTCGACCGTCGAGCCGGGCGGCCCGAACTTCACCGCGTTGTCCAGGATGTTCACGATGGCCCGCTCGAGCGCCGCCGGCTCCGCACGCACGAACCAGGGCGAGAGGTCCGCGGTGAACGTCAGCTCGGGTCCGCGCAGACGTGCCCGCTCCAGGGCCGCCTCCACGATGTCGTGCAGCGCGACCACCTGGACCTTGCCGCCGCCGGGCCCCGCGTCCGTCCGCGACAGCTCCTGCAAGTCCCCGATCAGCGCGGCGAGTTCGGTCATCTGCGCCGTGACGGATGCGAGCAGCGCCTTGCGGTCGTCGGGCGGAATGGCCCGTCCGGTCTCCTCGCTGCGGGCGAGCAGCTCGATGTTCGTACGGAGCGAGGTGAGGGGGGTGCGCAGCTCGTGCCCCGCGTCGGCGATGAGCTGCTGCTGCAGGTCGCGCGAGGAGGCGAGGGACGCGGTCATGGAGTTGAACGACTCCGAGAGCCGGGCGATCTCGTCGTCGCCGTCGACGGGGATGCGGAGGTTCAGGTCCTCGGTGCGGGCGACGTGCTCGACGGCCATGGTGAGCTCGTCGACGGGGCGCAGGCCGGTGCGGGCCACCCACAGGCCCGCGGCGCCGGCGCCGATGACGCCGATTCCGGCGACGAAGGCGAGCACGAGGATCAGGTTGTCCAGGGTGTCGTCGACTTCGCTGAGGGGGCGGGCGATGGTGACGGCGAGCGGCTGCTTCTCCAGGGGGTAGGTGAGCACCCGGTACTTCGCGCCGTTCGACGCGGTGGTGGTGTGCACCGACTGGGGGGACTCGTGCTTGGCGACGGCGATGTCCGCCGAGGCGACCTCGACGGACTGCTGCCCCGAGATGACGCAGCTGTTGCCCTTGCGGTCGACGACCTGGACGGTCGACTTGAACGGGTTCGGATTGTTCTCCCGGTTGGTGACGATCGAGGCGTGGCGGCACTGGCCGTCCTGGTCGATCAGGCTGAGGACGAGATCCTCCGGCACCCGGCTGGAACTCAGCGCGTCGTCCAGCGAGTTGATCAGCGCGTTGCGCACCACGAACCAGCACACCACCGCGGCCGCGGCGACCGCGACGGCGACGGCCGTGGCCACCAGCATCGCCAGGCGCGAGCGCAACGGCATGGCCCGGTACCGCCGGACGAGCCCTTTCACTCGCCCGCCCGCAGTACGTACCCCACGCCCCGCACCGTGTGCACGAGCCGCGGCTCGCCGCCCGACTCCGTCTTGCGGCGCAGATACATCACGTACACATCAAGGGAGTTGGACGACGGCTCGAAGTCGAAGCCCCAGACGGCCTTGAGGATCTGCTCGCGCGTGAGGACCTGGCGCGGGTGCGCCAGGAACATCTCGAGGAGGGTGAACTCGGTGCGGGTCAGCTCGACCGTCCGCGCGCCCCGTGTCACCTCGCGCGTCGCCAGGTCCATCCGCAGATCGGCGAAGGCGAGGGTGTCGCCCTCCTCGGCCTGCCCGGACGCGGCCGCGTACGAGCTGCGGCGAAGGAGCGCCCGGATGCGGGCGAAGAGTTCGTCGAGCTCGAACGGCTTGACCAGGTAGTCGTCGGCGCCCGCGTCGAGCCCGGTGACGCGGTCGCCGACGGTGTCGCGCGCGGTCAGCATCAGGATGGGCGTGGTCGACCCGGTGGCGCGGAGCCTGCGCGCCGCCGTGAGGCCGTCCATGCGGGGCATCTGGATGTCCAGTACGACGAGGTCGGGGCGGTAGGCGGCGGCCTTCTCCAGGGCGTCGGCGCCGTCGACGGCGACCTCGGTGCCGTACCCCTCGAAGGCGAGACTGCGCCGCAGCGCCTCCCGCACGGCGGGCTCGTCGTCGACGATCAGGATGCGCTGCTGCTGTTCGCCTTCGGCGGGGCTCATCGGTGTCGGTTCCTCGGGTGCGTGGGTCTCGGACGGGTCCTTCATCAGCCTCGCACGCGGGCGCGGGGCTTGCGGCGTGCGGCGGTGCGCGGGGGTGCCGCCACTTCGGGGGCGCGTTCCTTCGCGGTCGCGCCGTGCAGCTCCCGCGCGACCGTCAGCGGGAGGCCGAGGCCCGCCGGATCGGTGTCGGGCCGCCCCCAGCCGATGCTGACGGCGAGCGCGTGCCGGGCGCGGTTGACGGTGATGACGGTGCCGGTGCGGGTGCGGGTGGCGGTCATGGGGGGCCTCCTGGGGTCGTACGAAGGGGTGTGCGGGGTCAGTCGGTGGAGCCGGCCCGCAGCGTGTCGAGGTCGGCCTTGACCGTGTTGACCGGGATGGCGAAGCCGAGGCCGACACTGCCCGAGCCGGAGTCGCCGCTGCCGCTCTGGGCCGAACTGGGCGAGTACATCGCGGAGTTGATGCCGATGATGTTGCCGTTCATGTCGATGAGGGCGCCGCCGGAGTTGCCGGGGTTGAGCGAGGCGTCGGTCTGCAGGGCCTTGTACGTGGTCTTCGACGAGCCGGTGTCGCCGTTGAACTGCTCCCCGCCGTACTCGAACGGCCAGCCGCCTTCGCCGCCGCCCGGCTGCTGCTGTCCCTCGTCCGTCGACACGGTGACGTCGCGGTCGAGGGCGGAGATGATGCCGCTGGTGACGGTGCCGGTCAGGCCCTCGGGGGAGCCGATCGCCACGACGTCCTGGCCGATCTTGACGTTGTCCGAGTCACCGAGGCTCGCGGCCTTGAGCCCGGAGGCGCCCTCCAGCTTGATCAGCGCGAGGTCCTTCTTGCTGTCGGTGCCGACGACCTTGGCGGTGTACGACTTGCCGTCGTCCGTCGTGACCTTGACCGACGAGGCGCCGGCGATCACGTGGTTGTTGGTGATGATCTCGCCGTCGTCCGTGATGATCACGCCGGAGCCGGTGGCGGAGCCCGCACCGGACTTGGCGCTGATCTCGACGATGCTGGGGCTGACGGCCTCGGCCACGCCGGAGACGGTGCCCTTCTGGCTGGTGGGCACGACGTCCGTGCTGGTGGCGGTGCTGCTGCTCGACGAGCTGTCGCCGCCGGTCAGCTCCTGGAACGCGTAGGCGGTGCCGCCGCCGATGGCCGCTGCCGCGATGGCCACGGCGGCGAGAAGCGCGAGGGGGCCCTTCGCCCGCCGGCGCGGGGGCTTCGGGGGCTCTTCCGGTGCGTAAGGGGGCGGGGGCGGGTACGCGGCCTGCGGCTGCTGAGTCATGGGATCAAGGCTGCGGGGCGTTCATGAGAGGAGGCTGAGTACGCCCTGAGAACCCCGGTAAAACCGCGTATGCCCCTTATAAAGACCCGGGGACGTACAAGACCGCCGCTTCGCGGCGGATCTTTCCCGCCCACCCACCCGATTACCCCGCAGCTACCGGCTGAGTGGATCAGCCAGGCGTCAGTTGCAGCCGCAGGACTGGCGGATCACCAGCCGTGAGGGGAACAGCTTCAGGCGTTCCCGGCGGGATCCCGCCACCCGCAGGCCGTCGTCCAGGACCAGGTCCACCGCCGCGCGGGCCATCGCGGGGCGGTCCGATGCCACCGTCGTCAGCGGCGGGTCCGTCAGACCCGCCTCCTTCACGTCGTCGAAGCCGGCGACCGCCAGCTCCCCGGGCACGTCGATCCGCAGCTCCCGCGCCGCCCGCAGCACACCGATCGCCTGGTCGTCCGTCGAGCAGAAGATCGCGGTCGGGCGATCGGGTCCCGCCAGCAGCCCCAGCGCCATCTGATACGCGTCGTACCGGTTGTACGGCGCCTCGAAAAGCCGCCCCTCCACCGAAAGCCCGGCCTCCCGCATGGCCCGCCGCCAGCCCTCGACGTGGTCGGAGACGGGGTCGCCGACGGTCGGGGTCTCGGCCGTGCCGCCGACACAGGCGACGTACTCGTGGCCGTGCTCAAGCAGATGCCGGGTGGCGAGCTGTGCGCCGCCCACGTCGTCCGTCACGACCGCCACGTCGTCGATCGCCTCGGGCCGCTCGTGAAGGAGCACGACCCGCGCGTCCCACGCGTCGATCTCGGCGGCGGCCTGATCCGTCAGACCGTGGCTGACGAGGATGAGACCCGAGACGCGCATGCCGAGGAAGGCCCGCAGATAGGTGGCCTCGCGCTCGTCCACGTAGTCCGTGTTGCCGACGAGCACCATTTTTCCGCGCTCGGACGCCGCCTGCTCCACCGCGTGCGTCATCTCCGCGAAGAACGGCTGCCTGGCGTCGGGCACGATCATGCCTATGAGGTCGGTCCGCCGCGACGCCATGGCCTGGGCGACCCGGTCCGGCCGGTACCCCAGCTCTTTGATCGCGGCGAGTACACGCTCGCGCGTGGCCGGGGCAACCGGCCGGGGTCCGTTGTTGATCACGTAGCTGACGACGGCGGTGGAAGTACCCGCAAGTCGCGCCACGTCATCCCGAGTCACCTTGGCCACGCGCGGAGTCTACGCGGATGGAACTACCGCTGGGCAGGGCGTACGGCAGCTTCCTTCGGCGGAGACACGGGTGCGGGCGCCGCGGCGGGTGCCGCGTTCCCCGCGGCCTCCTCGCGCTCGCCCTCCGCCCGCGGCCTCGCCGCCTTCGCCTTCTCCTCGTCGGCCGCACGTTCGACCTTCTCGGGCGTGACGAAGCGGTAGCCGACATTTCGGACGGTCCCGATGAGCGACTCGTGCTCTACGCCGAGCTTCGCGCGCAGCCGCCGTACGTGTACGTCGACCGTCCGCGTGCCGCCGAAGTAGTCGTAGCCCCAGACCTCCTGGAGGAGCTGGGCGCGCGTGAAGACGCGGCCCGGGTGCTGCGCCAGGTACTTGAGCAGCTCGAACTCCTTGAAGGTCAGGTCCAGGACCCGGCCCTTCAGCTTTGCGCTGTACGTCGCCTCGTCCACGGAGAGATCGCCGTTGCGGATCTCCATGGGGGAGTCGTCGGCCACGATCTGCTGGCGGCCCATCGCGAGGCGGAGGCGCGCCTCGACCTCGGCCGGACCTGCCGTGTCGAGAAGTACGTCGTCGATGCCCCAGTCGGCGGTGACGGCCGCGAGGCCGCCCTCCGTCACGACGAGGACGAGCGGACAGCCCGGTCCCGTGGAGCGGAGGAGCTGGCAGAGGCTGCGGACCTGCGGGAGGTCACGGCGGCCGTCGATCAGGATGACGTCGGCACCAGGGGTGTCGACGAGGGCCGGGCCTTCGGCGGGGGCCACCCGCACGTTGTGCAGCAGCAGGCCGAGGGCGGGAAGCACCTCCGTCGACGGCTGAAGGGCATTGGTGAGGAGCAGCAGAGAACTCATCGCCGCCCACCTGCCTGGGTCGTCTTACGGTCGTGCACGGTTCGCTCGCCCATAACGTCGGTTCCTCCTCGGTCCCTGCGAGGACGTTTACGGCACTGCTTCGTACTGATTCCTGCGGCGGGGAGCCCGCGCCCTGGGCTTCCCACGTGCGGTTCCTCAGGATTCGTAACGACCGATTCGCTCGTTCGTATACAAGGCCTCAGAAAGCACGAAAGGACCCGGGGGCTTCGCTGCCCGGATCCTCTGCCAAGGAGAATAGCCCACATGACTTCCGGTCCGGCAGGCCAAGCGGCGGGATCTTCTGTGCCGCCGATCACTCGCACTCCCTCCCGCGTTCAACGGCGCGCAACGCTCCGTACACGGGACGGGGTCGACATCGACGCCGCGTACGACCCCGGATCCGACCCGGCGTGCGACCTCGCGATCGTGCTCGCGCACGGCTTCACCGGCGACCTGGAGCGGCCCCACGTGCGCCGCGCGGCGGGCGTCTTCGCGCAGCGTGCGGCCGTGATCACCTTCTCCTTCCGGGGGCACGGGGCGTCCGGCGGGCTCTCCACGGTCGGCGACCGCGAGGTGCTCGATCTGGCGGCCGCCGTGGAGTGGGCGCGGTCGCTCGGGCATGCGCGGGTGGTGACCGTGGGCTTCTCGATGGGCGGCTCGGTGGTCCTGCGGCACGCGGCGCTCAGCGGTTCCGCGCACGGGGGGCGCACGGAAGCGCGGGTTGACGCGGTGATCGCCGTGAGCGCGCCGGCTCGCTGGTACTACCGGGGGACAGCGCCGATGCGGCGGCTGCACTGGCTGGTGACGCGGCCGGTGGGGCGGACCGTGGGGCGCCTCGGCCTGCGGACCCGTATCCACCCGGACGAGTGGGACCCGGTCCCGCTCTCGCCGGTCGAGTCGGTCCCGCGGATCGTGCCGACGCCGCTGCTCATCGTGCACGGGGACCGGGACCCGTACTTCCCCGTCGACCACCCGCGGATGCTGGCCGCTGCCGCGGAGGGCGGGGCGGAACTGTGGCTGGAGGCGGGGATGGGGCACGCCGAGCACGCGGCGGACGACGCGCTCCTCGGTCGGATCGCCGAGTGGGCCACGGCATCATGGACGTCGGCAACCGCCGACTGACCGACCGAGAGGAGAGCCGCATGGTGAACGGCACCATTCGTTACTGGGCCGCGGCCAAGGCGGCCGCGGGGATCGCCGAGGAGCCGTACGCGGCCGGGACGCTCGCCGAGGCGCTGGACGCGGCGCGGGAGCGGCACCCCGGGGAGCTCGTCCGTGTGCTGCAGCGATGCTCGTTCCTCGTCGACGGTGACCCCGTGGGGACCCGTGGGCATGAGACGGTACGGCTGGCCGAGGGCGGCACGGTCGAGGTGCTCCCGCCGTTCGCAGGAGGGTGAGGCGCGCCATGAGCGATCAGCCGTATCAGGGGTACGAGGGGTACGAGGGGTACGACCCCTATCAGCAGCAGGGGTATCCCCCTGAGCAGCAGTACCCCCCGGAACAGCAGCAGTACCCCCAGCAGGGGTACGCCCAGGACGCCTACACCCAGCAGTGGGAAGGGCAGACCTGGGACACGCAGATCCAGCCTTCGCCTGTGGCGGACGTGACGGACACCGCGTATCTGCCTCCGCAGGGGTACGGGCAGGCCTTGCCCCCGGAGGCTTCGGCGTACGACACCCCTCCGCCTGCTTATTCGGAACCCGGCAGTGAAGGCCATGCCCACCCGTCCCGCCCTGCGGGACGCCTGCCCATGGACGAGGCAGCCGGATCGAACTCCTACGGCCCCGCCACCACCACCGGCAACCCCCGTGTCACCGACGCCCAGCGTGCCCGTGCCGAAGGGCGGTCGCCGATCATTGAGCCCGGGATTCAGCCCGCGGGGATCACCGCCGTTCTCGGGCTGCTGCTCGCCGGTGGTGCCGCCATCGGGCAGTACGCCCTCCTCGTACCGCTGGTCATCCTGCAGGCCGTCACCGCCGCCGGGTGGTTCCGGCTGAACGGGATGTGGCCCGCCCGGCAGGGCATCGCGCTCGCCTTCCTCGGTGGTGTCGTCGCCGACATCGCGCTGCTCGCCACCGGCAAGGAGAACGCGCCCGCCGCGATCCTGGGCACCCTGGGCGTCTGGGTGCTGCTGGTGCTCGTGCTGCAGCTGCGCAGCCGTGCCTCCGCCGATGAGCGGATGTACGGGCTCATGGCCACCGTCGCCTCCGCCGCGCTCGCGATCGTCGCTGCCGGGCACCTCGCGGCGGCGGACGACGCCGTGACGGTGGGTGCCATCGCCGTGGCCGTGGCCGTCCTGGCCCGCGCCCTTCCGCTGCCGACGGCCGCCTCCGTGGTCGTCGCGCTGCTCGCCGCCGCCGGGGCGGGCGTCGCCGTCGGCGGCATGACCGACTACGGCAGCAAGGGCGCCCTGCTCGGCCTCGGCGCCGGTGTCTGCGCGCTGATCGGCCACCGGGTGGCCGGCTACGACTACCCCTCCCGCTTCGTGCACATGACGGCGGGCGTCGCCCTGCCCCTCGCGGCCGCAGCCCCGGCCGTCTACGTACTCGGCCGTGTCATCGGCTGAATCGGCGTACAACTGATCGTCACAGCTGATCGACAGGTCCCCGGCCGGGCGCCCCGGCCGGGGACCTGTCCTTTAGGCTCGCGGCAACGACAGTTGACCCGGGGGACAAGGTGGGGGAACACCGGACATGAGCAAGCGCGCAGTGCGAATACTTCTGATCGTCGTCGTGATCCTGGGCGGCCTGTTCGTGGGCGCCGACCGTCTCGCGGTGGGATTCGCCGAGGACGAGGTCGCGGACAAGCTGCGTACCAGCGAGGGACTCAGCGAGACGCCGGACGTCTCGATCAAGGGCTTCCCCTTCCTGACCCAGGTCGTCGGCGGCACGCTCGACGACGTCGAGATCGGCATCAAGGACTACGACGCCACCTCCGGCTCCGACAAGATCCGCATCGCCGATCTGAACGCCCGGATGCAGGGCGTCGAGTTCTCCGGCGACTACAGCTCCGCGACCGCGGAGAAGGCCACCGGAACGGCCCGTATCTCCTACGACGAGCTGCTCAAGGAGTCCCAGGGCGAGCCGGTCAAGCTGCCGCTCGGCGCCACCGGCAAGGTGGTCGGCCTCTCCGACGGCGGCGACGGCAAGATCAAGGTCGAGGTCGAGGTGAGCAAGGGCGGCGTGAAGCTGCCGAAGCCGGTGCACGTGCTGAGCTCGGTCCGGGTCGAGGACGACACCATCAAGGTGCACGCCGACGAGATCCCGAAGAACCTCGAGGTCATGGGTGTGACCATTCCGCTCCCCGAGGGGCTCGTCCGTGATGTCACCGACTTCGAGGAGAAGGTCGGCGGGCTGCCGGGCGGCATCAAGATCGACGAGGTGAAGGCCGCGGCGGACGGCGTCAATATCGCCGTCAAGGGTACGGATGTGAAGCTGGCCGGATGAGGCTGCCCCGGCCGGGGCGCGGCTGGGCCGGTGCGACTCGGCCGGGCCGGACTGGACCGCCGCTTCGCGGCGGATTCTTCCCGCCCACCCACCCGTGATCCCGCAGTACGAGACAGAGCCGTCCGCGCGATGGATGCGGCGGGGGTGAACACCGCCCCCGCCCCCGCGCGGGCGGCTTTCGCGTTCAACGAATCCCAGTATGCGGATGATCGCGTCTCATCATCCGACACGCCGGTGACACGGCCGCCCCTGCGTCCCTACGATCGGACACATGCAACGACAGGCGGACCTCACGAAGCGGCGGGCAGTAGACCTGTGCCGCGTCGCCGCCATGCTCTGTCGCACCTTCTGAGCGGGAGCTCCGACTCCCGTGTCCCCCAGGCCCGTTGACCCCCGTCAGGGCCACCCCGTGCCGTGTACGCCGCGCCACCGCGTGATCACCACCCGTACCCGGCATCCCCCTCGCACAGCACCGCAGCCCCGCCGCAACTGCCCCGGAGGAGAAGAAGCATGAGCCGCAGCGACGTCCTGGTAGACGCCGACTGGGTCGAGGCCCACATCGACGACCCGAAGGTTGTCATCGTCGAGGTCGACGAAGACACCTCCGCGTACGACAAGAACCACATCAAGAACGCGGTCCGCATCGACTGGACCACCGACCTCCAGGACCCGGTCCGCCGCGACTTCGTCGACCAGGAGGGCTTCGAGAAGCTCCTCTCGGCCAAGGGCATCGCGAACGACACGACCGTCGTCCTCTACGGCGGCAACAACAACTGGTTCGCGTCCTACGCCTTCTGGTACTTCAAGCTCTACGGCCACCAGGACGTGAAGCTCCTCGACGGCGGCCGCAAGAAGTGGGAGCTCGACTCCCGCGACCTGGTCGACGGCGACCAGGTGCCGCAGCTCGCGGCCACCTCGTACAAGGCCAAGCCCCAGGACACCTCGATCCGAGCCTTCCGCGACGACGTCGTGAAGGCCATCGGCTCGCAGAACCTGGTCGACGTCCGTTCGCCCGACGAGTTCAGCGGCAAGCTGCTCGCCCCGGCGCACCTTCCGCAGGAGCAGTCGCAGCGTCCGGGCCACGTCCCGTCCGCGCGCAACATCCCGTGGTCGAAGAACGCCAAGGACGACGGCACCTTCAAGTCGGACGACGAGCTCAAGGAGCTCTACGCCGACGAGCAGGTCGACCTGGCCAAGGACACCATCGCGTACTGCCGCATCGGTGAGCGCTCGGCGCTCACCTGGTTCGTGCTGCACGAGCTCCTCGGCGTCGAGAACGTCAAGAACTACGACGGCTCGTGGACCGAGTACGGCTCCCTCGTCGGCGTCCCGATCGAGCTCGGCGCCAACAAGTAACCCTCCCGAACCGCAGCCAGCAGTAGTGAGCAGTTAGGACAACGCATATGTGTGGAGCGAAGGCAGGCGGCCCCGACGCCTCGACGATCAAGCCCGGCGAGACCACCATCCAGGGCCAGGTGACCCGCGACGGCGAGCCCGTCAGCGGCTACGTCCGCCTGCTCGACTCGACCGGTGAGTTCACGGCCGAGGTCCCCACCTCGGCGACCGGCCAGTTCCGCTTCTACGCGGCCGAGGGCACGTGGACGCTGCGCGCCCTCATCCCTGGCGGCACGGCCGACCGCACGGTCGTCGCCCAGACGGGCGGCCTCGCCGAGGTCGCCATCGCCGTCTGACGACAGCGGATCACTGACGGCTGAAGGGCCGCACCCCAGGGGTTGGACGCCACTGGAACGGGGTGCGGCCCTTCGGCTACGACGGGGGCGGCCCGGCTACGGCTGCCGCCGGCGCTTGCCGTCCAGTTCGTCCCACCACTCGTCGGACTTCGGGTCCCCCGAAGGGTCGTCCCACCAGCGGTCTTCGGGCCCGCGCCGGTTCGCCACCATCGCTGCCACCGGCGGGATCACCATCGCCACGACGCACATGCCGACGGCCACGGGAATCGACCAGAGCCGCACGACGCCCCATGCCAGGACGAACAGGGCGATGCACGTCCCCATCATGGTGAAGTACACATGGCGGCGTCGCGCGTACATAAGCCCAGCGTACGACTGGGTTGCTCAGTAGACGAGGGCCTGCGTGCCGTCCGTCATGGCCTCCTGGACGAAGACCTGCGCGCCCGCGATCCGCACTCCTTCGAGTACGTCCTTCTCCGTGATCTCGCGGCGGGCGGCGCACTGCGTGCAGAGCGTGATCTGCCCGGCGGCGAGGATCGACGCGATCAGGTCCGGCAGCGGCGCCGCATGCGGAAGCTCGAACTCCGCGGCGCGGCCCGGCAGCGCGAACCAGGACGACTCGCCGGTCAGCCAGAGCGAGACCTCCACCCCGCTGGCCACGGCCACGGCCGCCACCGTGAACGCCTGCGAGCAGCGCTCGGGGGCATCGGCCCCCGCGGTCACCTTGATCACGAGCTTCTTCGCCATGGCCGCATCGTAAGGCCACCTCGCCGGGAGAGTCCGGCCGCTCCCTACTAGAGTGGGAGCGGCTCTGATACCTGCCCCCATAGCTCACCGAGGAGCACCCCGTGCTTGAGGCCTTCTTCTCCGCCCTGCTGGTTCTGGTCTGCGTCGGCGTGATCGCCTTCGCCGGTCTCACCTTGAAGAAGCTGTACCAGGGTCAGCGCTGAGCCCGTACGCCTTTCTCCACCCGTACGCCGTCTAGAGAACGCCTGAGCCTCCCATGATCGAGATTCCGTCCGACCTGCACCCCGACCTCGTTCCCCTCGTCTGGCTCCTCGGCAACTGGGCCGGCGCGGGCGTCACCGACTTCCCCGGCGCCGAGAAGGCGAACTTCGGTCAGGAAGTCTCCTTCAGCCATGACGGGCGCGACTTCATCGAGTACCGCTCGAACACCTGGGTCCTCGACGCCGAGGGCAACAAGGTCAAGCCGCTGGAGTCCGAGACGGGCTACTGGCGCATCGACAAGGACCGCAAGGTCGAGGTCGTGATGGTCCGCGACAGCGGCGTCGTGGAGATCTGGTACGGCGAGCTCGCCGACCAGAAGCCGCAGATCGACCTGGTCACGGACGCCGTCGCACGCACCGCGTCGTCCGGCCCGTACACCGGTGGCAAGCGGCTCTACGGCTATGTGAAGAGCGACCTGATGTGGGTCGGCGAGAAGCAGACCCCCGAGGTTCCGCTGCGGCCGTACATGTCGGCGCAGCTGAAGAAGGTCGTCTCGCCCGAGGAGGTCGCCGAGATGGCCCGCGGCCTGGGTGATCTGCCGGACGACGGCATCGCCTTCTTCAAGTAGGCCTACACTCCGAGGTGTGGTGAGCACCGACTGGAAGAGCGATCTGCGGCAGCGCGGCTACCGGCTGACTCCGCAGCGCCAGCTTGTCCTCGAAGCCGTCGACACCCTTGAGCACGCGACCCCCGACGACATCCTCGGCGAAGTGCGGAAGACGGCGTCGGGGATCAACATTTCCACGGTGTACCGGACCCTGGAGCTCCTGGAGGAGCTCGGCCTGGTCAGCCACGCGCACCTGGGGCACGGGGCGCCGACGTACCACCTGGCGGACCGCCACCACCACATCCACCTGGTCTGCCGGGACTGCACGAACGTCATCGAGGCCGATGTCTCCGTCACGGCGGAGTTCACCGCGAAACTGCGGGACACCTTCGGCTTCGACACGGATCTCAAGCACTTCGCGATCTTCGGGCGCTGCGAGAACTGTTCGGCCAAGGGACAGACCAAGGAATAAGCGCGCGGCCTACCGGGTCGTAGTGTTGGTGAACATGAAGAGCCCCCTCCTGTCCCTGCCCGGCGCCGTCCCCGCCGAGGGCGTGGACGAAGGCGTCGCCGCCCACTACGGCGATCTGTTCCGTGAGCAGCGCGCCCTCGCCGACGGCACCGGTCTCGTGGACCTCTCGCACCGCGGCGTCGTCACCGTCTCCGGACCCGACCGGCTGAGCTGGCTGCACCTGCTGCTCACCCAGCATGTGAGCGAGCTGCCCGCCGGAACGGCCACCGAGGCGCTGATCCTCTCCGCGAACGGCCACATCGAGCACCACCTCGCCCTCGTCGACGACGGCGAGACGGTGTGGGCGCACGTCGAGCCCGGCACGCAGGACGCGCTGGTCGCGTACCTGGAGAGCATGAAGTTCTACAACCGGGTCGAAGTCGCCGACCGCACCGACGAGTTCGCGGTCGTGCACCTGCCGGCCGGTTCGATCGCGCCGGTCCCGGACGGCGTCGTCGTACGCGAGATGCCGCACGGCAGGGACCTGTTCCTGCCGCGTACGTCCCTTGAGTCGTACGCCGATGAGAACGGCCCGGCGATCGGCATCCTGGCCTACGAGGCGCTGCGCGTGGAGGCGCACCGGCCGCGGCTCGGCTTCGAGACCGACCACCGCACGATCCCGCACGAGCTGGGCTGGATCGGCTCCGCGGTCCATCTGCAGAAGGGCTGCTACCGCGGCCAGGAGACGGTCGCCCGCGTCCAGAACCTGGGCAAGCCGCCGCGCCGCCTGGTCTTCCTGCACCTGGACGGCAGCGAGGTGCATCTGCCGGTGGCCGGCACGGAGCTGCGCCTCGCGTCCGAGGGCGATGAGGGCCGCAAGCTGGGCTTCATCACGACGGCCGTACGCCACCACGAGCTGGGCCCGATCGCGCTCGGGCTCATCAAGCGGAACGTACCGGTGGACGCGGAGCTGGTCGCGGGCACGACGGCCGCGGCGCAGGAGGTCGTGGTCGAGCCGTAGGCAATCGGCCCCGGGCTCACATCTCCAGCAGGACCGTGAAGGGGCCGTCGTTCGTCAGCGAGACCCGCATCTGGGCGCCGAAGCGTCCCGTCGCCACCGTCGCGCCCAGCGCCCGCAGCTGGGCGACGACCTCGTCGACCAGGGGCTCGGCGACATCGCCGGGTGCCGCCGCGTTCCAGGTGGGCCTGCGGCCCTTGCGCGCATCGCCGTACAGCGTGAACTGGCTGATGACGAGCAGCGGCGCGTCGATGTCCGAGCAGGACTTCTCGTCGTTCAGCATCCGAACGGACCAGAGTTTGCGGGCCAGTTGGGCCGCCTTCTCCTTGGTGTCCTCGTGGGTGACCCCCACGAGGACACAGAGCCCCTCGCCCTTGATCTCGCCGACGGTCTCGCCCTCGACGACGACGCTCGCCCCGTCCACCCTCTGCACCACAGCACGCATACGGACCATCATGCCGTGCCGTCCCCGTGCCCCGTACGGCGGCGAGGCCTCGCTCCAAGGGTGCACCTGAACCCCCCATCTGGGGCCGATTGGGGGCACTCGCTCACATAGCGGCCACCCGGGGTGGCACGATGCTCACACGCGGTGTACCGCGCCGGTCGAGGGGACGGTAGAGACACATGAGCACACCAAGTACGGGACAGCCGCCCGGACCTGTGTCGCTGACCCGCATGAGCGCCGCACGACGTACGAACGTGCCGCGGCCGCCCACGCAGCGCACGGGCAGCCCGGTGCTGCCCGATCCGGTGGAGCGCGATCTGTCCGCGCTGCTCCTGCGCGAACTGCGCGAGCTGCGCCGTGACGCACAGCGGAACGAGGCGGATCTCAGTTACGTACGACGTCTGCTGCAGGGACGGATCGACATCCTGCGGGCGGAGGCGGCCCGGCGCGGGGACCCGCGGGTGCCGGACCCGCAGCGGCAGATCGGTCCTGTCGTCGACCGGCTGCACGAGATCCTGCGGGACGCCCCGGCCCGGCACCGCTCGTCGGCCCGCCATGTGACGCTCGGCACCCCGCACAGCGCGGAGTACGGCCTCCTTGCCACGGAGATGCTCGCCGAGGTCGAGCTCTCCGACCTGGAGGCCCGTACGGACGACGAGCTGCACACCGCCATGGGGCGCCTGGTCCGCTACGAACAGCAGGTTTCCCGCCGCCGCCAGGAGCTGCAGCACACGGCGGACGATTGCAGCGCGGAGATCGCCCGCAGGTACCGTGAAGGCGAAGCACAAGTAGACGATCTGCTCTCGTGACCCGGTGATCCCGGCTTCCGCGGGCGGCCGTCACGCCACCTCCGCCCCGGAAGGCCGAAACATGACCTCCACCGCTGCCCCCCTCATACCTCCGGTCCTCGCCGAGGTCGTACGATCCGGCTTCGTCGAGGGCCGTCACAGGGGGAGCCTGGTGCTGCTCGCGGCCGACGGCGGCGTGGAACTGGCGATGGGGGACGTGACGGCGCCGGTCTTCCCGCGTTCGGCGAACAAGCCGATGCAGGCCGCGGCGATTCTGCGGGCGGGGCTCGACCTCTCCGGCGAGCGCCTCGCGCTGGCCGCGGCCAGCCACTCCGGTGAGGGATTCCACCGGGATCTCGTCCAGAAGATGCTGGCGGAGCACGGTCTGACGGCCGCGGACCTGCAGTGCCCGCCGGATCTGCCGCTCGACCAGGTCGAGGCCGAGACATATCTGGCAGCGGGTGCCGTTCGTGACCGGGTCACGATGAACTGCTCGGGCAAGCACGCGGCGATGCTGGCGGTCTGCGAGCTGAACGGCTGGGACGCCGATGCGTACCTCGACCCGGAGCACCCGCTCCAGCGGCTGATCCTGACGGTCGTCGAGGAGGCGGCGGGGGAGCAGGTAGCCGCCGTCGGCACGGACGGCTGCGGGGCGCCCCTGATGGCGATATCCCTCACCGGCCTCGCCCGCGCCTTCCGCCACTTCGTCCTGGCCCCCGAGGGCAGCGCCGAGCGCCGGGTCGCGGACGCGATGCGGGCCCATCCCGAGTACGTCGCAGGGACGCGCCGCCCCGACACCTGGCTCATGCGGGAGCTGCCGGGCACCCTCTCCAAGATGGGCGCCGAGGCGGTCCAGGCCCTCGCCCTGCCGGACGGCCGCGCGCTCGCCTTCAAGGTGGACGACGGCGGACTGCGGGCGCTGGGTCCTGTGCTGGCGAGGGCGCTGAGCCTGGCCGGGGTGGAGGCGGATGTGCTCGCCCGGGTGGGGCGGGTGCCGCTGCTTGGCGGGGCCGTCGAGGTGGGGGAGATCCGGGCGGCGTTCTGAGTTCGCCAGCGCTCCGAAGGGGCGCGGGGAACTGCGCGACCAGCCACGACGGACCCGCGGCCGAAGAAGAAACCGGATGCGACCCAGACGGCCCCCGGCCTAGCGTGACTCCATGAGCGACGACATCACCGTCAGGCCCATCGCAGATGACGAGCTCCCGGAGTGGATCCGCGCCTGCAACGCCGGCTTCCTCCACCCCTTGGCGAAGGTCTCCGACGAGGTGGTCGCCAACCGCAGGGCGAGCATCGACTACGCGCGCACGCTCGGTGCCTTCGACGGCGACCGCATCGTCGCGACCTTCAGGTCGTTCGCGCAGCAGCTCACCGCGCCCGGCGGCACCCCCGTCCCTGCCGACGCCGTCTCGAACGTAACCGTCTCCCCGACGCACCGCCGCCGCGGCCTCCTCAACCGCATGATGTCCGCCGACCTCGCCGCGGCGAAGGAGCGCGGTGACGTCGTCGCCACGCTCATCTCCGCCGAGTACCCGATCTACGGGCGCTACGGCTTCGGGCCCGCCACGGTCGCCACCGAGTGGACGATCGACGTGGCGCGGTCCGGCCTCGACCCCCGCTGGGCGGGCCCGGCGAAGGGCGCCCGTATCGACCTCGTGGACGGCGGCGACGTACGCAAGGAAGGTCCCGCACTGCACGATCGGCTGCGGGCCCGCACGCAGGGTGTCGTCGACCGCGACGAGCGCTGGTGGCTGCAGAACACCGGGCAGCTGATCACCCCCGAGAACCCGTGGACCGAGCCCTTCTACGCGCTCTACCGTGCACCGTCCGGCGAGGTCGAAGGCCTCGTCGCGTACAAGACGGACGAGAAGTGGAGCGACTCGAGTCAGCCCGAGAACACCCTGACCGTGCTGAGCCTGATCGCCACCACGCCCGACGCCGAGCGCGCCCTGTGGCGCTACCTCTGCTCGATCGACTGGGTCACCACGGTCAAGACCGACAACCGGGCCCCCGACGACCTGCTCCCGCTGTTCCTGCCCGACCCGCGCGCCGCCCGCCTCAGCAGGCAGACGGACTGGCTGTGGGTGCGGATCCTGGATGTCGTACGGGCGCTGGAATCGCGTACGTACGGGACGTCGGGGTCTCTGGTGCTTGAGATCGCCGACCCCGCGGGTTTCGCTGCCGGCCGCTACCGGCTGGACGCGACACCGGACGGGGCGGTCTGTGCGCCGACCGCGGACCCGGCCGAACTGTCCCTCGGTGTCGGTGAGTTGGGGACGCTGTGGCTCGGTGACGAGTCCGCGGTGCGGCTGGCCGGGGCGGGGCGGGTGACTCAGGAGCGGGCGGGCGCGGCCGCTGCCGCCGACTCGCTGTTCCGTACACCCAGGCGCCCGTGGTGCCCGGACATCTTCTGAACTTCTTCTGAACTTCTTCGAGTTGAGCGACTGACCGGACTCCCGGCTCCCCTCCGGATGGGAGCCCGGTCAGCCCGTCTGATCAGCCCGACTGGGCAAGCAGCAGGACGAGCAGCACGGCCCCGACCCCGCTGATCTTGGTGTTCTTGGCTTTGATGCCCACGGTCAGCAGGACGAAGGCGACGATGCCCAACGGTCCGTACTTCCACTGGATGAGCTGCTCAAACCCAATGGCGAGGGCGGCTATGACGATGGCGATGAGCGGCATGACGTTCCCCCTTTCGGGACCGGGCGGGGACCCGGTCCCATCCGGCTGGTAGCCATCCGACGGCCAACGGCTGGTGGCCAACCCCGGAGGGTCTTGCCAGGTTGCCTAAGTTGGCTACCAACTTCATCTGAGTTATCTCCGCGATGGCTCGACTCATAACCACCTTCCGAGCAACTCCCCAAAGATGGCGCGAAGTTGTACTGTTTGGTTGTGAGCCCGGAACATGCCCCCGTCAATGGGATGAAGAGGCCGCACACGTCGCACCGCGACGTGGCCGACGAGTTGCGCGAACGGATCAGGTCCGGTGCGCTGCGGCCGGGCCAACGCATGCCCACCCAGGCGGAGTTGGCCGACGAGTTCGGTGTGGAGCGAGGCGTCGTACGCGAGGCGCTGCGCATCCTCCAGGGAGAGAACCTGCTGGCGAACGTGTCCAAGGGCAGCCCGGCGACGGTCGCCGACACCCGTGGCCGCCCGCTCTCCGGGCCCGGCGGGGTCAGGCCGCAGCCCACCATGGTCGGCCTCGCGCCGCGCATCGCCGCCGCGTTCGAGGCCCCGCACGTAGAGATCGACGCGCTCTGTCTGACCTCCATCTCGCTCACGATGGCGATCGGGGAACCCCTCCGTCAGATTCACGCCGGACAGCGGAAACCGGCCAAGGTCAGCGTCCGGGTGCTGCTGCCGAGCCGCAGCATCGACCTCGCCTTCCCGGCACCGGTGGACAGCGGTGACGACGAGGGCGGCCAGGTACACCGCCGCTGGCTCGATCAGCGCAACGCGCAGGGGCAGGTGCTTCGCCACAACCTCCTCGCGCTGCGCACCTCGCACGGGATCGACGTGGACGTCTCGTTCCGCGCCCTGCCGTTCACGCCGCCGGTGAAGCTGTACCTGCTCAACGGCTCGGAGGCGCTCTTCGCGTACTACACCCTCACCAAGCAGAGCGAGGAGATCGACCACGAGCACCTGGAGATGTACGACGCCCAGGGCGCGCAGTCGATGCTCTTCCCCTTCCAGCAGGGTGACGGGCTGCGGGACACGACGTTCGTGGAGCAGTCGCATCTGTGGTTCGACGCGCTGTGGGGGACGATCAGCCAGGATCTGGAGCTGGCGCGGGGCTGAGTCCGGTCCCCTCAGATTGCGGGCCGGGTCATCATCAGCGCGAGGACGACGGCGCCGATGGAACTGCAGGTGGGGCTCTTCGCCTTGATGCCAACGGTGAGCAGCAGCAGTCCGACGATGCCCATGGGCCCGTACTGCCACTGCACGAACTGCTCGAAGGTGACGGCGAACACGGCTGCGAGGAGGGCTATGACGGTCATGGTGGTTCCCCCTTTTGCCATCTTGAGTAAGTTGGCAACCAACTTCACTTAAGTTGTCCCCACTTGGTCCCACGCCATAAACAACTTCAAGACAACTGCCGTGAGATGGCGGGGAGTTGTATCGTCTGGTCGTGACCCAGGAGAACGTTGCAGTGAACGGCAGTAGAAAGCTCTCCCCTCAGGACATCGCCGACGCCCTCCGTGACCGCATCCGCTCCGGCGCCCTCAAGCCGGGTGACCGTCTTCCCACGCAGGCGGTGCTCGCGGAGGAGTTCGGCGTGGAACGGGGCACGGTGCGGCAGGCGTTGAGGACGCTGCAGGGGGACGGGCTGCTCGCGAACGTGAGCAAGGGGAGTCCACCGAGGGTCGCCGCGGCCCCGTCGGCACCGGCCGCGTCGGGCGTGGAACCACAAGCATCGATGGTCGGCCTCGCACCACGCCTCGCGGAGGCGTTCTCGCAGCCGCATGTCCGGATAGACGTGGTGTCCTTCACGGCGGAAACCCTGATGATCGCGCTGGGCGAGCCGGTCCGCCTCATCCACGAGGGCACCCTGCGCCCCGAGTCGATCTCCGTACGCATCCTGCTGCCGAGCAGCGAGATCGACCTGGCCTTCCCGAAGCCGATCGACGGCGAGGACGAGGGGGGCAGGGTCCACCAGCGCTGGCTCCAACTGCGCAACACCCAGGGTCAGGTGCTGCGCCACAACCTGCGTGCGCTGCGGCAGTCGCACGGCATCGAGGTCGATATCTCGTTCCGCGCGCTGCCGTTCACCACTCCCGTGAAGCTATACCTCCTGAACGGCAGGGAGGCCCTGCTCGCCTACTACACGATCGGGCGCAACACCCTGGACGTAGGCACCACGGAGGTGGAGGCGTACGACGTGGGCGGCCTGACATCCCCCCTCTTCTCCTTCGAGACGGGGGCGACCCATCGGGACACGGCATTCGTCGACGAGTCGCAGAAATGGTTCACCGCCCTCTGGGAAACCATCTCGACTGACCTGACACTCTCTTGGTGACTCCTGATACGACGCAGACTGAGCGGATGGCAGAAGAGACCGAGAAACTTCGAGAACTAATCACTCCCGCCCGTTTCGTGCTCTTCGACTTCGACGGGCCCATCTGCCGGCTCTTCGCCGGGCATTCGGCGGAGCGGATCGCGGGTGATCAGGTGCGCTGGCTCGAGGAGCGGGGCCTGCGCGGCCTTCTGACCAAGGAGGAACGGGCGGAGCCGGATCCGCACGTGGTGCTGCGCGCGGTCGACCGCAGGCATCCCGGCAGCGATCTGGTGGCCGAACTGGAGGAACGTCTCACCCAGCAGGAACTCACGGCCGTGAGCTCCGCCTGGCCCACGCAGTACGCGGATCCGCTCATCATGACGTGGCACGCAATGGGCTCCCGCTTGGCCATCACCACGAACAACTCCGCCAGAGCGGTGACCAGTTACCTGACCGCCCGCCGCCTGAGCCACTGCTTCACCCCCCACATCTACGGCCGCACCCAGGACCTCCACCTCCTCAAGCCCCACCCGCACTGCCTCAACCGCGCCCTCAACGCGATGGGCGCGGAGCCCGCCGCGGCCCTGATGATCGGCGACGCCCCGACGGACTACGAAGCCGCCCAGGTCGCAGGGGTGGGCTTCTTGGGCTACGCGCGTAATGAGCGCAAGGAGAAGGTGCTGCGGGCGGCGGGGGCGGAGCATGTGGTGAGTTCGCTGGAGTTGGTGTTGAGGGTTTTGCGGGGGCAGGCGTGAGGCCTCGCCCGGAGCCGGCGAAGCGATCAACTTTCCGTCCAATTTGACCGGACGCAGTCTGGTCGGTGTCCGGCAGAGGTACGGTCGGCGCGTGGTCAGCGAACGGGCCGGTGACGGTGGTGGCAGCGAGTTTCAGCGCGTGTCGGACGTGCTGCACTCTCGGCTCGCCGATGACACGTATCCGCTCGGAAGTATGCTCCCCACCCAGCGCGAGCTGGCGCGTGAACTCGACGTTTCCCGGGACACCATTCAGCGGGTGCTGAGGGAGCTGAACAGTGAAGGCCTGATCCGGTCCAGGCAAGGCAGTGGCTCGCGTGTCGTGATGGTGCCGCTGGCCCACACGAGTTCCGCCGGCCGGCGGGAGCACGGGACGGGGCGGGTCTCACTCGGGCCGATCATCGGGGCTGCCTTCGCGGCCCCGCACGTCACTCTGGACGTCTACACCCTCACCTCGGAGTCGCTGGACGCCCACATCCGCGTGCAAGCGGAACGTATACGCGTGGGAGAGATCACCCCGGAGAGCATCGGCGTCCGCATCCTGCTGCCCGCCGAGGACCTGGACCTCCCCTACCCCCGCGCCAAGGACGACCTGGCCGACCCGCGCCCTCAGCAGCGCCTGCGCGACATCACAAGGCGGCACACTGCGTCGCTGCGCAACGCGCTGCGGGATCTGCACACCGAAGGGCTGGTTCCGGACGTACGCGTGGAAGCGCGGCGAGCGCCTCTGACGCCCGCGTTCAAGCTCTACCTGCTCAACGGCACCGAGGCGCTGCACGGGCCGTATCAGGTGATGGAGCGTCGTATCCAGCTGGACGACGGTGAGGAGATCGACGCACTGGACGTGCTTGGCCTCGGATCTGTCCTCACTCACTATGTGCGGGACGACACCCCGGATTCGCAGGGAACTCTCTTCGTCGACAGCATGCAGGCCTGGTTCGAGTCCTGCTGGGAGCATCTCGCGAAGCCGTAAGCGAACCGCCACTAAACGGCAGCTTCTCGAACGTGACGTCATCCAAGGAGCGGCACGTACCTCGTTGAGACCATCGTTTACCGCCCTGTAGTCGTCCCTGCCCTCATGCGCCACTAGGGTGTGCATCACTTTCGGCTTTCCCGCGTGACTATCCAGGAGCGGCCTGTGGGCGACTTGCCTGTGCCCAGTTCCCCTTCCCTGGATTCCACGGAGGAGCGCGACGAGGACGACGCGTACGACCATTTCGTCAGGCACGCCCTGCGGAATGGGGACATGAGCAGGGGGCACCACAACCGGAACTATGTGCTTCCACTGACGGAACCCATGGCGTGCCTGGTGGGCCGTGATCCGGGGACGCCGGTCACGGTGCGGCTGCGGATCAAGGACGCACTGCCGGTTGTCATCAGGACCTGGCAGGACGAGTCGGCAATCTTGCGTGCGGTGAAGGGCGTACTGCCGCATGTGCCCGAGTGCCTTGCCAAGCGGGGCGACTCCGCGGTGCACAGCTATGTGGAAGGCGTGCCGTTCTCCAGCATCTGCCAGAACGGCAAACCGGTCGACTCCTTGCTGATCAAGGCCTTGGCCGACCTGCTCGCGCAGATGACTCAGGTGAGACGGGAATCGCTGCCGCCGCTGCCGGCCTCCTGGCCTCGTAGCGACAAGGGCGGGCAGTCGTTCCTGCGGACTCTCGTGCATCTCGCGGAGCGGCAGATCCGGCAGCCCAATTGGAATGATTTCGGTGGGCTGTTCGCAGCCCTCGGTGTCCCTGAAGACGCACTGCTCAGGCTTGCTGAGCACGTACCGAGCATGGCCCGGCGGCCTTACAGCCTGCTTCATACGGATCTGCATCGCGACAACGTGATCTTCTCCTACGGTGGCGCCCCGCCAATGATCTGCGTGGACTGGGAACTAGCCAGCTACGGCGACCCACTGCACGATCTGGCGACCCATTTGGTCCGCATGCGGTACCCGGACGACCAGTGGGGCGAGGTGATCGCAGCGTGGGGGGACGCTATGGAAGCCCTCAGGCCCATGGCTACCAAAGGTCTGACCCGGGACCTGGATCACTACGTCGCCTTCGAACAGGCCCAGTCCGTCTATCCGGACGTGATACGTGCGGCCAAATCGCTGGAGAATGCGCCCGGCCAGCGAGGTGTGGACGAAGCCGGCCTGGCCGTACGCGAGGCACTCGAGGTCGCTGCAGCACCCCTGCAGTTGACGCGAGTGCCAGAGGTCGAAGAGATCCAGCGGACCCTCTTCCGCTGGGCGACCGCCCGGTCTGGGGTACGCGCCCCGCAGGCGACCGCGTTCTCCTGGGAGCCGAGCGAACGTGTGCCGGAACGCTCCGACTTCCCACGGTCCGTCGTGGTCAAGGCTCTGGTCGCTGAGGGGACTGCCCCTGCCTCCCGAGTCTTCAAAGGAACAGCTCACCTCAACTCAGTGGTCAGGGTGGCCGGCATCAGGAGCCCGGTCGTGGTGCGGCGCAAGCTGAGCTCTGCCGGGCGGCGCGAGCGGAGCATCCTGAGTGAACACGCGGTGCTCAGGGCCATTGAGCAGGCGAAGCTGCCAGTGCGGGCACCTCGCGTGCTGGCTCTGGGGACCAGCTATCTGAAGGACCAGTTCGCCATCCATTCCTACGAGGGATCCGGCCCCGGTGACCTGCCGCCGGATCACCCAGTAGACGGCTTGCGTCCCAACGAGGCCGACCATTTGGTGAAGCAGCTGGTTGCGATAACTCGCATCGATGTCTGTCAATTGGACCCCACGGGTGGGCCTTCGGACTTCTACAGCTCGCTCTGCGACGAACTGGTCAGGTTGGTCGTGGAGTTGCCCAAGGAGTCGCAGAAGCTGGCAAGGGAGCTTGGCCTGCCGACCGCGTCCCGGCTGAGGGAGATTCTGGGCCGCCACCACGTGAGCCCACGTAGAGCGTCCCTGCTGCACGGCGATCTGAATCCCTGGAATCTCGTACGCCATGGCAATGAGGGCGAACTCACCATCATCGACTGGGAGATGGCGATGGTGGGCGATCCCTTGTATGACTTGGTCCGCCATATGCATCTGACACCGATCCGTGCCGAGATCAGGCGTCGCATGTTCGCCCGGTGGAGCAGAAGCCTCTCCAGTGCTTTCACGGGTGGATGGGAAAACGACTGGCGGGTGTACCGATGGATCGAGATCGTCCGGTCCGCTTATGTGGACCTGGACCGGCTGGTCACCAGCACAGGTCTGGACGCCCCGAATGTGCGACGTGCTGTGGATTCGTATGCGATGACACTGGCTGCTGCGACTGCTGCCTTGGGGCTCCGCGCCAGTCCGATGGCCAACCCTAGTCTTGCCCGTGCCCTTCCGTGCGGTGAGCATGGAGTGGTGAGATAAATGCAGTAGTGGCCTGCTCGGGGGAGGGCACGTGTGACGGGTAGTGGGAACGGGGCGGCGGATGGTGGCTTAGGCGGATGGTTGCGCCGGTACCGTACTCGATTCGAGTCGGTTGCCACACGGATTCTGCTACTGGGCATCTTTGTGACCGGGCTGATTGCTCAGTTTGTGAAGCCGGTCGGGGATGCTCTCCAGGAGCAGGCGTACCTGGGCGCCGCCCTGCTCAGTCTGGTGGGATACCTGCTGTACAGCGCGGTTGTGGAGCTCACCGCCTCGTTCCGGTCGCCTGACTCCACTCTGGTCACATCTCGTGAGCTGGGCGGGCTCGTGAGCGAGGCCTTCCGTGCCAAGGACGTAGAAATCTGCTTCCTCGGCTACACGGGGGAGACGCTCTACAACGAGCTTTACTACCGGCTTTCGAGACTTCTGGACAACCCGGGGCAGACAAAATCGGTGTCGATCAGGATGCTGATACCGGACTTCGGGCGTGAGATGAGGGTGCCGTCGCGTGTGGGTCCCGATGGGAGTCCCGTCGACTACCCCGAGTTTCGGGCGAGGCTCGAGGCCAAGTGCCGTGACTACGACCAGATTCTGTCCCGGCTCGCGGAGCGGTTGACCAGCGACGGTCGGGTGACTGTTCACTCCGAGTACCGCCTGTACAACGGTGATCCACGGGACAAGGTATGCATCTTCAACAGGGATCTTGTGCTGCACGGTCTCTACGACGTCGCCGTCATCATGCCTACACAGAATCCTGATTGCGACGTCTACGACCCAAAGGGCTATGACACGGACCTTTCTGTCCGATCACGAAAGGAGGGGACTGAGGCTGCCGAGGCGGCTGTTGCCATGCACATCAGTCACTTCGAAGGCGTGTGGAAGCTGGCGGCCACGCCTTCGTGGCGTCGGCAGCCGGTCGTACCCCCCATCACCCCGTCCGCCACCTGAACAACACCCCCGCACCCGCCGCCGAAACCCCCAGAATCCCCGCACACCAAGCCACCGCCGCCCAAGGCGTGGTTCCCACAGGCTGGTTGAGGAGCAAGCCCCGGATCGACTCGATGACCTGGGTCACCGGCTGGTGGGTCGCGAACGGCTGGAGCCAGTTCGGCATGGTGTTCGTGGGGACGAAGGCGCTGCTCGGGTAGGGGAGGAAGCTCACGAAGAAGGTGAAGCCTCCCGCCGCTTCGGGGGACTTGGCCAGGAGGCCGACCGTCGCCGAGAGCCAGGACAGGGCTAGAATGAAGGCCGAGAGGACCGCGGTGGCCGCCAGCCAGCCTTGGGGTGTTGCCGAGGGGCGGAAGCCGATCGCGAAAGCCAGGGCCAGGACCAGCGTCATCGCGATCAGGTTGCGTGCCACCGAGGCCAGGACGTGGCCCGTGAGGATCTGCGTGCCGCCGATGTCCAGGGAGCGGAAGCGGTCGATGATGCCGCCCTTGAGGTCCTCCGTGACCGCGAACGCGGTTTTCGACGAACCGAAGCCGGCGCAGAGCAGGAGGACTCCGGGGACCACGTACGTCACGTACGAGGGTGTGTCCGTGTCGATCGCGCCGCCGAAGAAGTAGACGAAGATCAGGAGCAGCATCACCGGGAGCGCCATCGAGGTGATCAGGGCGTCCACGTTGCGGCGGCTGATGCGGATCGCCCGGCCGGTCATGATCAGGGCTTCAGACATGGGTCAGCCCTTCTGGTTCAGGGCTCGTGAGCGTCAGGAATACGTCGTCCAGCGTTGCCGTGGTCAGGGTGAATGTTCTGAACTGCGTGCAGTCCGGGTCCAGTTCGGAGAGGAGTCCTCGTACGTCGCGTGCCGTTCCGTCCGTCGGGAAGCCCAGCGTGAGGGTTTCGGGGGCGTGGTGCGTGGCTCGGGTGGACAGGCGCATGTAGGCCTCCGGGGTGGTCAGTGTCGCGTCCAGGCGGTGGCCCGCCACGCGTGACTTCAGGGCCGCTGCCGAGCCCTCCGCCACGATGCGGCCCTCGTGCAACACCGCTATGTGGTCGGCCAGTTGGTCTGCCTCCTCCAGGTATTGGGTTGTGAGGAAGACCGTCTTGCCGTGCGTCGTCAGGTCGCGTACGACCCGCCACATCTCCTGGCGGCTGCGCGGGTCCAGGCCCGTCGTCGGCTCGTCCAGGAAGATGACCTCCGGGTCGCCCACCAGGCCCGCCGCCAGGTCGACGCGGCGGCGCATGCCTCCCGAGTACGTGCGCACCAGGCGGTCCGCGGCGTCCATGAGGCCGAAACGGTCCAGGAGTTCGGCGGCGCGGGCCCGGGCCGCCCGGCGTGGCAGGCCCGCGAGCCTCGCCATCATGCGCAGGTTCTCCGCGCCGGTCTGTGTCTCGTCGACCGCGGCGAACTGGCCGGTGAGGCTGATCGTCCGACGGACCTCGCGGCGGTGCGTGCGGATGTCGTGGCCCGCCACCCGTGCCGTGCCCGCGTCGGGGGTGGTGAGCGTGGTGAGGATGCGGACCGCCGTCGTCTTGCCGGCGCCGTTCGGGCCCAGGAGGGCGAAGACCGTACCGGGGGCGACCTGGAGGTCTACGCCGCGGAGGACCGGGACGGTTCGGGTGCCTTTTCCGTATGACTTGGTCAGTCCGCTGGCCGTGATGGACGCGACTGGTGGCGGCATGAGGGCGAGCCCTTCTTTTCTGCGTAACCCTTACGCAATACTGAGTAAGGGTTACGCAGAACTACGATGTGTGTCAAGCACGGCAGCTCAGGAGGAGGCGGCGGCGTATGGCGGAGGCGGCGGATGGTGCTGCGGGCGGTACGGGTCTTTCCCCCAGCCTCGAGACCGCCTGGGGGTTGCGCGAGCGGTCGCCCAAGGGGCCGAAGCCCGGCCTGACGCTGGACCGCATCGTCGACGCGGGGATCTCCATCGCGGCCGCTGACGGCATCGGCGCCGTCTCCATGGGGAAGGTCGCGAAGGCGCTCGGCGCCTCGCCCATGTCCCTCTACCGGTACGTCTCCTCCAGGGATGAGCTGTACGTCCTGATGCAGGACGCCGCCACGGGGGCGCCTCCCGCGATGCCGGCCGACGTCACGGGGTGGCGGGCCCGCCTGGACTGGTGGGCGCGGGCCCAGCGCGATGTTCTGCGGGGCAACTTGTGGATCGTCCGTATCCCCATCACTTCGCCGCCCGCGACACCGCACCAGCTGGAGTGGATGGAGCAGGGGCTCGCCGCGCTCGACGACAGTGGCCTTGAGGAGGGCTGGAAGCTGTCGGTGCTCATGCTCGTGAGCGGCTTCGTGCGCAGCGATGTCGCGCTGATGGCCGATCTCGACGCGGGCATGCGGGAGCGGGGGCAGGATCCCGGCGAGGCGATGCGGCGGTACGCGCGGACCGTCGACGCCCTGACCTCGTCCGAACCCGAACGCTTTCCCGCGCTGCGGCGGCTGCTGGGGGCGGGGGTTCTGGATGTGGCCGATGCCGATGCCGATGCCGACGTCGGCGCCGATGCCGGGGCAGGCGCCGAGGATGCGGAGTTCGATTTCGAGTTCGGGATCGCTCGGGTCTTGGACGGGATTGCCGTGCTGGTGGACAACTCGTCGGGTTCTTAGGGAGGTTGGCCGGTCGGCCGGACCTCAGCCGTGCTGCGTTGAAAGCCCCGACCGCAGTTGTCCGAACGCCCGGTTCGCCGCTGCCACCGCGTCCGGCCATACCTCGTCCGCGCTCTCGCCCGCGTCCATCCGGCGCCAGTTCTCCATGGCGAGGATGCGTTGTACGGCGATGATCTGGCCGGCGGCGAGGCGTGCGGTGAGGGGGTCGTCGCCGCCCAGGGCCTCGGCCAGGGTCTGTTCCGAGTGGTCCTGGTACTCGTAGAGGCGGGCGACCAGGGACGGCGTCCCGTACAGCAGGCGGTGGAAGGCGAGTACCGCCGGGTGGTCGCAGAGGCCCGTCACCGGGTCGTGGCGTTCCAGGCCGTCGAGGAAGTGGCGCTGCAGGGCGTCCAAGGGCGTGCGCTTGGCGGGGCGGGTCGTGACGACTCTGGCCGCCTCGTCCTGGTGGTCGGCGAAACGGTGGAGGACGAGGTCCTCCTTGGTGGGGAAGTAGCGGAACAGGGTCGGCTTGGAGATGTCGGCCGCGGCGGCCACCTCCGCGACCGGGACCTTCTCGAAGCCCTTCTCCAGGAAGAGCGCGATCGCCGCCTCCGAGATCGCCTGATACATCCGCTGCTTCTTGCGCTCCCGCAGGCCGGGGGCCCCGGGCCCGGGTGCCGCCGCCTCTTCGTCCGTCATGGGGGCAGCCTAGCGCACGCGTGATTCGCGGTTACGAATTTTACCGGGAGGCAAATTTAACTCGGTTACATTATTCTCGTCGGTGTGACGCCCTTCGATGCCCTTCCTGACCCAGACCCGGACCCGGACCCGGACTCTGATCCCCACCCGGTCCCCGACGCCTCCCTCGACCGCGCTCTCGACCGCGCCCTCGCCCAAGAACGTGGCTACCACGACACCTGCCGCGCCGCCCTGGCCGGCATGGTCGACGGGGCGAAGGAGCGGGTCGTCAGGGGAGCGGACGTCTCCGCGTCCGGCGCCGACGCCGAAGTTCTCGGCTACGAGTTCCGCAGCCACGCCAAAGCGATGCGCGAACTCCCCGAAGCGCCCCTCTTCTTCGGCCGTCTGGACTTCGCCGCCGCCGGTCCCGCCGCCCACGAAGCGGGTGATCACCGTGGGCAGAGCTATCACATCGGCCGTCTCCGCATCACCGAACATCCCTCCGCCCCACCCTTGGTGGTCGACTGGCGCGCCCCCGTCTCGCGCGCCTTCTACCAGGCGGGAGCGCGCGACCCGCAGGGCGTCGCCGTCCGCCGCCGCTTCGGCTGGGCGCCCGGCAGCAAGGGCGAATCCGCAGACCTCACCGGCCTGGAGGACGAGCCGCTGGCCGGCAGTGCGCCGAACAGCCCGAACACCCCGGACGCGCCGCCCGCGCCGCCCACGCGGACCAGCAGCATCCTCACCGGCGAGATCGAGCGCCCCCGCGTCGGCCCCATGCGGGACATCGCCGCCACCATCCAGCCCGAGCAGGACGACCTCGTACGCGGTGAACTCGGCGCCTCCGTCTGTGTCCAGGGCGCGCCAGGCACCGGGAAGACGGCCGTCGGACTGCACCGCGCCGCGTATCTCCTCTACACCTACCCCCAGCGAGTGCAGCGCGCCGGACTCCTCATCCTCGGCCCCAACCGCACCTTCCTCCGCTACATCGCCGAGGTGCTCCCCTCCCTCGGCGAGACGGGCGTACGGCAGTCCACCGTCGAGGACGAGATCGCCCGCCCCACCGCCCCCGTCCGTGCCCGCGACAGGGAGGCCGCGGCCCGCGTCAAGCACGACGCCCGGATGGCCGTCGTCCTGCGAAGGGCCCTCTACGAGCGCGTCGCGCCGCCCGCCGACTCCCTTGCCGTACCCGAAGGTTCGTACACCTGGAGAGTCCCGCTCGACGAGCTGGAGCGGATCATCGAGGACGTGCGCGCGGAGGAACCCCCGTACGCCGTCGGGCGTGAGCGCGTCCGCACCCGCGCCGTCCGGCACATCCAGCTCCAGGCCGAGCGCCGCGCCGGCGCCGTGAACAACGCCTGGCTGCAGAAGATCTCCCGGGCCCGCCCCGTATCGGCGTTCGTCGACGCGGCCTGGCCGAGGACGCGGCCCGAAGAGGTGCTCGCCGCCCTGCTCGCCGACCCGGAAGCGCTCGCCGCCGCGGCCGACGGCGTCCTCACGGCCGAGGAGCAGCAGGCGATCGGCTGGGCCAGGGCGCCGCGCTCGTACAAGTCGGCGAAGTGGTCCGGCGCCGATCTCGTCCTGCTCGACGAGCTCGCCGGGCTCATCGAACGGCCCGAGGGGTACGGCCACATCGTCGTCGACGAGGCGCAGGACCTCTCCCCGATGGAGGCCCGCGCGATCGCCCGCCGCGCCGGCTTCGGCTCGCTCACGGTCCTCGGCGACCTCGCGCAGGGCACCACCCCGTGGGCCGCCCGCGACTGGCCCGGACTCCTCGCCCATCTGGGGAAGCCGGATGCCGTCGTCGCCCCGCTGACCACCGGCTTCCGTGTCCCCAAGGCGGTTGTGGGGCTCGCCAACCGTGTCCTCGCCACCCTCGACGTAGATGTTCCGCCTGCCCAATCCCTGCGCCGGGACGGTGAGTTGAGGATTCAGGAGGTACGTGACGTGGGCGCCGCCACCGTCGACGCGGTGCGCGCCGCGCTGACCCGCGAGGGCTCCGTCGGCGTCATCGCGGCCGACGCGGACACCCCCGGCCTCCGCGATGCCCTCACCGCCGCGGGCATCGAGAGCGCGGGCCCGGACGAGCTCGGCGCGCGCGTGACGGTGCTGCCCGCGTCCGTCGCGAAGGGGCTGGAGTACGACCACGTGGTCGCCGTCGAGCCTGCGGCCATCGCGGAGGCGGAGAGCCGCGGACCGAGCCGTCTGTACGTGGTCCTGACCAGGGCGGTGTCCCGGCTCGACGTGCTGCACAGCAGGGGGCTGCCGTGGGAGGGGCGGGACTGAGCACAGCCACCCGCACTGTGCATGCCGTTGCGGTTATATAGCTCGCGGAGTATGTTCGAGGTATGCCCATACCGTTCGACGTCCTCGCGGAGCCCAGCCGCCGGAAGATCCTCGATCTGCTCCTGGAGCGCCCCCACCTGGTGGGTGAGCTCACCGAGCGGCTCGGCATCAGCCAGCCCGGCACGTCCAAGCATCTGCGGGTGCTGCGCGACGCCGGGCTCGTGCGGGTACGGCAGGACGCGCAGCGCCGCTGGTACGAGCTGCGGCCCGAGCCTCTCGAAGAGCTCGACGCGTGGCTCGCGCACTACCGGCACCTCTGGTCCGGCAGCCTCGACGCCCTCGAACGGCACCTCGACGTGATGGACCGTGAGTCCTGATGAACGATGAACATGGACGGTGACTCCTCATGAACCCGCACTCCGACACCCTCGGCCCCGCCGACGACGGCCGGCACAGCGTCCTGCGGATGGAGCGCCGCCTCGCGCACCCGCCCGCCAAGGTGTGGGCCGCGATCACTCAACCCGCGCACCTGGCCAACTGGTTCCCCTCCGAGGTGACGCTCGAGCTGAAGCCGGGCGGCGCGATGGGGTTCCACTTCCCCGGCGACGAGGGCCCCGGCATGACCGGCGAGGTCACCGACGCCGATGAGCCCCGCGTCTTCGCCTTCAGCTGGGGCGACGACCATCTCCGCTGGGAGATCACCCCTGACGGGGACGGCGGCTCGCTCCTCACCCTCGAGCACACCTTCGGCGACCGCTACGGCGCCGCGAGCTTCGCGTCCGGCTGGCACCTGTGCCTCTCGGCGCTCGCCCAGTTCCTCGACGGAAGCGGGGCCGAGGTGAGCCAGGACGCGGGGGAGCTGCACGAGGCGTATCTGGAGCAGTTCGACCTCGGCCGCGGCGAGGTGACCGGCGACGGCATCCGCTTCGAGCGGCAGCTGGTCCGCTTCGCGGACAAGGTGTGGGCCGAACTGTGCGCGGGCGAGGAGCCGTTGAAGGGCGACACCGCGCCCGACGGTTTCCTCGCGGACGGCATCTCGGCGGGTCCGGTCACCGAGGTGTCGGCGCCGACTTCACTGACGTACGCGGTCCACCCGAACGGCGAGGTGCGGTGGGAGTTCGGCGAGGGCACGGGGCACGGCGCCCGGTTGGTCCTCACGCAGACGGGAGCCATGGAGGACGCGGACGCTGTGCTGGCGGCCTGGCATGCGCGAATCGAGCGGCTTGCGGGCCAGCTGCTGGAGGCGTGACGGGCCCGAAGGGGCGCGGGGCTGTGACATGTGCGGCTCCGCCGCGTGGGCGCGACCAGCCACAAGGCACCCGCAGACGCGCACGACTCCGCTCAGTCGTCCAGCACAGCCTCCATAACCGACTTGGCGATAGGCCCCCCAAGCCGCCCACCCGCAATCTCAGACCGCGGGATATCCATGTCCTTAGGGTCCACGAACACCGCCACCGCGACCGGCGAAGAGCCATCGTCCAGCTTGGCGTAGGAGATGAACCAGGCATACGGCCGCTCGTCGTTGACGTTCGAGCCGTGCTGCGCGGTGCCGGTCTTGCCGCCGACGGTGACGCCGTCGATCTGGGCCTTGTTCGCCGTGCCCTCGTCGACGGTGTGCTCCATCATCTTCTGCACCTTCTGCGCGGTGTCCGCGGAGACGGCCTGGCTCAGCTCCTCCGGCTGGCCCTTCTCGATCGCCGAGAGGTCGGGGCCGCGCAGCTCCTCGACCATGTACGGCTTCATCACCTTGCCGTCGTTGGCGAGCCCCGCCGCCACCATCGCCATCTGCAGCGGCGTACTGGTGAGAGAGCCCTGGCCCATGCCGGTCAGCGCGGTCTGCGGCTTGTCGAGGTCCTCCGGGTAGCTGCTCGCCGACGAGCGGACGGGGATGAACTGCTCCTCGTTGAAGCCGAACTTCTCCGCCGTCTCGCGCATGTCGTCGTCGCCGACCTTCAGCGCGGTGTCGAGGAAGACGTTGTTGCACGACCACTGCATGCCGACCTTCAGGGACGCCTTGTCGCAGGGCGCGCCCGGCACGTCGTTGCCGATCGTCGTGGAGCTGAGCGGCAGCTTGTAGGGGGCCTTGGCGCCGGTCGGCTTGTCGATGTCGTCGACCACGCCGTGCTCCAGGGCCGCGGCCGCGGTGAGCACCTTGAAGGTGGAGCCCGGCGGATAGATCTCGCGCAGCGCCCGGTTGGACAGCGGCTTGTCCTTGTTCTTGCCGAGCCGGGTGAACTCCTTGCCCTCCTTCGCCGAGATCCCGGCGAAGGAGGAAGGGTCGTACGAAGGAGTGCTCGCCAACGCGAGCACCTTGCCGGTGCGCGGGTCGAGTGCGACCACCGCGCCGCGCGCGTCGAGGTCCACCAGGCCCTGGTAGGCGGCCCGTTGGGCCTTCGGGTCGATGGTGGTGATGACGTCGCCGCCGCGCCGCTTCTCGCCGGTCAGCATGTCCAGGGTGCGGCGGATGAAGAGCCGGTCGTCGTCACCGCTGAGGACGCCGTTGTGCACGCCCTCCAGGAACGTCGAGCCCTGGGCCTGCGAGAAGTAGCCGGTGACCGGGGCGTACATGGGGCCTTCCTTGAAGACCCGCTGGTACTTGAAGTCCGTCCCGCTGACTTCCTTGGACCCGGTGATGGGCTTCCCGCCGACGATGATGTCGCCCCGCGGGTGCGAGAAGGCCTCGATCTGGACGCGGCGGTTCTTCTCGTGGGTCGAGAGCTTGTCGCTCTCGGCGAACTGGATCCACGTCGCGCGCAGCAGCAGGGCGAGCGTCAGCACGCCACAGAAAAGGGCTATGTGACGCAGCGGCTTGTTCATGCGGTCCCCCCAAGACCCGTGACACCAGGACATGATGCCGGTCCATCATGTGTAGGGGTCCATCATGTGCACGGCCGCGGCTCTTTCCGCCGTTGTTTCCGAACAGTCACACGACAGGCGCCCCCCGAAGCACCTCGATCACGCTCGCATAGCTGTCGGAGCCGTGCCCCGCGGCGCTCGCCCGCTCCATGGTGGCCTTGAGGAGTTCGGGCAGCGCGTTGTCGAGTCCGCGGTCGGCCGCCGCGTGGATGAGATGGCCGACCGACGCGATCTGTACGTCGACGGTGGCGTCGTCGCCCGGATAGTGCCCGGCGTCCACCTGGGGCGCGTACGTGGCGAGGAAACCGGTGACGGCGTGCGAGAGCCAGCGGATGGCGACGGGGGTGAAGTCGGTGGCCTTGGTGTCCGCGCCGAGCAGCGCCGTGCCGTGCAGCCAGCCGGTGAACGTGGCCCACATCAGTCCGAGCAGCGCGACGTCGTAGAGGGAGGCGCGGCCCGGCTCCTCGCCCAGGTACAGCGGGTCGCCCAGGGCGGCGAGCGCCGGGCGGTGCGCTGCGAAGACATCACCCGAACCGCTGTACAGGAACATCATCTCCGGGCTCCCGACCCCCGGCGGCGTGGTCATGATCGCCCCGTCGAGGTAGCCGAGGCCAAGGGAATCCGCCCATGTGGCTGCCTCGACGGCCTGCTCGGGGGAGCCGGACGTGAGGTTGACCAGGGCCTTGCCCGCGAGCCCGCCGGCGGCGGCGACCGGGTCGAGGACGGCGTGCAGCGCGTCGTGGTCCAGTACGCAGGCGACGATCAACTCACCGGCGGCGACGGCCTCTTCGGGCGTCGCGGCGAGCTTCGCGCCCCGGCCGACGAGGGCGTCGGCCTTGCCGGGGGAGCGGTTCCAGACGGTGGTGGGGTGGCCGGCGTCCAGGAGGGTGGCGGCGAGCGCCGCGCCCATGTTGCCGAGGCCGATGACGGTGACGGGGGTCTTCTGCGGGAGTTCGGTGGTCTGTGCGCCCGTGGCGTTGATCTCCGTGCCCGTGGCGTTGATCTCTGTGCTCATGCGGACCACGCTCGCAGCGCGCGCCGCCACCGGACAGTGACAGGGGTGACGCGGACCACCAAATTCCCGCCACCCCCACTCCCACCTCCCACCCCCGTGCACAGCGGCCTCTTTGACCTTGACACGGTGACAAGGCCTTCACTGCTCGCCAAGGAGGTGATGGTCTCGATGACGATCACGACACAGGACACCGATGTGACGCGAGCGCTCCGGGGGCTGGCGGACGACCGTTCGTCCGTGCGTCTGCGGGCCGCTCTGGCGGTCGGCACGGCGCCCGACCCGCGCTTCGTGGACAAGCTCGTCGAGCGCAGCGCGGTCGAGCCCGAGTTCTTCGTACGCGACATGCTGACCTGGGCGCTCACCCGCCACCCGGTGTCCATGACGCTTCCGCGGCTGCTCCGCGAAGTCCGCTCGCAGCGTGCGCAGGCACGGAGCCAGGCGCTGCATACGCTGTCCAAGATCGGGGACCGGCGGGCGTGGCCTGCGATCACGCGGGCGCTGCTGTCCGACGCCGATGACGAGGTGGCGCGCAGCGCCTGGCGGGCCGCGGTCGTGCTCGTACCGGAAGGCGATGAGCCGGCGCTGGCCGAGGTCCTCGCGACGCAGCTCGGGCGCGGTGAGCGGGAGACGCAGCTGAGCCTCAGCCGGGCCCTGGTCGCGCTGGGCGAGGCGATCGGGCCGGCGCTGCGTGCCGCGACGGCGGCCCCCGACCCGCGTACGCGCACGCACGCGCTCGCCACGGAACGGCTGCTGCGCGACCCGGACGCCGGGTTCGAGTCCGCGATCGAGGAGGCGAAGCGCGTCGTGGCCCTCGGCGGGTCCGGCCAGGAGGGACGATAGGGCGTGTTGATCGGTGAGGTGGCGCGGCGGTCCGGGGTCAGTGCCCGCATGCTCCGGCATTACGAGTCGCTCGGTCTGGTGCGGCCCTCGGGGCGTACGGGTTCCGGATACCGGGAGTACTCCGGCGAGGACATCCGCCGGATCTTCCATGTCGAGAGCCTGCGGTCGCTGGGTCTTTCGCTGCGGGAGATCGGGCGCGCGCTCGACGATCCCGGCCGCACGCCGTCGGCGCTCGTCGACGACCTCATCCGTCAGACGCGCGAACGCATCGCGGCCGAGACCGAGTTGCTCACGCGGCTGCGCCGGATCGATGCCGCTGACCCCGCAGGATGGGAGGACGTCCTCCAGATCGTCGCGCTCCTTCAGGCACTGGGGTCCAAGAGCGCCGACGCACGCCAGCGGGCGGCCCTCTCCTCGGCCGACGAGGTGCCGGTGCCGGTGGAGGCCCTGGTCGAGGCGGCACTGAGCGAGACGGACCCGAACGTCGCCGGAGCCCTTCGATGGGCCCTCGCGCGATCGGGCGACGGCGGCCCGGCACTGCTGGCCGAAGGCCTCGGCTCACCGGTGGCCGCGGTGCGCGAACGTGCCGTCCAGTCCCTCGCCGAGATGCCCGGCGAGGAAGCCGCCGCGCGGCTGCGGGATGCCCTCGCGCACCCCGACGCGGTGGTCCGCGGCCCTGCGGCCCTGGCGCTGGGGACACGTGGGGTGGCCGATGCGGTCCCCACGCTCATCGACATGATCGTGGCGGGACGGAACGACACCGACGCCGCCGATGCCCTGAGCGTCCTTGCGAGCGACACCGCGGCGGCGGACGAGATCGCGGCCGGGCTCGTCGACCGCCTCGCCCACGACAGCACGGAAGCGCCGGCACGCGGACGCCTGACCCAGGCGCTTGCGGGCATCCCGGGCCGGACGGCATCACATGCCCTCGTGGAGCTGTCGCAGGACGGAGACCGCGCCGTCGCGCTGACCGCGACGTACCTGCTCCGGCTGCGCGAGGCACGGTGACGGTTCCGGGCCGCGCGATGTCAGACCCGCGTCCTACCCTCGCCGCATGAGCGCTGGTTCCGTCGCGTTGGTCGTGACCGAGGAGATAGCGATCCCGTCCTGGGATCTGTACGAACTGAGCATCCCCTGCACGGTGTTCGGCAAGCCCCAGCCGGATCTGTCGGACCACTGGTACGACTTCCGGCTGTGCAGCGGGTCCGAAGGCGGGGGTGCCGGCGGCGCCGGGGACACCGGCCTATCGCTGCGTACGCCGTACGGACTCGACGACCTGACCGGCGCGGACACCGTCATCGTGACGTCGGTCCCGGATGCCTGTGTCGACGACGGCGCACCGCTGCCGCCGGGCCTCGCCCCCGCCCTGCGCCGTGCGTACGAGGGCGGCGCACGGATGGTCTCCCTGTGCACCGGCGCCTTCGCGCTCGCCGAAGCGGGCCTGCTCGACGGCCGCCGGGCCACCGCGCACTGGATGCACACGGCCCAACTGGCCGAGCGCTACCCGAAGGTGGACGTCGACGACTCCGTGCTCTACGTGGACGACGGCGACATCCTCACCAGCGCGGGCGTGAGCGCGGGCCTCGACCTGTGCCTGCACCTGGTCCGCCGCGACCTGGGCGCGCACGTCGCCAACCAGCTCGCCCGGCGGATGGTCGTGCCCGCCCACCGGCCGGGCGGCCAGGCCCAGTTCATCGACCTCTCGGTGCCCGCGACGGACGACGAGGGCCTTGCGCCCGTACTGGAATGGGCCCGCGCCCGCCTCGACCGCCCCCTGACGGTCGACGACCTGGCCCGGCATGCGGCCATGAGCCCGCGCACGCTGTACCGCCGCCTCCAGGCGGCCACCGGCACGACCCCGCTCCAGTGGCTGCTCAACCAGCGCCTTGCGCGCGCCCAGAGCCTCCTGGAGTCGACGGACCTGCCGATCGAGCGCATCGGCGTACTCAGCGGCCTGGGCACGGCGAACAACCTCCGCCACCACTTCCTCAAGCAGGTGGGCGTGTCACCGGGGGACTACCGGCGGGCCTTCCCGCGTATGACAGGGGGCCCCGGTCAGGCGCCGACGTAGGCCGCGAGGTGCTCGCCCGTGAGCGTGGAGCGGTCGGCGACCAGCTCGGCGGGCGTCCCCTCGAAGACGATCTTGCCGCCGTCGTGGCCCGCGCCGGGCCCGAGGTCGATGATCCAGTCGGCGTGCGCCATGACTGCCTGGTGGTGCTCGATGACGATGACCGACTTGCCGGCCTCCACGAGCCGGTCGAGCAGGCCGAGCAGCTGCTCGACATCGGCGAGGTGCAGGCCTGTGGTCGGCTCGTCGAGGACGTACACACCGCCCTTGTCACCCATGTGCGTGGCCAGCTTGAGCCGCTGCCGCTCGCCGCCGGACAGCGTGGTGAGCGGCTGGCCGAGGCTGAGATAGCCGAGCCCGACGTCGGCGAGCCGGTCGAGGATCTTGTGCGCGGCCGGGGTGTGCGCATCGCCGGAGCCGAAGAACTCCTCGGCCTCGGCCACCGACATCGCGAGCACCTCGCTGATGTCCTTGCCGCCGAAGGTGTACGTGAGCACCTCGGCCTGGAACCGCTTCCCTTCGCAGTCCTCGCAGGTGGACTCGACGCCCGCCATCATGCCGAGGTCGGTGTAGATGACTCCGGCGCCGTTGCAGGTGGGGCAGGCGCCCTCGGAGTTGGCGCTGAACAGCGCCGGCTTCACGCCGTTGGCCTTGGCGAACGCCTTGCGGATCGGTTCGAGCAGTCCGGTGTACGTCGCCGGGTTGCTGCGCCGCGACCCCTTGATCGGCGCCTGGTCGACCGACACCACGCCCGCCTCGGTGGGCACCGAGCCGTGGATGAGCGAGCTCTTGCCGGATCCGGCGACGCCGGTGACGACGCACAGCACCCCGAGCGGCACGTCGACGTCCACGCCCTGAAGGTTGTTGCGGGTGGCGTCGCGGATCTCCAGCGTGCCGGTGGACTCGCGCACCGTCTCCTTGAGCTTGGCCCGGTCGTCGAGATGGCGCCCCGTGACGGTGTCACTGGCCCGCAGCCCGTCGATGCTGCCCTCGAAGCAGACGGTGCCGCCCGCCGTGCCCGCGCCGGGCCCGAGGTCCACGACGTGGTCGGCGATGGCGATCGCCTCCGGCTTGTGCTCCACGACGAGCACCGTGTTGCCCTTGTCCCGCAGCTGGAGCAGCAGGTCGTTCATGCGCTGGATGTCATGGGGGTGCAGGCCGATGGTGGGCTCGTCGAAGACGTATGTGACGTCGGTGAGCGAGGAGCCGAGGTGCCGGATCATCTTGACGCGCTGCGCCTCGCCGCCCGACAGCGTGCCCGCGGGCCGGTCGAGCGCGAGATAGCCGAGGCCGATCTGCACGAACGAGTCGAGGGTGTGCTGCAACGCGGTGAGCAGGGGAGCGACAGTGGGGTATCCCCTGCTCGAAGAGCTTGGGGAAGGCTCCTTGAGGCCCCGGACCCACTCGGCCAGATCCCGGATCTCCATCGCACAGGCGTCGGCGATGCTGACCCGCTTGATCTTCGAGGACCTGGCCCCCTCGCTGAGCCGCGTCCCGTCGCACTCGGGGCAGACGGTGAACGTGACGGCCCGCTCCACGAACGCCCGGATGTGCGGCTGCATCGCCTCCTTGTCCTTGGACAGGAACGACTTCTGGATCTTGGGGATCAGCCCCTCGTAGGTGAGGTTGACGCCGTTGACCTTGACCTTCATGGGCTCCCCGTACAGGAAGTCCCGCAGCTCCTTCTTGGTGTACTTGCGGATCGGCTTGTCCGGGTCGACGAGGCCGGACTGGGCGTAGACCTGCACGGTCCACTGGCTGTCCGACTTCCAGCCGGGGATGGTGAACGCGCCCTCGGAGAGCGACTTCGAGTCGTCGTAGAGCTGGGTGAGGTCGATGTCGGAGACCGCGCCCCGGCCCTCGCAGCGCGTACACATGCCGCCGGTGCGGTTGAAGGTCGCCTTCACGGTCTTGGTCTTGGCGGCGCCGCGCTCGACGGTGATGCCGCCGCTCGCCCGGACCGAAGCGGTGTTGAAGGAGTACGCGCTCGGCGGGCCGATGTGCGGCTTGCCGAGCCGGCTGAAGAGGATCCGCAGCATCGCGTTGGCGTCGGTGGCGGTGCCGACGGTGGAGCGCGGGTCGGCGCCCATCCGCTGCTGGTCGACGGTGATCGCGGTGGTCAGGCCGTCGAGCACGTCGACCTCGGGCCGCGCCAGGGTCGGCATGAAGCCCTGCAAAAAGGCGCTGTAGGTCTCGTTGATCATCCGCTGCGACTCGGCGGCGATGGTGTTGAACACCAGCGAGCTCTTGCCCGAGCCGGAGACGCCGGTGAACACCGTGAGGCGCCGCTTCGGGATCTCGATGCTGACGTCCTTCAGGTTGTTCACCCGGGCGCCGTGGACGCGGATCATGTCGTGGCTGTCGGCGGCGTGCGGCGCGGGCGGCTGTGTGCTCTTCCTCTTGGCCGTACTCATCGCGTCTCCATCCGTCGTGCGGGCCGCCTGCGCGGTCTCCGTCGCCTGCCTCACGGTATGCGGCGCCCGGGGGCCCGCGCTTCTCGAATCCTGATCTGTCCGGCACCTGATCTCTCGGGCTCCTGATCTCTCGGGCTCCTGATCTCCGGCGCATGACGTGGCATGGCGCACTTTTGCAAGCATGTGCTTGCAATAGTTAGCAAGGGCAGGGCAGTATCGGCGTATGGCATCACTCAACGTCGGCAATCTCGGTGAGTATCTGCGTGAGCAGCGGCGCAACGCGCAGCTCTCGCTGCGGCAGCTCGCCGACGCCGCCGGGGTGTCCAATCCGTATCTGAGCCAGATCGAGCGCGGCCTGCGCAAGCCGAGTGCCGAAGTCCTGCAACAGGTGGCCAAGGCGCTGCGGATCTCCGCCGAGACGCTGTACGTCCGGGCCGGGATCCTCGACGAGAAGGAGCGGGACGAGCTGGAGACGCGCGCCGTCATCCTCGCCGACCCGTCCATCAACGAGCGGCAGAAGCAAGTGCTGTTGCAGATCTACGAGTCGTTCCGCAAGGAGAACGGCTTCGAGGTCTCGTCGTACGCGGACGATGTTGCGTACGCGGACGGCTCCTCGTTCTCAGATGAAGTGGACGCCACCGCTGACGGCCCCCGCACGGCCGACGGCAGTGGTGCCAGCCCCAAGGACCACCCCTCAAGCTGAAGCGAATCCGGGAGGACCATCGCCATGGCCATCAAGGACGACCTGTACAAGACCCTCAGCGACCCCACCCCCGCCTACTTCGCCGCGGGCACCGCGGACCTGGCGTACCAGCAGGCGAAGAAGGTGCCGGGCCTGATCGAGCAGCTGATCGCCGAGGCGCCGGCCCGGTTCGACGCCGTGCGCAACACCGACACCAAGGCCGTCCAGGACAAGGCCGCCACCCGCGCCAAGGAGGCGCAGGAGACGATCCAGGCCAAGGTCACCGAGTTCATCGGCACCCTCGACACCGATCTGAAGAAGCTCGGCGAGAGCGCTCAGGACCTGGCGCTGCGCTCGGTCGGCGTGGCCGCCGAGTACGCGGTCAAGGCGCGCGAGAAGTACGAGGAGGTCGCCGAGCACGGTGAGCAGGCCGTGAAGACCTGGCGCGGCGAGGCCGCCGATGAGATCTCGGAGCTGGCCGAGGCCGTCGAGCCGGACGCCGAGCCGGCCGCCGCGGAGTCGAAGCCCGCCGACTCGCAGGCCGCCGCCCCGGCGAAGAAGCCGGTGGCGAAGAAGACCACCGCGAAGAAGACGACGGCCAAGAAGACCACGTCGCCCGCCAAGTAGGCGCGTGTCGCGGCCGTTGCTGCCGTAGGACCGGGTCGGGCACTCTCGGAGTGCCCGGCCCGTTCTCGGGGTAGCGGGTACGGTGTCCGCGTACTCGAGACTCGCGTACTCAAGACTTTCGAAGGCCTCACGAGCCGGGACTGGTGGTGGACGTTGTGCTGATGCAGGGGTTCGCAAACTTCATGTGGCTGCTGTCGTTGGCCCTGATCGTCTTCTGCGGGTTCGCGCTGCTCGACGCCGCGATCCGGCGCGAGGACGCCTACCGGGCCGCGGACAAGAAGACCAAGCCGTTCTGGCTGATCATCCTCGGGATCGCCTTCGTGGTGAGCCTGCTCTTCCCGATCCTGTCGTTCCTGCCGATCATCGGGCTCATCGCGACCATCGTGTACATGGTGGACGTGCGGCCCGCGATCAAGCAGATCACCGGCGGAGGCGGCGGTGGCCGCCGCGGCTCCAGCAGCGACGGGCCGTACGGGCCGTACAACGGCGGCCGGTAGTCAGCTCGCCCGGGGCCTCAGCGGTCCCGGTCGAGCAGCAGCACCGCCACGTCGTCCGTCAGGTCGCCGCCGTTGAGGTCGCGGACCTCGTTGACCGCGGCCTCCAGGAGCTCGTCGCCCCGCAGCCCCGCCGCGATCTTGCGGCGGACCATCTCCACCATGCCCTCCTGGCCGAGGCGCTCCTTGCCCTGGCCGATGCGGCCCTCGATCAGGCCGTCCGTGTAGAGCATCAGGCTCCACCTGCCGCCGAGCTCCACCTGGCGGCGCGGCCAGCGGGCGTTCGGCAGCAGGCCGAGCGCGGGGCCGCTGTTCTCGTACGGAAGCAGCTCCGCGAGCCGTCCGTCGCGGGCGATCAGCGGGGACGGGTGTCCCGCCAGGCAGAGTCCGGCCCGGCGGCCGTCGGGGGCGATGTCGACGGTGCAGAGCGTCGCGAAGATCTCGTCGTCGGCGCGCTCGTGCTCAAGGACCTTCTGCAGGGTGGAGAGCAGCTCGTCGCCGCACAGGCCCGCGAAGGTCAGCGTCCGCCAGGCGATGCGCAGCTCGACGCCGAGCGCGGCCTCGTCGGGGCCGTGGCCGCAGACGTCGCCGATCATGACGTGCACCGAGCCGTCGGGGGTGCGCACCGTGTCGTAGAAGTCGCCGCCGAGCAGCGCCCGCGAGCGGCCGGGGCGGTAGCGGGCCGCGAACCGCAGCGGTGAGCCGTCGAGCAGCGGCGTGGGCAGCAGGCCGCGCTCCAGACGGGCGTTCTCCTGGGCCCGCAGGCGCGACTCCGTCAGCTGGCGCTGGGCGGCGTCGGCGCGCTTGCGCTCCACGGCGTACCGGATGGCGCGGCTGAGCAGCCGCTCGTCCAGCTCGTCGCGGAAGAGATAGTCCTGGGCGCCGACACGCACCGCCTCGGCACCGCGCTCGGCGTCGCCGTTCGCGGTGAGCGCGAGGACGGCGTGCCGGGGCGCGAGGCGCAGCACGTGCTTGAGCATGGCGAGCTCGTCCTCGTCGGCCTCGGAGGCACCGGTCCCGGGGGCGCCGGCGCCCGTCAGGGCGAGGTCGAGCAGGATGCAGTGCACGTCGTCGGTGAGCAGCCGCTCGGCCTCGGTGAGGTTGCGGGCGGTGCGGATGCGGATGGGCTTGCCCGCGGAGTCGAGCAGCGCGGGGACGCTGAGGGAACCCGCCGGGTCGTCCTCGATCACCAGCAGGCTGAGTCCGGTGCCGCCTGTCTGCTCCGTCGGGCGGTGGTCTGCGCCCACGTCCGCGGACGTGGGTACGGGCGCCGGCAGAGCGTGAGCCTGACCGCTTTCCGCGGCCGGGATCGCTCTCTGCCGCGGTATGGGTACGGGCATCGGTTTTGTTCCTTCCCTCCCCCCGAGGGCATGGTGGGGCGACGGTCGCCGCACCACCGACGGGGACCATAGCGTTAGCCACGGCCCCATTGGAATGCCGAGCCGCAAACAGCCACCGTCATATGCCGCATGTAGGGCTGCAATTGGGCACGATGGCTCCCACCGGGGATGACGAACATCACGCCGGAGGGGTTGAGCACGGAACGTGGGGGTGCGGTGGGTCACATGACGTACGGCACAGAAGGGCCGCGCAACTGACTCACCGCACAGGGACGGTCACTTGTCGGCCGCTTCTGGCCGGCGGCCGGGCTACTTGTCGGGCCGTACGACCCCGAGGATCTTCATCGATCCCGCTCCGGCGATGGTGACATCGCGTCCGGGGCGCGGTGCGTGCACGATCGCGCCGTCGCCCAGGTACATCCCGACATGGCTGGCGTCCTGGTGATAAATGATCAGGTCGCCGGGGCGCATGTTCTTGATGTCGATGCGCGGCAGTTGCTTCCACTGCTCCTGCGACGTACGCGGAATGCCCTGTCCCGCCGCGGCCCAGGCCTGTGAGGTGAGCCCCGAGCAGTCGTACGAGGAGGGGCCCTCGGCGCCCCACACGTACGGCTTGCCGATCTGCGCGGTGGCGAACTCGACGGCCTTCTTGCCCTGTCCTGTCGCCTTGCCCTTGATGTCCTTCAGGACGCCCGAACTCACCCACGCCGACTGCTTCTTGAGGGCGGCCTCCTCCTCGAGCTTCCGGAGCCGCTCGCGCTCCTTCTTCTCGAGCTTGGACTCCATCTCCTCGGCAGCCTCGATCTTCTTCTTGATCTTCTTCTTCGAGGCGGCCTTCGCCTTGCGGTTGGCTTCCAGCTTCTTCCACTGGGCGGTGGCGTCCTTGGCGTAGATCCGCAGGTCCTCCTGCGTCCGGCCCATCTCGGTCAGCATGCCCTTGGTGGCCTTCTCGCCCTGCCGCATCCGCCCCGCGCCGTCCAGGAACTCCTGCGGGTCGTCGCTGAGCATCAACTGGGCCTCGGAGGGCATCCCGCCGCTGCGGTACTGGGCGCGGGCGGCGGCGCCCGCACGGGACTTGAGCTTGTCGAGCTTCTGCTGGCCCTTGGTGATGGAGCGGGCGAGCTTCACGATCTGCTCGGACTGCTTCTTCGACTTCTCCTCGGCCGCGTTGTACGCATCCGTGGCGACGCCCGCTTCGTGGTAGAGGCGGTCGATCTCCTTGCGTACGTCCTCAAGGGACTTGGCCTTGCCGGGCGTTGGCTTCGCCGGACTCGCGAAGGCCGTGCCGGGTGTCGTCAGCACCGTCACCGCGCAGATCAGCGCCATGCCAGCCATCGTCGAACTCCGCTTCCCGGTCACGTCCCGCCTCCCCCAAAACTGATTTACCGTCAGTAACTTGTGGTTGCCCCGGGGATGGTGCCATGTCCGCGCGCAATACGACAGAGCGCGTAGGCAACTCCCATCCCGCCGCCCGTCTCATGTGACGAACGGCACTGGAAGATCGTTCCCTGCAGGTCAGGCCGGGGGGACCCGTTCCCCGCCGGGCGCGGTTCACACCTGACGGGGCGCCAACGCCTCCCACCGCACGGTCACTTCACCCTGCCGCCAGCGCGAAGACCGATCGGCCACCGGCCAGTCCGCGGCCAGCTCGCGCACCGTCCTGATCCACCGCTGCCGCGCCCCGTACGAGGCGTACGGGGCCGCTGCCGCCCAGGCCCGGTCGAAGTCGCGCAGGAACGCGTGTACGGGCTCGCCCGGCACGTTCCGGTGGATCAGCGCCTTCGGGAGCCGCTCGGCGAGGTCGGACGGCCGGTCGAGCGAGCCAAGGCGGGTCGCGAAGGTCACCGTGCGCGGGCCTTCGGGGCCGAGCGCGACCCAGACGTGCCGCCGCCCGATCTCGTCGCAGGTCCCCTCCACCAGCAGCCCGCCGGGCGCGAGCCGCGCGCACAGCCGCTCCCACACGGCGGCGACCTGTTCCTCGTCGTACTGCCGCAGGACGTTGGCGGCCCGGATCAGCGCGGGCCTGCCGGGCAGCGGCACCTCGAAGCCGCCGTGCCGGAAGGAGAGCCCTTCCCTCTCGTACGGCTTCGCGGCCGCGACCCGCGCGGGATCGATCTCGACGCCGACCACGCGCGCGTGGGGCGCGGCGGTGCGCAGCCGCACCAGCAGCTCGACGGCGGTCCAGGGCGCGGCCCCGTAGCCGAGGTCGACGGCCACGGGGTCGGCCGCGCGCCGCAGCTCGGCGCCGTGCGTGGCGGCGATCCAGCGGTCCATGCGGCGCAGCCGGTTGGGGTTGGTGGTCCCGCGGGTCACCGTTCCCACGGGGCGGGAAGGGGTGCGGGAGGCCATGAGGAAAAGGGTATGCGCCCGCGAGAGCCGGTAACGGTTGAGCGGGCCCCAGTAATGATTTGGCAAAGAGGAAATGGAGGCGGCCCTTCCGATGTTCTCCCTCTGGAGGGCTCTTGCGGGCTCTCCCGCAAGCCATGCCCGCGCGCGCAAGGAGGACCGCCACGTGACCCAGTACGTGTCCAGGCTCGGTCGCCTCTCTCCGGCAGCGCCCGGCAGACTCCGGCTCCCCGGTACGCACCGCCGCCCGCGCCGCGTGGCGATGCTGAGCGTGCACACCTCACCACTGCACCAGCCCGGCACGGGCGACGCGGGCGGCATGAACGTCTACATCGTCGAGCTGGCCAAGCGCCTCGCCGCGATCAACGTGGAGGTCGAGATCTTCACGCGCTCGACCACGGGCGCGCTGCCGCCCGCCGTCGAGCTCGCTCCCGGTGTCCTGGTCCGGCACGTGGACGCGGGCCCCTACGAGGGCCTGGCGAAGGAGGAGCTGCCCGCCCAACTCTGTGCCTTCACGCACGGCGTGATGCAGGCGTGGGCCGGCAACCGCCCCGGCTACTACGACCTGGTCCACTCCCACTACTGGCTGAGCGGCCACGTCGGCTGGCTGGCCGCCGAACGCTGGGGCGTGCCGCTGGTACACGCCATGCACACCATGGCAAAGGTCAAAAACGCGGCGCTCGCGGCCGGCGACACCCCCGAGCCCGCCGCCCGCGTGATCGGCGAGACACAGATCGTGCGGGCGGCGGACCGCCTGATCGCCAACACCTCCGAAGAGGCCGACGAACTCGTACGCCACTACGAAGCGGACGCGGGCAAGGTCGCTGTCGTCCACCCCGGCGTGAACCTGGACCGCTTCCGCCCGGCCGACGGCCGCGCGGCGGCGCGCCACCGCCTCGGCCTCCCCCAGGACGCTCTGGTCCCCCTCTTCGCGGGCCGCATCCAGCCGCTGAAGGCGCCGGACGTACTACTCCGCGCGGTAGCCGTCCTCCTCGACCAGCGCCCCGAGCTGCGCTCGAACATCGTCGTACCCGTGGTGGGCGGCCCCAGCGGCAGCGGCCTCGCCAAGCCGGAGGGCCTCCAGAAGCTGGCGGCCAGGCTGGGAATCGCGGACGTGGTCCGCTTCCAGCCCCCGGTGGGCCAGGAGCAACTGGCGGACTGGTTCCGAGCTGCATCGGTCCTCGTCATGCCGTCCTACAGCGAATCCTTCGGCCTGGTGGCCATAGAGGCGCAGGCGGCGGGTACGCCGGTCCTTGCGGCGTCGGTGGGCGGCCTGCCGGTCGCGGTGCGCGACGAGACGACGGGCTTCCTGATCTCCGGCCACGAGCCGGCCCACTACGCGCGCGTACTGCGCGATTTCGCCGAGAACCCCCACCTGGTGGACCGCATGGGCGCGGCGGCCGCGCTGCACGCGGAATCCTTCGGCTGGGACACGGCGGCGTCCGCCACGGCGGACGTCTACACGGCGGCGATGCATGAGCACCGGCGTCGCGTACGCTCGCATCATGGCTGATCAGGCTGACGCACCGGCGATCATCGAGCAGACGCTGAACGACGCCGAGCTGGAGTGGGAGAACCCGCAGCCCGGCTCCTACGTGGTGAAGCTCCCCGGCACCCGCAAACTCTCGACGACGCTCTCGCTCAAACTGGGCAAGCATGCGCTGACGCTGATGGCGTTCGTGGTACGCCACCCCGACGAGAACGACGCGGCGGTCCACCGCTGGCTCCTGGAGCGGAACCTGCGCATGTACGGCGTGAGTTACGCGATCGACTCCCTGGGCGACATCTACCTCACCGGCAAGCTGCCACTGTCCGCGGTGACCCCCGAGGAACTGGACCGCCTCCTCGGCTCGGTCCTGGAGAACGCGGACGGCCCCTTCAACACGCTCCTGGAACTGGGCTTCGCCACGGCGATCCGCAAGGAGTACGCGTGGCGGGTGTCGCGGGGCGAGCCCACGCGAAATCTGGACGCGTTCACTCACTTGACTCAGGAGTAGTGGGTTCCCGGCGGTTGATTGGCGCCGGGGCCGCCCGGTTGTCCTGAGGTTGGCGGTTCCGGGCCGGGTGTAAAGGGCGCTCCTTCGTCGCGTCGGCTGCGCCGATTCCGCTGCGCTCCACCCTTGACACCCACCCCTCCACCGCGAGAAGGAAGACGACCGGGCGGCCACGAAGCGGGGCTCACGGGGACCACCCGGCGGGTCATCCGGCTTCACTGCCGGGTGCGGACTAGTTCGTAGCAGCGCAGCCCGCTGGAGGGGTGGGAGGGGTGCGCGGCCGGTCCGGGGAGCGGTGCCGGTCTCGTCAAGCGTCGGACGGCCGGATCTTCCGGGGTGACCGTCACGCATCACAGACTGGGTGGGGGGTGGGGGACCTACTTTGGAAAAGTAGTGTTCTGGCACAAGGGGGGCGCGCGGCACTGCGAAACGCAACTTTCCCAAAGTAGGTTCCCCATACCCCCTGGCCGGGGCTGCCGGGGCCGGGGCCGGTCGGTAGACGCTTGACGAAACCGGCCACCCATCCCGAGCGGACCGCGCACACCCTCCCGCCCCTTCAGTTGGCGGCACGCTGCGACGAACTAGTCCGCACCCGGCAGACAAGCCGGACGCCCCAAGGATCCGTCCCCAAGAGCCCCGCTTCGTGGCCGCCCGGTCAATTCGCTTCTCGCGGTGGAGGGTTGGGTGTCAAGGGTGGAGCGAAGCGGAATCGGCGCAGCCGACGCGCAGCGCAGCGGAGCGCCCTTGACGCCCGGCCCGGAACCGCCAACCTCAGGACAACCGGGCGGCCCCGGCAAGAACACCACCACAGCCCCACCAAAGCCCCCGCCTGCCACACACCTTCCCCAGCCGCCAACCCCATGGCATGCTCACCGCCACCGCAAATATGAACGACGTTCACATCCATGGAAAGTGGAGGCGGATATGGGCACAGGCATGGAGCACCCCAGCAGACGCGGCGTACTCGGCGGCGCGATAGCCGTCGCGGCGGCGGCAGCGGCCACCGGCGGCGCGGCGGTCGGCGGAACCGCGTGGGCGGCCGGCCAGCGGCCGCGAGGTGAAACCCCCGCCCTCTGGCGGGAGTTCACGAAGGCCCCGTACACCCACCCCCAGATCCCCTACATAGGCCGAGCCGGCGCCCGAGCCGGCAGCCGCCACCTGCCCCGCCCCGAAGTCGTAGCGAACGTACGCGATTACGGAGCCAAGCCCGACGGCACGTCAGACGCCGCCCCCGCCATCAACCGCGCCCTGGCCGAAGCGGGAGCGAACGGCGGCGGCACCGTCCTCATCCCACCGGGTACGTACCGCATCGACGACGTCATCCGCATCGCCCACGACAACGTCGTCCTCCGAGGTGCAGGCAGCGCCCGCACCACCCTCCACGCCACCAAGAACCTCACCGAACTCATCGGCCCCTACGGCTCCCGCTACGGCGGCGACAAGAGCAGCTGGTCCTGGGCCGGCGGCCTCATCTGGCTCTGTCCACAAGGGCGTTGGGAATCCCTCACCACCGCCATCAAGGCGAAGGATTGGCCCATCGAGGGCTGGACGGGCAACAAGCGGGACGAGTGGCAGACCCTCACGACCACCGCCCCGGCACACCGCGGCGACCGCACCCTGAAGGTCACCGACACCTCCCGCCTGCGCAAGGGCGACCTGGTCCTGCTCCGCCTCGCCGACGACGCCGACCACACGCTCCTCAAACACATGGCGGGCGGAGGACCGGGCCCGGAGGCCTACACCTGGGACGACAAGACGAAACTGACTTCATACGTCCCGTACGAGTGGCCGGTACGCATCACCTCAGTGAAGAAGAGCACCGTCACCCTCGAACGCCCCCTCCCCCTGGACGTACGCCCGGAGTGGGACCCCCGACTCACCACCCACGTCCAGGCGTTGACGAACGCGGGGGTCGAGGGCCTCACCCTCGAGGCGGTCGAGACGCCCCAGTCCCCGCACCTCCTGGACAAGGGCTACAACGGCGTCACGTTCCAGTGCGCGTACGACTGCTGGGCGGACGACATCGTCGTACGCCATGTCGACAACGGCTTCGGGCTCGTCGGCGCATCCGCCTGCACCCTCCGCAACACCCGTGTCGCGGGCCGAGGTTCGCACCACCCGTACTTCTGCCGCGAGGGCTCCCACGACAACCTGATCGAGGACTTCACCATCGAGCAGCGCACGGTCCCGGCCCCGTCAGGAACCCAGCTCCACGGCATCAACGTAGAAGGCCTCTCCTCCTACAACGTCTGGTCACGCGGCACGATGGACATGGGCACCTTCGACAGCCACCGAGGCATGCCCTTCGCGAACGTCCGCACGGACATCACCGTCAACAACAACGGCCGCCACGGCGGAGACGCCGGCGCGGGCCCGCTCTTCGGCGCCCGCTTCACGCACTGGAACATCCGCGTGACGAACCACCGCGCGGGCCTGATGAAGATCGACGGCCTGGCGCCCCACAGCGCCACGGTGGGCATCAACGAGGTACGGGAGTTCGACCAGATCGACGTACCCGACTTCTCCGGAGAGCTGCACTCGCGCATCGAGCTCTATGGGACGACGGATGTGGTCCGGCCCCGGAACTTGTACGAGGCGCAGCGTGCATCCGGCATAGGCGCCGGGCATGAGTCAATCCGGCCCCGGATGCACACAATGTCGCCAACCGTCGGTAACTGATCGACCGCGGCGCGTGGTTCGGGCTACACAGGAGGACTGGAACGTTCTTGCCTGACGGGAGGACTGGCCCAGTGGTGCTGACGATCGATCTCGCGGTTCTGCTGGCTGTCGTCATCGTCCTGTTGTGGCGTAGACGCGTAGCGCCTCGGACGCGGCTCGACACAGGAATGACCATGGCCGTCGTGCTGGTCTTCGGGGTGCTGATCGCCCCGACCGCCTTCGGGCAGGGGATCCTGGACGCCGTGGGTGAGGTCGCGCAGGGCGTCACTGAGGTGGGCAGCCCGTGACACCTGGCGCTCACTTCCCGCGCGGCCGGCTGAAGCGCACCATGTTCCCGGCGGGGTCGCGGAAGGCGCAGTCGCGGACGCCCCAGTGCTGGTCGACCGGCTCCTGCAGCACCTCGCCGCCCGCCGTGCTGATGCGCTCGAACGTCGCGTCGACGTCGTCGGTCGAGAAGACGACGCCGCGCAGCAGGCCCTTGCCGAGGAGTTCGGCCATGGCCTGCTTGTCGGCCTCCGATGCGTTCGGGTCGGCCAGCGGGGGTTCCAGGACGATGTTCACGTCCGGCTGCGAGGGCGCCCCGATCGTCACCCAGCGCATGTCCGCGTACCCGACGTCGCCCCGTACCTCGAGGCCGAGAATGTCGCGGTAGAAGGCGAGCGCCTTGTCGTGGTCGTCGACGGCGATGAAGGTCTGGGAAAGCTTGATGTCCATGCGCTCCACGCTACGGTCGGGCGCCGGATCCGGCTTCTCCGTTCCTGACCGGTCGCGTGTGGATCTTGGCGATGCAGGCAGGGACGTCGGCGCCCTCATCATGGCTCCGGGCCCGGTACGCGCTCGGGCTCTCACCGACAAGCTCGGTGAACCGCGAGCTGAAGGACCCGAGGGACGTACAGCCCACGGCGAAGCAGACATCCGTCACCGTCAAGTCGCCCCGCCGCAACAGCGCTTTGGCCCGCTCGATGCGGCGCGTCATCAGATAGCTGTACGGCGTCTCACCGAAGGCGGCACGGAAGCTGCGGGAGAAGTGGCCCGCCGACATGAGGGCGACGCGGGCGAGCGCCGGGACATCGAGCGGCTCGGCGTAGTCGCGATCCATGGTGTCGCGGGCCCGGCGCAACCGGACCAGATCCTCCAGCGTCGTCACCCGACCACCATCCCATAGGCACATGACCTCTTCGCAGCCGCGGACCATCGCCGTCCGGCCTCGCGGGTGAGCACAGCAAAAAGCCCCCTACCAGCAGAGAATCCGCGGGTAGGGGGCTTCTTCAGCTCTGCCTACTTCTTCTTGCCCTGATTCTTGACCGCCTCGATGGCAGCCTTCGCCGCCTCCGGGTCCAGGTACGTGCCGCCCGGCTTCACCGGCTTGAACTCGGCGTCCAGTTCGTAGGCCAGCGGGATGCCCGTGGGGATGTTCAGGCCCGCGATGTCCTCGTCGGAGATGCCGTCCAGGTGCTTGACCAGGGCGCGCAGCGAGTTGCCGTGCGCGGCGACCAGGACCGTCTTGCCGTCCAGGAGGTCCGGGACGATGCCGTCGAACCAGTACGGGAGCATGCGGACGACGACGTCCTTGAGGCACTCCGTCTGGGGGCGCAGCTCCGGCGGCAGCGTCGCGTAGCGGGGGTCGGAGAACTGCGAGTACTCCGCATCGCGGTCAAGGGCCGGCGGCGGGGTGTCGTACGAGCGGCGCCAGAGCATGAACTGCTCCTCGCCGAACTCGGCCAGGGTCTGCGCCTTGTCCTTGCCCTGGAGGGCGCCGTAGTGGCGCTCGTTCAGGCGCCAGCTGCGGTGGACCGGGATCCAGTGGCGGTCGGCAGCCTCCAGGGAGAGCTGCGCCGTGCGGATCGCGCGCTTCTGGAGCGACGTGTGGACCACGTCGGGGAGCAGGCCGGCGTCCTTGAGCAGCTCACCGCCGCGGACCGCCTCCTTCTCGCCCTTCTCGTTGAGGTTGACGTCCACCCAGCCGGTGAACAGGTTCTTCGCGTTCCACTCGCTCTCGCCGTGGCGGAGGAGGATCAGCTTGTACGGTGCGTCGGCCATGCCCCTGAGCGTAATCGAACCGTCGGGCGCCCCGCGCGCCCGGCCGGGGCGTGGACACAGGCCCCGCCGCAGGGTGGTCAGTTGACGGTTTCTGTTAATCCGGTGGCTCCCCGAACCATCGGGATCGTAATGTGCAGTCGTCGCTAGAGACGCTTACACGTGGACGCTTACACAGGCTTGCACACGCTGTTCGCGCGCCTGCCTGATCTGTGGGGGAAACCGATGTCGCTCGCCGCCATGAGACGTGCCGCAAGAGAGTCCGTCTCGGGGCTGCCCCGAGAGTTCTGGTGGCTGTGGACCAGCACCCTCGTCAACCGGCTCGGCGCCTTCGTCGCCACCTTCATGGCGCTCTATCTGACCCTGGACCGCGGCTACTCCGCGACGTACGCCGGGCTCGTCGCCGCCCTGCACGGGCTCGGCGGAGTCATCTCCTCGCTGGGCGCGGGCGTCATGACCGACCGGCTCGGGCGGCGGCCCACCCTCCTCATCGCCCAGTCCTCCACGGCGCTCTCCGTCGCCCTGCTCGGGTTCATGAAGGACCCGCTGGCCATCGCCGCCGTGGCCTTCCTGGTCGGTATGGCCAGCAACGCCTCCCGGCCCGCCGTCCAGGCGATGATGGCGGACATCGTGCGGCCCGAGGACCGGGTGCGGGCCTTCTCCCTCAACTACTGGGCGATCAACCTCGGGTTCGCGATCTCTGCCATGGGCGCCGGCTTCATCGCCGAGTTCAGCTATCTCGCCGGGTTCCTCATCGAGGCCGCCATGACCATGGCCTGCGCGATCGTCGTCTTCGCGAAACTGCCGGAGTCACGGCCCGTGCGCACCGCCCTGGAGAAGGACGCCGAGCCGGAGGCGGGGCTCGGGACGGTCCTGCGGGACGGGCGGTTCATGGGGGTCGTGGGTCTTTCGTTCCTTATCGCGCTGATCTTTCAACAGGGGTCCGTGGGGCTGCCCGTCGCCATGGGCGAGGCCGGCTTCACGCCCGCCGATTACGGCATGGCCATCGCCGTCAATGGCGTACTGATCGTCGTCCTGCAGATCCCGGTCACCCGCTTCATCGAGCACCGGGACCCGCAGCGGCTGCTGATCATCTCCGCGCTGCTCGCCGGATACGGCTTCGGGCTCACCGCCTTCGCCGGGTCGATCGGCGTCTTCGCGCTGACCGTGTGCGTCTGGACGCTGGCCGAAATCGTCAACGCGCCAACACAGACGGGACTTGTGGTGCGGCTCTCGCCCCTCCACGGCAGGGGGCGCTACCAGGGCATGTACACCATGTCGTGGGCCGTGGCCGCGCTCGTCGCCCCGCTGATGTCCGGCTTCGTGATCGACCGCTTCGGGGCGGACTGGCTGTGGGGCATCTGCGCCGTCATCGGTACGTTCGCGGCGCTCGGCTACTGGACGCTGATGAGGGGGCTTCCGGAGGAGGAGACCGAGGTGGGGGCGGGGGCCGTGCCGGTGGCTCCGGCTTCGCAGACCGCGGAAGGGACCGCGGAAGGGACCGCGGAAGAGACCGCAGAGGAGGCTCCCGCAGCCGACGCCCGCGCTCGCGTGCGCCGTTGATGCGCCGTCAGGTCTGGGCATGAGATGGGAGACAGGCAGTACGCCTTCGAGGAGGAGACCCATGGCCGAGTCCCCCAACCCCGTGTTCACCCCGGAGCAGCCGACCGTGACACCAGGCCTGCCCGAACTGGTCCTGCTGGGAGCCTGTGGCTGCGGCTCGGGCTGCGGCTGCGGCTGCCAGCAGGGTGGATCGTGCCAGTGCGGCGGGGGCTGCGGGTAACGCAGTCACCACGCCGAGCAGTCACCACGCCAAAGGGTGTGCCCCGCGCGGAAAGCGCGGGGCACACCCTTTACGTGAGCCGGCGAATGCGAGCGGGAGAAGGAGGCCTCAGGCCCCTTCCACAGGCGCCCCCGCCTGCTGAATCTCATCCGCGTGCTCACCGGTGACGAGGTACACGACCCGCTTGGCCACGGAAACCGCGTGGTCGGCGAACCGCTCGTAGTAACGGCCCAGCAGCGTCACGTCCACGGCGGTCTCGATGCCGTGCTTCCACCGGTCGTCCATCAGGTGCTGGAAGAGCGTGCGGTGCAGCAGGTCCATCTCGTCGTCGTCCTGCTCGAGCTGCAGCGCGAGATCGACGTCCTTGGTGATGATGACCTCGGCGGCCTTCGCCATCAGCCGCTGCGCGAGCTGCCCCATCTCCAGGATGGTCGCGTGCAGATCGCGCGGCACGGCCGACTCGGGGAAACGCAGCCGGGTCAGCTTGGCCACGTGCTGGGCGAGGTCGCCCGAGCGCTCCAGGTCGGCGCTCATCCGCAGCGAGGTGACGACGATGCGCAGATCGGTGGCGACCGGCTGCTGCCGCGCGAGCAGGGCTATCGCGCGGGCCTCCAGTTCGTGCTGCAGATCGTCGACCTTCTGGTCAGCGGCGATCACGCTCTCGGCCATCTTCAGGTCGGCGTCGAGCATGGCCGTGGTGGCGCGCCCGATCGCCGACCCGACGAGCCGGGCCATCTCGACCAGGCCCTCGCCGATCGAGTCAAGTTCCTCGTGGTACGCGTCCCGCATGTGGATGTCCCTCTCTAGTACGTCCCGGGGGGTGACCCCCACGCTCCCACGGTGCGGGTCGGACGCGTCCGTTTCCGACATCCCAAATGAACCGTCACTGTCACCAAGGTGAACTATGGGCGACGGGGAACGTCCGCCCCGGAGAGACCCCTGCCCGGCCCCGGTCGGCCCGTTCGGTCGAAGTGAACCATCCCCGTCCCCTCGGTGAACTCTGGGCGACGAGTGTTCGAGGCCGCACCCGTATGGCTGTGGCCGGTGCGTAAAGGGCGCATAACCTGGAGGCATGGACGTGAACGCGGCGGTCGCCGCAGCGGCAGCGATCGCCGGGGTGTGCACCGGTGTCATCGCCATGCTGGCGTTCCGCTGGAGCGAGCGCGACCTGAAACGCCCCACCCGGACATCCCTGCACACCGACCCCGTACTGCCACCGGGCGTCGACACGGTGCTCTCCGTGCTCCGCTCGTCCGCCGTCGTCCTCGACGAGGCGGACAGCGTCGTGAAGGCCAGCTCCGCGGCGTACGCGCTTGGCCTGGTCCGCGGCGGCAAGCTCGCCGTGGAGCCCATGCTGCAGATGGCGCGGGACACCCGCCGCGACGGAGAGATACGCCAGGTCGAGCTGGACCTGCCGCGCCGCGGCACCGGCCGGGGCGAGGCACTCGCCGTCTCCGCCCGCGTCGCCCCGCTCGGCTCCCGCCTGGTGCTCCTCCTGGTCGAGGACCTCACCGAGGCCCGCCGCATCGAAGCCGTACGACGTGACTTCGTGGCGAACGTGAGCCACGAACTGAAGACCCCGGTAGGGGCTCTCTCCCTCCTCTCCGAGGCCGTCATGGACGCCTCCGACGACCCCGAGGCCGTCGAGCGCTTCGCCGGCCGGATGCAGATCGAGGCGACCCGCCTGACCAGCCTCGTCCAGGAGCTCATCGACCTCTCCCGGGTCCAGAACGACGACCCCCTGGAGGACGCCGAACCCGTCCGTGTCGATGAACTGGTGGCGGAGGCGATCGACCGCAGCCGTCACCAGGCCTCCCACAAGCAGATCACCATGGCCGCGGGCGGCACCGCCGACCTGCAGATATGGGGAAACCGCGGCCAGCTCGCCGCGGCGCTCGGCAACCTCGTCGAGAACGCCGTGAACTACAGCCCGGCCCGCACCCGTGTGGGCATCGCCGCCCGCCGGGTCACCGCACCCGGCGGGGATCTCATCGAGGTGGCCGTCACCGACCAGGGCATCGGCATCTCCGACAAGGACAAGGAGCGCATCTTCGAGCGCTTCTACCGCGTAGACCCGGCGCGCTCCCGGGCCACCGGCGGCACCGGCCTCGGCCTCGCCATCGTCAAGCACGTGGCCGCCTCGCACGGCGGGGAGGTCACCGTGTGGAGCTCGGAGGGACAGGGCTCCACCTTCACCCTGCGGCTGCCCGAAGCAGCCGCGACCCGCGACCGCGGATCCGGTCACGGCGGACTCGGCAACGACGCCGACACCGCACGGCCCGACGAGACCACAGCGTACGAACCCATCCCTGCCCCGGAGGTCCTTCCGTGACCCGAGTGCTCGTCGTAGAGGACGAGGAGTCCTTCTCCGACGCCCTGTCCTACATGCTCCGCAAGGAGGGCTTCGAGGTCGCCATCGCGGCCACCGGCCCGGACGGACTCGACGAGTTCGAGCGCAACGGCGCCGACCTCGTCCTGCTCGACCTGATGCTGCCGGGCCTGCCCGGCACGGAAGTCTGCCGCCAGCTGCGCGGCCGCTCCAACGTCCCGGTGATCATGGTCACCGCCAAGGACAGCGAGATCGACAAGGTCGTGGGCCTCGAAATAGGAGCCGATGACTACGTCACCAAGCCCTTCTCGTCCCGCGAGCTGGTGGCCCGCATCCGTGCGGTCCTGCGCCGCAGGGGCGAGCCGGAGGAGGTCACGCCGCAGGCCCTGGAGGCGGGCCCGGTCCGGATGGACGTCGACCGCCACGTGGTCACGGTCTCCGGCTCCAAGGTCGACCTGCCCCTGAAGGAGTTCGACCTCCTGGAGATGCTGCTGCGCAACGCGGGCCGCGTGCTGACCCGCATGCAGCTCATCGACCGAGTCTGGGGCGCCGACTACGTGGGCGACACCAAGACCCTCGACGTCCACGTCAAGCGCCTGCGCGCCAAGATCGAGCCGGACCCGGGGGCGCCGCGCTACTTGGTGACGGTGCGAGGCCTGGGCTACAAGTTCGAGCCGTAAACCGCGAGGAACACGGGAAAGGGCGGGAACCCCTCGGGGTTCCCGCCCTTCCGTATGCGTACGTACGTCGATCAGTGCTCGGCGGCACCCTCGCCGGCGCCGTGCGAGGCGGCACCGCCGTCGGCAGGCGTGGAGGCCGCACCGGACGGGTCGGTGCTCACGCCGTCGGACGGCGCGCCCGACGGGTTGGTGGAGGCCGCGCCCGACGGGTCGGTGGACGCGCTGCCCGACGGCTTCGTGGACGGCTTGGCGTCCGGCGCCTTCGGGACCTCGCTCGGGCCCCACTTCTTGAAGTAGCTCTCGGCCGGGATGACGAAGGTCTTCATCTTCACGTCGCCGGTCTTGCTGAAGGCGAAGGTGACCGACTGCGCGTTGCCGTCCTTGACGGCCTCGCGGCTGCTGGGCAGGACGGCGGACGCGTTGTCCTTGCCGCCGATGATGACCGAGCCGCCGGCCGGGATGGTCAGCGGACCGCCCCGCTTGGAGCTCTTGTCGTCCTTGCCCGGCGTGATCTTGGCCTTCTTGCCGGTGCCGACGACCGTGATGCCGTCCAGGGTCTGGGCGGTGGAGCCGTTGTTGAAGATCGTCGCGGCGATCACCGCGGGACCCGTCGACTCCAGGTCGGGCTGGGTGATGACCATGGCGTTCTGGATCTTGATGTCGCCGACGGCGGTCGCGGCGTTGTCCGGCTTGATCTCGTTGGTCGCGGCGTCGTTGCCGGCCCCGCACGCGGCGAGCGAGGTGAGCGAGAACGCGATGGCAGTGGCGGCGATGACGCCACGTCGAAGGCTGCGGCTCACGGCGGCGGCAACTCCTTGAACGAGAGCGGTACGGGAGGGGCGGGCGGCTGTAAAGCCGCCCTAAGGGTGTGTCAGCGGGCTTAGGTTACCGAGCCGTTCCCGCACCACCGCACCCGACCCGCCCCTAGGCACCGCCGGCCTCCCCACGGCGCCCTCGTCTCACCACCCGCTTCCCTTCTGTCACGGCGAGATCATTGTTCTCTCGTTCACCATTCACATAAGCGCCGTCAAGAGTCATCACGGCCCGCCTTGCGGATTTCCGGTAAGGAATGCATGGCGGTCCGGGGAAGTGCCGGAAATTGATCACGAGGATCGCTTGATCAATTCCGGATTCGCGCCGAACGAAGAGTCGCACCTCCCTTCCGTCGCCGAACGGAGTAGCGGAAGTTCACCGCTTGGAACCCGGCAAACCGGGACGTTCGGCCTGGTGGAGCGCTCTCGGAGGGCGTGTGACGGGCACGTTTCACCCTCCCCGGAGAGCGGCTCCCACCTGCGAATACCCCGCTCCGCTAGCCGTCCGCAGCACGTTCCTGTTGCTGTTGTCAAGCCCCGAGATATGCCCTGACCTGCGAAAACGCCATTCAGAAGAGGCCGTTCTCGTGTTAGGATGGATAGCCACGGAAGGGGTACCTGTCACATGACGTTCAAGGTTGGCGACACCGTGGTCTATCCCCATCACGGGGCCGCGCTGATCGAGGCCATCGAAACTCGCCAGATCAAAGGCGTGGACAAGACCTACTTGGTGCTGAAGGTCGCTCAGGGCGACTTGACGGTACGTGTGCCTGCGGACAATGCGGAGTTCGTCGGCGTGCGTGATGTGGTCGGTCAGGACGGGCTCGACCGGGTCTTCGAGGTGCTGCGCGCGCCGTACGCCGAAGAGCCGACGAACTGGTCCCGTCGCTACAAGGCAAATCTCGAGAAGCTCGCCTCCGGCGATGTCATCAAGGTCGCGGAAGTCGTGCGTGACCTGTGGCGTCGGGAGCGTGAGCGCGGACTGTCCGCAGGTGAGAAGCGCATGCTCGCCAAGGCTCGGCAGATCCTGGTGAGCGAGCTCGCCCTCGCGGAGAACACGAACGAGGACAAGGCCGAGGCCCTGCTCGACGAGGTCCTCGCGTCCTGATCGCGTCCTGACATACGCATACGTCTTGGCGCCATGAAATGCCGCGGTGCCCGCTGACCCTCAATGGTGTCGCCGGGCGCTGCGGCATGTTCGTATCCGAACGTATCTTCTCTTCGAGAATCCCCCGATGCTTGCTTGGCGTGCCGGGCTCGGGCAGCTGGCTCGACCAGATGTCACGGAAGGGTCCGGTCAAGGCGTCGCGCCCGGCACGGTGTGGCCATACCCATGTCTGCCGAGCGTACAAACCTGAACGGAACCGATGTCTAGCGAATCCCGCACCGCGGTCGTGATTCCCGCCGCCGGACGCGGCGTGCGTCTCGGCCCGGGCGCCCCCAAAGCGCTCCGCGCGCTGAACGGCACTCCGATGCTCATCCACGCCATCCGGGCCATGGCCGCCTCCCGCGCGGTCTCCCTGGTCGTCGTGGTGGCGCCCCCGGACGGCGCGAACGAGGTCAAGACCCTCCTGGACGACCACGCACTGCCCGAGCGCACCGACTTCGTCGTGGTCCCCGGCGGCGACACCCGCCAGGAGTCCGTGAAGCTCGGCCTCGACGCGCTGCCGCCCGGCATCGGCGTCGTCCTGGTGCACGACGCGGCCCGCCCCCTGGTGCCCGTCGACACGGTGGACGGCGTCATCGAGGCCGTCCGTGAGGGCGCGCCCGCCGTCGTGCCCGCGCTGCCCCTGGCCGACACCGTCAAGGAGGTCGAGCCGGGCGAGCCCGGTCAGCCCGAGCCCGTGGTGGCCACCCCCGAGCGGGCCCGGCTGCGCGCCGTGCAGACCCCGCAGGGCTTCGACCGCGACATCCTCGTGCGCGCCCACGAGACGGTCACCGACAACGTCACGGACGACGCGAGCATGGTCGAGCAGCTGGGCCTCCAGGTCGTCGTCGTACCCGGCCACGAGGAGGCCTTCAAGGTGACGCGCCCCCTCGACCTCGTCCTCGCCGAGGCCGTGCTCGCCCGCAGGAGGCTCAACGATGGCTTCTGAGACCCCGCCGGTCGTCCTGCCGCAGGTCGGCATCGGCACCGACATCCACGCCTTCGAAGAGGGCCGCGAACTGTGGTGCGCCGGCCTCAAGTGGGAGGACGAGGGGCCCGGCCTCGCCGGGCACTCCGACGCGGACGTCGTCGCGCACGCCGCCTGCAACGCGCTGTTCTCCGCTGCGGGCCTCGGCGACCTCGGCGCGCACTTCGGCACCGGCCGCCCCGAGTGGTCCGGCGCCCCCGGCATCAAGCTGCTCGCCGAGGCCGCGCGGATCGTCCGGGACGCCGGATTCACCATCGGCAACGTGGCCGTGCAGGTGATCGGCCCCCGGCCCAAGATCGGCAAGCGGCGCGACGAGGCGCAGCAGGTGCTCTCCGAAGCCGCGGGCGCGCCCGTCTCGGTCTCCGGGGCCACCACCGACGGGCTCGGCTTCCCGGGCCGGGGCGACGGACTCGCGGCCATCGCCACGGCTCTGGTGGTGCGTACGTCGCACTGACGGCGACAGCGGGTAGGTGTGTAGGGCCCGAAGCGCCGCCCAAGCAGTCGAAGTAGAGGAGTGGACTTCCATGCCCGCCGAACTGTCCGAGAAGCTCAAGGCCCGGCTCGACTCCCCGGTGTTCGTCGCCGTCGCCACCATCCAGCCCGACGGCAGCCCCCAGGTGTCACCGGTCTGGGTGAAGCGGGACGGCGACGACGTGCTGTTCTCCACCACGATCGGCCGCCGCAAGGAGACCAACCTGCGGCGCGACCCGCGCGTGACGGTGCTGCTCCAGCCCTTCGACGAGCCGTACACGTACGCCGAGATCCGCGGCGAGGCGAGCATGACGACGGAAGGCGGGCAGGAGCTCATCAACGAGCTCTCGCTCAAGTACACCGGTCTGAAGTACGTGGAGTGGAACCCGCGGTCCGTGCACGACGCGCCCCGCGTCGTCGTCCGCGTCACCCCGCGCAAGGTCGTCGGCCGGATCTGAGTCCGACGCGCGTCTGATGTGAGCCGACGTGAGTCCGGGCGCATGTCACAGTTCCGTGCCCTGTTGGCCCAGGAGGTCGCAGGGCACTGTGCTGCGCCCACTACCCTGGTGTGGTGACGATTCGCCTGTACGACACCAGCGCCCGGCAGATCCGTGACTTCAGCCCCCTCGTCGAAGGCTGTGTCTCGATCTACCTGTGTGGCGCCACGGTGCAGGCTGCCCCGCACATCGGGCACATCCGGTCGGGGCTCAACTTCGACATCATGCGGCGCTGGTTCGCCCACCGCGGCTACGACGTGACGTTCATCCGCAACGTCACGGACATCGACGACAAGATCATCCGGAAGTCGGCGGAGCAGGGCCGGCCGTGGTGGTCGATCGGCTACGAGAACGAGCGGGCCTTCAACGACGGCTACGACGTCCTCGGCTGCCTGCCGCCGACCTACGAGCCGCGGGCGACCGGGCACATCACCGAGATGATCGAGATGATGCGCGGCCTGATCGAGCGCGGCCACGCGTACGAGGCGGACGGCAACGTCTACTTCGACGTGCGTTCCTTCCCCGGGTACCTGGAGCTGTCCAACCAGGAGCTGGACAACCTCCTGCAGCCCGAGGGCGAGGGCGAGACCGGCAAGCGTGACCAGCGGGACTTCGCCATGTGGAAGGCCGCCAAGGAGGGCGAGCCGTCCTGGGAGACCCCGTGGGGCCGCGGCCGTCCCGGCTGGCACCTGGAGTGCTCGGCGATGGCGCACAAATACCTCGGCCGCGAGTTCGACATCCACGGCGGCGGCATCGACCTGATCTTCCCGCACCACGAGAACGAGATCGCGCAGGCCAAGGCCTTCGGGGACGCGTTCGCGCGGTACTGGGTGCACAACGGCTGGGTCACCATGAGCGGCGAGAAGATGTCGAAGTCGCTCGGCAACTCGGTGCTCGTCTCGGAGATGGTCAAGACGTGGCGCCCGATCGTCCTGCGCTACTACCTGGGCACCCCGCACTACCGCTCGATGATCGAGTACTCGGAGGAGGCGCTGCGCGAGGCGGAGTCCGCGTTCGCGCGGATCGAGGGCTTCGTGCAGCGGGTGGTGGAGAAGGCCGGGGGGGTGGTCGAGCCGGCCCCCGAGGTGCCGCCCGCCTTCGCCGACGCCATGGACGACGACCTGGGCGTGCCGCAGGCCCTCGCGATCGTGCACACCACCGTCCGGCAGGGCAACAGCGCCCTTGCCGCCGACGACAAGGAAGCCGCCGTGGCGCGCCTGGCCGAGGTCCGGGCGATGCTCGGCGTCCTCGGCCTCGACCCGCTCGACCCGCACTGGGCCGGCGAGGGCGACCGCGGCGAAGACCTCCACGGGGTCGTCGACACCCTCGTACGCCTGGTGCTCCAGCAGCGTGAGGCGGCGCGCGGCCGCAAGGACTGGGCGACCGCCGACGCCATCCGTGACCAGCTCAACCAGTCCGGCCTCGTCATCGAGGACGGCCCCTCCGGACCGCGGTGGACGCTCGGCCCGCGCTGAGCGCTCTGACCTCGTGATGTGCCGCCCGGCGACCCGGGCGGCACACTTCATTACGTACGCATACGCATCCGCGCCTGCGGACGTGCACACTTCATAGACATACGCAGTAGGCGTGCAGCCGCACGCGACACGACAGACAGGTAGGTCATGGCCGCTAACAACCGCCGCATGTCCGGCAAGAAGGGCGCGCAGGTCGGCAGCGGCGGAAATCGACGCCGCGGCCTTGAGGGCAAGGGCCCGACGCCGCCCGCCGAGGCGCGCAAGGGACACGTGAAGAACCGCCTCGCCAACGCGAAGGCCAAGCGCTCCGCGTCGTCCCCCGGCGGCCGCCGTCCCGTGAAGGGCCGCGGCGGCAAGGGCAGCTCCGAGATGGTCGTCGGGCGCAACTCCGTCGTCGAGGCGCTGCGCGAGGGCGTGCCCGCGTCGATGCTCTACGTCCAGCAGTTCATCGACAACGACGAGCGGGTGCGCGAAGCGCTGCAGCTCGCCGGTGAGCGCGGCGGCATCCACCTCATGGAGGCGCCGCGGCCCGAGCTCGACCGCATGACGAACGGACTGAACCACCAGGGGCTCGTGCTCCAGGTGCCGCCCTACGAGTACGCGCACCCCGAGGAGCTCTCCGCCGCCGCGTACGACGCGGGGCAGGACCCGCTGATCGTCGCGCTCGACGGTGTGACGGACCCGCGGAACCTCGGCGCCGTGGTGCGTTCCGTCTCCGCGTTCGGCGGCCACGGTGTCGTCGTTCCCGAGCGGCGTGCCGCGGGCATGACCGCCGGTGCGTGGAAGACGTCCGCCGGTGCGGCGGCGCGGACGCCGGTCGCCCGCGCGACGAACCTGACGCGGGTCCTTGAGGCGTACAAGAAGGAGGGGCTCGCCATCGTGGGCCTCGCTGCGGACGGGGAGCACGAGGTCGGCGACCTCGAGGCGCTGTCAGGACCCGTGGTGGTCGTCGTCGGCAGCGAGGGCAAGGGCCTCTCGCGCCTGGTCGGCGAAACGTGCGACTACCGCGTGCGGATCCCGATGCCGGGTGGCACGGAGTCGTTGAACGCCGGTGTCGCGGCGGGTGTCGTGCTGTACGAGGCCTCTCGCCATCGGGCGTAGATCGCTCTCGAACGCCGGAGGGGCCGGAGACGGCCCCTCCGGCGTTTTTTGTGAAGCGGTGCACGCAAGACGATCTTTGACGCGGTCCGGACATTTCCACACGGTCAAGGCAGTGTCCTAAGCACACATCACTCGGTTAGATGAGTGTGGACACCAGAACACCCCGCAATCCCACGGGGGGAAGCTCGTCAGGGTTCGACGAAGCTCCCGCGCTGAGCATGGTGAAGGTGCCGAGCGACCCGGCCCAGGTCATCGTGAATCACGCGAGCTTCCGCGTGCAGCTCCCCGCCGCGCAGTGGACCCAATCCCCGCGTATCGCCCGGCACTTGAGCAATGCCGGTGACACCATGCGCATCCCCGCGGTCGGCTCCGCCGCACGGCGCCGCGCGCCCGTCGTCTGGAGCGGGAAGTCGGATCCGGGCGACCCCGGAGCGACCGGACTGCTGCAGGCGGTGCGCGGCACCGGCGTGCGCCAATCGGCCGCAGGCGGCGCCGACCCCTTCGACGACGGGGGTGCCACCCAGGTCATCCCGCGCATCGACCTCGACGACGACCTCGAGATCACGCAGGCCACCCCCGCCGTCATCGGGCCCCGCCAACCCGACTCCGGCACCCGGCTGCTCCCGCAGATGCGGATGCCGGGCAGCGATCTCGACGAGCGGGAGCAACTCCCGTACGACGACGACGATTTCGAGGAGAGCGGCGAGACCCCCGGGCGGCGCCACGGGGCCGATCCCGTCCGGCACGCCTATTACCCCGGGCGGCGGATGAACCTCGGTGTCGTGCTGCTCCCGCTGCGCGTCTTCCTCGGGTTCATCTCCATCTACGCCGGCATGGGCAAGCTCTGCGACCCCGTCTACTTCGACGGCGGCGAGCGCGGCTCCATGGTCAAGTGGCTGAACTCGCTGCACCCCTGGGCGCTCGCCGAGCCGCTGCGGGACTTCGCCCTCCAGCACCCGGTGGGCGCGGGGCTCTGCATCGCCTTCCTGCAGATCATCGTCGGCGTGCTCACGGTGCTCGGGCTCTGGCAGCGGGTCGCCGCCGGCGTCGGCGTACTGCTGTCCGCCGCGCTCATCGTCACCGTCAGCTGGAAGACCGTCCCCGCCTACGACGCGCCCGACATCATCTATCTGGCCGCCTGGTCGCCGCTGATCATCGCCGGTGCGCCCGTCTACTCCATCGACGGACGCCTCGCCGGCGAGGCCTGGCGGACGCTCGGTCCGCGCGTCGACATCTGGGAGCTGCGGCGGCGTGTGCTGCGGCGCGGCGCCCTCGTCACGGCGCTGGTCGTCGGCCTGACGCTGCTGATCGGCTCCATGCTGGGCGGCGCCGTGCGCGACGCCGACCGGGTGACCGTGCCCGGGCCCGGCGAGGCGCCGCGCAACGAACTGCCCGGCTCACCGCTCCCCGGTGAGCCCGGCAAGAAGCAGCAGCGCCAGCGCCACTCGCAGAGCCCCACGGCCTCCCAGGCGCCGACACAGGGCAGTTCCGCGAGCCCCACGCAGGGCGCGGGCACGACCGCTCCGGCCGAGGCGCGCGAGACCGGCACTGTCGGCTCCGGGCAGCAGCCGACCCAGACGCAGGGCACCGGGCAGGCCCCGCCGCAGCAGTCGTCGCCTGAGCAGCCCCCGTCGTCCACCGGCGCGGGCCCGACGTCCAGCGGCAGCACCGGCGCGCCCGAGGGCGGCAGCACCGGCGGCAACGACGGGCTCGTGGGCGGTCTGCTCGGCGGCGGGTGACCGGTCCTGCGCCGTGTATGTACGTGACTGGGGCCCGCACAGAAGCTGTGCGGGCCCCAGTCACGTACAAGGGGAGGAAAGGGCCTCAACGACCCTGTGCCGCAAGCTCCTTGGCCGCCTCGGTGAGGTCCTTCGCCGTGTCGATCGCCCGCCAGTACGCGCCCTGCGGCAGCGGGAAGCCCGCCAGGCTCTTCTCGCGGGCCAGGCGCGGGAAGGTGGTGCGCTCGTGGTCGCCGCGGTCGGGGAGGAGTTCCGTGAAGGAGGCGGAGAAGACGTACACGCCCGCGTTGATCAGATACGGGGACGGCGGGGACTCGATGAAGTCCGTGATGTGGCCGAACGCGTCCGTCTCGACGGCGCCCCACGGGATGCGGGGGCGGGCCAGGGCGAGGGTCGCGGTGGCGTCGCGCTCGGCGTGGAAGGCCGCCATGTCGCGCAGCGAGAAGCGGGTCCAGATGTCGCCGTTCGTCGCGTACCAGGGGCGGTCCGCGTGCGGCAGCTGACGGGCGGCGTACTTGAGGCCGCCGCCGCGGCCGAGGGGTTCCTTCTCGACCACCGTGGTGACGTTCAGCGGGAGGTCCGCCGACTCCAGCCACTCCTGGAGGACCTCGGCGAGATGGCCGCAGGAGACGACCGCGTCCGTGACGCCCTCCGCGGCCAGCCAGGACAGCTGATGGCCGATGATCGGGGTCCCTGTGCCGGGGATCTCGACCATCGGCTTGGGCCGGTCGTCGGTGTACGGACGGAGGCGCGAGCCCTGGCCTCCGGCCAGGACTACGGCCTGTGTGGGCCTGGGTGCGTGGGGGTCGCCGGTCATGCCGGAAACCCTACGTGGCGCCCCTGTCAGCCGTTCTGGTGGGCGGCGACGCCCGTCGCGAAGGACGTGTCGCAGACCGGGCGCGCGTACGACTGGGCGCGCGTCGGGCCGTACGCCCGCACGGCCGCACGGCCGAGGGCGCGGGCGATGGAGGCGCAGTGCCGGGCGAGCGACGGGTGGCGGTTCACCTCCTGCTGGAGGTGGGTGAGAGCGACGCCCGGGTTCTTGTCCTGGAGTTCCAGGAGCAGCCGGTCGCGCAGGACGTCCTGCGGAGCGCGGGACTTGGCCGGTACGGAGAGGTCGCCGGCGGACGCGGTGAGCATCGAGTCCGACGAGTTGCCCGACCAGTTGACGCTGGTGACAGCAAGGGTGCCGGAGAGCACCAGCATCACGGGCAGGACGAGGGCGAGGGTGCGGCCGATGCGGCGCGCGGGGCCTCGGTGGGCTCGGCGCGGCTTCTGGGTGTAGTTGGCGGAGTGCGTCACGCGAGCGAGCGTAGCGGTCGGTGATGATTTGGCGACATTTAGTCACTCGGTCGAGCGACGCGAATTGAGGTTTCTCTGGAGCGGTGTTGACGTGCCGTGGGTGAAATGGTCGGTCTGCCGGGGTATTTGTCGACAACGCTGGCCAAAGCTGAGGGCCCCGCACCGCCGGGCAGGCGAAGTGCGGGGCCCTCAAGGCCCGGTCGGGCCGGGTCAGTCGGTGAGGCGCTCGCCCGTCGACGTCGAGAACACGTGGATCTCGCCCGGACGCGGGACGACGTGCAACTGCGCGCCCTTCTCCGGGACCTGGCGGCCGTTCACCCGGACCACGAGGTCCTTGTGCTCGCCGCCGACCTCGGCGGAGCCGTAGACGTAACCGTCGGCGCCGAGCTCCTCGACGACGTTCACGGAGACGGCCAGGCCCGCGGGGGCGTCCTCGGTCTCCTTGGAGAGGGACTTCGCGGCGGCGCCGTTCTGCTCGGCGATGTCGAAGTGCTCCGGACGGACGCCGACCGTGACGGTGCGGTCGCCCTTGTCGGCCGCGGCGGACAGCGCCTCGCGGTTCACCGGGACCACCGAGTTGCCGAACTTCACGCCGCCGTCGGTGATCGGGACCTCGACCAGGTTCATGGCGGGGGAGCCGATGAAGCCGGCGACGAAGAGGTTGGCCGGACGGTCGTACATGTTGCGCGGCGAGTCGACCTGCTGCAGCAGACCGTCCTTCAGTACGGCCACACGGTCGCCCATGGTCATGGCCTCGACCTGGTCGTGGGTGACGTACACGGTGGTGATGCCGAGGCGGCGCTGCAGCGACGCGATCTGCGTACGCGTCGAGACGCGGAGCTTGGCGTCGAGGTTGGAGAGCGGCTCGTCCATGAGGAACACCTGCGGCTCACGCACGATGGCGCGACCCATGGCGACACGCTGGCGCTGACCGCCGGAGAGCGCCTTGGGCTTGCGGCCCAGGTACTCGGTGAGGTCGAGGATCTTCGCCGCGTCCTCGACCTTCTGCCGGATCTCCGCCTTGTTGACGCCGGCGATCTTGAGCGCGAAGCCCATGTTGTCGGCGACGGTCATGTGCGGGTACAGCGCGTAGTTCTGGAACACCATGGCGATGTCCCGGTCCTTCGGCGGCAGATGCGTGACGTCGCGGTCACCGATGCGGATCGCACCCTGGTTCACGTCCTCCAGGCCCGCGAGCATGCGCAGGGAGGTGGACTTTCCGCAGCCGGACGGGCCGACGAGTACGAGGAATTCGCCGTCCTCGATCTCGATTTCGAGACCGTCCACAGCGGGCTTTTCGGAACCCGGGTAGATGCGGGTCGCCTTGTCGAACGTAACAGTGGCCATGGTGAGGGCCCCCTTCACCGGCAGGAACGTGCCGGACGATCCGAGTAGAGGGAGTGGTGTAGTCCACCTGAGTGAACTGTTCGGACGGTACCCCGGGGGCCCTCGGTCTGTCAGTAGTCGTGGGCCTTCGACCTTCGAGGAAATTTTCGACGGGCGCATGGGCGGTGTTGGTTACACTGCTCGGGCACGTCAGTGCATGCCTCCTTAGCTCAGATGGCCAGAGCAACGCACTTGTAATGCGTAGGTCGTCGGTTCGAATCCGACAGGGGGCTCTCCTGAAACCCCGGCTCGGATCGCTCGTGTCTTGTGGATCAGGCCGCGTAGGCTCGGCTCCGTGCCCCGCCGTTCGAGGAAGCCTCGCCGCTTGGTCGTCGACGGGCGTGTGTACCTGTGGTCGCTCCGCCACGGCCACCGTGTGCTGGACAGCGGCCGGTCGTCCGGGGCGGCTCCCTGAACCTGCACGAACCGGGCGCCGTCCGGGCTCTGCTCGACGTGGCGTCGGCCGCCGGCCCCGCGGGCCCGTAGGCGGAGCGGCCGACCGCCCGGCGATCAAACTTCCCTACATTGTTCTGCGGGACGTGGTGAGCCCTGCCGAGCGGGCCGAGCTGCGGCAGTGCGCCCGCTCGGGTGGGGCCGGGCAGTGATCTCACTGAGCGCCAGGTGCAGATCCTGAGCAAGTCGGCGGTGCACTACCGCAGGGCCGCCCACGTGGGCTCAGTTGTGGTCTCGGTCGGCCTGACTTCCGCAGTGATCCAGCTCCGTCCGAACGCGTCCAGCGAGCCCGTTGACCTCGGCCTTGGATCCGACAGGGGGCTCTTGCTTTTTCCTAGTGCCGCCCCGAAAGCCGGTCCGCGATCCTGGCCAGGCGCGGGGCCTGGGCGGTCGGGGTCGTCAGTTCGTGGCGGTCCGCGTTGCGGTATGTCGCGTACATGCCCTGGACGGCGATCCAGCGGAAGGGCTCCGGCTCCCACTTGCGGACCTTGTGGTTGACCCAGGGGAGCGTCGTCAGGTCCGTGGTGCCTGCCTGGCCCGAGTCCTGCTGGACCAGGTCGCGCAGGGTGCGGGCCGCCAGGTTGGCGGTGGCGACGCCCGAGCCGACGTAGCCGCCCGCCCAGCCGAGGCCCGTCGCGCGGTCCAGGGTGACCGTGGCGCACCAGTCGCGGGGGACGCCGAGCACGCCGGACCAGGCGTGGGCGATCTCCACCCCGGCCAGCTGGGGGAAGAAGCGGGTCAGGATTTCGTGGAGGGCTTCGATCGTCGCGGGCTGGGTGCGGCCGTCGTTGTCCGTCTTTGAGCCGTAGCGGTACGGGACGCCGCGGCCTCCGAGCGCGATGCGGCCGTCTGCCGTGCGCTGGGCGTACATGTATGCGTGCGCCATGTCGCCGAGCGTCTCGCGGCCCTCCCAGCCGATGGAGTCCCATTGGGCGGAGGAGAGGGGTTCCGTTGCGATCATCGAGGAGTTCATGGGGAGCCAAGTGCGGCGCTGGCCCTTCAAGGACGCCGTGAAGCCCTCCGTACAGCGCAGGATGTAGGGGGCGCGGACCGTGCCGTACGGGGTGATCGCGTGCTTCGGCTTGATCTCTGTGACGGGCGTTGATTCGTGGATCGTCACGCCCAGCGCTTCGACCGCCGCCGCCAGGCCCTTCACCAGCTTCACCGGGTGCAGGCGTGCGCCGTGCGGGGTCCAGGTCGAGCCGACGGCGCCCGCGACGCGGATCCGGTCGGCCGTCTCCCGGGCGCCGTGGAGGGTGCGGTCCTTTTCGCCGTATGCCAGTTCCGTTTCGTGGAAGGCCTTCAGGCGTGCCAACTGGGCCGGGGTGTACGCCACTTCGAGTACGCCGCCGTGGTGGATGTCCGCCTCGATGCCCTCTGCCCCGGCCGTCTCGATCACCTCGGTGACCGTCTGGTTCATCGCCTCCTGGAGGCGGACCGCGGCCTCCTTGCCGTGCAGCCGGGCGTAGCGGTCGCGGCCCGCGATGCCGTTGTAGAGCCAGCCGCCGTTGCGGCCCGACGCGCCGTAGCCGCAGAACTTCTGCTCCAGGACGGTGATGCGGAGGAAGGGGGCGGCCTTCTTCAGGTAGTACGCGGTCCACAGGCCCGTGTAGCCGCCGCCGACTATGCAGACGTCGGCACTCTCGTCGCCCGGAAGGGGTTCACGGGGGGCCGGGGTGCCGTGGTCCGCGTACCAGTACGAGATGCCGCCGTTGATCGTGCTGCTCATGTGCCGGACGTTACTGCGCTGGTGGGGGCTTTGGGGAGGGGGTCGGGGGGCGGGGTTCCGATACGTTGATCCGGCACGTGGCGGAGCGTCATGTGCGTCATGTGTCGAGATCCTGGAGGACTGTTCAGATGGCCGTACGCAAGGCCCGGCGCATCGCCGCCGCGGTGGCCGCCACCGCACTCGTCGCCATGGGCGCAGCCGCCTGCGGCCCTGAGGACATCACGGGCAACGGCGGAAGCAGTGTCGAGGAGTCGGCCCCGGCATCGGACTCCTCCGGAGGCGGCGGCTCCGACGCGAAGGCGCCCTCGGCGGACACCGCGGCGCTCGCGGACGTGCCCGCGTCGGTGAAGGGCGGTGTCATCACGGTCGGCGACCCGAAGGCCGGGCACACGGTCAAGCTGTACGAGGACGCGCGCTGCCCGATCTGCAAGAAGTTCGAGGAAACCGGCGCGCAGGCCCTGGTGAAGCCGCTGGCCGAGGGCAAGGTCAAGGTCGAGTACACGCTCGCCTCGTTCCTCGACAAGAACCTCGGCGGCCATGGCTCGGTGAACGCGGCGAACGCGCTGCGGGCTTCGGTCGACGCGGGCAAGTTCCCGCAGTTCCACGCCGCGGTCTTCGCCAACCAGCCGGAGAGCGAGACCGAGGACGCCTACACGCCCGAGTTCCTGCTGAAGATCGCCGACAAGGTGGACGGCCTGCGGGGCCCGGCCTTCGACAAGGCCGTGAAGAACGTGACGTACAAGAAGTGGGTCGGTGAGGCCATGCAGTCCTTCACCGACGACGGCATGCAGGGCACGCCGTCCGTCTTCATCGACGGCGAGAAGCCGGACAACAACGCGCTGTTCGACAAGGCGGCGTTCGCCAAGGAGCTCAAGGCGTCCGGGATCTCCTGACCGCCCGTGTGCGGCCGTCGCCCGGGAAATCCCGGTGCGGCGGCCGGCCGTGCGTCGGTAGCGTCGCGGGCGTGATGGACATTCGCATTCCGGACGAGCTGGTCGAGTCGCAGCACATGTACGCCGGTGAGGCCGGACGTGCCTTCATCGCGGGGCTGCCCGCGCGCGTGACGGAGTTCGTCGAGCGGTGGGACCTGACCGTCGACGGGCCGTCGATGCACGGCATGGCCGCCCTCGTCCTGCCCGTGGTGCGGGCCGACGGGACGCCGGCCGTGGTGAAGTTCCAGGTGCTCGACGAGGAGACCGAGGGGGAGCCGGTCGGCCTTCGGGTGTGGGGCGGTGACGGGGCCGTGCGGCTCCTCGACCACGACGCGGGCACCGGCACGATGCTGCTCGAACGGCTGGACTCCGCGCGGATGTTGTCGACCATGGCCGACACCCGCAAGGCGGTCCTCGTCATCGCCGAGCTGCTCGCCCGGCTCACGTCGGTGGCCGCGCCCGAGGGGATGCGGCGGCTCGGCGACATCGCCGCGGAGATGGTCGACGACCTGCCGGGCGCCCTGAAGGCGATCGGCGACCCTGCCGAGCGTGCGGTCGTCGAGCGGTGCGGGGGAGCGGTGCGTGAGGTCATGGGGGAGCCCGGTGACCGGCTGCTGCACTGGGACCTGCACTTCGAGAACGTACTGGCGGCCGAGCGCGAGCCGTGGCTCGCCATCGACCCGAAGCCGCTTGCCGGGGACCCGGGGTTCGACCTGTGGCCCGCCATCAACAACCGTTTTGATGTTGATGACGTGCTGTGGCGGTTCGATGCCATGACCGAGGTGCTCGGGCTCGACCGGGAGCGGGCCCGTGCCTGGACGCTGGGCCGCGTGTTGCAGAACGCGCTGTGGGAGATCGAGGACGGACGGCCGGTGGACGAGGACGACCTGGAGGTCGCCCGGCTGCTCCTTGGACGGTGACGGCCTGCCCGGCGGCGCCGGGTCGACGTACCCTGCGGCCATGATTCGTACCGCCATACCCGCAGACGTCCCCCTGATCCACGCCATGGTCCGTGACCTCGCCGAGTACGAGAAGGCGCTCGACGAGGCCAGGGCGACCGAGGAGCAGTTGCGCGATGCGCTCTTCGGGGAGCGGCCCGCCGCGTTCGCGCACATCGCGCAGGACGACGCGTCCGGTGAGGTCGTCGGCTTCTCGCTGTGGTTCCTGAACTTCTCCACCTGGCGCGGAGTGCACGGCATCTACCTGGAGGACCTGTACGTACGGCCCGAGGCGCGGGGCGGCGGGTACGGCAAGGCGCTGCTTGCCGAGCTGGCGCGGATCTGTGTGCAGCGCGGCTATGAGCGTCTCGAATGGTCCGTGCTCGACTGGAACGAGCCGTCGATCAACTTCTACAAGTCGCTCGGCGCGCTGCCGCAGGACGAGTGGACGGTCTATCGGCTGACCGATGGGGCGCTGGCGGAGTTGGGCTCCGGTCGGTAACGGGGCCTCTCAGGGGATCAGTACGACCTTGCCCGTCGTGCCCCGGCTTTCCAGGGCGCGGTGGGCGGCTGCCGCGTCGCGCAGGGGGAAGCGCTGGACGGCGGGCGTGAAGTGGCCCCGCGTCGCCTCGGTCAGCGCGGCCAGCTCCAGGGTGCGGACGGGGTTGTCGCCGCCGGCCTTCTGCATCATCGCCGGGCCGAGGACGCCCAGCTGGGTGATGCCTCGGGCGGCGAGCTCCTCTTCGGTGAACGTCAGGGGTTCGCCGTCGTGCAGGCCCTGGCCGGACCAGCCGAAGACGATGTGGGTGCCGCCGGGGGCCAGGAGGTCCACGGCGGCGCGGCCCGCGTCGCCGCCGACCCCGTCGAAGACGACGGTGGCGCCGGGGGCGTGCACCGACTTCAGGTACGTACGCACCTCGTCCGGCCACTCCGGGTTCTTGTAGTCCACGGCCAGGTCCGCGCCGTTCGCCTCGACCCGGGCCGTCTTCTCCGGGCCGCCCGCGAGGCCGACGACGGTGGCGCCCCGGTGCTTGGCGTACTGGACGAGGAGCGTGCCGATGCCGCCGGCCGCGGCCGGGATGACGGCCACGGAGCCGGGGGCCAGGTCGGCGAACTGCAGGATGCCCATCGTCGTGCGGCCCGTGCCGATCAGGGCGACGGCCGCCGCGTCGTCGATGCCCTCTGGGATCTCGTGCAGGCGGGCGGCCTCCGTGACGGTCAGTTCGGCGTAGCCGCCGGGGGCGAAGCCGATGTGGGCGACCACGCGCTTGCCGAGCCAGGCGGGGTCGACTCCTTCGCCGAGGGACTCGACCGTGCCGGCCACCTCGCGGCCGGGGATCGTGGGCAGCGGCGGCAGTTCGGGGAGCGGGCCCTGGAAGCCGCCCCGGATCGCGGTGTCCAGGAGGTGCACGCCGGCCGCCGTGACGGCGATGCGGACCTGGCCGGGGGCCGGTGCCGGGTCCGCCGTCTCCTCGTACTTGAGGTTCTCGGCCGGGCCGAAGGTGTGCAGGCGGATGGCGTGCATGGTGGGCTCCTTGTGGGCTCTCGGCTCTGGGTCTGTCCGCCACTCTCGTACCTCAAGCGGACTTGAGGTCAAGCCTCGCCGGGGCGAGCGCGAGCGTCACGGCCTCCAGCGCGCTGTTGAAGGACACCTCGGAGAGCAGTCCGGGCGCCGCCACCTGGTCGCCCGCCAGATAGACGCCGTCGCCGCGGTCGATCGCCGGACGGTCGCGCCAGGTGGTGCCCGGCAGGTCCACCGCGCCGGTGCGGCCGGCGGCCAGGGCGTCGCGGCGCCAGACGAGGCGGTCGCGCCAGTGCGGGAAACCCAGGTCCATGAGGTGGTCGAGGCGGGCCGATCCGTCCGCCTTGGACTCCTCGGGGGAGAGCGGGATCTGGGCCTGGACGAGCTCCTGGCCCGCGGGGGCCAGGCTCCGGTCCTGGGTGGTGAACCGCTCGACCCAGCCGGTCCTGTCCAGGTCGGAGATCGCGAAGGGGTCGCCCTTGCGGGAGCGCAGGGCGAGGTCGACGAGGGTGGTGCGGGCGCCGGCCCACTGCAGGGATTCGTCGCGCAGGAGGTGGCGGGCGGCCGGGAGCGCGGTGGCGACGACGACCGGTCCTTCGGCGGTCAGGGCGGCGGGGTCGTCGACGCGGGACAGCGTCTCCACGCGTACGCCCAGGTTCCAGGCGAGCGCCGCCATGCGGTCGATGACCGAGCCCCAGCCGCCGCGCGGGTAGTGGGCCTCGGGGGGCAGCTTGGTGGCGCGGCGCAGGCGCTCGTGCACGAACCTGGCGGAGAGCGAGCCGGGGTCGTGGTGGAACGTCGCCACGGCGATGTAGTGCGCGGCGGCGCGGGCGCCCTCCTCGCCGACCTCGCCGGTGGCCCATGTCATGAAGTCGGCGTCCACGGGGGCCTGTTCGGCCTTGCGGCGCAGCAGCCGCAGCATCGCGAGGGGCGGGGTGCGGCGGAGCCTGCCCTGGTGGTGGAGGCGGAGCCGGCTGCCTTCAAGCGGCGGGAGCGGGGCGAGCGGGCCGATGAGGTCGCGCTGCTTGAGCCAGGCCCAGTGCGGGCCGCCGTTGTAGAGGGCGTGCGGGCCTTCGTTCGTGCGGTACGGGCCTTCGGCGGTGCGGGCGCGGCCGCCGAGGGTGTGGTGGGACTCGTGCAGGGTCACCTTGGCGCCGGCTTCGGCGGCGGTGATGGCGGCGGTGAGGCCGGCGAAGCCGCCGCCGATGACGGTGAGGCGGGTGTTCCGCATGTTCCGTGTGGTCCCCATGGGTGGGCTCCTGTCGCGGTGGGGTCCGTTGTGGGCCTTCCCCGGTACGACGGCCGAGGGGGCGCCGGATGTGACATCGGGCTGCCTTGTCAGTGGTGGAGTGCACGATGGGGGGATGGGACGACAGGGTGCGGCAGTGGTGAAGAAGGCTCGGCGGCCCGAGGTGCGGTTGCCCGTGCTCCGGGCGTTCGAGGAGGGCGAGTTGTCGCCCGACGGGGACTACGACGGGGTGGAGTTCCGGGACCTCGACTTCGACGGGCAGGACGGCGGGGGAGCACTGTTCCTCGACTGCGCGGTGACGGGCTGCTCGGTGACCGAGACGCGGCTGAGCCGGGCCCGCTTCGTGGACTCCGTGCTGACGGAGTTGCAGGGGGTCGGCACGGAGCTGGTGGAGGCGTCGCTGCGGGACGTCGAGGTGGTGGACGCGCGTCTCGGCGGGGTTCAGCTGCACGGGAGTGTGCTGGAGCGGGTCGTCGTGCGGGGCGGCAAGATCGACTATCTGAACCTGCGGAAGGCGCGGTTGAAGGACGTCGTGTTCGAGGGGTGCGTGCTGGTGGAGCCGGACTTCGGGCAGGCGGCCCTGGAGCGCGTCGAGTTCGTGGACTGCGCCCTGAAGGGGGCGGACTTCAGCGGCGTACGCATGAAGGACGTCGACCTGCGCTCGGCGGCGGAGCTGGACATCCTGCGGGGGATCGACTGCCTGGCCGGGGCGGTGATCAGCACGGCCCAACTGATGGATCTGGCCCCGGCGTTCGCGGCGCAGGTGGGGGTGCGGGTGCTGGCCCCTGGCCTCTAGCAGCGGTTCTTTCCCGCCCACCCACCCGATTACCCCGCGTATCGGGTGGGTGGCTGGGGAAAAGCCTGTTCGGTCGGGTGAGGTGCGGGGGATCTCGGCCCAGGGTTACGCGACGCGAGGAAAGCGGGACTGGAGGGTCCAAAGGGCGGGGTTGTCGGCCAGGGAGTCATGGAGGTCGGAGAGGTCCGCCAGGAGGTCCTGGAGGAAGTCACGGGCCTCGCGGCGCAGCTCCGCGTGGGAGAAGTTCAGCGGGGGCTCGTCCGGGTCCATCCAGTCCGCCTCGATGTCCACCCAGCCGAAGCGGCGGGTGAACAGCATCCGGTCACTGGACTCCGTGAAGTCCAGCTCCGCGTACTGGGGGCGGGAGGCGCGGCTCCCCAGCGGATCCTGGTCCAGCGTCTCGACGATGTCGCACAGCGCCCACGCGAAGTCGAGGACGGGCACCCATCCCCAGGCTGTGGACAGCTCCCGGTCGGCCTTGGTGTCCGCCAGGTACACGTCCCCGCAGAACAGGTCATGGCGCAGGGTGTGGACGTCCGCGCGGCTGTAGTCCAGCTGCGGGGGGTCCGGGAAGCGGCGGGAGAGCGCGTAGCCGATGTCGAGCACGGGGTCGATGGTGTCACGGCCGGGCGGCGGCTCGGTCCGCGGCGGTCACAGGGATCTCAGGGCAGGGGCGCTCAGGTCAGGGCAGGGCGAGGCGGCGCTCAGGTCAGGGCAGCAGCCGCTGCTCCTTGGCCACCGCCACCGCGCCCGCCCGCGTATCGACGCCGAGCTTGTCGTAGATCCGGCCCAGATGCGTCTTCACGGTGGCCTCGCTGATGAACAGGGCGCGGGCGATCTCCCGGTTGCCGAGGCCCTGGGACAGCTGGCCGAGGATGTCGCGTTCGCGGTCCGTGAGGGAGGGCTGCGGGGCGCGCATGCGGGCCATGACCCGGGAGGCGACCGGCGGCGAGAGCGCGGTGCGGCCCTGCGACGCGGCATGGATCGCGGAGAAGAGCTCCTCGGGGCGCTCCGCCTTGAGGAGATAACCCGTCGCGCCCGCCTCGATCGCCCGCGTGATGTCCGCGTCCGTGTCGTACGTCGTCAGGACCAGGACATGGGGCGGGGTGCCGGACGACGACGCGATGCGGCGCGTCGCCTCCACGCCGTCGATGCCCTCGCCGAGCTGCAGGTCCATCAGGACCACGTCCGGCGTCAGCTTCGCGGCCAGGGCCACCGCCTCCTCGCCCGTGCCCGCCTCGCCGACCACCTCGATGTCCGGGGCGCTGCCAAGGAGGGCGAGCAGACCCGCGCGTACGACGACGTGGTCGTCGCAGACCAGGAGGCGGACGGGAGGTGCGGTCGTCATGGGGTCTCCAGCGTCATGGGGTCTCCAGCGTCATGAGGTCTCCGGTCACGAGGTCTCCAGGGGCGGCTCGAGCGGGATCGACACGGAGAGGACCGTGCCCTCGCCCGGTGCCGACTCGATCGTCAGTGTGCCGCCGAGCTGTCCCGCCCGCGCGCGGATCGCGGGAAGGCCGTGGCCCCGTACGCCGGTGCGCCTGTCTTGTTCGACGGAAGGTGTGAAGCCCCTGCCGTCGTCGGCGACGTCCAGGACCACCTGGTCGTCCAGGAGCGTCAGGGTCAGCGCCGCCGTGTTCGCCTCGGCGTGCTCGCGTACGTTGGCCAGCGCGCCCTGCGCAATGCGGAGCAGCGCCGAGCCGACCCGGTCCGGCAGCGGCACCGGGGTGCCCTCCGCGTGGAAGCGCACCGTCAGGCCCGCGTCCGACTCCCGTTCCGCGAGCGCCCGCAGTGCCTGGGTCACACCGCCGCCGTCCGCGAGGTCGGCGGGCGCCAGATCGTGCACGAAGCGGCGGGCCTCGGCGAGGCCGCGTTCGGTGATCGACTCTGCGGTACGGACGTGGGTGCGGGCCTTGGCCGGGTCCGCGTCCCAGACCCGGTTGGCGGCCTGGAGCAGCATCTGCTGGCTGGACAGGCCCTGCGCGAGGGTGTCGTGGATCTCCATGGAGAGCCGCTGGCGTTCGGCGAGGGTGCCCTCGCGGCGCTCGGTGGCGGCCAGTTCGCGGCGGGTGCGGATGAGGTCGTCGATGAGCTCGCGCTGGCGGGCCGCCTGGCGCTGCATGTACAGGAAGACGGCGCTGGCCACCGCGGCCCATGCGGGCGGGGCGAACAGCAGGTTCGGGTCGAAGCGGCCCGCGAGTTCGAGCTGCGCGGTGACCACGAACGCGGTCAGTACGGCCACCAGGAGCAGGGCGGCGCGCGGCGGCAGCGTACGAAGGCCGGTGTAGAACAACGGCACCGCGCACCACGCGAAGCTCGGCGCGAGGATGACGAGCACGCCCCAGGCCGTCACGACGAGGGTCAGCCAGGCGAGGCGGTGCGGGGTGCGGCGGGTGCCGAGCGAGGGGCCGAGTACGTAGAGCAGCGCGAGGGAGACGGAGAGCGCGATGATCCACGGGGTGCGGGGCTCGCCGGGGTGGCGGATCAGGAAGCGGGCCAGTGAGGCGGCGAGCAGCAGGAAGAACGCCGTGTGCATGACGGCTGCGAGCCAGCGTGCGTCGGGGTCCGGGTACCCCGTGCCGGGGTGGGCGTACTCCGTGCCGGGTTGGTCGTACCCCGTGCCAGGGTGCGCGTACCCGTCGCCGGGGCGGGCGCCTTGTTCATCGGTGCCCCGTAGCGGGGGCTGTGCCCACCCGTTCCGCCCTGCGGAACGCCTGCCCACAGCGGGAGCGGCGGGAGTGGCGGGGCCGGCGGGAGCGGTGGGAGTGGCGGGAGCGGTGGGAGTGGCGGGAGCGGCCGGGTCGGCGGGAGCGGTGGGACCGGCCGGGTCGGCGGGGGCGGCGGGACCGACCGGGTCAGCAGGACCGGTGGGAGCGGCCGGAGCGGTGGGGTCGGCGGGGTTGGGATCGCCGTTTTGGGTCACCCATTTATTGTGACCCGGGGTGGGCCGGCACGGGTCAGCCGATCGGTTGACCCAGGGGTCAGCCGGAACGCTCCTCGGGAGCAGCCGGTACGCCGACGGGGTCCGCCGGGGCGCGGCCGGAAGATCGACGCATGACCAAGAACCCCAGCCACAAGCGCTCGAAGCGCACCCGCATCGTCACCGGCGCCCTCGCGATCGCCGCCCTCGGGGCCGGCACCTTCGGCGCCGTTTCCGCGACCGCCGGGACCCCGGACGCCGCGTCCAAGGCCCCTGTCGTCGCCGACGCGGGCAACGGCAACCTCCAGCAGTCCACGCACCTCACCGTGGCCGCGGCGACCAAGGCCGCGCAGGCGAGCCTGGACGCCGCGAAGAAGGAGAACCAGCGCGTCACGGTCGCCGTCGTGGACCGCAACGGCAACACCATCGTGACCCTGCGCGGCGACGGCGCGGGCCCGCAGTCCTACGAGTCCGCCGAGAAGAAGGCGTACACCGCCGTCTCCTGGAACGCGCCGACCTCCGAGCTGGCCAAGCGCCTGGAGCAGGCCCCGAACCTGAAGGACATCCCCGGCACGCTGTTCCTGGCGGGCGGCGCCCCGGTCACCGCCAAGGGCGCCCCGATCGCGGGCATCGGCGTCGCGGGCGCTCCCTCCGGCGACCTGGACGAGAAGTTCGCCCGGGCCGGTGTCGCGGCGCTGAACGGCTGACGGCTGACGGCTGACGGCTGGCGTCAGGGCGTCCTGAGCGCCCGGGCGGTGCGGGACGCCTGGGCGGCGACGCCGGGGATGCCGGACGTGATGAACGAGCCGCCGCCGGCCAGGTCGCCGACCACGTGCACGCGCGGGTCGGCGGGGGTCAGCCCGCCGGACGGGTGGAGCGTGGCCAGGCCGGTGGCCACCAGGGACTCGACCAGGGGGCGGGCCGCGGCCGGGACCGCCTGCGGCGGCGGGTTCACGGCGTTGACGACGTACTCCGTGTCGACGACGGACTCGGGGGTGCCCACGGACTCCGCGGTATCGACGACGGACTCCGTGGCGCGTTCGGAGTCGTTCCGCGTACGCACCCGGAATCGCCCCTCCACCGCCTCGATCGCGTGGACGCCGCGCGTGATCGACAACTGTCCGGAATCCAGGAGCCGCAGCAGGACCGACGCGTTCACCGGAACCATGGGCGAGGCCAGGCCGACTGCGGTGCGCAGATGGCGCCGCAACCACGCGCGGTCGGGCTCGGGCAGCAGCCGCCACGCGTACGGGCCGACGGCGTGCGCCGCCTCCTGCAGTACGCGGCGGCCGATCCGGGGATCGCCGACGGCGGCGAGCTGCCGCCGGAGCCGCTGGACCGGGTCGTCGGACGTGGTGCCGCACGGCCCTCCAGGCGCGGGCCGTCGCCGACGGCCGCGACCACGGCAACGCCCGCGTCCGCATCCGCACCACCGAAGGCCGCTGGCTGGTCTGCCACGCCTCCCGCCTCACCGGACCCGGCGGCAGGACCGCCCCGGTGGCCCTGGTCATCGAGCCCGCGACACCCGCCGACCTGGCGGTCCTGATCGCCGACGCGTACGGTCTGACCTCGCGGGAGCTGCAGATCACCCAGCTCGTCGCGCGCGGGATGACCACCGCCGAGATCGCCGGCACGCTGTTCATCTCGCCGCACACGGTCCGCGACCACCTCAAGACCGTCTTCACCAAGGCCCGTGTCTCCAGCCGGGGCGAGCTGGTCGCCCGTCTGTTCACCGAGCACTACTGGCCGGCCCTGCCGGGAAGCGTCCGGCAGCGGAGCGTCCGCCAGTGAGGACCGCGCCGTGGCCGCCGAACATATGCCGCATAAGATCGCATGCGTGCACCCACGATCCACGGCGCCCCGCGGCACAACCACCGCCGCACTGGCCGCCTTCACCGCCCTCGCCCTCACCGCATGCAGCGGCTCCGGAGTGCACGGCACGCCCGGAGCCGACGGTGTGCGCGACCCGTACTTCCCGAAGCTGGGCAACGGCGGTTACGACGTCGCGCACTACGGCCTGACCATCGGCTACGACCCCGACTCCCGCCATCTCACCGGCAAGGCCGAGATCACGGCACGTGCCACGCAGGACCTCAGCGCCTTCAACCTCGACCTCAAGGGTCTGGACGTGAAGACGGTGACCGTCGAGGGGAAGGGCGCCAACTTCCACCGCGACGGGCAGGAGTTGACGGTCCGTCCGCCCGACGACCTCGACAAGGGCGAGACGTTCCGCACCACCGTCCACTATTCCGGCACCCCGGAGACCATCACCGACCCGGACGACTCCGAGGAGGGCTGGCTGCGGACGGCGGAGGGCGCCATCGCGCTCGGCGAGCCGACGGGCTCGATGGCCTGGTTCCCCGCGAACAACCACCCCTCGGACAAGGCCGCGTACGACATAAAGCTCACCGTCCCCAAGGGCCTGAAGGCCATCTCCAACGGCGAGTTGACCCGCGAGTCGACCAAGAACGGCCGCACCACCTTCGCCTGGCACAGCGCGGAACCGATGGCGAGCTATCTGGCGACCGTCGCCATCGGGACGTACGAGCTGAAGCGCTCGACCACCGAGTCGGGCATCCCCGTGCTCACCGCCGTGGACCCCTCCCAGGCCAAGGCGAGCGCGAAGACGCTCGCCAAGATCCCCGAGATCATGGAGTGGCAGGAGCTGAACTTCGGCCCCTACCCCTTCTCCTCGACGGGCGCGATCGTCGACGACGAGGACTCCGCGGGCTACGCCCTGGAGACCCAGACCCGCCCCACGTTCCCCGGCGCCCCCGACACCGGACTCCTCGTCCACGAGCTGGCCCACCAGTGGTTCGGCAACTCCGTGACGCCCAAGTCCTGGCAGGACATGTGGCTCAACGAAGGCTTCGCGACGTACGCGGAGTGGCTGTGGGAGGAGGACCACGACGGGGACAGCGTCCAGGAGACCTTCGACGCGATCTACGACGACGAGTACTACGAGTCCGACGAGGACAACGAGGCGATCTGGGCCTTCCCGCCCGCGAAGCCGCCGTCCGCGGCGCGCGTCTCGGACAGTCCGGTGTACGAGCGTGGCGGCATGGTCGTCCACAAGATCCGGCAGGCGGTGGGCGACGACACCTTCTACGACATCGTGCAGGGCTGGACGAAGTCGCACCGCCACGGCAACGCGGACACGAAGGACTTCACCCGGTACGTCGAGGAGCACGCGGGCGGCGACGCGGCGCGCGAGAAGGTGCGCGCGATCTGGGGTCCGTGGCTCTACGGCGACGGAAAGCCGGACCACCCCTGAGGCCTGAGGGGTGGTCCGGCCTTGTTCCAGAGCTACTTGGCCCTGTTCAGGGCTACTTGACGTTCACGCCGGTCCAGGCGGCCGCGACCGCCTTCTCCTCGGCGCTGCCCGCGCCGTACAGGTCGGCGGCCGCCTTGAGCGTGGCGGTGCGGGCGCCCGCGTAGTTGGTCGTCGACGTCATGTAGACGGACAGCGCCTTGTACCAGATCTGGTAGGCCTTGGTCCGCCCGATGCCGGTGAGCGAACTGCCGTCCGCCGTGGCGGAGTCGTAGGAGACGCCGTTGATGGTCTTCGCGCCGCTGCCCTCGCTCAGCAGGTAGAAGAAGTGGTTGGCGACGCCGGACGAGTAGTGCACGTCGAGGCGGCCGACGTTCTTGGACCAGAAGTCGGCGGAGTTGCCGTCCTTGCTGGGCTTGTCCATGTAGCGCAGCGGCGTGCCGTTGCCGCGGATGTCGATCTTCTCGCCGATGAGGTAGTCGCCGACGTCGCTCGGGTTGTTGGCGTGGAACTCGACGGACGTGCCGAGGATGTCGCTCGTCGCCTCGTTCAGACCGCCGGACTCCCGGCTGTAGTTGAGGTTCGCGGTGGCGGCGGTGAGGCCGTGGGTCATCTCGTGGCCGGCCACGTCGAGCGAGGTCAGCGGCTTGAGGTTGCCCGCTCCGTCTCCGTACGTCATGCAGAAGCAGGCGTCGGACCAGAAGGCGTTGACGTACGCGTTGCCGTAGTGGACGCGGGAGTAGGCGGCCTTGCCGTCGCCCGCGATGCCGTTCCTGTTGAACTCGGACTTGTAGAAGTCCCAGGTCTGCGCGGCCCCGTACGCGGCGTCGACGGCGGCGGTCTGCCGGTTCTGCGGCGTCCCGTCGCCCCACTTGTCGTCGGCGTCGTGGAAGAGGGTGCCGGTGCCCGACGTGCCGCCGTTCAGGTCGTACGTCTTGTGGCCGCCGCGGGCGCCGTCGGTGAGGTCGTAGCCGCCGGACGCGGAGGCGGTCGAGCCGACGGCGACGGAGCCGCTGTACTGGCCCGTCCCGGTGCCGTTCTCGATGGCCTCGTGGCTGAAGAGCTGCTTGCCGGTGCGGGCGTCGGTGACGACGTGCAGCTCGCTGGGGGTGCCGTCGTGCTGTACGCCCGTCACGACGGTCTCGTACGCGAGGACGGGCGAACTGCCCTTGTCCCCGGCCCAGATGACCTTGCGTACGTTCTTGGCGCTTGCCTTCTTTGAGTCGGCCGCGGCGACGGCGGACTTCTTGGCGTCGGCGCTCGACACATCGGCGTCGGTCGACGCCACGGATATCCGTCCGCTGCGGGCCTTGTCGACGCTTTTCAGCTTGCCGCTCTTGGCGGTGTGCGCGACGAGGTCGCCGCCGAGCACGGGCAGGCCGTCGTAGGTGCGCTCGTAGCGGGTGTGGACGGTGCCGTCGGTGTCCTTGACGACATCGCGGACGACGAGCTTCTCCTTGCCGCCGAGTCCGATCGCATCGGCGGCCGAAGAGGCGTCCGCCTGGGCCGACTTGATGGCCTCGGCGCGCTGCGCGGCGCTCAGGCGCAGGGTGCCCGCGCCGGCGGAGTCCTGGTCACCGGCCGCGGTGGCGGCGGTGGTGCTCTGGACGCCCATGACGACCATGGCGGCGGATGCGGCGAGCGCGGCGGCGCGAACAGCGGTCTTGCGAGGGGTGGGGGACTGCTGTCTCACTGGCTCTCCTTGGAAAGGGCTTGGCCGGGTGGGGAGCGGCGGAGAGAGAGTGACACCGGTGACCCGTTGATTGACGGTTCACGAACAACTCTTTACTTGTTCTTGTCCGAATGGTGCGGCCCAATGTCCGCTATGCGTACGGCTGTTCACTACCCCAGCGGCTTGCGGAGCACGGCGCACGGACGATCCGCGCCGCGGTCCTTCCGGTGGTCGACGACCTCGTACCCGAGCGAGCCCCAGAAGGCGAACCCCGCGTCATTGCCCTCGAGGACGGCGAGACGCACCCCCTCGCGCCCCTCCTCCCGGAACCGCTTCTCGATCATGCCCGCGAACTTCCTCCCGTACCCCTTGCGTTGCTGCCGCACGTCCACCATCAGCAGCCCGATCCACGGATCGGGGTCGGCGGGATCGGGATGCCGGTCCAGCGTGATCCCGACCCCGACGACCCGCCCCTCGGAACGGGCCAGCAGCACCTCGGCCCCCGGCACGGCCAACTCGTCCGCCAGTGCGGCGGCGACCTGCTCGGGGCGGATGTCGTCCGGGTCGGGGAAGTCGCCGGAGAGCGCGTGGAAGGCGCGGTTGGAGGCGTACACGGCGGTGAGCTCGGTGAGCAGTTCGCCGGGCAGGGCGCCGCTGTCCGACGGGGTGAGCGGTTCGAGAATCATGCGGCGCAGAGTAGTGGACGGAGGGGCCGGTTCCCGTTGCCGCCCATTTCGCTTTCTTTCCCTCACGCACCAGGAATTGATTCCGGTATCGCGCGCCTGAACAAATTCAGGACAGCTGTCGATTTGGCCGGAAGAACGGCTGCCGCGAGGCGCACGAATTCTTCAATCTGTACGAGCGCCGCCCGTGCCCACAGAAAATCTGTGGGGCGAGAATGCATTCGGTTCTCAACCAAAAAGTGCGGCACTCAACCAATTCCCCGGAAGGGAGAATGACGTGGCAAGCAGCAGGGCACGTATCCGCGTCGAGCTCGTCAAGGTCCACTGTTTCGACACCGAGGACAACCTCGGCGGCGACGAGTTCTACGTCGTGGGCGCCGCCGCCTGTGGTGACATCCGCAACGTCGTCCTCACCAAGCCGCTCGACATCAACGACCAGCAGACGAAGATGTTCAACCCGACCGAGTCCGTGATCTTCGAGGGCGAGGTCGGCATGGACGACACCCTCACCCTCGGAATCGCCGGCTACGACGAGGACTTCAGCTCGGACTGGGGCAAGTACGGCCAGGCCCTCAAGGAGATGCTGGACTCCGTCAACAAGGTCGTCCCCATCCCCGGCCAGTTCGGCCAGCAGCTCATCGACGTCTCGTACACTGCGATGAGTGATGTCCTCAAGAAGATCGACCCGGACGACGAACTCGGTCAGCTCACGGTCTCCCGCCCCATTTCGGAAATCCACGCGGGCGACAAGCCGTGGCCGTTCGAGGGCGGCACGTGGATGGGCAAGTGGAAGTACGAAGTAACGTACCGGATCACCAAGATTCCGGTGGAGTAGTGAGTAGCAAGTAGGCAAGTAGCTAGTAGGCGAGTAGCAAGTAGCAGGCCTCTTCTGGATGGGACGGCTTTCCGTAACAGGGCGGCCGTCCCATTCCATGGCTTCACGGCGTGGACGTCAGCGCCTTGAACGCCCGGGTCTGCTCCACGATCGCCCGCTCCGTGGGGAGGCGTTCGATGGAGGACGCGCCGAAGAAGCCGACGATTCCCGTCGTGCGGGACAGGACGTACGCCGCGTCCTGCGGCTCCGCGATCGGGCCCCCGTGGCAGAGCACCAGGATGTCGGGGTTCACGTCCTTCGCCGCGTCGTGCATCTCCTGGACCGCTGCCGCCGCCTGGTCCAGGGTCAGGGCCGTGCCCGCGCCGATCGAGCCCTTCGTGGTCAGGCCCACGTGCGGGACGAGGACGTCCGCGCCCGCGCGGGCCATGTCCGCCGCCTGGGCCGGGTCGAAGACGTAGGGGGCCGTCAGGAGGTCGCGGGCGTGGGCCTCGCGGACCATGTCGACCTCCAGGGCGTAACCCATGCCCGTCTCCTCGAGGTTGGTGCGGAACGTGCCGTCGTAGAGGCCGACCGTCGGGAAGTTCTGGACGCCCGCGAAGCCCATCGTCTTCAGTTCGTCCAGGAAGCGGCCCATGTCCCGGAACGGGTCCGTGCCGCACACCCCGGCGAGCACCGGGGTGTCCCTGACCACCGGCAGGACCTCCCGCGCCATGTCGACCACGATCGCGTTCGCGTCCCCGTACGGGAGAAGGCCGGCGAGCGAGCCGCGGCCCGCCATGCGGTAGCGGCCCGAGTTGTAGATGATCAGGAGGTCCACGCCGCCCTCCTCCGCGCACTTGGCGGAGAGTCCGGTGCCGGCTCCGGCACCGATGACGGGATTCCCCGCCGCCACTTGGGCGTTGAGACGAGCCAGGGCTTCCTTGCGGGAGATCGACGTCATGCCCAGCTGCTCCTTGAAGTGAGGGTGCGCGTCACGGCGCCGGCTTCAGCTCGCGCGAGGTGATCAGCTCGTCCAGGCGGTTCGCCATCGCCACCGCGAACGCCGCGTCGTTGATGTGTACGTCCATTTCGTGGAGCCGGACCCCGCTGCCCCGCACCGTCGTGCGCAGGGCGGCCAGGCCCGCCGCGTCCGCCGCCGCGTCCTCGAACGGGCCGCCGTCGATGTCCACCGCCGAGACGCCGCGCAACGGCCAGAACAGTTCGGCGGGGCCGCGTGCCGCGGCGAGCTTGTGGCCGAGCGACGCCCCCAGGGCCGCCATCTCCTGGGCGGTCGTCCGCATCAGGGTGACCGTGGGGTTGTGGACGAGCAGATTGCGGTCCGCGAACCGTGCCGGGACGGTCGGCTCGGGGCCGAAGTTGACCATGTCGAGGGCGCCGGGGGCGACCACCTGGGGGATGCCCGCGCGGCCCGCGGCGGTGAGGCGCTCGGGGCCCGCGGAGAGGACACCGCCGACCAGATCGTCGGCCAGTTCGGTGGTGGTCAGGTCGAGTACGCCGTCCAGGAGGCCGTCGGCCGCCAGTTTCTCCACCGCGCGGCCGCCGGCGCCCGTCGCGTGGAAGACGAGGACCTCGTAGCCGAGCTCGGTGAGGCGGCCGCGGGCCGCGTCGATCGCGGGCGTCGTCACGCCGAACATCGTCGCCGCGACCACCTTGCGGCCCCGGCCCGCGAGTTCGTCGTGGTTGCGCTCGAAGCGGCGCGCCATGCCGGAGGCCGCGGCCGCCGCATTGCCGAGGACCTGCCGGGAGACCGAGTTGATGCCGGAGATGTCCACCACGCTGTACATCAGCGTGATGTCGCTGCTTCCCACGTACGGGGCGACGTCCCCGCCCGCCATCGTGCTGACCAGCAGCTTCGGCACCCCGATCGGCAGCGCCCGCATCGCCTGCGCGGCGATCGCCGAGCCGCCGCTGCCCCCTGCGGCGAGCACCGCGTGCAGCCTGCCCTTCCGGTGCAGGTCGAGGATCACCTCGGTCACGCCGTCCGCCATCGCCGCGACGGCCGCGCCCCGTTCGCCCGCGGTGCGCAGCTCCGCCAGGTCGTGCCCGGCCGCGCGGGCCACGGCTTCGGCAGGTACGTCGGCGGTGGGCGCCTGCGCGGGCGGCGGCAGTGTGCCCACGTCGACGAGCAGGACGTCGCTGCCGTACTCCCGCAGCCGCTCGCGCAGCCATGCGTACTCGGCGCCTTTGGTGTCCAGCGTGCCGACCAGCACCACCGTTGCCATGGGCTCTCACACTCCCGCCGTCGTGGTTCGACCCTGTCCCGCCGCTTCGCGGCGGATCTTTCCCTCCCACCCACCCGATTACCCTGTACCGACGACGAGGGCCCCCGGCGGAACGAATCCGCCGGGGGCCCTCGTCAACTGCCTGGTGAACCTCAGACGTTGACGCCGAAGTCCTGTGCGATACCGACCAGACCGGACGCGTAGCCCTGGCCCACCGCGCGGAACTTCCACTCCGCACCGCTGCGGTACAGCTCGCCGAAGACCATGGCGGTCTCGGTGGCGGCGTCCTCGGAGAGGTCGTAACGAGCGATCTCCGTGCCGCCGGCCTGGTTGAGGATACGGATGAAGGCGTTCCGCACCTGGCCGAAGTTCTGCGAGCGGTTCTCGGCGTCGTAGATCGAGACTGGGAAGACGATCTTGTCGATGTCGGCCGGGAGGCCCGCCAGGTTGACGTTGATCTGCTCGTCGTCGCCCTCGCCCGCACCCGTGACGTTGTCACCGGTGTGCACGATGGTCTGGTCCGGCGTCGCCTTGTTGTTGAAGAAGACGAAGTGGCCGTCCGAGAAGACCTTGCCCTGGGGGTTCACCGCGATCGCGGAGGCGTCCAGGTCGAAGTCGGTGCCAGTGGTGGTGCGGACGTCCCAGCCGAGGCCCACGGTGACGGCGGTCAGGCCCGGAGCCTCCTTGGTGAGCGAGACGTTGCCACCCTTGGACAGGCTTACTGCCATTGTTGGGAGTCCCTTCCCTCGTTGCGTACGAACGGGCTTCGTACTGGGGACGAAGCTACCGTCACCTCTATGAACGTCGACCGGGGTCCCAGAGGTTCCAGTTCCTTTTACTTTCTTTACTCACCTCTGGCACCACACCTCCCCGGCGCGTCGGCATGACGACCCGTAAATACGGGTGACGTGGACCGGACAGACGCGGGACCATGGAGCACATGTCCGGTCCCTATGTCATCCGCGGCTCCGTCTCCTTGCCCGAGGCCGAGCTCATGTGGCGTTTCTCGCGGTCCTCGGGGCCGGGCGGGCAGCACGTCAACACCAGTGATTCGCAGGTGGAGCTGAGGTTCGACCTGGCGAACACGGACGCGCTGCCCGAGGTGTGGAAGGAGCGCGCCCTGGAGCGCCTCGCGAGCCGTCTCGTCGGCGGCGTCGTCAGCGTGCGGGCGTCGGAGCACCGCTCCCAGTGGCGCAACCGCGAGATGGCCGCGATCCGTCTCGCCGCGCTCCTCGCGGAAGCCACCGCCCCGCCGCCGCGGCCCCGCAGGGCCACGAAGATCCCCCGTGGCATCAACGAGCGGCGGCTGCGGAACAAGAAGCAGCGCAGCGAGACCAAGCGCGGCCGCTCGGTCCAGGGCTGGGGCTGAGCCCGCAAACCCGCGCCCGCAAACCCCGAGCCAGCAAACCGCGCTTCGGCAAACCCCGCTTCAGCAAACGCCGCTCAGCCCAGATGCCGGTACTTCCCCTTGAAATACATCAGCGGCCCCCCGTCCGCGCTGGGCAGCTCCGCCGCGAGCACGCGCCCGATGACCAGGGTGTGATCGCCCGCCGTCACCGTCTGCTCGGTGCGGCACTCCAGCGTCGCGAGCGCGCCGCCCACCAGCGGGGCCCCGGACGCCTCGCCCCGTGCGTAAGGGATGTCCTCGAAGAGCAGCCGGTCGCTGATCCGGCCCTTCATGGCGAACCGCCCCGCGATGTGCCGCTGGCTCTCGGCGAGCACCGAGACGCCCCACAGCGGCTGCTCGGCGAGCAGGTCGTCCATCCGGGAGCCCTCGCGCAGGCTGACCAGCACCAGCGGCGGGTCCAGGGAGACGGAGAGGAAGGCCGTCGCGGTCATGCCGACATCCTCGCCGCCCGGTGCCATCGGGTCCTGCGCGTCCAGCGGAAGCTCACGCGCGGTCACCAGGACCACGCCCGCTGCGAGCCGGGACATGGCGGCGCGGAACTCTTCGTTGCTCACCCCCACAGGATGCCTGCCGAGGGTCGGGATGCTGGGGGATGCCGGGGCGGGGGAGGTCGCGGGAGCGCCCTGGGGCGGCGCCTGCGGCGTCTGGAGTGTCTTCGGTACGGGAACCACGGCACCGACGCTAGCCCGGCTCTCGCCGCCGCCACATCGGGCCCGGGGCCGAGACCGGGCCTAGGACCGATGGCCTATGGGCCGCTGCCGAGAGGGTGGACTAGGCCAGTGGACTGGACCAACGAAGGCTTCCCACCTGTGACTTGAGTCACAGGACCCATAAATTGTTGACCCTGTGTACCGAGTGAGCTGCTCGCTGTGATTCAGTGACGGTGGCAATCAGACACTGAGGTGACTCAGACACTGAGGGAACTAAGGGCGCTGCGAATCCTGGAGTTGCTGTCGAGGTCTCGGGGAGAGCGAGCAATGGAGACCGAGTCGGAGCCGTACGTCCGTCTTGCGACCCTGCGGCAGCTGCATCAAGTGGTGGCGGACCTGAACACGGCCCGAAGCCTGGCGGACACGCTGCAGACCGTCGCCGACGGCGTGGTCAACGGCCTTGGCTATGAGCTGGCGTGCGTCAATCTCGTGCGCCCTGACGGCGACCTCGTCGTCGCCGCCTTCGCGGGCAACACCGCCGCCGAGGCGCTCATCACCGGCCGGGTCGGCTCCCGTGACGCCTGGGAGCGCCGCCTCTCCATGGGCGAGCCCTGGGGCGCCCTCCGCTTCATCTCGTACACCGAGGGCTGGGTTCTCGACGAGGACGACGTCCCCCAGTGGTACACCGAGGGGCCCGAGCCCCGCTTCGAGGACGAGTGGCACCCCTCCGACCGGCTCTTCGCCCCCATGTACGCGACCGGCGCCGCCGGCGGTGAACTGCTCGGCGTGATCTCCGTGGACCGCCCGCGCAACGGCCGCAGGCCCGGCGCCTGGGGCCGCGAGGCCCTGCAGATGTACGCCTTCCAGGCCGCCATCGCGATCAGCAACGCGCGTCTACGAGCCAACATGCAGCGCGCCCTGGTCCGGCTCGAGCGCGAGCAGCAGGCACTGAGGGCCAGCGAGGAGAGTTTCCGGCAGGCCTTCGAGTACGCACCCTCCGGCATGGCCATCGCCGAGATGGGCGGCGACCAGCACGGCCGCATCCTGCGGACGAACGACGCCCTCTGCCGCCTCCTGGGCCGCCCCGCGTCGGCCATGCGCCGCTACTCCTTCTCCGACCTCGTCCACCCCGAGGACATCGGCACCCTCCTGCGCACCTCCGCCGAGGGCGGCCGCGCCGAGCTGCGCCTGGCCCGCCGCGACGGGACGTACGTCTGGGTGTCGCTGCGCAACTCCGTCGTCGCGGACGCCGCCGACGGCCCCCGCTTCCTCCTGACCCACGTCGAGGACATCGAGGAGCGCAAGCGCCGCGAGCTCCAGCTCGCCCACCGCGCATCGCACGACTCCCTGACCGGCCTGCCCAACTCCGCGGAGCTGCGCTCCCGCCTCAGCGCGCGCCTGTGCCGCCGCCCGCACGCGGGCCAGCCCAGCGCGGTGGACTCGCTGGACGCCGCGTACGACGGCGCCTACGACGCGGACGGGCAGCACGGCTTCGACTACGGCCTGCACGCCGCACAGGCGCCGAACAGCCTGCAGCAGGGCGGCGAGGGCTTCGACCGCCACGTGCACACCGTCGCGCCCCCGGAGGGGCACGGCGACACGGACGACGGCACCAAGGGTCTGGCCGTTCTCTTCTGCGATCTCGACGGCTTCAAGTCCATCAACGACCGCTTCGGCCACCACACCGGCGACGCCGTCCTCATCGAGGTGGCGAGGCGGCTCACCAACGGCGTACGCGACGGGGACACGGTCGCCAGGCTCGGCGGTGACGAGTTCGTCGTCCTCGCCGACGGGCTCGGCAGGGCCGACGCGCAGGACCTCGCGGTGCGGCTGCGGAACGCGATCATCCCGCCGATCCGGGTGGACGGCCGTGCGGTCCGGGTCGGGGCCAGTTTCGGCATCGGCTGGGCGCACTGCGGGATGTCGGCCGACGAAGTGTTGCACTCCGCTGACCAGCGGATGTACGTGGAGAAACGCTCACGTGCCAAGCAGCACCGGCGGGCCGGCTGACGGTCCGGATGAGGTCAACGCCACCCCGTGGCATCACTCGGAGCGGGTAGGCTCCCCCGGTCAGCGATATGTATGAGGGAGTGACCTGGGAATGACGACGCCCGGCAATAACGGCGAGACGCCGAGCGCGCCGCAGGGCGACGACGACCCGTTCGGCTATCTGTACGAGGACGGCCAGGCGGCCGGTGCGACCCCGCCCGGCGGAGGCGGCGGCTACGGCTACCCGGGCCCCCGGTCCTCGTACAACCAGGTCCGCGCGGTCGGCGACCGCCGCCCTTCGTACGGTCACCCGCAGCAGACGCAGGCGCAGACGTACGGCCAGCAGGTCCCACAGCAGCAGACGTACGGCCAGCCGAACGCCCACTACGCGGCTCCGGAGACGCAGCCGGGCGGCGCGCCCCAGTACTCGCCGGCGCCCGCGGGCACGGGCGGCGGCCGGGGCCGGGGCCCCAACACCAAGGGCCTGCTGATCGGCGCGATCGCGGTGGTGGCGGTCGTCGCCATCGGGATCGGCGCGGCGATGCTGTCCGGCGGCGGTGACGAGAAGGACGGCCCCGAGGCGGGCGGCAAGCCCAGCAAGGCGTCGACGGTCGAGCCCAGTGAGAAGCCGTCGAAGCCCGCGGACCCGGTCGACCTCCCCAAGACGGACGCGAAGGCCCTGAAGCTGGAGGGCGGCACGACGACGGCGTCGGACGTCCCCGGCGCGGAGGCCGCGGGCGGTGTCTACGTGGCGGGCTTCGACAAGGTCGGCGCCCAGGTCACATGGACGGTGAACGGCATCCCCAAGGGCGGGACGTACAAACTGCAGGTGACGTACGGCGTGCCGGGCAAGGATGCCAACGCGAACATCATCGTGAACGGCAAGAAGGAAACCCGCCCGCTGAACATGAAGAACTTCGCCGGCGCAGACGAAGGCGACTGGGAGAAGGGCTGGACGAACACGTACGCCGTGATCCAGCTCAACAAGGGGACGAACACGATCGCGCTCGCGTGCGACCAGAGCAGCATCTGCGGGGCGAACCTCGACCAGATGTGGCTCAAGGGCGCTCAGGGGTAGGTTTCACCCTCCCCAGCAGCTCCTCGTACACCGTCGCGTCGAACTCGCCCGCCACGGGCGATGCCACCGTCGCCGCCGAGAGGGCCGTCGCGCGGGCCAGGCGCTCCGGCCAGGCGTGGCCCTCCACCAGGGCCGAGAGCAGGCCCGCCACCGCCGAGTCGCCTGCGCCCGTCGGGTTGCCGTGGACATGGGCCGGCGGGGTCGCCTGCCAGGTGCCGTCGGGGGTGACCGCCAGGAGGCCCTTGGCGCCCAGGGATGCCACCACCGTGTGCGCGCCCCGGCGCCGGGCGTCACGGGTCGCCTGGACGGGCTCGTGGGAGCCGGTCAGCTCGGCGAGTTCGTCGGCGTTCGGCTTGACGATGTCGGGGCGTGCGGCGACGCCACGGCGCAGCGGCTCCCCGCTGGTGTCCAGGAGGACCGGGATCTTGGCGGCGCGGGCCGTGCGGACCAGCACGGCGTACGCGCCGACCGGCACACCCGGCGGCAGGCTGCCGCACAGCGCGACGGCGGACGCGTCGCGCAGCAACTCCTCGTAGGCGGACAGGAACGCCGCCCATTCGGCGGGGGAGACCTGCGGCCCCGGCTCGTTGAGTTGTGTGGTGTCGCCGGTCGTCGTGTCCACCACGGCGATCGTGCGGCGGGTCGCCCCGGCGACCGGCTGCAGCGCGTCCGTGACGCGCGGCTCGTGCGCGAGACGGCCCTGCAGGGTGCGGCCGGTGTCGCCGCCCGCGAGGCCGGTCACCGTCACGTCGTGGCCGAGCGCGGCGAGCACGCGGGCGACGTTCAGGCCCTTGCCGCCCGGGCGTTCGGTGACCTCGGTGACGCGGTGCGAGGCGTGCGGGGTGAGGGCGGGGACCTGGTAGGTGATGTCCAGGGCGGTGTTCAGCGTGACGGTCAGGATCACTGGTACCACCCCCGGGAACGGTCACGTTCGGTCGCTTTCGGCGTCTGATCATGCCAAACAGAAGGCGGTTGGCCCAGAGGTGGGGACCAACCGCCTGGCGCTCAACGGCAGGTGAAATCGCCTGAGTTGGGGCTAAAAGGGCTCAACCACCCATTCGCCCTTGCGCATCACGCCCTTGAGGTCGAAGCCCGCGTCGAGGACCACCAGGTCCGCGTCCTTGCCGGGCTCGAGCGAGCCGATCCTGTCGTACATCCCAAGGAGCTTGGCCGGGTTGGCGGAGATGGCGCGGACGGTGTCCTCGACGGACAGCTTGTCGATGGTCACCGAGCGTTTGAACGCCCGGTCCAGGGTGAGGGTCGATCCCGCGATCGAACCGCCGTCGACGAGCCGCGCCACGCTGTCCTTCACCTCGACCTCAAGAGGGCCGAGCATGTAGCGGCCGTCGCCGAAGCCCGCCGCGTCCATCGCGTCCGTGATGAGCGCGACGCGCCCCGCACCCGCGCGGTGGAAGGCCAGCTCGAAGGCGGCCTCGTGCAGATGGGTGCCGTCGTTGATCAGCTCGACGGTGATCCGCTCGTCCTCCAGGAGGGCGGCGATCGGTCCGGGCGCGCGGTGGCCGAGGCCGGGCATCGCGTTGTAGAGGTGCGTGGCGACGGTGGCGCCCGCGTCGATGGCCTGCACGGTCTGCTCGTACGTCGCGTCCGTGTGGCCGATGGCCGCGATCACGCCGTGCTCGGCGAGCAGGCGTACGGAGTCGATGCCGCCGGGCAGTTCGGTGGCGAGCGTGACCATCTTCGCGTGGCCGTGTGCCGCGTCGACCAGCTTGCGCACATCGGCCGGGTCCGGGTCGCGAAGGAGGGCTTCGCTGTGCGCGCCCTTGCGGCACGGGGAGATGAAGGGGCCCTCGAAGTGGATGCCGGCGATGTCACCCTGCTCGGCGAGTTCGGAGAGCAGCCCGGCCCGCTGGACCAGGAAGTCCATCTCGCCGGTGACGGTCGACGCGACGACGGTCGTGGTGCCGTGCAGGCGGTGGGTCCGGACTCCCTTCAGTACGTCGTCGACGGTGCCGGAGGTGAAGGAGGCACCGCCGCCGCCGTGGTTGTGGATGTCGACGAAGCCGGGCACCACCCAGTGACCGGTGAGGTCGACGGTCTCCGCGTCGCCGGGAGCGCTCCCTACGATCCGCGAACCGTCGACGATCACTCGGCTGTCCGTGAGGGTCCCGGTGGGCAGCACCACCTGAGCGCCGGCGAGCACCTTGCTTGTGGCCATCAGGCGGTTACCTCCGTGGGGTCGGACTTCGGGTCTGGCTTCGGGCCGGACTTCTGCTCGGACTTCTGGTTGACGAGGTCCCAGGCCAGCAGGCCCGCGCCCAGGCATCCGGCGGTGTCGCCGAGGGCCGCGGGCACGATCTGGGGCAGCGTCTGGAACTGGACGACGCGCGCCGCGACCGCGGCCCGCAGGGGTGTGAACAAGGTTTCCCCGGCCTCGGCGAGACCGCCACCGATGATCAGGGTGTGCGGGTCCAGGAGGGTGAGGGCGGTGATCAGACCGTCGGCGAGCGCGTCGACGGCGTTCTGCCAGACCTCCAGGGCGAGCGGGTCGCCGGACTCCACGGCCTTCGCGCAGTCCGCCGCGTCCGCGTCGGGGTCGCCGCTCGCCGCCGCCCACGCCTGACTCACCGCGGACGCGGAGGCGAGCCGCTCCAGGCAGCCGCGCTGGCCGCAGCCGCAGGGCGGTCCCCCGGGGCGTACGACGATGTGCCCGATCTCGCCGGCCGAGCCGTGCGCACCGGGCTCGATGCCGCCGCCGATCCCGATGGCCCCGGCGATGCCCGTGCCGAGCGGCACGAACAGGAACCGGTCGGCGCCCTTGCCCGCGCCGATCCGCCCCTCGGCGAGGCCGCCGGTGCGGACGTCGTGGCCCAGGGCCACGGGTACGCCTTCCAGCCTCCGGCTCAGCAGGTCCCGCAGCGGGACGTCGTGCCAGCCGAGGTTCGACGCGTACACCGCGATGCCCCGCTCGGTGTCGACGATCCCCGGCACGGCGACGCCGGCCGCGGCGGCGGGTTCCCCGAACTCCTTGATCCCGTGCGCGCGCAGGTCGGCGGCGAAGCCGACGATGGACTCGACCACGGCGTCGGGCCCGCGCTCGCGGCCGGTGGGCCTGCGGGCCTCGTGCAGGAGCGTGCCGTCCGCCCCGACCAGGGCGGCCTTCATTCCGGTGCCGCCCACATCGAGGGCGATGACGTGTTTCACGGGGGACAGTCTCGCGCGTGACCCGCGAGAGGTCTAGTCCACTTCGGGTACTTGCGTGGGGTAATCGGGCGTGGGCAATCGGGCGGGTGTCCGAAGCAGGTGGTTGCGCAAGCGATACTGGAGTGGTGTAGACCTCGTGTTCATGCGCGGGGAGAAATCGCAGTTCACGTAGATCATCGAGGGTGGGAACAGCTGTGCAGCGGCGCGCGACAGGACTGACCGCGGCGGTAGCCGCACTGGGCATGGCGGCGACTCTCGCCGGCTGCGGCGGTCCGGGCGACTCAGGCGACGTCACCCTCAAGCTGGTGGCCGCCGACTACGGCGACTCCAAGGCCAACAGCTCCCAGAAGTACTGGGACAAGCTCGCCGAGAAGTTCGAGGACGAGAACCCGGGCATCAAGGTCGACGTCAGCGTCTACTCCTGGACGGACGTCGACCGCAAGGTCAAGGACATGGTCAAGGCGGGCAACGCCCCCGACATGGCCCAGATCGGCGCCTACGCCGACTACGCCGCGCAGGACAAGCTGTACCGCGCCGAGGACCTGCTCGCCATCTCCACCCAGGCCGACTTCATGGCGCCCCTCTCGGAGGCGGGCGAGGTCAACCGCGTCCAGTACGGCATGCCGTTCGCCTCCTCCACGCGCCTCCTCTTCTACAACGAGAAGATCTTCAAGGACGCCGGGCTCACCCCGCCGCAGAGCTGGACCGAGCTTGCGGCCGACGCCAAGGCGCTCAAGGCGCGCGGCGTGAAGATCCCCTACGCCCTGCCGCTCGGCCCGGAGGAGGCGCAGGCCGAGACGATGCAGTGGCTGCTCAGCGGTGGCGGCGGCTACACCGACAACGTCGGCACGTACGCCATCGACTCCACGCAGAACGTGAAGACCTTCACCTGGCTGAAGGACGAGCTGGTCGACAAGGGCCTGACCGGACCGACGGCGCCCGCCGAGCTCGACCGCGCCGAGGCCTTCGCCGCGTTCACCCGCGGCGACGTCGGCATGCTCAACGGCCATCCCACGCTGATGCAGATGGCCGAGAAGAAGGGCGTGAAGTACGGCATGGTGCCGATGCCCGGCGTGAACGGCAACGCCAAGGCCACCATGGGCGTCGCCGACTGGATGATGGCCTTCAAGCAGAACGGCCACCGCGAGGAGATCGGCAAGTTCCTCGACTTCGCCTACAGCACGAAGAACGTCCTGGACTTCTCCCGCGAGTACGACCTGCTGCCCGTCACCACCTCCGCCGCACAGCAGATGACCGGCAACAAGGGCGACAAGGCGCTCGCCGAGTTCCTGGAGGAGCTGCCCACGTCGCAGCTGTACCCGGTCGGCAAGACGTCCTGGGCGCGGGTCTCCGTCGAGGTCAAGAAGTACATCGGCAAGGCCGTCGCCCCGAACGCCGACCCGGCCTCGATCCTCACCCAGATCCAGACCAAGGCGGCGACCGAGGCGAACTCGGAATAGCGTGACGGCATGACGGGCACAGCAGACGGGCCAGACACCACCGACGACCGCACCCCGGACGACACCGGCCTGACCGAGCGCGACCGGGCGATCCTCGCCCTGGAGCGGCAGGACTGGGTGTCCGGGCCCGGCGCCAAGGAGCGCGCGATCCGCGAACGGCTCGGCATGGTGCCGGTCCGCTACTACCAGGTCCTCAACGCCCTGCTCGACGATCCCCGCGCCCTCGCGCACGACCCGGTGACCGTCAACCGGCTTCGGCGGGTTAGGGAGTCCCGGCGCGAGGAGCGTTGAGCGTAGGGTCGGCCCCATGGGTGACCCCGTGTACTCGCCGTCCTCTCCCTCTCCCGAGCTGCCCGAACCCGTGACCGCCGCCGGGCGCGAGGGCTTGGCCGCGCTCCTGGCGCGGCCCGAACGTGCCGTGATCGCGCTCGACTTCGACGGCACGCTGGCCCCGATCGTCCCCGACCCGGAGCAGGCCCGCGCCCACCCCGGCGCCGTGCCCGCCATCGCCGCGCTCGCGCCGAAGGTGCGGTCCGTCGCCGTGGTCACCGGCCGCCCGGCGGGCGTCGCCGTGCGCTACGGCGGCTTCGCGGGCGTCCCCGGCCTCGAACACCTCGTCGTGCTCGGGCACTACGGCGCCGAGCGCTGGGACGCCGTCTCCTCCGCCGTGCACGCCGCCGAACCGCACCCCGGCGTCGCGGCGGTCCGCGCCGAACTCCCCGGCTTCCTCGACACGATCGGCGCCTGGCGCGGCACCTGGATCGAGGAGAAGGGCCGTGCGGTCGCCGTCCACACCCGCCGCGCCCAGGACCCGCAGGCCGCCTTCGAGGCGCTGCGCGAGCCGCTCGGCGAGCTGGCGTCCCGCCACGGCCTGATCGTCGAACCGGGCCGCCTGGTCCTGGAGTTGAGGCCCCCTGGCATGGACAAGGGCGTGGCCCTCGCCGACTACGTACGCGAAGTGGGCGCCGAGACGGTCGTCTACGCCGGCGACGACCTGGGCGACCTGCCCGCCTTCGCCGCCGTCGAGAAGCTCCGCTCGGACCAGGTGCGCGGCCTGCTGGTGTGCAGCGGCAGCGCGGAGGTCGCGGAACTGGCCGAGCGGGCCGACCTGGTGGTGGAAGGCCCGCAGGGCGTGGTGGAACTGATCGCGGCGATCGCGGCTCAACTTCCCTGATCTGCCCCGAGGCTGGGCGGATCGGGGATCGGATTGCCGAAGTAGTCGTGGGTGGTCCCGTCGTCGACGGGCGTGCCGATGCCGCGGGCGGGGGAACCGCTCTTCAGCCGTACGTCGTCGGGGGCGTCCGGAGTGGTGTCGGTGAACCGGGGGTCGGCGTTGACGCCGGACGGGTCGCGCGGCTGGGCGGTCCGCCAGTACAGGTTGTTGCTGAAGGTGCTGACGGTGTCCTTGATGGGTGACCCGGCACCGGGCGCGCCGACGAAGATGTTGTCGCGGAAGGTGACGCCGGTGGGCCCGTTGTTGGAGACGAGCGCGGTGTCGGCGCGGTCGGTGACGACGGTGTTCCGATAGACCTGGGTGTCGGTCGCGGCCCCGCAGACGACGGAGATCACGGCGTACGGAGACGTGGTGTTCCGGTCGTTGACGCTGATGTTGTCGTGGATGCGATTGCCGTCGCTGGTGGTGTCCGCGCCATTGCAGACGAGGAGGAAGCCGCCTTCGTTGTCGTGGCTGTAGTTGTACCGGTAGGTGTTGCGGACGTTGCCGCCGTCGATGTCGTACGCCATCGAGTCCCGCGTCCCGTGGCCGCCGGTGACCTCGTTGTACTGGTAGAGCGCGTCCTGCGACTCCCAGGCCCAGATGCCGGCGTTGTAACCGGCCGAGCGCATGTTGAACCCGTCCACGTAGTTGTGCTCGACGCGGGCCTTCCGCGTCTCGTGGATGACGATGCCGTCGCCACCGACGTCGTAAGCCTTGTTGCGTACGAACTCGACGCCGCTGGAAAGGAGTTCGGCATCGGCGTCCGTGCCGCTGCCCCAGGTCGACATGGTGCCGATGCCGGTGCGGTCGACGTGGCGGACGGTGGAGTCCTCGACGCGGAGGCCGTTGAAACGGGTGGGGGTGGTGCTTCCTTGCACGACGAAGAGAATCCCGCCGGAGGGGTCGGGGTCCTTGAAGTCGGCGCCGTTCACGTCGTGGACGTCGACTCCGTCGACGACGAAGTGGTCGGCCGTGCCGTAGTCGGTGAGCTGGACGTAGAGCCCGGCGCGGCGTTCCGTGGTGGTGGCGGGGCCGGTGTTGGAGAGGTCCAGGTTCCGGATCTCCCACTGCTCGGTGTTGACCAGATGCAGGGCGGCGCGGGCGCCGTTCGCCTGGATGCGGGGCTTGGCCTTGCCGCTTCCGTACGCGTCGATCAGCACGGGGGCGCCGGCCGCACCCGCACCTTTGGGGGCCAGCACCCCCGTGCAGCTTGTGCCGCGCCGCAGCAGGAGCTTCTCGCCGGGGGCGTAGGTGTGGTCGCTCGCCTTCTGCAGGCTGCGCCAGGCCGTTCCGGCGGAGGTGCCGGACGCGTCGTCGCTGCCGCGCTGGCAGTCGACGTAGTACGTCTTCGCCTCCGCGGCGGCGGGGGCGGCTGTCGCCCCTGCCAGGGCGAGGGCGGTGAGGGCTACGGTGCTTGTGCGGCGTAGGGCCATGCCCCGGAAGGTACCGAGGGGGCTGGCCGGGGGCCCATGGACAAACGTGGGGTGGGGTTGGACGGATTTTCCCGCCCACCCACCCGATTGCCCGGCGTGATCTGCGGTCACCTCGCGGCCGGCGGAGCCGGAGCCCCTACCCCAGCGCCCCCAGCTGGTCCAGGAACCACTGGGCAGGCGGCAGCGCCGTAGCCGCCGCGGCGAGCCGCTTCGTTCGTTCCGCCCGCTCGTCCGACGGCATCGTCAACGCCTCGTGCAGCGCGGCCGCTGTCCCCGTCACGTCATAGGGGTTGACCACCAGCGCGTCCTCGCCCAGCTCCTCGTACGCCCCCGCCTCCCGCGACAGAACAAGAACGCACCCCTCGTCGGAGACGACCGGCACCTCCTTGGCGACCAGGTTCATCCCGTCCCGGATGGGGTTCACCAGAGCCACGTCCGCCAGCCGGTACGCCGCGAGCGACCGCGCGAAGTCGTCCTTCACGTGGAGCACCACCGGGGTCCAACCCGCCACGCCGTACGCCGAGTTGATCGAGTCCGCGAGCCGCCGCACCTCCGCCGTGTAGTCGCGGTACACCGCCAGGTCCTGCCGGGACGGATACGCGAACGCGACGTGCACCACCCGCTCGCGCCACTCGGGGTGGTCCTCCAGGAGCTGCCGATACGCCTGCAGCCCCCGCACGATGTTCTTCGACAGTTCCGTCCGGTCGACGCGGACGATCACCTTCCGGTCGCCCCCCACCTGCTCCCGCAGCGCGACAAGCCGCTCCTCCACATCCGCCCGCCGCGACCGCTCCCGCAGGAAATCCGCGTCCGCCCCAAGCCCGTGCACCCCGATCCGCGTCCCCGACGTACCGCCGAGCGCGTCCACGCAGCACGCGGTGAACGCGTCCGCCCACCGCCCCGTCAGGAACGCCGCCCGGTCGGCGCCCAGGATGCCCCGCAGCAGCTGCTCGGCGATGTCGTCCGGCAGCATCCGGAAGTAGTCGACCGGCGCCCACGGCGTGTGCGAGAAGTGGCCGATGCGCAGGTCGGGGCGGAGTTCGCGGAGCATCCCGGGCACGAGCGACAAGTGATAGTCCTGGACGAGGACCGCGGCGCCGGACCCGGCACTCTGCGCGAGTGCCTCCGCGAAAGCCCGGTTGTACGTCTCGTACGAGGCCCACTGCGCCCGGAACTCCGGGCCGAACGCCGGTTCCAGCGGGGTCTGGTAGAGCATGTGGTGGACGAACCAAAGGACCGAGTTCGCGATCCCGTTGTACGCGTCGGCGTGCACGCCCTCGTGCGACCCGGCGTCGATGTCGAGCATCCGTACGCCCGGCTCGGCCACCCCGCGCCGCACGGCCTCCCGGTCGCCGTCACCCAGCGCCGCGCAGACCCACAGGGCGTCCGCCTCGTCCCCGATCGCGCTGAGCCCGGAGACGAGTCCGCCGCCGCCCCGCTTGGCCGTCAGCTCCCCGTTCTCCTCCAGGGTGTACGTGACAGGGCCGCGGTTGGACGCGACGAGGACCTGGGCGGCCGGGGCCGCTGCCTGCTCGGAGACCATGTGCCGAAATCTAGCCCCTCCGGGGAACCCTCAAACGTACGGCCGGACCCCCGCGGGGGCGCGGCCGTATACGTTCCAGGAGCAAGCAGTCGCGTGCGGACCCGCGTGCCCAGTCGGGTACGGCTACGCCACGCGGCGTTCCGCGTACTCCGCGATGTCGGCCATCGGCGGCCGCTCCTCCGTGTCCACGGCGTGGGTGCGCGGCACGAACCCGTGCTCGCCCCGCTCGAACTGCGTGAGCTCGGGGCGTACGAGGTGTCCGCGGGCGAGCCGCAGCTGTGCCGTCCGGTAGATCGCCGCGGCCATCCGGCCCAGCGCCTGACCGTCCTGGTGACGGTGCTTGCGCACACCGACGTCGACCTGCGCGAGCGCGTCGAGGCCCACCGTGTGCAGCGCGTCGACAAGGAGGCCAAGCTCCACTCCGTAACCGACGGGGAACGGCAGCCGTTCGAGCAGCGACCTGCGCGCCGCGTACTCGCCGCCGAGCGGCTGGACGAAGCCGGCGAGCTGCGGCCAGTGCATGTTCAGCAGCGGGCGCGCCATCAGCTCGGTGACCCGGCCGCCCTGACCCGCGGCCTCGCCGAGCGGGCGGTCGTACATCGCCTTCACGAAGTCCACGTCGGGCTCGGTCAGGAGCGGGCCCACGATGCCCGAGACGAAGTCCGCCGAGAACTCCTTCAGGTCCGCGTCGACGAACGCGACGATGTCACCGCCGGTCACAAGGAGCGAACGCCACAGGACCTCGCCCTTGCCGGGCACGGCCGGGATGCGGGGGAGGATCTCGTCCCGGTGCACGACCCGCGCGCCCGCGGCGCGCGCGACCTCGGCCGTGCGGTCCTTCGAGCCCGAGTCGATCACCACGAGCTCGTCGACGAGCGGGGCCTTCTCGACCAGCTCACGGCGGATCTCCGCGACGATCTCGCCGACCGTCTCCTCCTCGTCGAGCGCGGGCAGCACGACACTCACCGACGTGCCGGACACCTTCTTCGCTGCGGTGAGCCGGTCCAGCGGCCGGTCGGCGACGGACCAGGAACGCCTGCTCAGCCAGCGCTCGGCCTCTTCCAGCAAGGTCAGGGTCCTTTCTGTGTGATCCATCTCGCGGTTCGGACGACTATCTCAAGCGTCCAGGCCTTCGGTTACAGTCTTGAACAACGCGGATGACCATCGCATGTCGGGGGTCATCGCGTAACAAATGCACCGGGACCGCGAGCCCGGCGCCATAGCGCTCATCCAGAGGGGCAGAGGGATACGGCCCGTTGAAGCCCCGGCAACCCTCCCGCCGACCGACGAGGTCACGGTGGGGAAGGTGCCAATTCCGTCTCGCGGCGAGATGCGCCGCGGGGAAGATGAGGAGAAAGGGCCTCGCCTCCATGGCTGCGCAGACTGTCGCAACGAACGACACCACCACCGCTACGAACTCCGTAGACCTCGGCCCCGCTTCGGGCCTCTCCTGCCGCGAGTGCGGCGAGCTCTACGCGCTCGGCCCCATCTTCGCCTGTCAGGCCTGTTTCGGCCCGCTCGAAGTGGCCTACGACCTGCCGACCGGTGACCCCGAGGCGCTCCGCAAGCAGATCGAGTCCGGCCCCGCCAACATCTGGCGCTACGCTCCGCTGCTCCCCGTCCCCGCCGACGTGGCCGACAAGCCGAACCTGAACCCCGGCTGGACCCAGCTCGTCAAGGCCGACAACCTCGCCCGTGAACTCGGCGTCGAGCAGGGCAAGTTGTTCGTCAAGGACGACTCCGGCAACCCGACGCACTCCTTCAAGGACCGTGTCGTGGCGCAGGCGCTCGAGGCTGCGCGCGCCTTCGGGTTCACGACTCTTTCGTGCTCTTCGACGGGCAACCTCGCCGGTGCCGTCGGCGCCGCCGCCGCCCGCGCCGGCTTCCGCTCCTGCGTGTTCATCCCGCACGACCTGGAGCAGGGCAAGGTCGTCATGGCCGCGGTGTACGGCGGCGAGCTCGTCGGCATCGAGGGCAACTACGACGACGTGAACCGCTTCTGCTCCGAGCTCATCGGCGACCCGCTGGGCGAGGGCTGGGGCTTCGTCAACGTCAACCTGCGGCCGTACTACGGCGAGGGCTCCAAGACCCTCGCGTACGAGATCTGTGAGCAGCTGGGGTGGGTCCTTCCTGACCAGCTGGTCATCCCGATCGCTTCGGGCTCGCAGCTCACGAAGATCGACAAGGGTCTGAAGGAGCTGATCCGGCTTGGCCTCGTTGAGGACAAGCCGTACAAGATCTTCGGGGCGCAGGCGGAGGGGTGCTCGCCGGTGTCGGCCGCCTTCAAGGCGGGGCACGACGTCGTACGTCCCCAGAAGCCGAACACCATCGCCAAGTCGCTGGCCATCGGCAACCCGGCCGACGGGCCGTACGTCCTCGACATCGCGCGGCGTACGGGGGGTGCGGTGGAGGACGTGAACGACGAGCAGGTCGTCGATGCGATCAAGCTTCTCGCTCGCACGGAAGGGATCTTCGCGGAGACCGCCGGTGGTGTGACGGTGGGCGTTGCCAAGAAGCTGATCGAGGCCGGTCTCATCGACCCGTCCCTCACCACCGTTGTGCTCAACACCGGGGACGGCCTGAAGACCCTGGACGCCGTTGCTGAGACGTCCCAGGCCACCGCGACCATTCGGCCCAGCCTGGACGCGTTCCGCGAAGCGGGTCTTGCAGGCTGAGCTTGTCCGCTTGTCTGCGGGGCCGTCGTGGCTGGTCGCGCAGTTCCCCGCGCCCCTTTCAGGGGCGCTCCCTCCCCGTAACTCTGAGGTGAACCCCATGAGCGTCAACGTCCGCATCCCCACCATTCTTCGCACCTACACCGGCGGTCAGGCCGAGGTTGCCGCCGAGGGGGCGAACCTCTCCGAGGTCATCGCCGACCTGGAGAAGAACCACGCCGGTATCGCCGCCCGCGTCCTGGACGACCAGGGCAAGCTGCGCCGCTTCGTGAATGTGTACGTGAACGACGACGACGTCCGTTTCGAGCAGGGGCTTGAGACGGCCACTCCGGACGGCGCGGGCGTCTCGATCATTCCCGCCGTCGCCGGCGGCTGATCCTTTACGCAAGCACCCTGTGTTATCTCCATTGCCCCCTCCGCGAGAGAAGCGGAGGGGGCAATTCAGTGTGGTTGAGCGCGGTACAGTTGGGAAACGAGCTTCTCCGTTTGTGCCGAGCGCATATACGAAGTCGGTCCGGAGCCGACAAGAAGTAGCCAAAGTGCAGTGCCCATTTGAGCCGTTCACGGCATTTGTCTGGCCCGACTTGCCCTGAAGTCCGGCAAATTCTCCGCATATTTCCGATCGGGCGTGCCCGGAATTCTCGTCCGATTGACCTGTTGCAGACGGCAGTTGGACAGATACATTCAGCCGCGGTCGACGCGTTCCGGCGCACACCTCCACATCCCATTGGGGGGGTGAGGTCTGACCCGGGTCCGCGAAGTGCGGGCCCGTGCAAGGGCCAGTAATAGGGGAGTTAGGCATGGCTCAGGGCACCGTCAAGTGGTTCAACGCGGAGAAGGGGTACGGCTTCATCGCGGTCGACGGTGGTGCGGATGTTTTCGTCCACTACAGCGCGATCCAGATGGACGGCTACCGCACCCTTGAAGAAGGTCAGCGAGTCGAGTTCGAGATCTCGCAGGGCCAGAAGGGTCCGCAGGCGGACATGGTCAAGCTCGCCGTCTGATCTCGGCGCGATCGGCCACCGACGCACTCACGGCGAGGGGCCCGTATCCCGACAGGGGTACGGGCCCCTCGTACGTCTGGGATCGGTGAGAGGCGCTTGCACTCGTAGGGGGCGAGTGCTAATCATTGGCTTAGCACTCTCCCAGTGAGAGTGACAGAACTTGGATCGGGTCAGCGAGGTCCGCAGGCCGGGTGGGGCAAGGAACCACACGGCGCGCAGGCCGTCCGTCGCGGGCGCGGGCACGGTCCGTTTGCATTTCCACCCCGTCCGGGAGGACCACTTCACATGGCCAAGATCATCGCGTTCGACGAGGAGGCACGGCGCGGCCTCGAGCGCGGCATGAACCAGCTCGCCGACGCCGTCAAGGTGACCCTGGGCCCCAAGGGTCGCAACGTCGTCCTCGAGAAGAAGTGGGGCGCCCCCACGATCACCAACGATGGTGTCTCCATCGCCAAGGAGATCGAGCTCGAGGACCCGTACGAGAAGATCGGCGCCGAGCTGGTCAAGGAGGTCGCGAAGAAGACGGACGACGTCGCCGGTGACGGCACGACGACCGCGACCGTCCTGGCCCAGGCCCTGGTGCGCGAGGGTCTGCGCAACGTGGCCGCCGGTGCCAACCCGATGGCCCTCAAGCGCGGCATCGAGAAGGCCGTCGAGGCCGTCTCGGGCGCCCTGCTCGAGCAGGCGAAGGATGTCGAGACCAAGGAGCAGATCGCTTCGACGGCCTCCATCTCCGCCGCCGACACCCAGATCGGCGAGCTCATCGCCGAGGCGATGGACAAGGTCGGCAAGGAAGGCGTCATCACCGTCGAGGAGTCGCAGACCTTCGGGCTCGAGCTTGAGCTCACCGAGGGCATGCGCTTCGACAAGGGCTACATCTCGGCGTACTTCGCGACCGACATGGAGCGCATGGAGGCGGCCCTGGATGACCCGTACATCCTGATCGTCAACTCCAAGATCTCCAACGTGAAGGACCTGCTCCCGCTCCTGGAGAAGGTCATGCAGTCGGGCAAGCCGCTGCTGATCATCGCCGAGGACGTCGAGGGCGAGGCCCTGTCCACGCTGGTCGTCAACAAGATCCGTGGCACCTTCAAGTCCGTCGCCGTCAAGGCCCCGGGCTTCGGTGACCGCCGCAAGGCCATGCTCGGCGACATCGCCATCCTCACCGGTGGCACCGTCATCTCCGAGGAGGTCGGCCTCAAGCTGGAGAACGCCGGTCTGGACCTGCTCGGCCGCGCCCGCAAGGTCGTCATCACCAAGGACGAGACGACCATCGTCGACGGTGCCGGTGACAGCGACCAGGTCCAGGGCCGCGTCAACCAGATCCGCGCCGAGATCGAGAACTCGGACAGCGACTACGACCGCGAGAAGCTGCAGGAGCGCCTGGCGAAGCTCGCCGGCGGTGTTGCGGTCATCAAGGCCGGTGCCGCGACCGAGGTCGAGCTCAAGGAGCGCAAGCACCGCATCGAGGACGCCGTTCGCAACGCGAAGGCCGCCGTCGAAGAGGGCATCGTCGCCGGTGGTGGCGTGGCCCTCATCCAGGCCGCCGCCGTCTTCGAGAAGCTTGAGCTCGAGGGTGACGAGGCCACCGGTGCCGCCGCTGTGAAGCTGGCCCTCGAGGCCCCGCTGAAGCAGATCGCGGTCAACGCCGGCCTCGAGGGTGGTGTCGTCGTCGAGAAGGTGCGCAACCTGACCGTCGGCCACGGCCTGAACGCCGCGACCGGTGAGTACGTCGACATGATCGCCGAGGGCATCCTCGACCCGGCGAAGGTGACGCGCTCTGCCCTGCAGAACGCCGCCTCCATCGCCGCGCTGTTCCTCACCACCGAGGCCGTCATCGCCGACAAGCCGGAGAAGGCCGCTCCGGCCGCTCCGGGCGGCATGCCGGGCGGTGACATGGACTTCTGAGCCTCTTCGGCTCGGTAGGCCAGTCTTCACGTACCGAGGGCGGCACCCCTTCTCACGAAGGGGTGCCGCCCTCGGGCGTTTTCTGTACGGCCTTCTGTACGACACGACCTTCTATACGAGCAGCGTCCTGACCGCGACGGCGAGCAGGGCGACGTCCAGGGCGATCGCCACGATCAGGGAGAGCGCCGTGAGAACGGCGAGACGGGACGGGGACACTACGGCTCCTCGGTGAGTGTGTCCGGCAGGGACGTGAGGACTGTCCCGAAGTCCGTGTGCAACGGGGTGCGCCTGGAGGAAAATGAACGCCGTTGAACAGGGACACCGTTGAACGGGGAAGCGGAGGGCGGCCGGTGGCCGGCGATGCGGGCGGCGACGCCGCGGCCGCGCTCGCTCAGCTGCGCAACGAGCTGAGGCAGCGGCGCGACAGCGCGGGGCAGACCATCGACGGGCTCATCGGGCGCGCGGCGGCCCACCGTGTCCGCCTTGGCCGCACCACCGTCAGCCACGCCTTCAACGACGGCCATCCGCCGCCCACTTGGCGCACCGTCCACGCCCTGGCCCGCGCCACAGGGGCCGACGGCGCCGGCGTCGCCCGGCTGCGGGAACTGTGGGAACGGGCCGCCCGCCGGGAGGACGCCACACTGCCGGTGCGGCGCGATGACCGCTCCCCGGCGGCGGTGCTGTCCGCGGGCGACGCGGACCCGGCCCTCCTGGAGGTGCACGAAGCCGTCCTGCCCGGAGCGGACCCCGGCGGTCTCCCGTACCTCACCCCGTACCTGAGCCGCCGCCACGACGGAGAGCTGCGCCGCCGCATCGAGCCCGCCGTCGCCGGGGAGTGCTCCGTCCTGGTGATGGTGACCGGCGGCTCCTCCACCGGGAAGACGAGATCCCTGTACGAAGGGCTGCGCGCCCTCGCGCCCGACCGGCCGCTGCTGCGGCCCGAGGGTCACGCCGGTCTCCTGGAGCTGCTGCGCGCCGGGCGGATCGGCGCGGGCGCGGTCCTCTGGCTCGACGAGGCGCAGCGCTTCTTCCACGGCGGACCCGGCGCCGAGGCGGCGGCGGACCTGCTGCGGCAACTGCTGCTCGCACAGCGCGGCATCGTGGCGGTGGGCACCATGTGGACCGAGCCCTACCAGGAGTTCCTGGCCAGGCCCGACATGCTGACGGACCCGCACAACCGCGTCCGGGCGCTGCTCGCGTCCCCCGCCACGCGCAGAGTGACCGTGCCCGACCGGCTGACGGGCCCGGAGCTCGAGTGCTGGCGGCTGCTCGCCGATTCCAGCGGGGACCAGCGGATGACCGCCTCCTTGAACGCGGGGTCGCGCGACGGTCTTGTCGTGCCGCATCTCAGCGGCGGGCCCGAGCTGCGGGAGGCGTTCGGCGCGGGCCCCGGCGCCTGCTTCAGCCACGTCGAGCACGCGCTCATCAGCGCGGCGCTCGCGGCGCGCGGCCTGCACCACTACGCCCCCCTGCCCGGCGCCCTGCTTTCCGCTGTCGCCGACGCCGCGCTCGATGCCAGACACCGGCCGGCCGACCCCGACTGGGCAGCCGTCGCGCTGCGCTCCCTCTGCTCCGGGGTGCGCCCCGACGGCCGCCGTACGGACATCCGTTCCGTACTGACCGCGTTGGTCGCCGTACGGACGGCCGCGGGCGGCGACGCGGCGTACGAGCCCGCCGACTACCTGGAGCAGGCGCTGCGCTCCGAGGAGGCGCTGCCCGCGCCGAGTCCCGCGCTGTGGCGGGCACTTGAGGAGCACACGACGGACCCGCACGAGCTGTTCGTGACGGCCAGGGAAGCCGAGCGGCGCGATTTCCGGAAGCAGGCGACGCTGCTGTTGCGCCGGCTGATCGCCGCGGGCCACCCGCATGTGCTGGAGATCCTGTTCCTCACGCTGCCCCGCCAGGCGTGGCGCGGCGACGAGTTGATGCTCTGGATCGCGGAGAACGCCGGGCTCGTGTCGCGCGAGAGCACCCGCGCCTTCCTGTGGAGCGTGGCCAGCGCGAAGTGGCAGGCTCCTGTGGACCGGATCGTGGGGCGGGCGGTTGCACGGGTGGATCTGACCGATCCGGAGCAGGTCGCAGGACTGCTGTCCGACCTGACGCAGATCGACCAGGAGGCGGCGCTCCTGGACCGGGATCCGATGGCCCGGGTGCGGCTTCCCGAACCACGGCTCGCCGCATGGCTGTTGGGATGCCTGATGCGCCGGGGCCACCTGGACGCGGCCGTCCGGCTCGCCGACCGGCTGCTCCCCGGTGCCGACCTCGGCGACGCGGGGCTCGCCGCCGCGCTTCTGGCGCTGCTGCACGCCGTGGGAGACCGGGGCGCCGATCTCGCCGCCGTGGCGCGGGAGGCGGCGGGGCGCGTCGACGTGGGCGACCAGGACGGCGCCTTGGAGGTCCTTGAGGAGCTGGTCGACGCGGGCGAGCCCGAGGCGGCGCGGCTGCTGGCCGGCCGGCTCGCGGCCGGTGCGGACGTGAGCGATCCGGAGGCCGTCGGGGTCGTACTCGATCAGTTGCGCTACTACGACGGGATGACCGATGCCGCCCGCCTCCTCGCCGAACGAGCCGTGGGAAACGTCGAGTTGAGGTATCCGGAGAATGTCGCGTTCATGCTGGACGGACTGCGTGCCACGGGTGTGGCGGGCGCCCTGACGGAACCCTTCGTCCAGGAGGCGGCACGGCACGTCGATGTCACCCGGGCCGTGGGCGTCACCCACCTTCTGTGGACGCTGGGCGAGATGGGGGAGACGGAGGCCGCGGCGCGGATCGCCGACCGGGCCGTGGCGCAGGGGGTGGCCCTCGGCGATCCGGAGTATGCCGCGTACTTCCTCGCCGAGGTGGCCAAGCTCGGCAGGACGGGCGCGGTCCCGGCGCTTGCCGAGCGTGCCGTGGCGGAGGCCGACGCAGGCGATACGCGAGTGAGCTTCCTGCTGGGCGAACTGCGCGACATGGGGCGGCCCGACCTGATGGAGCGCCTTGCGCGGCGCAGCGCCGAGCGGGGCGGCGGTCTCACGCTGGCGCGGCGGTTGCGGGATGCCGGGCAGGACGGATGGGCCGAGCGGGTCATCGACGGGCTGCTCACCCGCTCCCGTGTGCGCCTCGGTGATGCGTACCAACTGGCCATGTTCCTGGACGAGTTGACGGAGGCCGAGGAGTACGCCGCCGCGGCGCGGCTGGCCCGCGACGCCGTACCCCAGGTCTCCCTGGTCAGCGTCGAGGGCGCGGACGCCCTGCTGGAAGCGTTGCGCAAGGCGGACCTGGCGGAGGAGGCGGAGCGTCTGGAGGCCCGGGTTGCGCAGCGCCCGGCGCCGCGTGTCTGGTCCCCGAAGGCACCGTACGGCCTGGAGACCGACGGAAGCCCTGCCGAGCCGTGGACGTGGGACGAGCTGCCGCCCGTCGACGAGGTGTGGTGCCGCGAGGCGCGGGCGGTGGCCCGCGAGACGCGGTGGATGTGAGGTGACCCCGCTCCGTCACCCGGAGCGGGGCCCCTGCGGCTACGGCAGCCGGTCCATGATCCAGGTGCAGAGTTCCTCGGTGACCAGGGTGTGGCCCTCGTTCTGGGAGGCGCAGAGGTACTCGTCCAGTTCGCTGTCCTCGGACTCGGAGCTCTCCGGGAAGGGCTCGTACAGCTTCTGATGGGTGTCGACGTCGCGCAGGGCGACCGCGCTGACGGCGGGCACGAAGCAGTGTTCGCGGATCTCGGCCTCCGAGCCGAGGCCGATGATCGCGGGGATCTTGTTCAGCTCGTCGGCGAGGATGCCGAAGCCCTCCAGGGTGCCGCCGGGCGCGCCGTCGATCTCGGGCAGGCCCGAGGTGCGGATCTGCGGCTTGCGCAGGGTCACCACCCGTAGCTGCGCGACGAGTTGGTCCTCGCCCGCGGGCTGCGTGTAGAGGTGAGTGCCGGTGATGGCCAGGCCCTTGCCGCGGAACGCCCGCTCGCCGGGGGCGATTCCGTTGCCCTCGCCGGTGCGTACGCCGTTGGCCACGCCGATCTTCCGGGGCTGCCGCGGCCAGCCGCCGACCCGCTCCAGCTCGGCGGTGAACTCGGTGCGCTCCTTGTCGGTCTCGGGGCTGTCGTCCCACTCCGCGATGTGCTGCCACAGGAGCTGGCGGGCGGCCGGGCTGTTCATCTGGTTCGAGAAGGCCGAGTTGAGCTTGCGGATGTAGTGGGCGAAGGACTGCAGGGCGATCGGGATCCAGGCGCCGCGGTGCGGGCTGTCGTAGGAGAAGTACAGCGCCGTCCGGTGATCCTCGCTGTCGTGCTCCATCTTGGCGAGCGCGTACCGCGTGACCAGGCCGCCCATGCTGAACCCGCCGACGGCCAGCGGATGGCCGCTCTTGCGCCGCGCGATCGCCTCGCGGATGGCGGCCCGCGCGACCTCGGCGTTCTCCAGGATGGACGCGCTGCGCTCGTCGAAGCCGATCAGTACGACGTCACGCCCGCGCTGCCGCAGCTCGCTGATGAACGGGTACGGGCCCCGCTCCAGGATCTCCCAGGAGAAGTCCAGATCGCTGGGCCCCGTGTTGAACCCGTCGCCGAGGAGCACCGGCTTGTCCAGGCCGAACTTGGGGTTGGCGAGGTACACCCAGGCCTTGCCGCCGGGCAGCGTCCACTCCTCGTCCGGGGCGGGCGCCTCTTCGAGGACCTCCCTGGGGCCGGGCGCCAGCGTGATGTGGGCGGCGGACCTCCAGGCTTCGGCGATCTGCTCTTCGTCAGGGTGGTCGGGCTCGCTGGGCTGGTTGGGCTCGTTGGGCTCGGTCATGAAGGTCCCCTCCGGAGTACCGGTGCGATGGCGTACGCGTGGTCATGACGTTCGGTGCCATCTTTGGTACGCCGGGTAGCCGCCGACAGCCGGTCCCGGCGATCCGCGCCGGGGCCAGGGGCCTTTCGGACAGGGCGACTTCGGCCGATTACGCGTGTGACGCGAGGGGCGTTCCCCGCCGACCAGGGGCGTACCTGTGGCACCGGCGCAGCGGCCCGTGCCGGCCGACGGCGCGTCGGCCAACACGGCGCCCGACCCGGCCGCCCGCACCCCGCCGCGGCGCGGGAACTCTGTCGCGAAGACGACCTCAGCAGGGAGACACCATGCGCAAGGGCAAGCTCTTCTGCTCGCAGAACGGCACGGACCAGTGGTGGCTGTTCACCACCCCGTGAGGGCAGTGACGTAGTCAGGGGCTTTTCGTTTCCCTTGACATGCAGATCACCAAGTTTCTGATGACAGGTGCCGCCGCCGCGGCCATGGCGGGCGCCTCCGCTTCCGGGGCGTTCGCGGCCGGCCCGGCGCCGAGCGCCTCGGTCGGCGACGTCGCGACCGGGGCGCTCGCCCAGGCGCACGACAACCTCAACGTCGACCACCTCGCCCCCGACTCCGCGACGGTGGAGGCCCTCAACGGCTCGGGCAAAACCGCCCTCAACGGCGTCGGCCGGGGCGTCGGCGAGTCCCGGAATGCGCTGTCCAACGTCGCCAACCTCGCCGGCAAGATCGATCAGGAAGGGAAGGCCGCGCTCGCTGACAAGTAGGGGCGAGCAGCCCGGCGGCGGTGTCGGCCAGGTCATGGCAGGCGATGGCGGTGTGCGGGGTTAGCGTCGGCGGCATGGATGGTGATCACCGGCGTTGGCGCCAGTGCCTGCTCAGCGGGGCGGTGTTCGCCGTGTGCATGGCCGGCACCACACTGCCGACCCCCCTCTACAGCCTCTACCAGGACAAGTTCGGGTTCTCCGAGCTGACGGTCACCGTCGTGTACGCCGTGTACGCCTTCGGGGTCATCGGCGTACTGCTCCTGGCGGGCAACGTCTCGGACGTGGTGGGCAGGCGTCCGGTGCTGCTGTGGGGCCTGGGCTGCGCGGCGGCGAGCGCCGTCTGCTTCCTCTCCGCCGTCGGGATGGGCTGGTTGTACGCGGGGCGGCTGCTTTCGGGACTGTCCGCCGGACTGTTCACAGGGGCCGCCACGGCGTACGTGATGGACAGGGCGCCGTACGTCGGCGCCTCCCGGGCCACGTTCGTGGCGACGGCCGCCAACATGGGCGGTCTCGGCTGCGGTCCGCTGCTCGCCGGTGTGCTCGCGCAGTACGCCGCCTGGCCGCTGTACCTGCCGTTCGCCGTGCACCTCGCGCTGGTCGCAGCCTCGGCCGCCGTCCTGTTGCGGCTCCCGGAGACCGTACGGGAGCCGCGGCCGCTGAGCACGGTACGGCCGCAGCGGCCCGGTGTGCCCCCGCAGGTGCGGGCGGTGTTCGTACCCGCGGGGATCGCCTCCTTCGTGGGTTTCGCGCTGTTCGGGGTGTTCACCTCGGTCAGCCCGGCGTTCCTCGCAGAGTCCCTGAACGTGGAGAACCACGCCGTGAGCGGCCTGGTCGTCGCCCTTGCCTTCTTCGCATCGACCGCCGGACAGTTGGCGATCGGCCGGGTCGGAGTGAGGCGGTCACTGCCACTGGGCTGCGCCGGACTCCTCGCCGGCCTCGCGCTGCTCGCGGGCGCGCTGCGGTGGGACCTGCTGCCGCTGGTGGTGCTCAGCGCACTGGTCGGCGGGTGCGGTCAGGGTCTTGCGTTCCGCGGGGCGCTGTCCGCGGTGGCCGAGGCGTCTCCCGCGGACCGGCGCGCGGCGGTGATCTCGACGCTGTTCGTGGTCGCGTACACGGGCATCTCGCTGCCGGTCATCGGGGTGGGCGTACTGACGGGCCCGCTCGGCCTGGAGGGCGCGGGCCTTGTGTTCATCGCGTGCATGGCGGTTCTGGTCTCGACCGCGGGCGTCTATCTGCTGCGGCGGCCGGTACGGGGGAGAGGGAGGGCGGGTTGAGGCCCGCCTCCCGTTCCTTTCTCGCTGTCAGGTGGCCTTGAGGTTCGTGACGAACGCGGACCAGGTCGTGGCCCGGAACACGAGCTTCGGGCCGGTGGGGTTCTTGGAGTCGCGGACGGGGACGATTTCCGGGTGACCGTCGGATACTTCGAGGCAGTTGCCGCCGGTCGCGTCGCTGTACGTGGACTTACGCCAGGTGGCGACCTCTAGGCAGTCGCCACCCTGGCCGCCGCTGTAGCTGGACTTGCGCCAGATCGCCGTGCTCAGGTCGTGCTCAGGGCTGTTGCTCTTCATGTGCGTAATCCTCTGCCACTGCCTCGATCAGGGCCAGGGATTCTCGCGGAGACAGTGCGCTGGCCCCGAGCAGATCGTAGGCCAGCTGGTACTCGGTGACGGAGGCCGGATCATCCTCAAGTCGCCCGATCCGGAAGCCTTCGAGGTAGGCGAGCGGCGGTGCATTCTCGAACTCCATGAGCTTCAGAGAGCCGCCCATGGCCATATGTCCCCCGGCTTCGAAGGGCAGTACCTGAATGACGGCCCTGCACTTGTGCGCTACGGCCACGACGTGCCGTAGCGCTTCCGACATCACCGCAGGTCCGCCGACCTTCCGGCGTAGTACCGCCTCGTCGAGGATTGCCCACAACAGCGGGCTTGTTGGACCGGTGAGCAGGTGTGCTCGTTCCAGGCGGGTGGCTACCAGTTCGCCGATTGCCTCGTCCGTTGCCCTCGGGCGCCCATCGCGGAAGATGGCCCGTGCGTACTCCGGTGCCTGGAGCAGTCCCGGGATCAGGAGTGGCGCGTACTCCCTGATGGCCGTCGCGATCGACTCCGCCTCAGCCGCCTCCGCGAAGTGATCGGGATACTTCGACTTCGCGATAGCCGCACAGTTCCGCTCGAAGAAGCCGTCCGTGCCCAGGAGTTCGTCTATCTGTCGCGCGTACTCCAAGTGCATCCGTCGCGTCCCCGCCTCCAGCTGGCCGATGAACGAGCCGCTGACGAACAGGGGTGTGCCCAGTTCCTCCTGGCTCAGTCCCGCCCGCTCGCGGGCGTGGCGCAGCTCGGCGCCGAGTAAGGCGCGCGGTGACGATGAGGGGTCGAGGTCTTTCGGTCCTGGCATGGCAACTCCCGGTCGTACAGGGCGGGTTGTTGATGCTCCATCGCTGTTCAGGCTAGCCGGGAGTGACCACGCTGGGTGAGGAAACGGGAACACTGTGTGTGAAAGGCGGAGGTCATGGCGTTGACGGCGGAGGAACGGGTGCGGGCGGCCGAGGAGGCCGTGCGGCAGTTGAGAGTGGGTCTCGAAGGGGCAGGGGTCACGTTGCCCTCGCTGCGGATGGACCCGCTGACGGCGGCGGCCGAAGGGGCGCTTCCCTTGATCGAGTTGGGGCGCTGCAACCTCGATACGGCGCTGCGGCTGGCCGCCGTACTGGAGGACGCGCGGTGAACGGCGACCCGAGTGTTCCGGAGGCCGGGACGTACGCCGTCGACTACCGGGACGGCAGCGTCGGGCTGGTCATGGGGTGCGAGGGCGGACTCGTACAGCTGAGGCCCCTCGGCGGTGGCCGGGAGTGGGACTGCCCGCCGGAGAAGGCCGGGCAGGCGCCGCCGGGCGAGGTGCTGCGTGAGAAGGTGCGGCAGCTCAACCGGCAGCGGCGGTTGCCGTGACCGGGCCCCGGCCGGGGCTCAGCGGACCGGGAAGCCGAAGGTGTAGCCCTGCTGCTTGAGCCGGGGGAGGAGCGTGCGCAGGGCCTCGACGGTCTGGGTGCGGTCGCCGCCCGCGTCGTGGAAGAGGACGGTCGGGCCGCCCGGAAGCTCCCGCTCGACGGTGGCGACCATGGCTTCCGCGCCCGGACGTTCGAAGTCCTTGCTGTCCACATTCCAGCCCAGCGGGCGCATGCCCCTGGAAGCGGCGAGCTTGCGGCTGGCGGGGGTGAACGCGCCGCCGGGCGCCCGGTAGTACATCGGGCGTACGCCACCGGATGCCTTGGTGATCATGCGTTCGGCGTCGAGTATCTGCTGCGACTGGTAGGCCTCGGACTTCTTGTCCATGGCGGTGTCGTGCGACACCGAGTGGTCGCACAGGCGGTGCCCGGCCGCGACCACCTTCTTCACGATGTCAGGGTGTGCCTGCGCCTGCGTACCCACCATGCAGAACGTGGCCTTCACGTCGTACTCGCGCAGCAGGTCGAGCATTTGAGGGGTCCACTTGGGGTCGGGGCCGTCGTCGATGGTGAGGTTGATGCCGCGCTTCCCCGCCTCCGAGGCGTGCGCGATGGTCGCCGAGACCGGCTTGGCGGCGCTGCTCGGTGCCTTCGCCGCCGGGGAGTCGTCTGTCGTACCGGCCTGTGCGTTCCACACCCCTGCACCCGTGGCGAGCATCGTCACCCCGAGCGCCGCCCCGATCAGCTTGCCGTACCAGCCACGCCCGCCGCTGTGCCGTGCCATGTCCCGCCCCTTTACCCTCAGCCCCTCGCCGCTCCCCGGTCACTCGCGGCCACATGGCAGGACGGGGATCGGCGGCCGAGGGATGCGTCCGTTACCGATCACGGACAATTTCGTCGACAGACCCGGGTGTGGACGCGTGCGGACGTTCACGTGATCCTCCCCGACGGTGTGACGCGGCACGGCGGAACGCCGGTCGTGCGCTGTTGCGCGACGACCGGCGTCCCTGGTCACGGCTGACCCGTGGTGGTGGATCAGGTGGAGCCGTGAGCGCTGAAGCCCACCGCCGCGAGCGTGGAGAGGGCGTAGCGGAGGTAGCTGAGGTTGGCCTTGGTCATGGTCGTTCACCTCCTTCGGTGACTCGGTCGAGGGTCCGCGGTGTGAGCGGTTCGGCCCGCAGGTACTGCCGGGTCGGCCGCTCCACGCCACGGTTCAGTCGCCAGTAGAGGTACTGGGCGACGATCACGGGGCCGAGGAAGACCATGACGGGGATGGTGTGCCCGATGGTGTCCGCGGCGATGAGGACGAGAACGAGTGCGGTGGTGGCGAGCCCCGCGAAGAGCGCGCAGAGGCCGGCCGTCCTCCCGTATGCCTTGCGCATCACGAGCGGGAAGAGGGAGACGAGGAGCAGGTCTCCGAGGCCTATGAGGAAGCTCGTCGGCACGTCGTCGAGTCCCCAGCCCACCAGGGGGAAGAGCGGAAGCTTGGTGAGTTTGACGAAGAGGTGGAGCATGACGGAGAACTTCCACGTCGCGAGGGCGTCGTAGACGGTGAAGGCCGCGGCGAACACCGCCGCGTGGGCCGCCCGCATCCCGCTCTGCGCCCACAGGTTGGCCACGCCGATCACCACGACCACCATGATCGCGTCGTTGGTCAGCAGGAACGCGTCGCTCCGTACGCCCACGGTGAGGCCGAGGGCCACGTCCGCTGCGATCAGTCCGAGGCACACGACCCACAGGGACCTGCGCCCGAGGACCGGTTGCAGGGCGACCTGGAGGGCGCCGAGGGTGAGGAAGGCGAGCAGGAACACCACGACCGCCAGCGGCAGCGCCATGTAGAGCAGGGGGATCAGGACGAGTCCCGCCATCGCCACCGTCACGTCCCCGAGGTTGATGACGCCGAACGGGGGCCGAGCGATCCGCTGCCGCCTGAAGTACCACCAGCTCCCGGCCGCCGCGAGGAGCGTGAACGCGTACACCACGAGGATCGAGAGGATCACGGCCGTCCCCCTCGGACAGCTCGGACAGCCAGGTCCCCTCGGGCCGCCGCCCCGACCACCGCGGGTGGCGGGCTCGGGGTCAACTCCCCTTCCCGCAGGTCGCAGCGGAGCGGGACCGGCCGGCGCAGCCCGTCGGGGCTTTCCTCGACCCTGAGTTCGGCGAGGGGAACGCCCTGCCGCTCCAACGCGACCCCGATCTCGCCCCGGAGCGCGGGGTCCGCCGGAGCCACGACCTCGACGGCCACGCCGCCCGGCACCCCCCAGAACCCGAACCGGGCGGGCAGCGGTACACCGTCCACCGACTCCAGCGCCTCCACGACGTCCCTGGCGAAGGTCCAGCCGTCGTCGTGGCACACGGCCTGGCGGCGCTTGCCGAGGAGTTGGCCGAGCGCGGGCAGGCGGCTCATGGTGCAGTCCGGCTGTCCCACGACGGTCTGCACCACGTCCTCGGTGTCGTACCGCAGGAGCAGAGTGGTGTCGCGGAACGGCGGCAGCGGAGTGCCGACCAGCACGCCCGGCTCGCCCTCGGCGACCGGACGGTGCCGCCCGTGCAGGTCGAGCACCTCGACGAGGCAGGTGGCCGGCTCGTAGTGGATGTGGCCCCTTTCGCACCGGCCGCCGCCGAACGGCACCAGCTCGGTCAGCGCGTAGTTCTCCTCGAACTCGATCTCGCCGAAGACCTCCCGGGCCCGTCGACGCAGGCCGCGGGTGAGGATCTCGCCACCCACCAGGATGCGTTCGAGGCCGAAGTCGGCCGGCCCCTGGCCGCGCCGCCGCGCCGTCTCCACCAGCAGCGCGAGATAGGAAGGGTGTGCGGTCAGCACACTGATCCGGGGCTTGTGCCCGGGGATCGCATGGTGTTCTGCCAGCGTCGTGAGCATCTGCTCGGGACCGATCATCCCGCCGATGCGGACAGCCGCTCCCACCGCCGCGGCGGCGAAGGACGTGGCGTGCACGGCGATCCGGTTGCGGGGGCTGATCCCGAGCAGGACCTGGTCGTCGGGACGGAACGTCTCCGACTGGAACTGCGCGAGCGTCGAAAGCGTGGCCACGAGGTGCAGTTCGTCGTCGGACAGCCACACCGTCGTCGCCCGCCCCGTCGTCCCCGTCGTCGAGCAGGTGTGGACGGGCCTGGCGCCTTTCCGTACGAACGCGGACGGCTTGTCGCGCAGTGCCTGCTTGGACGTGACCGGGATCGACGCGACGGAATCATGACTGATCGCGGACGCGTCGATTCCGTGGCGCCTGAACACCTCCGCGTAGAAGTCGGTCTCCGCCGCGGCGCGCAAGGCCTGCGTGCGCAGACGCTTCCCCTGGACCATGCGCCGCGTCTCGGGGTCGAGTACGGCGCCGCCGAGCAGGTCGTCGCCGTCGCCGACGGCGATGCCGCCGAACTCCCGCTGGGCCGCCCGCATCCCGTCGAGCAAGCGGTCCAGGGAGCGGCGGTGGAACGGCCTTCCCAGCGTCATCGACATGCCGAACCTCGCGGCGGCAATCGCGCTCACGAACATGGAACCGCCCTCCCCTCGCCCGAAAGTGGCCCGCTTGCGCCTCCGGGACGGAAGCGCCTCGCTGACTTCTCACCGAAAATTACGGGGCCGTGAGGAAGGCGCGGTATCCCGAGATCTGGGGATGGCGGAGCAGTGGATCCGCCTGCTCTCCCATCCGGCCGGACGGGATGAAGGGGCCTGGCGGAAGGGGTGAAGGGGCCCGGAAACCAAGGGAGTTTGCTGGCGATATGTGCCAAACTCGCTGAATGGTCTCGGGGGGTGACTGTGGTGGTTTCAGTGGGGCGCTTGGCGCCGGAAGCGGCGGCACGAGCGGACACCGTGGCGGATCTGGGCGGCGAGCTCTCGTGTCAGCTGAGCCGGGTCGTGCCGCACGACGGGTATCTGCTCTCCGGGTTCGACCCGGTCACCGGCGCGCGGTGCTTCCTGGCCTCTGAGAACGGCTATGACACACATGCGCGGCGCCGCATGGACCGGGAGGACGCCCTCGGCCGGACCCGGAGTCCCGTCGCCGAACTCATCCACGGCCCTTGCCCGGTCACGGTGCTCGGCGCGGGCTCACGGGACGAGCATCCGCAGGCGCGCAGACTGCACGGCACCATGGGCGCCGACATCTATGGCAGCGAAATGTGCGTCGCCCTGACCGAGCGCGGGGTCGTCCGGGGCGTGCTGGTCCTGCTGCGCGAACGGGGGTCCAGGCCGTTCTCGGCGATCGAGACCGCGCGCGCCGCCGATCTCGCGCCGTCGCTCGCGCTCGCCGTGAACCGCTATGTGACGGGCAAGCCGCTGCGTCCTCGCTCCGTCCGCATTCCGCCCGGCATCGTCATCATCAACAGGAACGACGAGATCGTGGGGGTGGCTTCAGCGGGACGCGAGGCCCTGGGCGGGGTCGTGCCCGGCGTCTACCCCGCCGGCGAGCGGGAGTTGTTCAGCTTCATCTGGCACATCACCTACACCGCGCGGCGCACGGGCGCGCCCGCGATCACGCGTGCCCCCACTCCGCTGGGATGGTTCTCCCTGCAAGCCCAGCCGCTCGAAGGGGCGATGGCGGGCGATATCGTGGTCACGCTCCAACCCGCCGCGGCCGCCGACCTGTTGCCCGCACTCGCCCAGTGGTACGGCATCTCCGGCAGAGAGCGGACGGTCATCGAGCAGGCCCTCCAAGGGCAGGCCGTCAAGCAGATCGCCCGCCGTCTCGACCTGTCGCCGCACACGGTGAACGACCATTTCAAGGCGGTCTACCGCAAGACCGGCGTGACCAGCCGGGAGGAGCTCATCGCCTGCTTGGTCTGAGGAGCCCTGCCGACGTTCAACTCCACCAGCATCTGCTTGCTGAAGCCGAAGAAGTACGTGGCCAGGAAGCCCACCGCGTAGCCGACCAGCAGGCCGCCGCCGTAGATCGCCACCGTCAGGCCCAGGCCCTTGTTGCCGTCGAGGAGGGGGAACAGCGCCCAGCCCGACGGGCCGATCGCCGTGGAGCCGACCTTTTCGCCGATCATCGAGAAGAAGCCGATGAACGCGCCGCCCGCCGCGCCGCCCACGCACGCCGTGATGAAGGGGCGGCCGAGGGGGAGCGAGACGCCGTAGATGAGGGGTTCGCCGACTCCCAGGAAGCCCGCGGGGAGCGCGGACTTGATCGTCGTACGGATCGACGTGTTGTGCCTCAGGCGCTTGAACACCGCGATCGCGCAGCCGACCTGGCCCGCGCCCGCCATCGCCAGGATGGGGAGCAGGACGGTGTAGCCCTGCTGCTCGATCAGGGTGGTGTGGATGGGGATCAGCGCCTGGTGCAGGCCCAGCATCACCAGGGGGAGGAACAGGCCGCCCAGGACCAGGCCCGCGAACGCGCCCGTGTTGTCCAGGAGCCAGTTCGCCGCCGCGCCGATGCCCGTCGACACCTCGCCCGCCAGGAACATCAGGCCGAAGATCGTGACCAGGCCGGAGAGCAGGACCGTGATGGTGGGGGTGACGAGGACGTCCAGGGCCTCCGGCACCCAGCGCCTGCACCACTTCTCGATGTACGTGGCGAGGACCGCGGCTCCGAGCGCGCCCAGTACGCCGCCCTGGCCCGGCGACAGCTTCTGGCCGAACGCCTCGATGTTCGCCACACCCGGGAACACGATGATCGCCGCGACCGCGCCGCCCAGGATCGGTGTACCGCCGAACTCCTTCGCCGTGTTGAAGCCCACGAAGACGGCGATCAGCGCCATGAAACCGGAGGCGATGGCCGCCAGCGCCGGGGTGATCGACGGCAGCCACTCCAGGTTGGTCAGGAGGCCGTTGATGCCCGCGATGATGCCGCAGCCGATCAGGGCGGGGATGAGGGGTACGAAGATGTTCGCGATGCGGCGGAGGAAGAGTTTGAAGGGGGTTGCGTTCTTGGCCTTTCGGGCCTCCTTGAGCGCGGCTCCCTGGGCCGCCAACTCCTCTGCCGTGAGGGTGTGTTCAGGAGCGGGGGCCGCCGCGCGGTCCTCCTCCACCAGCGCCTCGAACTCCGGCGTCACCCGCGCGACCGTGCCCGGTCCGAGCACGATCTGGTACGTGTCGTCCTCGACCACGCCCAGCACGGCGGGCAGCGCCTTCAGGACCTCGTCGTCGACCAGCGAGCGGTCGGCGAGGCTCAGGCGCAGGCGCGTCATGCAGTGGGCGATGGACGTGACGTTCCGGGCACCGCCGACGAGGGGGAGGATCGCGGCGGCTGTGGCGCGGTTCTTGTTCTCAGGTGCCATGGTGCGGGGTGCCTTGCTCTGTGCGGGGTGGCGCTGTTCGGGCAGCGGCGGGGGGCGCGGGGTGCGAAAGGGTCAGGTGTTGCGGGTTGTGCGCGCGGCTTCCAGGGCTGCCCTGAGGTGGCCGTCCGAGGACGAGAGCAGGTCCGCGGCCGTGGGGCCGTCGACTCCGCCGAGGATGGTGAGGATGGCGTTCTTCACTTCCCCGTCGGTGGCGGCGAGTGCGGCCTCGATCTCCTCGTCGGTCGCGCCGGTGGCGAGCGAGACGATGCGGCGGGAGCGGGCCTTCAGCTTCTCGTTCGAGGCGCGTACGTCGACCATCAGGTTTCCGTAGGTCTTGCCGAGGCGGATCATCGTGATCGTCGACAGCATGTTGAGGACGAGCTTCTGGGCCGTGCCCGCCTTCAGACGGGTGGAGCCGGTGAGCAGCTCAGGGCCGACCACCACCTCGATGCCGTGGTCGGCGGCCGCCGCGAGACCGCTGTCCGCGTTGCAGGAGAGCCCGATGGTGAGCGCGCCCCTGGCCCGCGCGTGCTCGACCGCGCCGATCGCGTACGGGGTGCGGCCCGACGCCGAGATGCCGACCACCACGTCGTCCGCGGTGAGGCCGAGCCCGTCCAGGTCATCGACGGCGAACTCCTTGCTGTCCTCCGCGCCCTCGACCGCCGTGACCATGGCGCTCGGGCCGCCCGCGATGAGGCCGACGACCTCGCTGGGCGCGGTGTTGAAGGTCGGCGGGCACTCGGAGGCGTCCAGCACGCCGAGCCGGCCCGCCGTCCCCGCGCCCGCGTAGATCAGCCGTCCGCCGCGGGCCATGCGCTCGGCGGTGGCGTCGATGGCGGCGGCGATCGCCGGGAGCTGCTCGGCGACGGCCGCGGGCACGGTGGCGTCCTCGCCGTTCATGATCTTCGCGATCTCCGGCGTGGGCAGCTGGTCGATCTCGGAGAGCTCGGGCCGGAACGCCTCGGTGGTCAGCGTGTCCAGCTGGGCGCGGAGCTCGCCGTAGTTCTCGTCGGTGGCGTCGCTGGCGTCGGTCGTGGAAGTCATGGCGTGCGGCTCTTTCATACGCGGGCGGGGGTGGCGGGTCCGGTACGTGTGCGGGCACAGCGGCTGCTGCGGGCTCAGCGGCTGCTGCCGCGCGGGCTGTGGCGGTGGGCGAGCGCTTCGTAGGAGGCGGCGAGCGCGGGGGCCGCCGTCTCGTACGTCCGCTGGGCGACACCCACGAACAGGCAGTCCACGACGAGCAGTTGGCTCGTGCGGGACGACATCGCGGCGGGCCGCAGCTCGCTCTCGCGGGCGGTGGAAGTGGTCAGTATGTGATCCGCGTACTGCGAGACGGGGCTGCCGGGACGCCCGGTGATCGCGATGGTCGTGGCGCCCCGCTCGAAGGCGACCCGCAGCGGCTCGATGACGTCGCCGGTCGACCCGGAGTGCGTGATCGCGATGGCCACGTCCTTGGCCCGCAGGGTGACGGCGTTGGTGACCGCGAGGTGCGGGTCGGAGTGCGCGTGGGCGATGTGGCCTATGCGCAGCAGCTTCTGCGCGAGGTCCTGGGCGACGAGCCCGGAGGCGGCGACGCCGTAGATCTCCGCGCGCGGGGCGGTGGCGAGGGCGGCGACGGCGGCGCCGAGCTGCACGGTGTCGAGCCCGGCCGCGGTGTCGGCGAGGGTCTGCTGCTCGTCGTAGGCGAGCTTCGCCACGACATCCGCGATGGGGTCGTCGACGGCGATGTCCGCGGTGACGGCGGGCGCGCGGCCCGACTGCTGCTGGGCGGCGAGTCCGGCGAGGGCCAGGCGGAGGTCGCGGTAGCCGGGGTAGCCGAGCAGGCGGGCGGTGCGCACCACCGTCGCCTCGCTGGTGCCGGTGAGCTCGGCGAGGCCGGTGACCGTGAGGGCCGCGCAGCCTGCCGGGTCGCCGGCGACGGCTTCGGCGACCCGCTGCATGGAGCGGGTCATGGACGGCGCGAGGGTCCGCACCTTGGCCGCGAGGGCGGCCGGGGCGGGGGGCGCCGCGCCCGCGAAAATTTCCTTCACGTCATTGGTCACACCTGAAAGATATTTTCGGAGCGGGGAAGGGTCAAGACCCCCTTGGTCCCGATCTCTTTGGTCCCGATCTCGGACGGACCTCCGGCAGGTTGCGCACGGGGTGGACAATGGCTGCATGGACGCGATCGACCCCCTGGAGCAGGCGCTGCACGCCGCCCGCGCACTTGTCATCGCCGACCTCGTGGCCCGCGAGGTCGCGCAGGCGGAGGTCGTCTCGCTGGTCGAGGAGGCGGTGGCGCACCGCCGCTGGTGGGTCGAGCAGTGGCCGGACGGCATCGAGTACGTCGCCGGGCTCGTCGCCCAGGACGTACAGGACGCACTCCTTGAGCGCTACGGCCGCTGGCCGCTGTGCCCGGTCTGCGGCTCGGGCGACCCGCACGCGCTGGACGTGGAACCGGAGTTGGGCCCCGACCCGCACTGGGTGTGCGGTAAGGCGGGCGTCGTCGTGGCCCCGGTGGGCGGCCTGACGGGGACGGGCCCGACGTGACGCTCTACATCGACCCGCCGACCTGGCCGGGCCATGGCCGCATGTGGTCGCACCTGGTCAGTGACGTCTCGTACGAGGAACTGCACACGTTCGCGGAGGCCATCGGCGCCCCTCGCCGCGCCTTCGAGCGCGACCACTACGACGTGCCGTCGCACCGGTACGGGGACGCGGTGCGCGCGGGCGCGGTCGAGATCGGCTCCAAGGAGCTGGTGCGGCGGCTCACGGAGGCGGGGCTGCGCAGGCCCAAAGGCAGACCCGCGTAAGGCGGTTCGAGCCTAGGGTGGACCGCATGATCACCGTTCATCTGAAGTACGAGATCGATCCCGACCGCATCGACGACTTTGAGGAGTACGGCCGCCGCTGGGTCACCCTGGTCAACCGCTTCGGCGGCGACCACCACGGCTACTTCCTGCCGAGCGAGGGCGACAGCGACATCGCGTACGCCCTCTTCTCCTTCCCGAGCCTCGCCGAGTACGAGCGGTACCGCACCGAGAGCAAGACCGATCCCGAGTGCCAGGAGGCCTTCGAGCTCGCGCGCCGGACGGGGTGCATCCGCCGCTATGAGCGGCGGTTCCTGCGGCCTCTGGAGTGAGGGCTTCTCCTCTGGAGTGAGGCTTCTAGCGGGCGGTTTCGATGTCGGCCCCCGCTTGCGTGCTGTCGGCGGAGAAGGCCGTGACGACGCGGCTCGGAGTCCTGCGGTGCAGCCGCAGCGAGAGGGTGACCGCCCCGATCGCCACCGCCGTCATCGCGGCGCCCGCCCAGGCCGTCGACGCGTACCCGAAGTCCAGGTCGATGACCGTGCCGCCGAGCCAGGGCCCGCCCGTGTTGCCGAGGTTGAACGCGGCCGTCGTGGTGGCGCCCGCGAGGGTGGGGGCGGCGCCCGCCACGTTGAACATCCGGGCGTTGAGGGCCGGGGCGGTGTAGAAGGCGGAGACGCCCAGGAGGAAGGAGAGGGTGACCGCGACGGCCGCCGTGCCCGAGAAGAGGGCGAGGGCGACGAGGAGGACGGTGGACGCCGCGATGCCGCTGAGCAGGACGCCGAAGAGGTGCGCGTCGGCGATGCGGCCGCCGATCCAGGTGCCGATGAGGGCGCCCGCCCCGAAGAGGCCGAGGACGGTCGGCACCCAGCCCTCGTCGAGCCCGGCGACGTCCGTCAGGAGCGGCGAGAGATACGAGAACGCGCAGAAGACGCCGCCCGCGGCGAGCGCGGTGATCGCGATGGAGAGCCAGACCTGCCGGTCCCGGTAGATGGAGAGTTCCTTCTTCAGCTCGGGCTTCTCGTCCGGGAGTGGAATGCGCGGGATGAGGGTGAGTACGCCGACGAGCGCGACGGCGGAGGCGACGCCGACCGCCCAGAAGGCCGAACGCCAGCCGAAGTTGTCACCGAGGAAGGCGCCTGCGGGGACCCCGAGGACGTTGGCGATGCTGAGTCCCCCGATCATCACGGCCATGGCGCGGGCCCGCTGGTTGACGGGGACCATCGCGATGGCGACGGCGGCGCCGACCGCCCAGAACCCCGCGCAGGCGAGGGCGCTGATCACGCGGGACGCGAAGAGGATCTCGTACGTGGGCGCGAGGGCCCCTGCCACCTGGCCGAGGCCGAAGACCGTGATGAGCGTGATGAGTGTCGTGCGGCGTGGCAGCCGCAGGGTCGCCACGGCGAGCAGCGGGGCGCCGATGACCATGCCGATGGCGAAGGCGGAGATGAGGAGGCCGGCGCGGGGGATGGAGACCCCCATGTCGTCCGCGATGGGCGGCAGCAGCCCCGAGAGCATGAACTCGCTCGTGCCGAGGGCGAAGACGGCGAGCCCGAGGATGTAGACGGCTACGGGCATCCGCGATTTCGCGGCAGGGGTCGGCATAACAGGGGTGAACGTTGGGGTGGGGCATTACATTCCCCGGCGGGGGGCTTGTGTTCCGGGTGCGGGTCGGTCCCGGGCTGGGCCGCCGCTTCGCGGCGGATCTTTCCCGCCCGCCCACCCATTACCCCGGGGTAATGGGTGGGCGGGCGGGAAAAGTAGGAACCGTCACGCACGACGGACGTAAGCCCGGTTCTCCTCCCGGTCGGAGATGCGGACGTATCCCGCCCGCGTCACCACCCCCTGCGAAGCCGCGTTGCCGGGCTCGATCACGGCAAGGAGAGCGGACACCCCGGGACGGTCCAGCGCCCACGCGGAGAGGGCGGAAAGCGCCTCGGAAGCGTAGCCGCAACCCCGCGCGGCGACCGCCAGGTCGTAGCCGACCTCCACCGTCCCCTCGTCGTCCGGCGGCCCGTGGAACCCCATCCCGCCGACGGCGACCTCGTCCGCCACGCGGACCAGCGCGAACATCCCCCACTCGGGCCGGTGCACCCCGGATCCGTACGCCTTCGTCACCATCTCCGCCGCCGTCCGCGTCCCCTCGAACGGCCCACCGTCGATCCAGTTCAGACCACCCGTGCCGCCCACGGCGAGATCCGCGGCCGCCGCGGGCCTGACCTCCCGCAGGGCGATCCGTCCGGCGGGAATCTCAAGGGAGTTGTGCCAGCGCCACCCGTCGAGGCGGGCCCGCCCCGGCAGCGTGCCGCGCCCCGTGGCCCAGAGCAGCGTGGGCCACTGATCCTCGGGCCGGGACGCGGGCGTGACCTGCGGGAAGATCCAGGCGAGCACGGCCTCGCACAGCTCGGCGGGCGGCTGAGCGTCGATGCCGAGCGCCCGCGCGATGTCGTACGTGTGGAGCAGCACCTCCGCGACGCCCATCGCCGCGAAGCCCGTCGCGTCGGCCTTGCCGGAGGGGTACGGGTGGAAGGCCCGCACGCCGGGCGGCGTCGTCCGGATGACCGCCGAGAGCAGCCCGCCGGTCGCCTCGATGACGCTGATCGCGTCGGCGGGGCCCGAACCCTCGTCGAGGGAGACCTCGAAGGGGACCCACGCATCGGGCGCGCGGCCCGTCAACTGCCCCGCGTACGCGACGAGATCGCAGGCGATGTGCTCGGCGGTCTGCAGGCAACTCCACTCCAGGCCACCGGCCTTGACGCTCCAGTCGAGCCCCGCCGCCGTGCGCAGCACCCGTGCCGCGTGCGCCACGGCCTCGTCCACCTGATCCCCGCCCATGAAAAGCATGCGCCGAGCGTACGGGAGCGTCATGGGCTGAGCAGGTCGATTTCTGTGGCGAGGTTCGCGCGCGCCGGACCCTCCCACTCCTTCGCCCCGTGCGGCGTACGGAACAGTCTTGGCAGGGCGAGGAGTTGGCGAAGCACCGCCGCCCGGCCCTCGCGGAAGGCGTCGTCGGGGACGAAGGCGTACTCCTCGCGCACGGCGGCGGCGTACGCGGCGTACGCGTCCGGGGCGGCGGCCAGGATCGCCAGGTCGGCGTCGCACAGCGTCTCGCCGTTGCGGTCGCCGTCGGCGGGGTCGTGGCTGACGGTGAGCCGGACGAGCCGGGCCACCTCGGCGGTCCGCTCATCGGTCAACCCGGCCTCGGGCAGGGCGCGTTCGGCGAGGCGGGCCGAGCGCTCCTCGTTGGTCGAGCGCTCGGGCAGATACACCGCGTCGTGGAACCAGGCCGCGAGCCGCACCAGGTCGGGGTCGTCCGCGTGCTCTTCGAGTACGTCGATGTGGTCGAGGACCGCTGCCAGGTGGGCGGTGGTGTGGTACCGCCGCTGCGGCTCGGCCCAGCGGGCGAGCAGGTTGTCGGCGTACTTGTACGGGTCGTAGATGCACTCGTCCGTGTCCCGCGCCCGCAGCAGCGTCGTGAGCCAGCGCCCGCGCAGCTCGTCGTTCTTGTCGTCGGCCATGGGGCGAACCCTAACCCTTGAATACCCCTAGGGGGTATGTTAACTTCCCAGCGCTAGATACCCCTCGGGGGTATTGTACGGCTCTTTGGAGGGGACCGTCATGTCAACCGCCAATCCCAAGCGCTGGTGGGCGCTCTTCGTGCTCGCCACCGCCCAGTTCATGGTGATCATGGACACCTCGATCATCGGGGTCGCGCTCCCCGAGATGCAGAAGGACCTCGGCTTCTCGCAGGGTGAGTTGCAGTGGGTCTTCAACGCGTACGTGATCGCCTTCGGCGGCCTGCTGCTGCTCGGCGGGCGCCTCTCCGACCTGCTCGGGGCGCGCAAGGTCTTCGTATCCGGCTGGCTGGTCCTCATCGCGGGATCCGTCATCGCCGCGGCCGCGCAGACCGCCACCGTCGAGGTCGTCGGGCGCGCCGTGCAGGGCGTCGGCGGCGCGCTGATCGCGCCCGCCGCGATGACCCTCCTGATGATGCTCTTCGGGCACGACCCGAAGGAGCTCGGCAAGGCGATGGCCCTCTATGGAGCGGCGGCCCCCGCGGGCGGCACGGCCGGAGTCTTCCTCGGCGGCGTCTTCACGGAGTGGCTGAGCTGGCCCTGGGTGTTCATCATCTACGTGCCGATCGGCGTCGCGACCCTCGCGGCGACGCGCCTGCTGCCCGCCGTCGAGGGCAAGCGCGGCTCGGTCGACATCCTCGGCGCGGTGTCTGTGACGGCGGGACTCGCGCTGGCCGTCTTCGCTGTGGTGCGGGCGCCGGAGGAGGGCTGGGGCTCGATTTCGACGGTGCTGCAACTGGTGGGTGCAGGCGCTCTGTTGGCGCTCTTCCTCCTCGTGCAGAAGTCGGTGCGCGAGCCGCTGATGCCGCTCAAGGTGTGGCGCATCCCGCGGCTCGGTTCCGCCAACCTGGCGATGGCGCTGCTCGGCGCGGCCTGGATCCCGATGTGGTACTTCCTCAACCTCTACCTCCAGCAGGTGATGGGGTACGGGGCGTTCGCGTCCGGCGCCGCGCTGTTGCCGATGACGGGGCTCCTGATGGTCTTCATGACGGCCATCACGGCGCGGCTGCTCGGCCGCTTCGGAGCAAAGCCGCTGATCGGGAGCGGCCTGTTGGTGCTCGCGCTCGGCCTGGTGTGGCTGGCGCAGGTCGGCCCGACGGGCTCGTTCGTGGTGGACGTCCTGCCGGCCTCGCTGGTGGCGGCGCTCGGCATGTCCCTCGCGTACATCCCGGCGATGATGGCGGCGATGTCCGGCGCCCCGCAGGAGCAGGCGGGTCTGGCCTCCGGCATCGTCAACACCACGTACCAGGTGGGCTCCGCCCTTGGCCTCGCGGCGCTTACCGCTCTCGCGACGTCGCAGGGGGCGGGGGAGCTGGGCAATCTGCCTGCGCTGACGGACGGGTTCAGCGCGGCGTTTGTTGGCGCCGGGGCCATAGCTGCGGTGGGGGGTGTCGTGACGCTGCTGGTGATGCGGGGAGAGTCGGTTGCCGCGAAGGAGAGGGTGAACGCGTAGTGGGGTGACCGTCTGTCGTCGGCTTCGCCGTTACTCGTCCTCAAACGCCGGACGGGCTGGATGTTTCCGCCGGACGGGCTGGAAACTCCGGCCCGTCCGTTGCCATGTCATTGCCGCGCGGCGCCGTACAAGCTTGGCTGGCAGACATGACCACCACTCCGAACCACGCCGAGACCTACGACCCCGAGCGCCCGGGACGCCTCCTGCGCACCGAACGCGACGTACTGATCCCGCTGTTGAGGGGCGCCGACGACTCCGCGTACGAGATCAGGACCTGCTGTCCCGGCTGGACCGTGCGGCATGTGCTCGCGCACTGCAGCTCCGCGCTGATGCGTGTCGTCGAGACCCGCTTCGAGGAGGGCGTGTACAGCCCCGAGAGCAACGAGCGCGACATCGCCGAACGCGCCGACTGGTCCAACTCCCGCATCGTGGACGAGCTGGAGCGCGGGATGACCGAGGCGGGCGAGATCATGGTCAAGGCCAAGGGGCGCCTCGACGGCGTGTCACTGGGGGAGTGGGTGCACGCGGGGGATGTGCGCGAGGCCTGGGGCCTGCCCGGCGCGTACGGGGGCGACGGCCTCGCGGACGCGCTGCCGCTGCTCGCGGAGCACAGCAGGAGGACCTCTGCGCTGCCGCTGCACGCGGACGTCGACGGCTGGGACGAGCCGCTGGCCCTGGGAGTCCCCGACGGCAAACGCCCGCCGGCCCGCTACATCGGCGACGCCCCGACCCTGATCAGGCTGTACACGGGCCGCCCCTTGACGGGAACCCGCTACGAACTGGCGGGCGCGAAGGAGACAGAGCTGCCGATCTTCGACTGAGGGCGGCGGGACATGCGAAAGCCCCCGCGCCCCGAAGGGGCGCGGGGCTGAATCGATATGCGGCTCCGCCGCGTGGGCGCGACAAGCCACGACGCACCCGCAGCGAAAATGCAACCCCGCCCTACGCTCAGTGCGCGTGCCCCGAGTCCCCGGACTCGGCAGTCCCTTCACCCCCGGCGGAGCCACCCGCGTGCACGGTGAAGGCCGCCGTCCGGACCTTCCCCTCGTGCTTGAAGTCGAGGAACAGCCGATAAGCGCCCGCGCTCGGCGCCGTCGCCTGGAAGGACACGCCGGGCCCCGGCTCGGTGCGGCCGTCACCCGGCTCGCCCGTCGGGTGGACATGGAGGTACGCCAGGTCCCCCGACCGCAGGGCGACCAGATGCCCGTACGAACCGAGGTACGGCTGAAGATCGGTCACCGGCCTGCCGTTCTTCGACACGTTCAGGGTCAGGCCCGCCGACTTCCCCGGCTTCAACTCGCCCTTGAGGCTGACCTCGTAGCCGTCCACCGAGGCCTTCGTGTTGTGGGCCTGCAGACCCGCGGGGTCGTACTTGCCCGCCACCGCCAGATCCGCCCCCAGCGTCAGGCCCTCTTTCGCGCCCTTCGGCTTGAAGTCGGCGAAGACGCGGTAGCCGCCCGCCTCGGGGAGCTCGACCGGCGTCGACCAGGTGCCGTCCGCCGCGCGGGACGGGTGCAGATGGCGGTAGGTCGTCAGGTCGCGTGAGGCGACGATGAGGTGCAGCTCCTTGTCGTGTTCCTTCTGGTACGCCGTGACGTTCTTGCCCTTGCCGTCCTTGCCGTCCTTGCCGGTGCCGTCCCTGACGATCGTGAACCGCAGCTGCTCGCGCTTCTCGGCGTCGATGCGGGCGGTCTTCAGGTCCAGCGTGTATCCGCGCTCGGATATCTGCAGGCCGCCGGGGACGTCGGCAGTGTGGCCCCCGCCCTGCTTCTCGCCCTTCTCGCCGGCGGCGGCCTCCTCACCGCCGCCGTGGCCGCCGTGCTCACTCGCGGGCTTCTTCTGCGAGGTCACGGGGTCGACACCCTTCCCCACGCCGTACGCGGTGCCGAACGTCGCGGCGACCGCGGCGGCGAAGGCGGTGATCTTCAGTCCGGTGTTCATGGCGACTCCCGATGGATGACGTAAGCGGGTCGATGCGGGTCGATGTCTCCGAAGATACCCCCTAGGGGTATGAAGTCAAGCGGTGGGTTCCCCTTGCGTTCAGTACCCCCCAGGGGTATATATAGATCTCGTCAGCGGTACCCACCCCGGGTACCCGGACCGCCACGAGGAGCCCGCAGCCATGTCCACCACTCCCGGCACCACCCAGGTGGCCTCAACCGCAGAGGTCGAACTCGCCATCGGTGGCATGACCTGCGCCTCGTGCGCCGCCCGGATCGAGAAGAAGCTCAACCGCATGGACGGCGTCGAGGCGACCGTCAACTACGCCACCGAGAAGGCGAAGGTCAGCTACAACGGCGAGGACATCGCCGTCCAGGATCTGATCGCGACCGTCGAGGCCACCGGCTACACCGCGCAGGAGCCCGCCCCGGTCCGTACGGAGCAGGGTCCGGCCGATGAAGAGCAGCAGGCCGACGAGGAACTGCGGCCGCTGCGCCAGCGGTTGACCGCCGCGGTCCTGCTCTCCGTACCCGTCATCGCGATGGCGATGGTCCCCGCCCTGCAGTTCGAGTACTGGCAGTGGCTCTCGCTGACCCTCGCGGCGCCGGTCGTGACGTACGCGGCCTGGCCCTTCCACAAGGCCGCCTTCACCAACGCGCGGCACGGCGCGGCCACCATGGACACCCTGATCTCGGTCGGTACGTCGGCGGCCTTCCTGTGGTCGCTGTGGGCGCTGTTCTTCGGTACGGCGGGCACGCCCGGCATGACGCACCCCTTCGAGCTGACCATCGCGCGGAGCGACGGCGCGGGGAACATCTACCTGGAGGCCGCCGCCGGCGTCACCGCCTTCATCCTCGCCGGGCGCTACTTCGAGGCCCGGTCGAAGCGGAAGGCCGGGGCCGCGCTGAAGGCGCTGCTCCAGCTGGGCGCCAAGGACGTCACCGTCATCCGTGACGGCGGGCGCGAAGAGACCATCCCCGTAAGCGACTTGAAGGTCGGCGACCGCTTCCTGGTCCGGCCCGGCGAGAAGATCGCCACCGACGGCAGGGTCGTCGAGGGCGCCTCGGCCGTGGACGCCTCCATGCTCACCGGCGAGTCCGTGCCGGTGGAGGTCGCCACCGGGGACGGCGTCACCGGCGCCACCCTGAACGTCGGCGGCCGGCTGGTCGTCGAGGCCACCCGCGTCGGCGCCGACACCCAGCTCGCCCGGATGGCCAGGCTCGTCGAGGACGCGCAGAACGGCAAGGCCGCCGCCCAGCGCCTCGCCGACAAGATCTCCGCGGTCTTCGTGCCGGTCGTCATCGCCCTGGCCGTCGGCACCCTCGGCTTCTGGCTCGGCAACGGCTCCGGCCTGACCGCCGCCTTCACCGCGGCCGTCGCCGTACTGATCATCGCCTGCCCCTGCGCCCTGGGCCTCGCCACGCCGACCGCCCTCATGGTCGGCACCGGGCGCGGCGCCCAGCTCGGCATCCTGATCAAGGGCCCGGAGGTCCTGGAGACCACCCGCAAGGTCGACACGATCGTCCTGGACAAGACCGGCACCGTCACCACCGGCAAGATGACCCTGCTCGCCACGCACACGGCGGACAACGCCACCGAGGACGAAGTCCTGCGCCTGGCAGGCGCGTTGGAGCACTCCTCCGAGCACCCCATCGCACAGGCCGTCGCCACCGGCGCCGCCGAGAAGGTGGGCGCGCTGCCCACCCCCGAGGACTTCGCGAACGTCGCGGGACTCGGCGTCCAGGGCATCGTCGAGGGCCACGCGGTCCTGGTCGGCCGCACCCAGCTCCTCGCCGAGTGGGTCATCAGCCTCCCCGTGGAGCTGGAGCGCGCGAAGGCGCAGGCCGAGGCGGCGGGACGTACGGCCATCGCCGTCGCCTGGGACGGGGAGGCACGTGCGGTCCTGGAGGTCGCGGACGCGGTCAAGGAGTCGAGCCCCGAGGCGATCAAGCGCCTGCGCGCGCTCGGCCTCACCCCGATCCTCCTGACCGGCGACAACAAGGCCGTAGCGGCGTCGGTGGCCGCGGAGGTCGGCATCGCCCCCGATGACGTGATCGCCGAGGTCATGCCGCAGGACAAGGTCGACGTCGTCAAGCGCCTCCAGGCGGAGGGCCGCAGCGTCGCGATGGTCGGCGACGGCGTGAACGACGCGGCCGCGCTCGCCCAGGCCGACCTGGGCCTGGCGATGGGCACGGGCACGGACGCCGCGATCGAGGCGGGCGACCTGACGCTCGTACGGGGCGACCTGCGGGCGGCGGCCGACGCCATCCGCCTCTCGCGCCGCACCCTGGGCACGATCAAGTCCAACCTCTTCTGGGCCTTCGCCTACAACGTGGGCGCGCTGCCCCTGGCGGCCTCCGGCCTCCTGAACCCGATGATCGCGGGCGCCGCGATGGCCTTCTCCTCGGTCTTCGTGGTCGGCAACAGCCTGCGCCTGAGGGGGTTCAAGCCGCTGAGCTGAGTACCCGTCTTTAAGATCGCCCCGGTGCGCGTGGGTAGCGCCGGGGCGATCTGCGCGTAGGCTGGGGAATTGGACTAGACCTGTGTTCTACGTTCCTTTCCGCCCCCGAGGCGCCGGACCCGAAGGAAGACATCCATGAGCAAGCGTGCAGTCCTGGAGGTGATCGCCCTCGATGCCGAGGACGCCGTCGCCGCCCAGGCGGGAGGCGCCGACCGCCTCGAGCTGGTCACCGACATGGCCGCGGACGGCCTGACCCCGTCCCGCGAGACCTTTGCCGAGATCCGCGCCGCCGTGGACATCTCCCTGCGCGTGATGGTGCGCCTCGCGGACGGTTTCGCCGCGGGGGACTCCCGACAGCTCGACACTCTCGTACGCCGTGCCCGCGAGCTCAGGGAAGCGGGCGCCGACGAGTTCGTCCTCGGCTTCCTGGACGAGGCGGGCGGCCCCGACCTGGCCGCGGTCGAGACGGTGGTCGGCGCCCTGGACGGCTGCCGCTGGACGTTCCACCGGGCCATCGACCGGGCCGCCGACCGCGACGCCCTGCGCAAGCAGCTCGCGGACCTGCCGGGGCTCGACACCTACCTCACGGCGGGTTCGGCGGCGGGCGTCGACGAGGGCCTGACCACACTTCTCGCCGAGGCGGCACGGTCCGGGGAGCCCGGTTACGAGCAGCAGATCCTGGTCGGCGGCGGCCTCCGCCTCGACCACCTGCCGAGACTCAAGGCGGCCGGCGTCGACGCCTTCCATATCGGCGGCGCGTCCCGCCCCGACGGCTGGTCGGCACCGGTCTCCGCGGCGGCCGTCGCCCGGTGGAGGGCCGCGCTCGACGATTGATCGATTCCCCGCGGGGCCGATACAACTGGGATCGAAACGGAGGGGACTTCATGTCGATACCAGCAGAGAAAACGCGTCCCGCGGAACGAATACTCAGGGCCGGGACACTGCCCGTCGTCGCGTTGGTGTTCACCGGGACGCTCGCGCTCTACATCGCGCTCGTCGCGTTCGGGAACATCACCGACTTCGACTCCAACCAGCAGTTCGTCCGCCATGTCCTGGCGATGGACAGCACGTTCAAGGACGACGACCTGATGTGGCGCGCGGTGGAGTCCACCGCGCTCCAGGACACCGCGTACGTGGCGATCATCGCCTGGGAGACGCTGGCCGCGCTCGTCCTGGGCACGGCGACGGTCCTGTGGGCCAGGGGCCTGCGCCGCCCCGAGGGCCTGCGCCGCGCCCAACGCGCGGGCACCATCGGCCTGTTGATGCTCATCCTGCTGTTCGGAGTGGGCTTCATCGGGATCGGCGGCGAGTGGTTCGCCATGTGGCAGTCGGAGGACTGGAACGGCCTCGACGCGGCCACGCGCATCGTGACGATCACGGGCATCGCGCTGGTCGTGACGCATCTGCCGTCCAAGGAGGCTGCCTCATAAGCTGAGGCAGTGCCCCGAAGGGGCGCGGGGAACTGCGCGACCAGCCACGACGTACCCGCGCCCGGCGTACCGGACTTGCAGCGAAGTGCCCTAGCTGAGCTGCACGGGCAGCTCCGCCGCATGCACGACGATCAGGCCGGACACCGCACGGGTCAGCGCCACGTACAGCCGGCGCAGACCCGTCCGTTCGTCCGGCTCCCCGTCGACCACGGCGGCGGGCTCGTCGAGCACCACGTAGTCGTACTCAAGACCCTTGGCCAGGGACGCGGGCACGAGCGTGAGCCGGGCGTCGGCCGTCGTCTCCTGGCCGGGGGAGAGGTACGAGATCCCGGCCGCCGTCAGGGCATCGGCGAGCGCGGGGACGCGGGCGTCCGCGGCGATAAGACCGATGGACCCCTCGTGCCGCAGCGAATCGGCACACGCCTCCAGGCAGGCGGCGTCGAGCCCCTCGACGTCCTCCACGTGCCGCACGGCGAGCGAGCCGGGCGACTCCCGCACCGAGTCGACCGCCGCGAGTCCGGGCGCGATGTCGGGCAGCAGCCGGGACGCGTACGCGATGACGTCGCGCGGCACACGGAAACCGGCCGTCAGCTCCTCAACGACGGCGTCGCCCTTGCCGAGATGGGCGAGGGCCTCGGCCCAACTCCGGGTCGCCCAGGGCGTGGTGCCCTGCGCGAGGTCGCCGAGGACGGTGGCGGAACCGGTGGTGCAGCGCCGCCCCACGGCGCGGTACTGCATGGGGGAGAGATCCTGCGCCTCGTCGAGCACCACATGCCCGAGCGAATGCGTACGCGACACGAGATCGCTCGCCTCATCGATCAACACGGCGTCGGCGGCAGACCACTTGGCACTCTTGACGCTCCGCGCCGGCTTGGCCCACAGAACGGCCTTCTGCTCCTCTTCCGTCAGGATCCCCTCGGCGTGCCCGGCGAGGAAGTCGGCGTCGGACAGCAGCCGCAGCACGAGCTTCGCGGGATCGACGGGCGGCCAGACGGCCTTCACCGCGGCCTTCACGGCGGTGTTGCGCGCGACGGCGTCCTGTACGCGGTCGTCGGGTGCCTCGCCGGCCTGCTCCATGCGGACGAGGACGGCGTGGGCGATGCGCTGGGGAAGGGCGTCACGAGCGGCCCCGTACCGGATATCGCGTTCGAGCAACTCGCCTACGATCTCTTCGAGTTCATGGGCGGGCACGCGCCACCGCCGGGACCCGCGCACGACGACGAGGGGCTCGGCGGGCATGGTCACGTGCGAGCGCACGGCCTTGCGCAGCACCTCGGCCATGCGGGCGTCGCCCTTGACGACGGCGGCGATGGGATCGTCCGTGCCCCGCACCTCCACATGCGCGACGAGGTCGTCGACGGTGGCCTGCTTGACCTCCAACTCGCCCAGGGCGGGCAGGACTTGCTCGATGTAGTGCAGGAAGGAGGCGTTCGGCCCGATGACGAGGGTGCCGGTCCGGGCGAGCCGCTCACGGTGGGCGTACAGCAGATAGGCGACACGGTGCAGGCCGACGGCGGTCTTCCCGGTGCCGGGCCCACCCTGGACGCACACGCTCCCGCCGAGACCACTGCGGACGATCTCGTCCTGCTCGGGCTGGATGGTGGCGACGATGTCCCGCATCGGGCCCACGCGCGGCCGCTCGATCTCCTGCTGGAGCAGCTTGCTGGTCTGCTCGGCCTCTTCCTGGTCGCTGAGGTGCTCGTCCTCGTACGCGGTGAGCTCGCCGCCGGTGTACCCGAACCGCCGCCGCAGCCCGATGTCCATCGGCGTCTTCTTCGAGGCCCGGTAGAACGGCTGCGAGACGGGTGCCCGCCAGTCGATGACCATGGGGTCGCCCTCGGCGTCGTGCACATGCCGCCGCCCGATGTAGAACTGCTCGCCCTCTGCGCCTTCCGCCTGCTCGGCGCCGGGGGCGTGCAGATAGTCGAGCCGCCCGAAGAAAAGAGGCGTGTGCGAAAGGTCGGCGAGGGACTTGATCCGCTCGTCGATCTGGTTCTGCAGGACGGCGGCGTTCACCCAGTTCGCGGTGACGTCACGGATGTCGAGGGCCTCGGCGTCCTCCCGCATGGCGCGGAGCGCTCCGCGGGAGGCGGCGAGGTGGGCCCGTTCGCGGGCCAGGGGGTCGGACTCTGCGGGCATGGAAGCTCTCCGGCGATGCGGGTGCGGGTGAGTGTGCGACAGGGGGGCCGACCGGTTTCCGTCCGGTCGACGGCGGGGCGCGACCCGCGGGCAGACCGGGCATCTTATGCGGGGGCGCGTGGTGGGGCCAACGAATTTCCGGGCAATCGGGCGGGTGGGCGGGAAAGGCCTGTTCGTGCAGGCGAGACCTCCGGGCCGATAAAGTCGCCGCCGTGAAGGACCAGAGGGTGACGGTGTGGTCACGGAATGCGGTCACTGTCGGCGCGGGGGGCCTGTTCCTGGCCTCCCTCATCTCCCTCGCCGCCCTCTGCGTAGAGCAACGCATCCCCATGGCCGACACCCTCGTCTACCGGGCCGAGGGGGCCGCCGTGGCCAACGGGACGGACCTCTACGGGTTCACCGTCACCGAGTGGGAGCTGCCCGCCACCTATCCGCCCTTCGCGGCCATCCTCTTCGTGCCGACGACCTGGCTTCACCTGCCCGCCCTCAGGCTCGCCTTCATCCTCGGCAACATCGCCTTCCTCGCCCTCCTGATCCACCTCTCCGCCCGCCTGGCGGGCACCCGCACCCGCCCCGCGCTCCTCTTGGCGGCCACAGCGGCAGCGCTCTGGCTTGAGCCGGTCTTCCAGACGGTCCTGTTCGGCCAGATCAACCTGGCCCTGGCCTGCCTGATCCTCTGGGACCTCACCCGCCTGCCCGGCGCCCCCGGCAAGGGCGTGGCCCTCGGCATCGCGGCGGGCATCAAACTCACCCCCGCGATCTTCATCGCGTACCTCTTCCTGAGAGGACGCGTGCGCGAGGGCTGCACCGCACTGGCGGCCTTCACCGGCACGGTCGCCCTCGGCGCCCTCGTGCTCCCCGCCGCCAGCGCCGACTTCTGGACGCACCGCCTCTTCGAGACGAGCCGCGTGGGCAAGGCATGGATCGTCGACAATCAGTCGCTCCAGGGCCTGATCGCCAGGGCCCTGCACGACCCCACCCCCGGCCCGGCATGGGCGATCCCCGCGGCCCTCACCGCCGCGCTCGGCCTCCGGCTGGCGCGCCGGGCCAGGTCGGAACCCCGCGGCATCCTCCTGACGGCGGCCACCGCCCTGCTGATCTCCCCGATCAGCTGGTCCCACCACTGGGTGTGGTGCGTACCGCTCCTGACCCTGCTCATGGCGGAGGGCCGCCCCCGCCTGACCGCGGCGGTGGCGACCCTCTTCACGGCCCGCAGCTTCTGGCTGCTCCCGCACCAGGGCGACCTGGACCTGCATCTGCCGTGGTGGCAACAGCCGTTGGCCTCGCCGTACGTGCTGCTCGGCGTGGCACTGCTGCCGATGTTGAGTACGTGTCTGAGTACGGGGACGGAGGCGCGGGCGCCGCGCCCGGAGGTTGACTCGCCCCATGCACACCGAGCCGCGAACCGAGACGGAGCCGGGAACCGAGACGGAGCCGCGATCCGAGACGGAGCCGCAGGAGGCGTGGGCCGCCCGTAACGCCGCCTACGCCGCCGCGCACCCCGTCCCCCGCCCGAGCCGCATCCTCGGGCCGGCTCTCGCGACCCCCGTCGTGGTGCTGCTCCTCGTGCTCGGCGGGTACGTGGTCTCGCTCGACGCGGAGCTCGGTGACGCGTCGTCGCCGGAGCACCAGGACCTGGTGGCCCGCTACGTACTCGCGCTGTTCGGCGGCGTCGGCTGCCTGGCGGCGGGCTGGCTCACGCCGCGCGACTCGCGCGCGGCGTGGCTGCGGACGGCGTTCGCCCTCACGTCGGTCGTGACGATCCCCGTGGCGATGCTCGCGGGCTCCTGAGCCCGACGGCGACCGGCGTCGGCCTCAGCCCTCGGTCAGCAGCTCGTCCGCATCGACGATCCGGTACGCGTACCCCTGCTCGGCAAGGAACCGCTGCCGATGCGCCGCGAAGTCCTGGTCGATGGTGTCCCGCGCCACCACGGAGTAGAAGCGCGCCTCGTGCCCGTCGGCCTTGGGACGCAGCACGCGACCGAGCCGCTGTGCCTCCTCCTGCCGGGAGCCGAAGGTCCCCGACACCTGAATCGCGACGGTGGCTTCGGGCAGATCGATGGAGAAGTTCGCGACCTTGGACACGACGAGCACGGAGATCTCGCCTTCCCGGAAGGCACCGAACAGCTTCTCGCGCTGCGCGTTGGTCGTCTCGCCCTTGATGACGGGCGCGTCCAGGTGCTCGCCCAGCTCGTCCAGCTGATCGATGTACTGCCCGATGACGAGGGTCTGCTCCCCGGCATGCTTCTTGACCAGCGCCTCCGTCACCTTCCGCTTGGTGGCGGTGGTGGCGCAGAACCGGTACTTCTCCTCGGCCTCGGCGGTGGCGTACGCGAGCCGCTCCGAGTCCGTCAGATTGACCCGCACTTCCACGCAGTCGGCGGGCGCGATGTACCCCTGAGCCTCGATCTCCTTCCAAGGAGCATCGAACCGCTTGGGCCCGATCAAGGAGAAGACATCGGACTCCCGCCCGTCCTCCCGGACCAGCGTCGCGGTGAGCCCAAGACGCCGCCGGGCCTGCAGATCGGCGGTGAACTTGAAGACGGGGGCGGGCAGCAGATGCACCTCGTCGTAGACGATGAGCCCCCAGTCACGGGAGTCGAAGAGCTCAAGGTGCGGGTAGATGCCCTTCCGCTTGGTGGTGAGCACCTGATAGGTCGCGATGGTGACCGGCCGGATCTCTTTCCGGGTCCCGCTGTACTCACCGATCTCGTCCTCGGTGAGGGAGGTCCGCTTGACCAGCTCGTGCTTCCACTGCCGCGCGGAGACGGTATTGGTCACGAGAATGAGAGTGGTCGCCTTGGCCTCGGCCATGGCCCCGGCCCCGACCAGCGTCTTCCCGGCGCCACAGGGCAGTACGACAACGCCGCTCCCGCCGTGCCAGAAGCCCTCCACGGCCTGCTTCTGATACGGCCGCAGCGCCCAGCCGTCCTCGGCGAGGTCGATCCGGTGCGCTTCTCCGTCGACGTACCCGGCAAGATCCTCGGCGGGCCACCCGAGCTTGAGCAGGGTCTGCTTGATCTGCCCACGCTCGGAGGGATGCACGACGACGGTGTCCGCGTCGACCCGCTCGCCGACGAGCGGCTGCACCTTCTTGGACCGCAGGATCTCTTCGAGCACGGGCCGGTCGGTGGTGGTCAGCACAAGCCCGTGCGTCGGGTGCTTGGACAACGTGAGCCGCCCGTACCGCGCCATCGTCTCCGCGACGTCCACGAGCAGCGCGTGCGGCACGGGATACCGCGAGAACTCCACAAGCGCGTCCACGACCTGCTCCGCGTCGTGCCCCGCCGCACGGGCGTTCCACAGACCGAGCGGCGTCACACGGTAGGTGTGGATGTGCTCGGGGGCACGCTCCAGCTCCGCGAAGGGCGCGATGGCACGGCGGCAGGCATCGGCCTGCTCGTGGTCGACCTCGAGCAGGAGGGTCTTGTCCGACTGGACGATGAGGGGACCGTTCACGCGCGCACCCTTTCGGTAAGCCAAACGTCCAGTGTGCCGCATGGCGCGCGATTACCGCCCTGACTGTGCTGCGGGCCTCACCCGCCGCTTCCGCCCGGGGGCCTCAGTCGTCCGCGAGCTCCGCCACCCCCGTCACCCGATGCAGCGGATACGTCCTGACCTCGTCCGCCGTGTGGTCGTACGCCGTGACGAAGCCGCCCTCGACGCGGATCGGGGCGATCACGCGCTGGCTCGCCGAGCCCTCCGCGTTCACGTAGCCGATCCAGACCGCCTCGCCCGTCAGGACTGCCGCCTGCATCGTGGCGAGGGTTTCCGCCGCCGTCGTGCGGGGGAGCGCGCCGGTCGCCTCCGGAGCGGCCTTGCGGGGAGTCGTCGAGGCCAGGTCGCCCGCGCGGATGGCGCGCACCGCGGCGCCGGTCATCGTGTCGTCCGGCAGCGGCGGGCCGTCGTGGACGGGCTCGGGGGCCGTGCGCGGTGGTGTGCGGTGGGCGTGCGCGCGGTGGATCAGTACGTCGCCCTCGGCGCTCTCCGCGGCGGGCGCGAAGCCCATCGAGCGCAGCCCTTCGAGGAGCGTGCCGGGGTCGGCCTGCGCGGCGAGCACGGTGGGGGCTAGGCGGCGCAGGCGCAGGCCCTGGGAGCGCTTGTCGGCGAGGATCTCGTTGAGCAGCGCCTCGTCGTCGCAGCGTACGTACGCCGATGCGGCGCCGATCCGCAGATGGCCGTGTTTACGGGCCACGTCGTCGATGAGGTAGGCGAGGGGCTGCGGGACCGGTGTGCGGGAGTGTGCGGCCAGGAAGGCGTGCAGGTCCGAGGCGGACTTGCCCGCGTCCAGCGCGCGGCGCACCGAGCCGGGCGTGAAGCGGTACACCGTCGCGCCGCCCTTCGACTCGACGTCCGCGAGTACGGCGAGGGTCTCCGCGAGCGGGCGCTCCAAGGGGCCGGGGGCCACCGCGGTGAGGTCCGCCTGGAGGAGCACGTGGTCGAGGGGCTCGGGGAGGAGGGGGGTGAGGAGGCGGGCGGCTCGGGCCGCGGATGCGGCCAGCTCGGCGGGGGAGGGGGCGGGCGCCGTGGCCGCGCCCTCCTCGGAGCCAAGCAGTGCCCTCCCGTGCGACGACAGCGCGCCGCGGCCCGTGATGCCGAGCAACTCCGCCTCGTTCAGGGTCCATTGGGCGATGCGGGCGCGCAGTTCGAGCGGTGCGTTGCCTGCGGATGTGCTGCTGCCGGTCGACACGCCGCCCGCGGATGCCCCGCCGCCGGACGAGCCGCGCGGCGGGCGCTCCCAGCGCAGCCTGGCCAGGAGCGAGTCGGGCGTCGGGCTCGCACCGTCCGGGAGCGTTGTGAGGAGCGTCAGGACCCGGTGGCGGATCTCCGGGGCCGACGAGCGGTCCAGGTGCGGGCCCAGCGCCGACAGCGTGCGGTCCTTGCCGTCGCGGCCGCCGATCAGGCCCGCCGTGCGGGTCGCCGTCAGCCAGGCCGTGACGAGCGCCGACCAGCGCTCGGCGGCGGGCATTTCCTGCCAGTCGTCGTACGCCGGTGTCGCCGCGTACCGCTCGTCCGCCTCGCCGTCCGACGCCACCAGGCCCGCCGCGTAGGCCAGTTCGACCCAGAACGCGGCCACCGGCTCCGGTACGTCGAGGGCCACCGCCGTCCGCTTCAGATCCCGCACGCTCAGGCCGCCGGCCCGCAGGACCGTCGGGCCGCCCTCGTCCCAGTCCTTCAGGAGCTCCTCGACCGTGGCGAGCGCCGTGTACGCCTGGCCCGCCGCCGTCGCGTCCACAACCTGTGGACGGTGCTCGCGCAGCGGCTGCACGGCGGGCGGCGCCGGTTCGATGACGCGGTGCGCGCGGCCCGCGCGCAGGTGCAGGGCCGCCTCGCGGGGGAGTACGACGGTGCCGGGCGAGGTCGGCAGGAGCAGCCCCCGGTCCAGGAGCCAGCGCAGATGCCGCGCCGGGTCTGCGGTCACCTGGCCGTACGGCGGGCCCCAGACGAGCCGCGAAAGCACCTCGACGGACTCGGCGGGGGCCTCGTCGAGCAGCGCGGACATCCGGGTGCGGTCCGTGAAGAGGTCGGTCAGCGATCGGACGGCGGACACCGCGTCGTGGGTGGAGGGCAGTCCGGCCGCCGTGACGATGTCCTGGATACGGTTCGGCGACATGCCCGCGGTGGCCTCGGCGACGGTGGGGCCGAGGCCGGTGGGGGAGGGGTACTGCGGGGCGGGGGCGAGGAGTTCGCGTGCCGTGCGGACCAGGCGCAGGCGGTCGTCAGGACCCCAGACGAGGGCCTGCTCACGCAGGACGCCGACGGCCCGGCCGAGCGCTTCGTCCGTCGCCGCGTCCGCGCCGTCGCTCCCCTGGTCTCCGGCGATCAGTGCGTGCAGTTCGGCGTACGTCGCCGGCTCCGGAGCCACGGCGAGGGCCTCGGCGACCTGCTGCGTGAAACGGTCGAGCCGCTCCAGGGCGCGGACGACGGAGGCGCGGGTCGCGGCGCGGGTGGCGAGCTGCGTGAGGTCGGTCGGAACAGGGGTGAGCAGGTCGGGGCGGGCCTGCAGCAGCGCACCGAGCGACTCGTCGCCACGGGACCGAAGCGCCTCGGCGAGTGACCGGGGGGTGTCCGCTGGACGCTGTGCCTGCTCGTCGGTGCTCATCCTGGCCACGGTAGCGGGTCGGCGGCTGGGGCTGGGCCTTTCGTGGGGCTGGGCCGGGGGTGCGGCGTGCTGTGCGGGGTCGTTGCCGGCTGCGGGGCTGCGGGGCTGCGGTTTGCGGTGCGGTGCGTCTTGGGGGCTCGGGGGTCGTCTGCGGTGCGGTGCGTCTTGGGGCGGGGCCGCGCCGGTATGTCCGTACTCGCCATCTCGGTCCGAGCGTCTTGCTGCTTCGGCTGGGGAGTGCTGCGTACCGTGCTCCGTGCGGAAATACCGACACGTCCCCTCGCGTCTCGTTGCGCGCCAACGGTGCGTGGGGGCCGATGTCCGTCCCCCCCCATGTCTCGTGGCGTGCTGACGGTGTGTGGGAGCCGATGTCCGTCCCCTCGCGTCTCGTCGCGTGCTGGCGGTGCGTGGGGGCTGTGGTCCGGTCCCTCCCCTCGCGTTCTCGTTGCGCGCTGCTGGTGTGTGAGGCCGTGGTCCAGCCCCTCGTGTACGTCGCACAGTGCGGGTGAGCGGTGCGGTTCCGCCGCCTCCCCCACCCACCCCGGCAAGTCGCCCCGCTGCCGGGCAATCGGGCGGGTGGGCGGGAAAGGCATGTTCGGCGCCCGGAGACTGCGGGGCCACCAAAGGGACGCGATACCGTCGAGGCACAGCGCACGCGAAAGGCGGTCAACGCAGCCGCCCCGGAGGGGACTTCGTGGGGATCGAGAGCGATCAGCTCGTCTACGACTATCTGAGCCGCGTCGGCGACCTGGCCCAGCAGCGCCAACTGCCGTCAGGCACCCGCATGCGCCTCGTCTCGGAGCTCCGCAACGAGATCGACCGCAGCCGGGCCAAGGCCACGCCCGACAACCCGGCAGCGATACGCCGCATCCTGAACCGCCTCGGCTCCCCGGAGGACCTCGTCGAGGCGGCAGCCTCCGGGTCGGGGAGTGAAACCTCCGATGCGGGGCCCCGCTCCCGAGACGTGCCCCGCCCCGCCGTCCCCACCCAGCGCACCGCCGAACCGCCCCAGCGCCCCAAACGCCTCCGCCGCATCGTCCCCCGCCCCCGCCCCGCCGCCGACGAACCGGAGCTTCCGCAGGAGGACTTCCGCCCGTCGCCGCCGCACCTCGCCGGCACGGACGAGCTCGGCCCGAGCGGCTCCGAGCCCGACTGGTGGCGGGTGGAGCGGGGTGACGGCAACGGCCCCTTCGGCTTCGCCGACAGCGTGCCGGGCTTCGTCGGCGGCGTAGAGATCCCCGAAATCCTCAAGCCCCCGGCGAGTGCGAAGAAGCGCCCAGACGACGAGGCCGAAGAAGAGGAAGAGGAGTGGGAGGAGGCCGAGGAGGGCGACGAGGGGGAGGATGAGCAGCCGCCACCCCGGCGGCGGCTCCGGCTTCGGCGGGCCAAGGGCGGCGGCGACGCGGGCCCCGGCCTCAGCAACCCCCTGCTGCTGCTCGCCGCCGCGCTCCTCACCGTCGGCGCGATCCTCGGCAACTTGCTTGCCCTCGGCGGCGGCTGGCTCCTCGCCTACGTCTCGCGCAGGCTCAGCCGCGCCGAGGCCAAATGGGCCGTGCTCGGGCTTCCGGGTCTCTCCGTGGCCGCCGGGATCACCTGGCTGTGGGGCAGGAGCGAAGGCCGCTGGGGCGATCCCGTCCGCGACGGCCACATGAGCGACGCGATGGCCGACACCTGGCCCTGGGTGGTACGCGGCGCGGCCGTCGCCTCCGCGCTCTACCTGTTGTGGAGATCGCAGCGGCAACGGCCGTGAGCCGGGCGGGAGTTACTGCCTCAAGCAAGCTCCCCAAGCTACTTCTTCAGGTCCGCCTGCATCTCGTCCAGGATCTTGTTCGCCGCGGTGTAGCCGATGCCCTGGATCCACAGCTCGTCCTCGACCGTGTGGACGTTGCCGGACTTGACCGCCTTCATGTTCTTCCACAGGCTGCTGCCCGTGGTCTGCGTCTGCTTGGCCTTCTTCGGATCGCCGTACGTCGCCTGGAAGATGACGTCGGTGTCGGCGAGGTCGATCTTCTCGGGCGACACGTCGTACGAGAAGCCGTCCTTGGCCTTCGCGGAGATCGGCGCGCGGCCGAGGCCGACGTCCTTCAGGATCGTGGCGATGTAGGTCTGCTCGCCGTAGATGCGGATGTCCGCGCCCTCCACGAAGCGGACGACGTTGACCTCCGTCGCCTTGGCCTTCGCCGGGCCGCCGACGGCCGTGGTGACCTTCTTGGCGTGCGCGTCGTAGGCGGAGACGATCTTCTTCGCCTCGGCCTTCTTGCCCAGCGCGTCGGCGTGCACCTGGAAGTTCTCCTTCCAGGGGTACCCGGTGTTCTCCGTCATCACGGTCGGCGCGATCTTCTTGAGCTGGTCGTACTTGGCGCCGTGCCGGATCTTGCTGGTGAGGATGAGGTCCGGGTCGAGGGCCGCGATGGCCTCCATGTTCGGATTCAGCATCTCGCCGACGTCCTTGATGCCGCTGACCTCGTCCTTGGGCAGGTAGCTCGGGAAGCCCTTGGACGTCTCGACGTGTGTGGCTCCGACCGGCTTCACGCCGAGCGTGACCGCGGAGTCCAGCTCTGCGGTGTCGAGGACGACGACGCGCTTGGGGGCGACCGGGACCTTCACGTCTCCCATGGCCGTCTTGACGACGTGCGTCTTGCCGGAGTTCGCCGCGTCGTCGTCGGAGTCCGACGAGCCGCAGGCCGACAGGGCGAGCGCACCGCTGAGCGCGAGGGCGCCGGCGGCGAGGGCGCGGCGGTTCTGGGAGCTGGTCATGGCTTTTGGGCCACCTTTCGAGCGGATGAGGAGGGTACGGAGGACTGCGAACGGGACCCGGCGGCCCACGGCGCCCCGGGGACGACCAGCGGCGATCCGGTCACGGGATCCGGCACCACCACACACTCCAGACCGAAGACCTCGCGCACGAGCTCCTCGGTGACGACATCGGCCGGTGCGCCCTCCGCGACGATCCGGCCCTCCTTCATGGCGACGAGATGGTCGGCGTACCGCGCCGCCTGGTTGAGGTCGTGCAGGACGACGACCACGGTGCGGCCGCGGTCGTGGTTGAGCTGGCGCACCAGGTCGAGGACCTCGACCTGGTGCGAGATGTCGAGATACGTGGTCGGCTCGTCGAGGAGCAGCAGGCCGGTGTCCTGGGCGAGCGCCATGGCGATCCATACGCGCTGGCGCTGGCCGCCGGAGAGCTCGTCGACGGAGCGTTCGGCGAGCGCGGACACGTCGGTACGTTCCATCGCCTCCGTCACCGCCTTCTCGTCCTCGTCGGACCACTGCTGCCACCAGCTCTGGTGCGGCTGGCGGCCGCGCGCGACGAGGTCGCCGACGGTGATCGCCTCGGGCGCGACGGGCGTCTGCGGGAGCAGCCCGATCTGCTGGGCGATCTTCTTGGTGGGGAGCTTGGCGAGGGCCTCGCCGTCCAGGAGGACCGCGCCGCTCTTCGGCTTGAGGAGGCGGCCGAGCGCCCGCAGGGTCGTCGACTTCCCGCAGGCGTTGGGGCCGACGATGACCGTGACCTCGCCGTCCGGGATCGCGAGGTCGAGGGCGTGCACGACCTCACGGTCCTCGTAGGCGAGGGTCAGCTCGCGGGCGCTCAGGCGGGCATTCAGACAAGCGCCGGTCACGAGGTGCCTCCAGTGCGGACGGAACGGCTGCGGACGATGAGCCAGATCAGGTACGGGGCTCCGACGGCCGCGGTCAGCACACCCACCGGGAGTTCCGTGGGCGAGAAGAGCCGGCGGGCGAGCAGGTCGGCGATGACCATGATCAGCGCGCCGAGCAGCGCCGAGCAGAGCAGCGGGATCTGCGCGGTGCGGGTCATCCTGCGGGCGATCTGCGGGGCGAGCAGCGCCACGAAGTCGACGGGCCCCGCGGCGCCGGTCGCCACGGAGGCGAGGACGACGCCGAGCAGGACGAGACCGAGGCGTACGTGTCCCAGGCGCACCCCGAGCGCGGTCGCCGTGTCGTCGTCCATGGTCACCGAGCGCTGGGCGCGGGCCGCCCACGCGATGAACGGGAGCAGCACGAGCAGGGTCAGGCCGAGCGGCTCCGCCTCCGCCCAGCCGCGGCCGTTGAGCGAGCCCGTCATCCAGATCTGCGCCTGCTGGGCGACGAGATAGTCGCCCTTGGTCATGAAGAGCGTGGTGATGGACCGCAGGGCGATCGCGAAGCCGATGCCGATGAGCACGAAGCGGGTGGCGTGCAGGCCGCCGCGCCAGGCGAAGACGTACACGAGAGCGGCGGCGGCGACACCGCCGAGCACCGAGAGATACGGCAGCACGGTGTACGAGGTGACCCCGAGGGTCATCGCACCCACCGTGACGGCGCTCGCGCCCTGGCTGATGCCGATGATGTCGGGGCTCGCGAGGGGGTTGCGGGCGACGGTCTGGATCAGCCCGCCGGCGACGCCGAACGCGGCGCCGACGAGGAGGCCGACGACCATGCGGGGTTCGCGCAGCGTGCCCACGACCAGTTCGTCGGGGGACGGCTGCCCGAAGAGGACCTTCAGGGCTTCGGCGGGCTGGACGAAGGACTCGCCGACACAGAGGTACGCGAGACAGCTCGCGGCAAGGAGGAGTGCGAGCCCGACGGCGACCACGGCTGCCCGCCGGTGCACGAGGAAAGCAGCACGCCGAACCCGAAGCACTGCATACCCGGCAGGCTTGATGCGGAGTTTCGGGTGGGCGGGCGGGAAAGATCCGCCGCGCAGCGGCGGTTTCGAGTCGACGGCCATCAGGCAGCAACCACCTTCCGGCGCACCAGAGTCACCAGGAACGGCACCCCGATCAGCGCGGTCATCACCCCGGCAGGCACCTCGCTCGGCGGGAAGATCACGCGCCCCACCGTGTCGGAGACGAGCAGCATCACAGGCCCAAGGACGGCGGCCATCGGCAGCACCCAGCGATGCCCGCTGCCCACGATCGCGCGAGCGATGTGCGGGACGGCGAGCCCGATGAAGGCGATGGGTCCGGCGGCCGCGACCCCGGCGCCGGTGAGCACGGTGGCGCCGAGTCCGCCCACGATCCGCACCGTCGCGACCTTCTGCCCGAGCCCCTTGGCCACGTCCTCCCCGAGGGCGAGCGCATCGAGCCCGCGCGCCACGGACAGCACGAGCAGGAGCCCCACCAGCAGGAACGGCCAGATCTGCCCGACGACCTCCGCGTCACGACCGGAGAGCGAACCCACCTGCCAGAAGCGGAACTCGTCCAGGGCGGAGGCCTTGGTGGTGAGGACGGCGGTGGTCAGGGAGACGAGGAGCGCGTTGATCGCGGCGCCGCCGAGCGCGAGCTTCACGGGGGTCGCCCCGCCCCGTCCGCTCGCGGCGATCGCGTACACCGCGACGGACGCGATGCCCGCGCCGACGAAGGCGTACCAGACGTATCCGGTCAGCGTGTGGACCCCGGCGAAGCCGATCGCCATGACGACGCCCACCGACGCGCCCTGGCTGACGCCGAGGATGCCGGGGTCGGCGATGGGGTTGCGGGTGATGCCCTGAAGGACGGTGCCCGCCAGGGCGAGCGCGGCGCCCACCATCAGGCCGATGACCGTACGAGGCAACCGCATCTCGCGGACGACCTCGGCGGCGTCGCTGTGCCCGCCGTGCAGCAGGGCGTCGAAGACGGCGGACGGCGCGATCGCACGGGCGCCGACGGAGAGGCTGAGCAGGACCGCGAGCAGCAGGGCCAGCACGGCCGCCGTCATCGCGACAGCGCGTCTGGCTGGCACACGCATCGGCTGAGCTCGTTTCGGAGGAATCGGCAGGGTGGAGGTACGGGGGTACGGCGGTACATCAGGGGCATCGCAGAGGTAAGGCTTGGCTAAGCCTAAGGGGGGACCTCAACCCCCGTCCCCCGGCCGTCGGGCCTCTGCACAATGGCCCTATGACCTCTCGCGCGCTGACGGTCGGTTTCGACCTCGACATGACCCTGATCGACTCCCGCCCGGGCATCAAGGCGGCCTACGAGGCACTGTCCGCGGAGACGGGCACGTACATAGACGCCGATCTGGCCATCACCCGCCTCGGCCCGCCCCTCGATGAGGAGCTGCGCCACTGGTTCCCCGAGGACGAGATCCAGGAGATGGGCGACCGTTACCGTGAGATCTATCCCACATACGCCATCGCGCCGGCGCTCGCGATGCCCGGCGCCCGGGAGGCCGTCGCCGCGGTCCGCGAGCTCGGCGGCCGCGCGATCGTGGTGACCGCCAAGCACGAGCCCAACGCCAAGCTGCACCTGGCGCACCTCGGCATCGAGGCGGACGCGGTGATCGGCTGGCTGTGGGCCGAGGCGAAGGCGGAGGCGCTGCGCGAGCACGACGCGGCGGTCTACGTCGGCGATCACACCGGTGATGTACGCGGCGCGCGTACGGCCGGCGCGCTGTCCGTCGCGGTGCCGACCGGGCCGTGCGACGCAGCCGAACTGCGCGCGGCGGGCGCGGACGTCGTGCTCACCGACCTGACGGAATTCCCCGCCTGGCTCGCGTCGTACGCCGCCGGCGCCGCCGCTAAGTAGCGGCGGACCTGGCCTGGCGGCGCTGGACGGCGATACCGCGCAGCACTCCCGCCCCGGCGACGATGAATCCGACCCCCATCAGCATGCACACCGCGTACGCGATGGACGGGAAGGGATCCGTGCCGAGGAAAAGCGGGGCCACTGTGACGAGAGTGGCCACGGCTCCGACGAAGAAGACGATCGCTCCGGCACGGACCAGGCCATCGCCCGGTCCGGCTGAATTCGCTTGGGTTTTGTCACGCACCCCACCAGGGTAGTTCCCAGCGCGAAGGAAGAATCCGGGGACGTCTTGTCACCGGCTCCCGGACCAATAGTCTTGGTCCTGGCGGGTCGGGCGACCCGCTGTAGTGCTATCCAGAGCCGTTTTTCCGCGGCATAGACGAGTACGACGACAAGTACGAGGACGAGGACTTCACGTGCCTACCGGCAAGGTCAAGTGGTTCAACAGCGAGAAGGGCTTCGGCTTTCTCTCCCGCGATGACGGCGGCGACGTCTTCGTGCATTCCTCCGTACTGCCCGCCGGCGTCGACACACTCAAGCCCGGACAGCGCGTCGAGTTCGGCGTCGTCGCGGGCCAGCGCGGTGACCAGGCCCTTTCGGTCACGATCCTCGACCCGACGCCGTCGGTCGCGGCGGCCCAGCGCCGCAAGCCGGATGAACTGGCGTCCATCGTGCAGGATTTGACGACGCTCCTGGAGAACATCACGCCGATGCTGGAGAAGGGCCGCTACCCGGACAAGGCATCCGGCGCGAAGATCGCAGGACTGCTCCGTGCGGTGGCGGACCAGCTGGACGTCTAGCGGAGCTGTTCTTTCCGTACGCGGGGGCGGGCCGAGGCTTTTCGGCCCGCCTTACGTGCGAGATCTAGCCGAAGTTCAGCGCACCGGGCGGCAGCGCCGGGACCAGGCCCTCCGCGGCCGCCCGCGTGAGAAGGCCGCGGACCGCCGCGTATCCGCTCTCGCCGAGATCCGCGGTGAACTCGTTCACGTACAGACCGATGTGCTGGTCGGCGACCGCCGGGTCCATCTCCTGCGCGTGCTCAAGGACATAGGGCCGGGACGCCTCGGGGTCGTCCCAGGCCATGCGCACGGAGGTCCGCGCCGCGTCGGCGAGCTGCCGCAGCCGCTCGGCGCCGAGCGACCGCTTGGCGATGATCGCGCCCAGCGGGATCGGCAGGCGTGTCGTCTGCTCCCAGTGCTCGCCCATGTCCGCGAGGCAGTGCAGGCCGTAGTTCTGGTAGGTGAAGCGCGCCTCGTGGATGACGAGCCCCGCGTCGACCTTTCCGTCCCGCACCGCGGGCATGATCTGGTCGAAGGGCAGCACCACGATCTCGCCGACGCCACCGCCGGTCAGGGTGTCCGCGGCCCACAGCCGGAACAGCAGATACGCCGTCGACTTCTCGCTCGGCACCGCCACCGTCTTGCCGGTGAGGTCGACCCCGGCCTCCCGGGTGAGCACCAGCGGGCCGCAGCCACGGCCGAGCGCACCGCCGCACGGCAGCAGCGCGTACTCGTCGAGGACATAGGGCAGCACGGCGTACGAGACCTTCAGTACGTCGAACTCGCCGCGCTCGGCCATGCCGTTGGTGATGTCGATGTCCGCGAAGGTGACGTCGAGTTCGGGCGCGCCGGGCACCCGGCCGTGCGCCCAGGCGTCGAAGACGAACGTGTCGTTGGGGCAGGGCGAGTACGCGATCTGCAGCGGCCGGTCCACCTGGGCCTGGGTCTCAGTCATGCCTCTTCCAACTCTCCAGTACGGGCGCGAACTTCCCGAACGCGTCGGTCAGCGCGGCGAGCGCGTCGCCGATCCGCCAGGCGCCGCGGTCCCGCGGCCCGACGGCGTTGGAGACCGCGCGGATCTCCAGGACGGGCAGTCCGTACGCGGCGGCCGCCTCGGCGACCCCGAACCCCTCCATCGCCTCGGCGAGCGCACCGGGGTGGCGCCGCCGCAGCTCGGCGGCGCGCTCGGCGGAGCCGGTCACGGTGGAGACGGTGAGGACGCCGCCGACCCGGCCGCCGGTCGCCGCGGCCACGTCGCGTACGAGGGACGGCGGCGGGAGGTGGGTGACGGCACCGAACCCGAGCTCGGTGACCGGCAGGAACCCGTCGGGCGTCTGGGCGCCCAGATCGGCCGCGGTGATCTCGTCGGCGACGACGAGGGAGCCGACGGGCGCGTCGGGCCGGAAGCCGCCGCCGATTCCGGCGGAGACGACGAGGTCGTACGTGCCGCGCGCGATGGCGGCCGCGGTGTGCGCGGCAGCGGCGGCGGGGCCCACACCGGCGGCGACAACATCGCCGACTTGCGAAGGCAGGCCCTTGGCCACCGCGTCCCGTTCGGCCGGGACGGCGGTGGCCACCAGAACACGTACCGAAGCCGTGGTCAGGAGTCCTTCTCGAGCTTGAACGACCACAGGCCCGTCGCCTTGGACCCGGAGCCCTTGCCGCCCTCGAGCAGGCTGACGGTGGTGGCGTTGGTGCCGCCGCCGTACTGCTGGTTGAAGAAGACGCTGCCCGGGATGACGACGTAGGTCTTGTCGCTTGCCTCGGTGAGCGGCTGACCGTTCATCAGGAGCGTCCAGCCCTTCTCGGCGATCTCCGGGTCGACGCCGAAGCGGACCTTCTCGTCGGGATCGACCTTGATGGACTTGACGTCCTTGTCCTTCAGGCAGCCCTGCAGCTGGGACTGCTTGAGCTCCTCGCCGTCGTTGTAGCAGGAGGCCTCGGTGTTCACCGAGTTGCTGCCGACGGTGACGGTGGCGAGCGGCGTCGGCTTGTCGCAGGCGGACAGGACGAGGAGTCCGGCGGAGACAGCGCCAATGGCAGCCACGGAACGGCGGCGGCGCGCCGAGCTGTGAACGTGTGCGGCTCCGCCGCGGAGCAGGGAGGTCATGGGCGAAGGCTATCGGGCACCTCGTGCCGTCCTGCCACGTGGGGGTCGCGGCGTGCCGCACCCGCGATGTGACGGGCTCACGCCACCCGGCGTCGCTGCGAGCCGCCGTGCCGGGCCGCCGCGAGCAGGCCCCGCACGGTCGACAGCCAGCCGATGGCGACGATCGCGGCGGCCACCGAGAGGCCGAGCGACCCGTTCAGCGGCAGCGCCATGCCGATGCCGCCGCCGATCACCCAGGCCACCTGAAGCATTGTCTCCGAGCGGGCGAAGGCGGAGGTCCGCACCTGTTCCGGGACGTCCCGCTGGATCAGCGCGTCCAGGGACAGCTTCGACATGGCCTGCGCGAAGCCCGCGACGGCGCCAAGGCAGGCGACGCCGACCGCCGAGAAGAACAGCGCGGCGGTGATCGCGACGGCGAGGACGAAGGCGACGACGGTCACGATGATGATCTCCGGCGCCCGCGACTTCAGCCCGGCACCGACGGCTGTGCCGAGCGCGTTCCCCACGCCGGCCGCGATCCCCACTATCCCCAGGGACACCGCCGCGCTCTGCCCGGCGAGCGGCTCCTCGCGCAGAAGGAAGGCGAGGAAGAAGATCAGAAACCCGGAGAGACAGCGCAGTGAGGCGTTGACGGCGAGGGCGTGGGTGACGGCGGGTCCGACGGTACGCAGCCCCAGCTTCCGCTTCTTGCTGGTGTCCGCCGCGGCTTCGGCCCGCGCATGCAGATGCAGATGCTCCTCGTCGGCGGCGAGCAGCGCCTTGCTCTCGCCCTTCGCGGAGTCGACCTTGGGCGGCAGCGAGAGGGACAGGAACATCCCGACGACGAAGATCACAAAGGCGCCGTAGAGCGGCCAGCGGGGCCCGAGCGCCTGCAGCCCCGCCCCGATGGGCGCGGCGATACCGGTGGCGAGCAGCCCACCAAGGGTGACTCTGGAATTGGCCTTGACCAGCGAGAACCCGGCGGGCAGGAGTCTGGGCACGACAGCGCTGCGGACGACCCCGTACGCCTTGGAGGCGACGAGCACCCCGAGCGCGGCGGGATAGAGCTCAATACTCCCCGTGATCACCGCTTCCGACAGGAGCAGGGCGAGCAGCGCACGGGCCAGCATCGCGGCGGCCATCGCATAGCGGCGGCCGTGCGGGAGGCGGTCCAGAAGCGGGCCGATGACGGGGGCCAGGAGGGTGAAGGGCGCCATGGTGATGGCGAGATAGAGGGCGACACGGCCGCGGGCCTCGTCCGTCGGCACGGAGAAGAACACGGTCGACGCGAGCGCGACGGTGATCATGACGTCGCCCGCGCCGTTCACGGCGTGCAGCTCGATGAGCTTGCCGAGCCCGGACTCGCCCGCGCCGTGCGCGTGCGTGGCCTTCCTGATGCCGCGGGCGGTACCGGTGAAGGGCAGATGCAGGGCACGCCCGACGGAACGGACGGCCCTGCTCAGCGCCGAGCCCGCTCCGCTGTTTCCCTGAGAGGACCTTGCGGCGGCCACCTCGTCATAGTGCCCTCTATTGGCCTGCGCTAGTGCGCATCGACAGCCGGGTACGCGGGGTAATCGGGTGGGTCGGCGGGAAAATCCCCCGCGAAGCGGCGGGCACGGGCGGCCCCCGCCACAGGGGCCGGGCACGCCGGTGTAGGCCCAGGGGCCAGGAGAAGGTAGCGTGCGTAGCGCGCCTGCGGCGGTAGTTCTTGGCCGCGCGCCTCTCGCTCATCCCGCAGAATGGATGACAGTAGGTGCGCCCGAGGACGTTCGGGCGCGGACGTCGACGCGGCCCATTGGTCCGCTCCGTCCGCACTCCCGCGTATGGGTGGCGCACTCGTGAGACGGCGTAGGAGAGAAGCGATACCTGTGAGCGCAGCGACAACGCGAAGCCGTACCCCGCGTACCCCGCGTACTCCCGACCGCCTGTGCGCCGAGGCGGTGGGAATGGCCCGTGAGGCGGCCGAGGAGGCCGCCGCACCGGGTGTCGTCGGTGAGCACGTCGATGTCGTGGTCGAGGGCGACCGCGTGGTCACGCACCTGTTCGAATGCAAGGAGTTCGGCTACCGGGGCTGGCGCTGGGCGGTGACGGTGGCGCGCGCCTCGCGGGCCAAGTTCGTCACGCTCGACGAGACGGTGCTGCTTCCGGGCCCCGACGCCTTGCTGGCCCCCGAGTGGGTGCCGTGGAGCGAGCGTCTGCGCCCCGGCGACATGGGCCCGGGCGACCTCCTCCCGACCGACGCCGAGGACCTCCGCCTGGAGCCCGGCTTCTCCGGCGAGGAGGAGCCGCCGCCGAATTCCGCGGTCTCCGAGGAGATGGCGGAGCTGGTCGAGGCGGAGGACGCCGAGGTGACGTCGGGGCCGCCGGCCGAGCTCCCGATGGCGCCCGCGCGCGGCTCCATCGCCGCGATCGCCGATGAACTCGGCATGCGCAGGGCCCGGGTCCTTTCCCGGTACGGCCTGCATGCCGCGGCCGATCGCTGGGAGGAGACGCACGGCGCGAAGACCGCGATGGCGCAGGCGGCGCCTGCGACCTGCGTCAGCTGCGGGTTCCTCGCCCCGATCGGTGGGTCGCTCGGCCAGGCGTTCGGGGTGTGCGCGAACGAGTTCGGTCCTGCGGACGGCCAGGTGGTGTCTCTCGCGTACGGCTGCGGGGGCCACTCCGAGGCGGCCGTCATGCCGCGCCCCCCGCGCCCCGCGGAACCGGTCCTCGACGAGACCCGAGTCGACGTCCTGCCCCTGCGCCCGTCCCCCGACTCGGGCTCGGTCCCCCCGGAGGGCCCGAGCGAGGACCTCGGCCACTCCTGAGCTCCCGCTGGGGGTAGCCGACTGCTGGGTGGGCCCGCGGTCCCTTCGCGCTCCGCGCGGGCCTGCGCCGAGGCAGCGGACTCTTGCCGCCGCCCGGGTCTCTCTGCGCTGTTCACCTTCGTCCGCGGCCAGTCGGTTTCCTACCGCGCTCCGCGCGGATTCTTTCCCGCCCACCCACCCGATTGCCCCGGGGCTCCGTGCGGGCTGTGGGCTTTCGTCTGCGGCGAGTCGGGGTTCCTTCCCGCGCTCCGCGCGGATCTTTTCCCGCCCGCCCACCCGATCACCCCGCAGGGCAATCGGGTGGGTGGGCGGGAAGAGCCCGCGCGGAGCGCGGTAGGCCACGGGCGGCTCGCAGCCGAGAGACCTACCGCGGCCCGTGGCTGCCGGGTGATCGGGTGGGCTGGGTGGGGAAATCCCGCGCGGAGCGCGGAAGCCCCCCGGGTGATCGGGCGGGCGGGTGGGAAAGGCCCGCGCGGAGCGCGGGAAGACCACCCACCGGCCGACAGCCGAAGGACCGGCCCACCCCGCCGGAGGCAGCCGCACTGCCCGAGGCCCCCCGGCCACGCGATACCGTTCGCCCCGCGAACCAAGCGAGGGAGACGACACCGTGAGCAAGACCGTGCGGCCGGCGGCCGAGGGGACTGACCCGTTCGGCACGGCTCGGCTCCGACGGGGAGTCCTCGATTCCTGGGCGGCAAGCCCGGCGAGGTTCCGCGAGGACGCCAACGCCGAGGAGGACCTCGCCCTCGGCGGCTACCGTGACCGCCTCGTCGTCGAGCTGGCGCAGAACGCCGCCGACGCCGCGGCCCGCGCCGGGGCACGGGGCCGCCTCGCCCTCACCCTCCGGGACGGCGTCCTCGCCGCCGCCAACAACGGCGCCCCCCTCGACGCCGCCGGAGTCGAGTCCCTCTCCACCCTCCGCGCCTCCGCCAAGCGAGAGGGGCACGAGGAGACCGCAGTCGGACGGTTCGGCGTCGGCTTCGCCGCCGTGCTCGCCGTATCCGACGAGCCCGCCGTCGTCGGGCGTACCGGAGGCGTCCGCTGGTCCCTGGGCGAGGCACGCGAACTCGCCGCCGAAACCGCCCGGTTCAGCCCGGGCCTCGGCGACGAGATCCGGCGCCGTGACGGGCATGTGCCGCTGCTTCGGCTGCCGCTCGCCGCCGAAGGCACCGCCCCCGACGGGTACGACACCGTCGTCATCCTGCCGTTGCGCGACGCCGCCGCCGAGGATCTCGTCACCCGTCTCCTTGAGGGGATCGACGATGCGCTGCTCCTCGCCCTCCCCGGCCTCGAAGAAGTCGTCGTGCAGGTCGCGGACGCCGAGCCGCGCGTCCTTCGGCGCACCGCCGGGGACGGATTCGTCGACGTATCCGACAGCCGTGAGGACCCGGAAGGCCGTACGAATGCGAACACGACTCGCTGGCGGACCGTCAGCCGGCAAGGGCCCCTGGAGCAGGAGCTGCTCGCCGACCGCCCCGTCGAGGAGCGGCTGCGGCCCCACTGGTCCGTGACCTGGGCGGTTCCCACCGACCACGACGGCGCCCCGCGGCCGCCCCGCGGCGCCCCCGTGCTGCACGCGCCGACGCCGAGCGACGAGCCGCTCGGGGTGCCCGCGCTGCTCATCGCCTCGTTCCCGCTCGACACGACCCGGCGGCATGCGGCTCCCGGTCCCCTCACCGACTTCCTCGTGCAGCGGGCGGCCGACGCGTACGCCGAACTCCTCGCCGGCTGGCGGCCCGTGGGCGATGGCATCATCGGCCTCGTCCCCGGGCCGCTCGGCAAGAGTGAACTCGACGGTGCGCTGCGCCAGGCCATCCTCGACCGGCTGCCCCGCACCGCCTTCCTGCCGCCCGCCGTCGAGCCCGCCGCCCCGAAGGACGACGCGTCGGACGTCCCCGACTGGGAGGTTCCCGTCGCGCTGCGGCCCCGTGACGCGGAGGTCGTGGAGGGCGCGGGCGCCGAGACCGTACGCGTCCTCGCCGATGTCCTGCCCAGCCTGCTGCCCGCCGGGCTCGAGCGCCGCGCCGAGCTGCGCACCCTCGGCGTCGCCCGGGTCCCGCTGACCGAGGCGATCGACCGGCTCGCCGGTCTGGAGAAGGATCCTGACTGGTGGCGGCGGTTGTACGACGCCCTCGCCGGTGTCGATCCGGACCGGCTGACGGGCCTGCCTGTCCCGCTTGCCGACGGGCGTACGACCATCGGGCCCCGCCAGGTCCTGCTGCCCCTCACGGGTGCGGACAGCGAGGACGGCGACCCCGCGGCCCTCGCCCGGCTCGGCCTGAAGGTCGCGCACCCCGACGCCGTCCACCCCCTCCTGGAGAAGCTCGGCGCGCTGCCCGCCACGCCCCGCGCCGTCCTGACGACTCCGCAGGTCCGTGCCGCCGTCGCGGCCTCCCTCGACGACGACACCTGGGACGAGGACGCCCTCGATGCCGAGGAGCTGGCGGATCTTGTCCTCGGACTCGTCCGTGGGGCGAACCTCGCGCCCGGCGACGAGCCCTGGCTCGGCGCGCTCGCGCTGCCCGACGAGGACGGCGAACCGGCGCCCGCCGGTGAACTCGTGCTGCCCGGCAGCCCGTTCGCCGAGGTCATGCGCGAGGACGAACTCGCCATGGTGGACGCCGATCTCGCCGACCGCTGGGGCGAACAGCCACTGGCCGCGTGTGGCGTCCTGGCCACCTTCGCCCTCGTCCGCGCCACGGACGTCGTCCTCGATCCCGATGAACTCGAACCCCGCGAAGGGGACTTCGCCGAGCCCGACGACGCGGGGCTGCTCGACGCGGTCGACGTGTGGTGCGAGGACGTGCTCGACCGGCTTCCGGACACGCCCGTACCGCCGGTCGCGACCGAGATCGTCGCCGTACGGGATCTCGATCTGGTCGACGAGGACCGCTGGCCGCAGGCGCTGGCCCTGCTCTCGCGCCCGCCGCTGCGGGACGCGCTGACGCAGCCGCTGCGGATCCTGCTCCCGGACGGCACGACGGAGACCGTCCGGTCGTACACGGCGTGGTGGCTGCGCGGTAACCCGGTCCTCGGCGGCCGTCGTCCCGCCGGGCTTCGGGCCTCGGGCGGCGACCCGCTGCTCGAAGGTCTCTACGACGCCGCCGACGCCTCCGGTTTCGACGACGAGCAGGTGCTTCGCGCCCTCGGCGTACGCACGTCGGTCGCCGCACTCCTGGAGGAGCCGGGCGGCGCCGCCGAGCTGCTCGACCGGCTCGCGGACCCGGAGCGGACCGTTTCGGCGGCCCAGCTGCACGCCCTGTACGGCGCCTTGGCGGACCTGGACCCGGAGCAGGTCACGCTGCCGGACGAGGTGCGGGCGGTCGTGGACGGCGAGGTCGTGGTGGTCGACGTGGCGGACGCGGTGGTCGCGGACGCGCCCGACCTGCTGCCGCTGGCCGACGGCGTGGCGCTGCTGCCCGTGGAGCCCCGCAAGGCGGCGGACCTGGCCGAGCTGTTCCAGGTACGGCGGCTGAGCGAGACGGCGGCGGTCGAGCCTGCGGGAGAGGGCGCCGAGCATCCTGTCCCGGAGCCGGTCCGTACGCTGCTCGGCCCCGCGACCCCGGAGACGTACATCGAGCACGACGAACTGATCGCGGGCGGCGTCGAGCTGGACTGGCGCCGCACGCCGGACGGCGTCCTCCACGCGGCGACGCTGGAGGGCGTCGCGGCGGGCCTCGCCTGGGCGGCGTCCCAGTGGCCACGCCGCTTCGAGGTCGCGGCCCTGCTCGAGGACCCCTCCCGGACGGAGGAGCTGGAACGGGACCGCTGGTTCGACTGAGGGGCCGCGCGGCTGCCGCGCCCCCCCCGTCACGCCGGAAAGCGGCGGCCCACCCAGCGGTAGACGACCTCGATGACCAGTGAGGCGGCCGCCGCGATCGCGACCGCCGCCCACGGCATCGTCGTACCCACCAGCTTCAGTTGGAAGAAGTCCTGGAGCCAGGGGACGGTGAGCACCAGCAGGAAGCCGAGCCCCATCGCGCTGATGAGCCCGATGCGCCACCACGTGTAGGGGCGGGCGATGATCGCGAGCACCCACATGGCGATCAGGAACAGCGCCAGCGTGGCCGCGCTGGTCTCGGCTTCCCGTGCGCCCGCGCCCTCGTAGTGGTGCCGGGCCAGGAGGTACGTCGCGAAGGTGGCGGCGCCCGCGACGACACCGCCCGGGATCGCGTAGCGCATGACCCTTCGTACGAAGTGGGGCTTGGCCCGCTCCTTGTTGGGGGCCAGTGCCAGGAAGAACGCCGGGACGCCGATGGTGAGGGTCGAGAGAAGTGTGAGGTGCCTGGGCAGGAAGAGGTACTCGACCTGTGTGCAGACCACAAGCAGCGCGATGATCACCGAATAGACGGTCTTGACCAGGAACAGCGTCGCGACCCGCGTGATGTTGCCGATGACCCGGCGGCCCTCCGCGACCACCGATGGCAGCGTCGCGAAGCTGTTGTTGAGGAGCACGATCTGGGCGACCGCCCGCGTCGCCTCCGAGCCCGAGCCCATCGAGACACCGATGTCGGCGTCCTTCAGGGCGAGTACGTCGTTGACGCCGTCGCCCGTCATCGCGACCGTGTGGCCGCGCGACTGGAGGGCGCCCACCATGTCGCGCTTCTGCTGCGGGGTGACCCGCCCGAAGACGGAGTTGGCGTCCAGGGCCTCGGCCATCTCGCCCTGTTCCGTGGGCAGCCGGCGGGCGTCCACCGTGTTCTCCGCGCCGGGCAGGCCCAGCTTGCCCGCGACCGCGCTCACCGAGACCGCGTTGTCGCCGGAGATGACCTTGGCGGCGACGTCCTGCTCCTCGAAGTAGCGCAGGGTGTCGCCGGCGTCCGGACGAAGCCGCTGCTCCAGGACGACCAGGGCGGTGGCGCGGGCCCCTGCGGCGACGTCCGGGTCGTCCAGCTCACCGGCGGCGCGGGTAAGGAGCAGCACACGCAGGCCCTGCTGGTTGAGGTCCTCGATCTCGGCGAGGGAGGGGTCCTCGGCGGGCAGCAGCACGTCCGGCGCCCCTAGCAGCCACGTCGAGTTGTCGCCGTCGCCCTCGCTGAAGGAGGCGCCGCTGTATTTGCGGGCCGAGGAGAAGGGCAGCGACTCGGTGCAGCGCCACTCCTCGGCGTCGGGGTAGGCGTCGATGATCGCCTGGAGCGACGCGTTGGGGCGCGGGTCGGATTCGCCGAGGGCGCCCAGGACCTTGCGTACGTAACTCTCGTCCGAGCCGTTGAGCGAGCGCAGTTCGGTGACGTCCATGCCGCCCTCGGTGAGGGTGCCGGTCTTGTCCAGGCAGACCGTGTCGACGCGGGCCAGGCCCTCGATGGCGGGCAGCTCCTGCACCAGGCACTGCTTGCGGCCGAGGCGGATCACACCGATCGCGAAGGCGACCGAGGTGAGGAGGACGAGCCCCTCGGGGATCATCGGGACGATGCCGCCCACCGTGTAGGCGATGGACTCCTTGAAGTTGTCGTCCTTGACGACGAGCTGGCTGATGATGAGCCCGATCGAGGTCGGCACCATCAGCCACGTCACGTACTTGAGGATCGTGGAGATGCCGCTGCGCAGCTCGGAGTGGACGAGCGTGAAGCGCGATGCCTCCTCGGCGAGCTGCGCCGCGTACGCCTCGCGGCCGACCTTCGTCGCGGTGAACGCGCCGCCGCCCGCGACGACGAAGGAACCCGACATCATGCGGTCGCCGGGCTTCTTGATGACCGGGTCGGCCTCACCGGTCAGGAGCGACTCGTCGACCTCCAGGCTGTCGGTCTCGACCGCCTCGCCGTCCACCACGATCTTGTCGCCGGGGCCCAGCTCCACCAGGTCGCCGAGGACGATCTGGGAGGTGGAGATCTCGGCGGCCACGCCGTCGCGCCGCACGGTCGGCTTGGCCTCGCCGATGACCGCGAGCCCGTCCAGGGTCTTCTTGGCGCGCAGTTCCTGGATGATGCCGATGCCGGTGTTGGCGATGATGACGAAGCCGAAGAGGCTGTCCTGGATCGGCGCGACGCCGAGCATGATCACCCAGAGCACGCCGATGATCGCGTTGAACCGCGTGAAGACGTTCGCCCGGATGATCTCGGTGGTCGAGCGCGAACTGCGTACGGGTACGTCGTTGACCTCGCCGCGTGCGACCCGCTCGGCGACCTCGGCGGCCGTAAGACCCGTCGCGCGTCCGGTGGCCGGTGCCACCGGGTGGACCGGGTCGAGCTCGGCGCCCGCGTCGATATGCGTCATGCCCTCGACGGTAAGGGCGGGAAGGGCCGTTCACCCCTTGAGTGCCGGAAAGATCCGACCACGGTAGGACGCGAACGGTCCCGTGGTCGTACGGACTACTCCGCGGCCCTGTGCGCCGAATCTTCGGCGGCTCGCTTGATCGCGGCGTCGCGCCCACGGACGTACCAGATGCCGATCAGGCCGAGACCGGCTCCGGCGAGGCAGGTCCAGACCCACCACGTCGCGTCGCGGTCGTCGAACCAGCCATAGAACGGCAGCTGGACCAGGAAGAGGACGAACCAGAGGATCGTGCCGCCGGTGATGGTGGCGACGACGGGCCCCTCCAGGGGCTCCGGTGCCTCGTGCTTGGGGGTCCACTTCGCCATGGGTACACCTTACGAGAGGGCGGGCCGGGCCCGGTCTGCGGGCGCACAAGCCTTGTGGGTCAAGGGTCTACGCGCGGAGATAGCGAATTCGGTCTCATGTATTCATACTGAAACGGTTCGTTAATGGCCGATTGCTTTCGTACGAAGAAACAATTCGATCTTGAGGTCACGGCTTAACGATCTTTCCCTTCCCTGAGCTCATGAGGTCCCGCATGCCTTCCTCGGCCACCGCCCCGGTCGACGCCAGCAATGAGCCGCCGAAGCCCCCGCAAGGCGGCCTCGACGGCTACTTCAAGATCACGGAGCGGGGCTCCACGCTGGCCAGGGAAGTCCGCGGCGGCTTCGCCACCTTCTTCGCGATGGCCTACATCATCGTGCTGAACCCGATCATCCTGGGCAGCGCGAAGGACATGTACGGCAACCAGCTCGACAACGGCCAGCTGGTCACCGCGACGGCCCTGGTCGCCGCCTTCACCACGCTGCTCATGGGCGTCATCGGCAATGTCCCGATCGCGCTCGCCGCAGGCCTCGGCGTGAACACCGTCGTCGCCCTCCAGCTCGCGCCCCGCATGTCGTGGCCCGACGCGATGGGCATGGTCGTCATCGCGGGCTTCGTCGTGATGCTGCTCGTTGCGACCGGCCTGCGCGAGCGCGTGATGAACGCCGTGCCGCTGGGCCTGCGCAAGGGCATCGCGATCGGCATCGGTCTCTTCATCATGCTGATCGGCCTCGTCGACTCCGGCTTCGTCTCGCGCATCCCGGACGCCGCGCACACCACGGTCCCGCTGCAGCTCGGCGGCGACGGCCACCTCACCGGCTGGCCGGTTCTCGTCTTCGTGCTCGGCGCGCTGCTCACGCTCTCCCTGCTCGTCCGCAAGGTGCCCGGCGCGATCCTCATCAGCATCGTCACCATGACGATCGTCGCGATGATCATCGAAGCCGTCGCGACGGTCCCCTCCTGGGGCCTGACGACGCCCGAGTGGCCCGGCAATCCGGTCGCGTCACCGGACTTCGGGCTCATCGGTCAGATCAGCGTGTTCGGCGGCTTCGGCAAGGTCGGCATGCTGACCGGCACCCTCTTCGTCTTCACCGTGCTGCTGTCGACCTTCTTCGACGCCATGGGCACGATCATGGGCGTCAGCGACGAGGCCAAGCTGACCGACTCCAAGGGCAATGTGCCCGGCATGAACAAGATCCTGTTCGTCGACGGCATCGCCGTCGCCGCCGGTGGCGCCTCGTCCTCATCGGCCACCACCTGCTTCGTGGAGTCCACCGCGGGTGTCGGCGAGGGCGCGCGTACGGGCTTCGCCAACATCGTCACCGGCGGCCTCTTCACGGTCGCGCTCTTCCTCACGCCCATCGCGACGATGGTGCCGTCCCAGGCGGCCACGCCCGCGCTGATCGCGGTCGGCTTCCTGATCCTGTCCGGCTCGATCACGCAGATCGACTGGAGCGACTTCACCATCGCGATCCCGGCGTTCCTGACGATGGTGATGATGCCGTTCACGTACTCGATCACGAACGGCATCGGCATCGGCTTCATCAGCTTCACCGTGCTGAGGCTGGCCGCGGGCCGTGGGCGTTCGGTGCCGGTCGCGATGTACGTCGTGGCGGCGGTGTTCGGGTTCTATTACCTGATGCCGGCGCTGGGTCTCACGTAAGGGCCCCGGGGCTCACGCCGCCCCGTAGAACTTCTCTGTCTCCTCGACGGACGTCGCAAAGCGTTCGTCGAAGTCATCGCGGATGAGCGTCCGGACCACATAGTCCTGGACGCTCATCCCTCTTTTGGCGGCGTGCTGTTTGAGCCGGTCGAGCAGCTCACCGTCTATCCGCAGGCTGAGCACTGTCGATCCCATGCGTGACAGAGTCGCCGCCGCCCTGCCGCGCGCGTCTCACTTTCCGAAGTCACCTCACTCATATGGGTGACGAAAAGGTTCTCCCTGGTCCAGTGCGGGAAACCGGGTGGTCTTTAGGTAGAGTAATGAGTTACTCTAACGAACATGCCGGACCTCTCCCATGGTGACGACGCCGCCGCCGTGAACTCACTGCGCTCCGCCGTGATGCGCCTGTCCCGTCGACTCAAGCACCAGCGGGTCGACGAATCGCTGAGCCCCACCGAAATGTCGGTGCTCGGCACCCTCGCCCGCTGCGGCCACGCCACCCCCGGTGAGCTGGCCCGCAAGGAACATGTGCAGCCGCCGTCGATGACCCGCATCGTGGCGCTGCTCGAAGCCAAGGGTCTCGTCCGGCTCGAGCCGCATCCCGAGGACCGCCGCCAGAAGGTGGTGACCCAGACCGAGACCGCCGAGGCCATGCTCGAAGAGAGCCGCCGCAAGCGGAACGCCTGGCTCGCCGGTCTGGCGGTGCACCTCGACGAGGACGAGTGGGCGCGGCTGCGTGCCGCCGCTCCGGTCCTGGAGAAGCTCGCCCATCTGTAACCCGGCAGGGACCCCTGTCACGTACGCCAAGGAGGCGAACCCACTTTGAGTACGGGATCCGGAGCAGACTCCGCCCCCGCACCAACCGCCCTCGACAAGACCCCTGCCGACAAGTCGTCGATGTTCAGCTCGCTGAAGATCCGCAACTACCGGCTCTTCGCCTCCGGCGCCGTTGTCTCCAACACCGGTACGTGGATGGCCCGCATCACCCAGGACTGGCTGGTCCTGAGCCTCACCGGATCGTCCGCGGCCGTGGGCATCACCACCGCGATGCAGTTCCTGCCGATGCTGCTCTTCGGCCTGTACGGCGGCGTCATCGCCGACCGGTTCGCCAAGCGGAAGCTGCTCTTCTGCACCCAGGGCGCGATGAGCATCAGCGGCCTCTTCCTCGCCGTGCTCACGCTCAGCGGCAACGTCCAGGTGTGGCACGTCTACCTGGCGGCCTTCTTCACCGGCCTCGTCACGGTCGTCGACAACCCGACCCGGCAGTCCTTCGTCTCCGAGATGGTGGGCCCGGACCAGGTCCGCAACGCGGTCTCGCTCAACTCGGCGAACTTCCAGTCGGCGCGGCTCGTCGGCCCCGCCGTGGCGAGCGGCCTTACGGCGGCCGTCGGCCCCGGCTGGGCGTTCCTCGCCAACGGCCTGTCCTTCCTCGCACCGCTGACCGGCTTGCTCCTGATGCGTACGAGCGAGCTGCACCACACCCCGCGCAAGCCGCGGGGCAAGGGCCAGCTGCGAGAAGGCCTCAACTACGTGTCGAAGCACCCCGAACTGATCTGGCCGATCGTCCTCGTCGGCTTCGTCGGCACCTTCGGGTTCAACTTCCCGATCTGGATGAGCGCCTTCGCGGACGACATCTTCCACGGCGGCGTGGGGATGTACGGGCTCTTCAACACCCTGATGGCAGTCGGTTCGCTGGCGGGCGCGCTGCTCGCGGCGCGCCGCGGCACATCACGTCTGCGGCTGCTCGCCGGGGCGGCGATCGCCTTCGGCGTCCTGCAGATGGTGGCGGCCTTCGCGCCCGACCTGTGGATGTTCGTCGCGCTGATCATCCCGATCGGCATCCTCGGTCTGACGGTGAACGTCACCGCCAACTCCTCGGTCCAGATGGCCACGGACCCCGAGATGCGCGGCCGCGTCATGTCCCTGTTCATGATGGTCTTCACCGGCGGTACGCCGCTGGGCGGCCCGCTCTTCGGCTGGCTCGCCGACGCGTACGGCGTCCGCCTGAGCATGGCCGTCGGCGGTCTCGTCTGCGCGCTCGCCGCGGTGGGCGTCGGCCTGATGCTGGCCCGGGCGGCGAACCTTCGCCTGAAGGTGGATCTGCGGCGCGGTCAGCAGCATGTGCAGTTCGTGCCGCGGGAGCAGCTGGCCACGGCGGCGTGACGGCGCTGCCTCAGACGCGCCTGGCCAGGACCTGTCCCGGCCAGGCGCCGTCGCCCTCGACGAAGGCCTCGGTCCGCGTGAACCCGTTGCGTTCGTAGTACGCGACGAGCTTGCCGTCACCGCCCGCGTAGCAGTCGACCCGGAGCAGGGAGATTCCCTGGCTCCGGGTTTCTGCTGCCGCGTGGGCGAGGAGGGCGCGGCCCGCGCCGGAGCCGTGGCGGGCGGCCAGCAGGTGCACGTACCGCTCCGGCTCGCCGGCGGGCTTCACGTAGGACCCCGGGGCGTCGGTGAGCGTGAGGGTGCCGATGGCCTCCCCGTCGAGCTCGGCGATCCACGGGGTGCCGGTCGTGACGTACTTCTCGACCATGGAGACGGCCTTGGGATTGGCGGACCAGGGCTTGTCGCCCCACTGGCCGGTGCGGCCCTGGGCCACCAGCCATTCGACCGCGCGGTCGAAGAGGCCGAGGATGACGGGGATGTCGGTGGGGCCGCCGGGGCGGATGCGGGCTATGGGGTCCATGTGCTTTCCCTTCCCCAACTCCGCCCCTTTCACCACGCGTTGATGACCGGCGCCTCGTGATCGTGCTGCTGCCAGGCCTCGTTGAGGCGCGTGAGCCGGTCCGCGGCGGCGATGCCGCGCAGGGAGGCGACCTTGCCGTCGGTGACGTCGAACGCCACGGCGCCCACGACCCGGCCTTCGACCACGGCGACGACCGCCGGGGAGCCGTTGAGCAGCGCGATGTGCATCGCGGGCGAGCCGCCGGCCAGGCGCCGTTTCGCCGCCGTGGGCTTGAAGCCGGCGCGTACGTAGGTAGCGACCCGCTCGCGCGTGGTGTACCGCAACAGCCGCTTGGCGAGGCCCGCGCCGTCCGAGACCGCCGTCACGTCGTCGGTGAGCAGCGCCACAAGGCGTTCGGTGCGCCCCGACATGGCGGCGGCGAGGAACTCCTCGACGACCCGGCGCGCGGACGCGGGGTCCACCTCGGCGCCGCCGCGGCGCTCGGCGGCGACCCGGCGCCGGGCCCGGTGGACATGCTGCTGGCTCGCGGACTCGGAGATGTCGAGGATCCCGGCGATCTCGGCGTGCGGGTAGGAGAAGGCCTCGCGCAGGACATAGGCGGCCCGCTCGACCGGGGAGAGGCGCTCCAAGAGGGTCAGTACGGCCAAGGACACCGATTCGCGCTGCTCGAAGGTGTCGGCGGGGCCGAGCATCGGGTCGCCGTCGAGGAGCGGCTCGGGCAGCCAGGCCCCGGCCGTCCGCTCGTGGCGCGCCTGCGCCGAGCGGAGCCGGTCGATGCAGAGGTTGGTGACGACCTTGGTCAGCCACGCCTCCGGCACCTCGACCTGGTCGCGGTCCGCGGCCTGCCAGCGCAGGAACGTGTCCTGCACGGCGTCCTCGGCGTCGGCGGCCGAGCCGAGCAGACGGTAGGCGAGCGAGGCAAGCCGGCCCCGGCTTGCCTCGAACCGATCGACGGCTGCAATGTCCATGCGGAACACCGTATGTGGCACCGCCTATGCGGCGGCCTTCACACCGGACCGCTCGGTCGCGCCGGCCAGGCGGCGCCTGCGCTTCGGCATCCCGAAGGTCGGGTGGGCGATGCCCAGCGAGGCGCCCTTCAGCACACCCGACTTGAGCCGCGCGGCGGTTTTGCCGCCCAGGTACCAGGCCTTCGACCGTACGTCCCCGTCCACCATCTGGAAGATCGCGTCCCGCCGCCCGAGGCTGATGTGGTTGCCGTAGTACTTCAGCCCGACGGCCGGGACCTTGCCGCCGGTCAGGCGCGCGATGATCGCGGCGGTCGCCTGCATGTTGGTGAAGCCGGCCGACGCGCAGGACATCGGCAGCGGCCGGCCGTTCTCGCCGATCGCGTAGGCGCAGTCACCGGCCGCGTAGATGTCCGGGTGCGAGACCGAGCGCATGGTGCGGTCGACGACGATCTGGCCGGTCTCGGCTACCTCAAGGCCACTGGCGGCCGCGATGGGGTGCACGGCGAACCCGGCCGTCCACACGGTCACGTCGGCAGGGATGGAGCTGCCGTCGGCGGCGATCGCCCGAGTCGGCTCGACGGCTTCGATGCCGGTGTGCTCGTGGACGGTGACGCCGAGCCGGTCGAAGGCGCGTCGCAGGTGGCGGCGGGCCTTCGGGGAGAGCCAGGCGCCGAGCTCGCCGCGGGCGGCGAGCTCGACCGAGAGGTCGGGCCTGGTCTCGGCGAACTCGGTGGCGGTCTCGATGCCGGTGAGACCCTCACCGACGACAAGGACGGTGCCGCCCGCGCCCAGGCCCGCCAGGCGCTCGCGCAGCCGCAGCGCCGATGACCTGCCGGTCACGTCGAAGGCGTGCTCGGCCACGCCGGGGACGCCGTGGTGGGCGACGGAGCTGCCGAGCGCGTAGAGCAGCGTGTCGTACGCGAGCTCGTCGTCGCCGTCCTCGCCGGTCACGGCGACGGTCCTGCGCTCGGGGTCGATGCCGGTGACGCGGGCCAGGCGCAGCCGGACCGCGGTGCCCGCGAAGACGTCGGCGAGCTTGCGCAGGGCGAGGTCCTGGCCGCTCGCGAGCTGGTGGAGCCGCATCCGCTCGACGAAGTCGGGCACGGCGTTGACGACGGTGATCTCGGTGTCGGCGGGGGAGAGCCTGCGGGCCAGGTTTCCGGCGGCGAAGGCCCCGGCGTATCCGGCACCGAGTACGACGATGCGGTGCTTCATGGCGTTGCTCCTGTCTCGTTCGCGTGCCCCTTGAACGAGACGGCGCCCCGATTGCTGACAGGAGCCGGATGTGATGCGGGTCACCGCCGGGGAGAGGGGTGCCGGAGGTCAGAATCGCACCATGAGACTCTTTGCGGCGGTGCTCCCGCCGGATGCGGTGGTGGACGAACTCGCCCAGGCCGCGGCCAAGTTGAAGACCCTGCCGGGCGCCGATGAGCTGCGCTGGACCGCCCCGGAGGGCTGGCACTTCACGCTCGCCTTCATGTCGGAGGTCGCGGACGAGACCGTCCTGGACCTCACCGAGCGCCTGAACCGCGCCGCGCGCCGCACCGCCCCCTTCCCCCTCTCCCTGCACGCCGGAGGCCACTTCGGCGACCGGGCGCTGTGGGTCGGCGCCGCGGGCGACATCGACGCCCTGCGTCTGCTCGCCGCCCGCGCGGACGCCGCGGCCCGCAAGTCCGGCATCACCATGGAGGAACACCGCCACTACCGCCCCCACCTCACCCTGGCCCGCGGCAAGGGCGAGCCGCCCCTTGCCCCGTACGCCGAGGGGCTCGCCACGTTCCGGGGCGAGGAGTGGACCGTGGGCGAGCTGACCCTCGTACGCAGCAATCTGCCCAAGAGCGGGATGCCGGGGGAGCGGCCCCGTTACGAGGTGGTCGGGCGCTGGCCGCTCGGCGGCGCCGGTTAACCTCGACTACGTGGACCCGAAAACCAGGAACCGGATCATGGCCGGTGTACTCGTGATGATGTTCGTCGTGGTGGCGGTGGCGGCCGCGTTCGGCGGCTAGCCGAAGCGGCCCACCCGCGTACGCCTTACCAGGCGAAGGACTCCGGAGACGGCCCAGGACCGGGGAAGATCTCGTCCAGCGAGCCCAGAACCTCATCCGAAAGCTCCAGCTCGACCGCCCGCAACGCGGAGTCGAGCTGCTCGGCCGTGCGCGGCCCGACGATCGGCGCGCTCACGCCGGGCCGCGTGAGCAGCCAGGCCAGCGCGACCTCGCCCGGCTCGAGGCCGTGCTTGTCGAGCAGTTCCTCGTACGCCTTGACCTGGGCGCGCACCTGCGGCTTCGCGAGATCCGCGGCGGCCCGCCCACTGGCACGCCGGACGCCCTCGCCCTCCTTCTTCAGTACGCCGCCGAGCAGCCCGCCGTGCAGCGGCGACCACGGGATGATCCCGACGCCGTAGTCCTGGGCGGCCGGGATGACCTCCATCTCGGCGCTGCGCTCGGCGAGGTTGTACAGGCACTGCTCGCTGACGAGGCCGTAGCTGCCGCGCCTGGCGGCGACCTCGTTCGCCTGGGCGATCTTGTACCCGGGGAAGTTGGAGGACCCGGCGTACAGGATCTTCCCCTGCTGCACGAGTACGTCGACGGCCTGCCAGATCTCCTCGAAAGGGGTCCGGCGGTCGATGTGATGGAACTGGTAGATGTCGATGTAGTCGGTCTGCAGCCGCCGCAGCGACGCCTCCACCGACCGGCGGATGTTGAGCGCGGAGAGCTTGTCGTGGTTGGGCCACGGCGCTTCCCCGTCGACGGCCATGCTCCCGTACAGCTTGGTGGCGAGCACGACCTTGTCGCGCCGCTCGCCGCCCTGCGCGAACCAGGTGCCGATGATCTCCTCGGTGCGGCCCTTGTTCGGGCTCCAGCCGTAGACATTGGCGGTGTCGAAGTAGTTGATCCCCGCGCCGAGCGCGGCGTCCATGATCGTGTGGCTGTCGGCCTCGTTGGTCTGCGGCCCGAAGTTCATGGTCCCGAGCGTGAGCCGGCTGACCTTGAGCCCTGTGCGTCCCAGCTGCGTGTACTTCATGAGCACCTAGCCAACGACTTCGAGTGCGCTCCAGGCAAGGGGGCGGCTCAGCTGCGGGGGAACGTGTCGCCCCGGCCCGGTCACGAGCCGCCCATCCACCCCGCCGCGTCGAGCCGGAACGCCTCCGGCGGGACGACGGCCCGCAGATCGTCCTCCATGGCGCGCAGGCGCCGCGTGCCCAACTGCCCGGCCCACTCCGCGTGCAGCTCGTCGAAGATTGCCGCCGAACGGGCGAGCGCGTCGATGCCGTGCGGGGTGAGCCGGACCAGCTTGCGGCGGGCGTCGGCGGGGTCGTCGGTGCGTGCCGCGTAGCCGAGGGCGATGAGGCGGTCGATCGTCTTGCCCGCGGCCTGCTTGGAGACCCCGAGCCGGCGCCCGACCTCGCTGGCGCTCGCGCCCTGCATCCCGATCGCCTGCATCGCGAACCCGTGGGCCGGGCGGGCGTCCGGGTGCCCCTGCCGGGCCAGCTCGGCGTGCAGCCGGTCGATGAGGGTGCGGAACCCGGCGAAGAGGAGCAGGGGCAGCTCGTAGCCGCGCCCGTCGCTTTCGGGCTCCTCGACCCCCTTGCGGGAATCGTCAACCTGGTTTACCTTCTTATCGTCAACCACGTTGTCCATCGTAAGGGGTACCTCTTGTTCGCTGAGCACACTGTGGAGACCGCACCGGCCGAGTCGCGCGCCGCGATGGAGCGCACGGCGGCCGCCTTCGGCAAGACCCCGAGCGCGGTGGCGCGCCTCGCCGAGTCACCCGAACTCCTCAACGGCTTCCTGGAGTTGAGCGCGAGCTTCGAGCGCTCGACGCTGGAGCCGGTGGCCCGTGAGGTCGTCATCATGACGATCGCCGTACGCAACGACTGCCACATCTGCGTCACCATGCACACCGGGAAGCTGCGCAAGCTGGGCGCGGGCACAGAGCTGATCGCCGCGCTGCGGGACGGCAGCGCCCTGGAGGACGAACGGCTCGAAGCCGTACGGCAGTTCACGCTGGAGGTCCTTGCGACCGCGGGCGGAGTCGACGACGACCGGCTGAAGGAGTTCCTCTCCCACGGCTACACGGAGCGGAACGCGCTGGAGGTCGTCCTCGGCATCGGTACGTACACGATGTCGACGCTGGCGAACCGGCTGACGCGCGCGGTGTGAGCCGCGCTCACTCCTCGACTTCCGGGAGCCGGCTGCGCAGGGCCTCGGCCTCGTCGGCGCGGCCGGTTCTCTTCAGGAGGATGGCGAGGTTGTGAGCGGCTTTGGGGTGGCCGTTCTCGTGGGCGTGGCGGTAGAGCTGTTCGGCTTCGTCCGTGCGGCCGGCCTTGTTCAGGAGGATGGCCAGGTTGTACGTGGCGCTGGAGTGGCCGTTGTTGTGGGCGTGCCGGTAGAACCGCTCGGCCTCGTCGGTGCGGCCGGCCTCTTCGAGGAGGATGGCCAGGTTGTACGTGGCCTTGATCTGGCCGTTGTCGTGGAGGGGGCGGTAGAGCCGTTCGGCTTCGTCGGCGCGGCCCGTCTTCGCCAGGAGGGCTGCGAGATTGTGTGCGGCTTTGGGGTGGCCGTCGTCGTGGAGACGGCGGTAGAGGCGCTCGGCCTCGTCGGTGCGGCCGGTCTTCGCCAGGAGGATGGCCAGGTTGTACGAGGCATTGGCCTGGCCGTCGCGGTGGCCGTGGCGGTAGAACCGCTCGGCTTCTTCGGTGCGGCCGGCCCTGTTCAGGAGATTGGCGAGGTTGTGCGCGGCTCTGGGGTGTCCTTTGCCGTGGGCGTGGCGGTAGAACCGCTCGGCCTCGTCGGTGCGGCCGGTCTCCGCGAGGAGGATGGCGAGGTTGTACGCGGCTTTGGGGTGGCCCTTGTCGTGGAGATGGCGGTAGAGGCGTTCGGCTTCGTCGGTGCGGCCGGTCTTCGCCAGGAGGAGGGCCAGGTTGTGCGCGGCGCTGGGGTGGCCCTTGTCGCGTGCCCGGCGATAGAGACGTTCGGCCTCGTCGGGGCGGCCGGTGCGCGCGAGGAGGATCGCGAGGTTGTTCGTGGCCCCCGTGTGGCCGGCCTCGACGAGCGGCCGCCAAGCCGCCTCGGCGACGCCGTCCTCGCCGGCCCGGTACGCGTTCACCCCGATGGCCAGGGAGTCCTTGTCGTCCGCGGCGCCGGCGAGCGCGCAGTCCCACGTCCAGCCGGGAACCGCCGAATCCGCGGCATCCACCAGGTAGTCGAAAGCCGCCCACTGCTCCTCACCGACCGGCACCAGCAGACTCGTCACCCCGAGCCGCACGCGCGACGCCCAGGCGAAGGCCTCATCCAACGGCTCGGGCCGCAGCACCCGCCCGCCCGCCGCATACAGGTAATGCCCGTGCAGCTCGACCAGCAGTGCCTGCGGGTAGGGCCCGCGCAGACCCGAGCGCGTCAGGTCGACGGCCGCCGACACCAGTGCCGCCCCGCGCGGATGCCCCTGCGCCGCCCACGCGTGCCGCCACTCCCGCAGCAGCGCGGGCCCCGCCGCCAGGTACTCCGCGAGCCCATAAGTGCCGTGGTGCGCAACGGCGTCCACGATGCGTGAGTCGTCGCAGTCGCCGGCGCGGGACAGTTCCACCTCGCTCCACAGGCGGTTCATGTCGACGACCTCGGCGAGGCGCAGCACCCGCGAACCGATGTCGTCCTCGCGGTCGACGCTGAACGTCTCGTACGGCTTGAGGCGCATCGTCGCGACGACGGGGACGTCCAGCCTGATGAAATCGTCGAGCACGTCGGGCTCAAGACCCTCCGGGCCCAGATACCGCTCCAGATCGTCCAGCCACACGACGCACGGCACCCCCGCCCGCTCCACCACCTCGGGCGCCCGCTCCAGATGACCGCCCGGCGGAGGTGCCACCACGCGCCAGCCCGGCAGCACCGCCCGCACCGCCTCGTACGAAGCCCGGGTCTTGCCGGCCGTGGAGTCGCCGACGACCACGATCAGACCGCCCCGCGCGACCGCCTCGCGCAGCACCGCGTCCACGTCCCGCTCGACGTACGGCGGCAGCTTGCTCCCGTCATCGCCGGGCCGCGCCCGGTGCGCGCCCGCCGCCAGCGCCTCCCACTCGTCGGTGAGCGGCCAGCGGTCGGGATCCCGCAGATAGCGCGGGAGCGACTCCCGGCTCTGCGCCGGCGACGTGATCGTCACGCTGTGGACCGTGCCGGCCTGGACGACGGCGTCCTGACGGCCACCGGAGACCGTGTTCTCCCCCATGCACAGCTACGGTAGTCCGCTTGCACTTCGACTTGTACGTCAACTGCCGCTCCGTGTCCGACGGGTGACCCACAGGCCGCTACGACGAGTTGCTTCAGGCGCCGGTCGTGGAGGCCGAGCCGCGCCCGGGCCGGTACATGATCCTGCGCAGCACCGCCTCCGCGGGACCCCTGCGCCCCGCCCGCTCCAGTGCGTACGCTCCCGCCACCGTGACCAGCCACACCCCGACGGCGAAGAGGGCCATCGTCGCGCTCGACAGGTGCTCGCCCAGGCCGAGCCCCCAGGCCGCGAGGACGGGGGCGAAGAGGAGCGAGTGGGCGAGGTAGCAGGAGAGGGACCGCTTGCCCACGGCGGTCACGGCCGACAGGGCCCGAGTGCCCCTGCGGGACTCCCGCCCCGCCCACCAGTGCGCGAACAACGCCACCGCCGCCACATACCCGAGCCCGGCCGCGTTCCCCGTCGCGTCCCGCAGCATCGTCAGGACGCCGCCCTCGCTCTGCGCGTCGTCCGGGACATCCAGCGCCCCCACGTGCGCAAGGGCGGCGGGCAGCGCCCCCAGCCAGCCCACCGCGATGCCGGTCACGGCGGTCCACCGCAGCAGCGGCAGATGGCGTCCCGGGTTCTCCAGCACACCCTTGCGCGCGGCCCAGAAGCCGAGCAGGAAGACGACGTACGCACCGCCGACGAGGGAGAGCGGGGCGGCGGCGAAGGTCACGAAGAGCCCGCTGCCGAGCCGCGTCCCCGCGGCTGCCACCCAGCTGGACTCGCCGGCGGCGTAGGCATCGGCGCCCGGTTCGGCACCGGCGTCCCCGAGTGACCCCAACTCCCCTGCCAGCAGGGCGGATACGACGGGTTGGGCGGCCAGCAGCACGAACTGCGCGGCGGCGATCCAGATCCACCACTTCAGCGCACGGTCGCTGCGCCGCAGGAACAGCCAGCCGAGGACGAGGCTGACCACCCCGTAGTAGCCGATGATGTCCCCGGCCATCAGCAGCGTGGAGTGCAGCAGCCCGATGACGACCAGGCACACACTCCGCCGCCGCAGCAGGCGCACGGCGTCCCGCTCCGAGGTGCCTGCCGCCGTCTGCCGCAGATAGAGCCGCATCATCCCGTACCCGAAGAGGAACGCGAAGAGCGGATAGATGCGCAGGTCAAGGACAGTGATCATGGCGAACTGCACGGCATGGTCCAGCCATCCGCCGTCCACCGGCTGCCAGCCGGAAGGGCCGTGCCGGGCCGCCGTCAGATGGAACGCGGTGTTGGACAGGACGATGAACAGCAGCATGAGCCCGCGCGCGAGGTCGGGTGCGAGGGCCCGCTCGGCGGGCAGCACGCCCGCACGGCGGGGCGCGGTGCGAAGGCCCGTCTTCGCGGTGCGGGCGCCCGTGTTCTTGGTCTCGACCGTCATGCTTCGACGCTAGAAAGGCGGCGGGAGGGCGGACATCCGCCTTCCGTCCCGCGGTCGCCGACGAAGGGATGCGATCGCCGTCCCGCCCGCCGACCAAAGTACGAAGCCGCTGTTGGCGGTGTGTTGGCGGGGCTGCCTAGCGTTCTTCCTGCCGGGCGTTACGGGGGCGCCCGGCACAAAACGGGGGAACGAACGGGGGAACGAGCGGGGGATCGGGGCGGGGCAGGGGGGAGCGGACGGGGGACGGGGCGGCGCGGAGACTTTCCGCGCCACCCCGCGCGCTCGAAGCAGGAGCAGCCGGCCAAGATCCCACCCCCGTTGGGGACTTGTTGGCACCCTCCGCGAAGATCCCTGCATGACCATGAAGAAGATCGTCCGCTCCGTCGGCGTGCTCGCCGCCGCCGCGGGGCTCGTCGCGCTCAGCAATCCGGCGTACGCCGCGGGGGACGTGTACAAGGGCACCGGATGGCGGATCCTGTCCGACCGGGGGATCCAGTCGCTCAGCCCGGATCCGTACGTCATCCATCTCGTGAAGCCCAAGGCCTCCGAGACCAAGCTCACCGCCGCGCAGACCAAGACCGCCGAGTCCCAGCTGCGGGCGCAGCTGAAGAAGACCGCGGCGCAGCTGACCGCGGTCACGGGGACCAAGTTCACGCTGGCGAGCGGCTATCACAAGGAGCAGAACGCCTGTAACACCGCCGAGCGTCACGTCATCACCGTCGGCCTGAAGTACCGGCCCTTCATGCCCGGCAACAAGCCGGGCTACTCCCAGGCGCACCCCTGCTCGGCGAGCGGCAACAAGAGCGCGTGGGGCGGGTGGATATGGGTCGACAGCGAGTACTGGAAGCCGGGGGACTACGCGATAGGCCCGGCGCGCGTCTCGAACATGATGAGCCATGAGATCGGGCACGCGATCGGGCTCGACCACGCGAACGCCGACGGCCCGGACGCCAACAGGACCGTCGACCCCTTCGAGTGCGTCAGCAACAGCAGCAAGGACACCCCGGTCATGTGCTCGCCCAACGGCGGCCACGGCAGGGCGAAGGGCGGCAGCGAGGACCGCGTCAAGAAGTACGCCGGTCAGTACACGAAGTGGGACATCGCCGGGCTCAAGGCCCTCAAGGCCAACTTCAGCCGGTAGTAAGTGAGTTGAGCAGTTCTGGGCGCGTCGTTCCGTACGGCGCGCCCACGCCCCACGCCTGGTGCATGGCGTCGGCGAACGCCCCCGCGAGGCGGTGCTCGCCGGAGGCGTTGGGGTGCGTCCCGTCGTAGGTGTCGACGTCGATGTCGTACGACGGCGGGGACGAGGCCAGGAGCAGCGGGGACGTACCCGTGTCGAGGTCGGCGACCGCCTTCGCGAGCAGCGTGTTGAAGCGGGCGACCTCCGCCGCGAACGGGGCGTCCGTGCGGGCCCGGACGTTCGGTATGACGGGGAGCATGACCATCCGGATGTGCGGGTTCGCCGTACGGGCCTGAGCGACGAAGCGGCGCATGTTCTCCGCGGTCTGCTCGGCGTTCGTGTAGAAGCCGAGGTCGATCAGGCCGAGGGAGATCAGCAGCACGTCGGGGCGGTCGCGCGTCACCGCGTCGGCGATCTGCGGCGCCATGTGCAGCCAGCCCTCGCCCCAGCCCGCGAGGTGGTTGCGGGGGAAGGCGGGGTCCGTGCCGTCGGCGTAGGCGTGCGACGTCGGTTCGCCGGTGGTCTTGTCGTGCAGCGTCAGACGCGGGCCCACGACGGCGAAGCCCTCGCCGCCGGGCTCGCCGAGTTCGCCGGGCTCGCCGAGTTCGCCGGGCTCGCCGAGCGAGGACCGCAGGTGTTGCCACATCCGGTGGCGCCAGGTGTGTTCCCCGGCGCTTCCGATCGTCATCGAGTCGCCGACGAACATGAACCTGAGCATCCGCTCATCATCCCGGATCAACGCCCCGGCCTGCGATGTGAGGCTCAACACCCGCCGGACGCCCGCCGCCCCGCGCCGGGGTGGCAGTCTTGGGCCATGCGTTCACTGCGTACTTCGATGGGTGCCATGGCCGCGGCCGCCGCCGGCTGCCTGGTCCTGTTCGGTGCCGCCGCTCCGGCCGCCGCCGACGACAGCCACGACGGGTTCACCATGAAGGACCCCCGCATCATCGAGTCCAGCGGCCTTGCCGCGTCCCGCGCCCACCCGGGCGTCTACTGGACGCACAACGACCAGGACAAGGGCGGGGCGCTGCTCTACGCCGTGGACGGCAAGACCGGCGAGACGGTCGCGACGATCACCATGACCGGCGTCGGGAAGCCGCGCGACGTCGAGGCGGTCTCCGTCGGCAGCGACGGCAACCTCTACGTAGGCGACATCGGCGACAACCTCGGCGGCACCTGGTCCCACGTGTGGATCTACAAGCTGCCCGAGCCGAAGCAGCTCCGCGACCAGACCGTGCGCGCCACGCAGTACACGGTGAAGTACGAGGACGGGGCGCGCGACGCGGAGGCGTTGATGGTCCACCCCAAGACCGGGCGGATCTACATCGCGGACAAGAAGGAGGAGGGCGGGGCGCTGTACGAGGGGCCTGCGCAGATGTCCGCCTCCGGGGTCAATGTCTTCAAGCGCCTCGGGAAGACCGGCCTCTGGACGACCGACGGCGCGTTCTCCCCCGACGGCAAGCAGCTTGCCCTGCGGGGCTACCTGGGCGGTGTCTCGTACGCCTGGAAGGGCGAGGGGAAGCTGCCGGCGCGCGAGGGGCGGCTGAGCGTTCCCCTCCAGGGCCAGGGGGAGTCGGTGTCGTACACCCTGGACGGGACGAACCTCATGTACGGCACGGAGGGTGAGCAGGGCGAGGTCGAGCCGGTCGAGGTGGAGGGCGCGGGTGGCACCGCCGGTTCAGGCGGCGGGAGTTCGGGCCCGGATGCCGGGGGCGGCGGGGGCTCCGGGCTCGACGGGGACTTCAAGGTGGGGGCGTTGGCCTTGGCGGTTGTGGTGGCGGCTTTCCTCGGCCTGAAGCGGGTGTTGCGGCGGCGCTGAGGATGGAATCTGCGGGCCGTATGTGGCTGGTCGCGCAGTTCCCCGCGCCCCTTTGGGGCACGGAAGCGCACCCCGCGGGGCTTCGGGGCCGCTATTCGCCCAGTACCCGTACCTCGTAATGCAGTGTCTTGTCCCGCGTGATCTTGTGTGTGAGCGGGACCACCAGGCCGTGCAGCACCGGGTACTTGCGCCTGAGCAGCTTTGCCGCGTGTTTGTTCTCCTCGCCGCCCTGGTCGAGCAGCCGTACCCGTGCCTTGATCTCGGGTCCTGTCGGTGCGCCGCGCAGTGTGGACGGGGCGATCTCGACCTCGGGGTTGCGGCGCATCCGCTTGGCCTTCCACGCCTTGGCGTAGGTGCGGACGTACGCGTGGTCGCCCTCGACGACGATGCTGACGGGGGCGCCCACGCCCGTGCCGTCCTTCTTGTGGCTCGTGAGCAGGACGGTGTACTGCTTCACGAACGGGGCGAGGGCGGGGCTCGCTGGGCTCATGGGTTTCGGCGTCATCCATCCATAGAGGCACTGATCGCCGTATATGTCACGCTCTCTGGACGTCCTGCTCACCCTCGCGCCGGGCGACCAGGACGTCCAGGCCGTCGAGCAGCCGCTGCAGGCCGAACTCGAAGTGATCGAAGTCCGCGCCGAACGCGTCCTCGGAGAGGCCGGCGAGCGTCGGGTAGCGGCCGCTGCGCATGATCCTGTCGAGGGCCGGGGCCTGCGCCTCCCAGAACTCCCGGTCGGACAGGCCGGTCTTGCGCACCGCCTCGATCTCGTGCACCTGGGTGCGGGCGACCCCGGTGACGTACCCCTCGGTCATGACGATCACCCCGATCAGCTCGGGGTCGGTCAGGCCCATCGGCTTGATCCGGGACAGCGTGCGGTCGAGGCCGCCGACGGCTCCGGGGCCGAGTACCGGGCGGGCCTGGTTGACCTGGAGCAGCCAGGGGTGGCGGCGGTAGAGGACGAGGGTCTCGCGGGCGTACGCCTCGACGCCCTCGCGCCAGCCGCCGGTCCAGGGCGCCGCGCCCTCGGGGTCCTCGGGGGGCGCGTACACGCGGTCCAGCATCAGGTCGAGCAGATCGGCCTTGCCGGGGACGTAGCGGTACAGCGACATCGTGCCGGTGCCGAGCTCCGTGGACAGGCGGCGCATCGAGACCGCGGTGAGGCCCTCGGCGTCCGCGAGGCGCACCGCCTCGGTGACGATCCGCTCCAGGGTGAGCCCCGGCTTGGGGCCCCGCGCCGGGCGCTCGCCGCTGCCCCACAGCATGTCGAGGCTGCGGGTGATGTCGCTGCCGGTGCGCTGGACGTCGCCGCCGTTCGTGCTCGTCATGGCGCTCAGCCTAATGGTCCGGGAAGTAATTGGGTACGGTGTACCCGCAAAACTGGGTACGGTGTACTCTCAATTGGGTACGCCGTACTCATTGGGCGTAGGGCTTGTGGTGGAACTGGCTGGAGGGGCAGCGATGGACGGGAACGGGAACGACCGGAACGACTACGCGGTACGGGCCGAGGGCCTGGAGAAGCGCTACGGAGAGAAGAAGGCCCTGGACGCCTTCGACCTCACGGTCGCGCGCGGCACGGTGCACGGACTGCTCGGACCGAACGGCGCGGGCAAGACCACCGCCGTCCGCATCCTCTCGACACTGGTACGGCTCGACGGCGGGCGCGCGGAGGTCGCGGGCGCCGATGTCGTCCGCAGCCCCGATGCCGTACGCGCCCGTATCGGCCTCACCGGGCAGTACGCGGCGGTCGACCAGGTGCTCAGCGGCCGGCAGAACCTGGAGATGTTCGGCCGCCTCTTCCACCTGGGCGGCGGGCGGGCGGCGCGCCGCGCCCAGGAACTCCTGGAGCAGTTCGACCTGGTGGAGGCGGCCGACAAGAGCGCGGGCGACTACAGCGGCGGCATGCGCCGCAGGCTCGACCTCGCCGCCTCGATGATCCTCGCGCCGGCCGTCCTCTTCCTGGACGAGCCGACCACCGGACTCGACCCGCGCAGCCGCCTCGAAGTCTGGGACACCGTACGGAAGTTGGTCGCGGACGGCACGACGGTCCTGCTGACCACCCAGTATCTGGAGGAGGCCGACAAACTGGCGTCCCGGATCACCGTCATCGACCAGGGCCGCGCCATCGCCGACGACACCCCGGACGGCCTGAAGTCCACGGTGGGCGGCAGCTGCCTGGAGGTCGTGGTGCGCGATGCCGCCGACCTGTCGGCGGCATGGACGGCCGTGTCCCGCGTGGCCGACGGCGTACCGCAGACGAACGCCCTGGAACGCCGCGTCCAGGCGGACGTCACGGACCGGGTCGGCGCACTGACCGAGGTGGCGCGGACGCTCCAGGACCAGGGGATCGCGATCGAGGACATCGGCCTGCGCAGGCCGAGCCTGGACGACGTGTTCCTGCGGCTGACGGGACACCGGGCGGAGTCGCCTTTGGAACCGGATCCGCTGACCGATGCCGACGAGAAGGACGGAGTGGCGGCATGAGCGTCGCACTGACCGCGGACACCTCGCGCGGGCGCCTCTACTGGGCGCTCGCCGACTCCTGGAACATCACCCGCCGCTATCTCACCCACTACCGGCGTCAACCGGTCAACATCGCCTGGCAGTTGGGCTTCCCGATCATCTCCGTACTCCTGTACGGCTTTGTCTTCGGCGAGGCGATGAAGGTGCCCGGCGGCGGCGAGGACGGCGACTACAAGCAGTTCCTGATGCCCGGCATGTTCGTGATGACCATGGCCTTCGGCTTCATGAGCACCGCGATGGGCGTCGTCACCGACTCCACCAAGGGTGTCATCGACCGCTTCCGCTCGATGCCGATGGCGCCGTCGGCGGTGGCGTCCGGGCGCGGCCTCGCGGACCTCATCGTGGCCTGCGCCGAGCTGACGATCCTCGCCCTGACGGCGCTGGCCATCGGCTGGCGGTCGAGCGCGGGCCTGCCGCAGACCCTGGCGGCCTTCGGCCTTCTTCTGCTGCTGCGCTTCAGCCTGATCTGGGTGGGCGTCTACCTGGGCCTCGTCGTCCCGACCCCGGAGGCGGCGGGCGGCCTCTACGCGGTCGCCTTCCCGCTCACCATGATCTCCAGCGTCTTCGTGGCGCCGTCCCTGATGCCGGACTGGCTGGCGCCGATCGCCGCGTGGAACCCGGTGTCCTCCACGGGCACGGCGGCACGCGAACTGTTCGGCAACCCGGGCGCGGGCGGCGCGAGCTGGGTGGAGCAGCACGCGATCCTGATGGCGGTGGTGTGGCCGCTGGTGGTGTCGCTGGTGTTCCTGCCGCTGGCGGTACGGAAGTTCAAGCAATTGAGCCGCTGAGGAATTTGTGCTTGTACGCGAATGGGGCGCCCAGCAGGTATTCCCTACCGGGCGCCCCAGCCGCGCCCCATAGGGGCGCGGGGAACTGCGCGACCAGCCACAACGAACCCGCAGGCAAAAGCCGGGCCCGTGCAGCTAAGCGCTACAGCTTCTCGATCACGTAATCAATGCACTTGGTCAGCGCCTCGATGTCCGCCGGGTCGATCGCCGGGAACATGGCAACGCGCAGCTGATTGCGCCCCAGCTTGCGGTACGGCTCGGTGTCAACGACCCCGTTGGCCCGCAGAGCCTTCGCCACCGCGGCGGCGTCGATCTCGTCCGCGAAGTCGATCGTGCCGATGACCTGCGAGCGCTTGGCCGGGTCCGTGACGAACGGCGTCGCGTACTTGGATTCCTCGGCCCAGCCGTACAGCGTGCGCGAGGAGGCGGCCGTGCGGCCGGTGGTGAACTCCAGGCCGCCCTGGCTGTTCATCCACTCCAGCTGCTCGCCGAGCAGGAAGAGCGTGGCGAGCGCCGGGGTGTTGTACGTCTGGTTCTTGCGGGAGTTGTCGATCGCCGTCGGGAGGCTGAAGAACTCCGGGACGTGGCGGCCGGACGCGTGGATCCGCTCGGCGCGCTCGACGGCGGCCGGGGAGAAGACACCGATCCAGAGGCCGCCGTCCGAGGCGAAGGACTTCTGCGGGGCGAAGTAGTAGACGTCCGTCTCGGCGATGTCGACGGGGAGGCCGCCGGCGCCGGAGGTGGCGTCCACCAGGACGAGGGAACCCGCGTCCGCGCCGGCCACCCGCTTGATGGGGGCCGCGACGCCGGTCGAGGTCTCGTTGTGCGTGAACGCGTAGACGTCGACGCCCGCCTCGGCCTGCGGCTCCGGGTGCGTGCCCGGGTCGCTGCTGATGACGGAGGGCTCGGCCAGCCAGGGGGCGAGCTTCGAGGCCTTGGCGAACTTGGAGGAGAACTCGCCGAAGCTGAGGTGCTGCGACTTGTTCTCGATCAGGCCGTGCGTCGCGACGTCCCAGAAGGCGGTGGAGCCGCCGTTGCCCAGGATCACCTCGTATCCCTCGGGGAGGGAGAAGAGGTCGCGCACACCCTCGCGCACGCGGCCGACCAGGTTCTTGACCGGGGCCTGGCGGTGGGAGGTGCCGAGCAGGGAGGTACCGGTGGCGGCGAGGGCGTCCAGCGCCTCCGTGCGCACCTTGGAGGGGCCCGCGCCGAAACGTCCGTCGGCGGGCTTGATGTCAGCGGGAATCTGGATCTCAGCCACGGGGTGAGCCTAGCGGCTCAGGGCACGGGGCTTTCCGCGTGTCCGCCGGGTGAGATCGCGTCGCCACGCGGGGCGGACGCCGCGGGGCTCCGCCCCGGACCCTGCTCAAGGCCGCCGCTCCGCGGCGGATCTTTCCCGCCCACCCACCCGATCACCCTGCAGATCTTTCAGCCCGTCGAGGGGGTCCCCCCTGCTCTTTAAGAGCTTGGGGGAGTTTGAGGACGAACTCGGCGGAGCCGGGTGATTCGGGTAGGGGCGGGATTGGGGAAGAGAAGACCCATGAACGACCACGGAGACCTGGAGCGCGCCCTACGAAAAGCCGTCAGCGGAGACGTGGACTTCTCCACGACCGCCCGCGCCCTGCACACCATGGACGCCTCCAACTACAGACGCGTCCCGCAAGGCGTCCTCGCCCCGCGCGACGCGGACGACGTGGCGGCGGCACTGACGGTGTGCCGGGAGCACCGCGTCCCAGTGGTCGCCCGCGGCGCAGGCACCTCCATCGCAGGCCAGGCCACCGGGGTGGGCCTCGTACTCGACTTCACCCGCCACATGAACCAGATCACCGCCCTGGACGCGGACACGCGAACGGCGACCGTCCAGCCAGGGGTGATCCTGGACAACCTCCGCAACGCGGCCGGCCGCCACGGCCTCACCTTCGGCCCCGACCCCTCCACCCACAATCGCTGCACCCTCGGCGGAATGATCGGCAACAACTCCTGCGGCTCCCACTCGGTGGCCTGGGGCACCACCGCCGACAACGTCCACCGCCTGAAGGTCATCACCTCGGGAGGCGAAAGGCTCAGCCTCGCCCAGGGCTGGGAAGGCGCCCCCGAGGGCCTGCGCCCCTTGGTGGACGCCGAGTTGAAGCTCCTGCGGACCGGCTTCCCGGAGCTGCCCCGCCGCATCTCCGGCTACGCCCTGGACGCCCTGCTCCCCGAGCACGGCGTCGACCTGGCCCGCGCCTACTGCGGCTCGGAGGGCACGCTCGCCGTCCTGACGGAAGCGACGGTGCGCCTCGTCGAGGCGCCACGCGCGCGGGCCCTCGCCGTTCTCGGATACGCGGACGAGAGCGCGGCGGCGGAAGCGGCGGCCGCACTGCTGCCGCACGGCCCGCTGACGGTGGAGGGCATGGCCGCCGACCTGGTACGCGGCGCGGAAGGGCTGCCCAGGGGCGGCGCCTGGCTGTTCGTGGAGACGGGCGGCGGCAGCGAGGCCGAGGCACGCGCGCGTGCGGAGGCGATCGCGAAGGCGGCTTCCGGCGACGGTGCCGTGGACTCGCTGGTGGTGACCGACCCGGCGGGACAGCGAGCGCTGTGGCGGGTCCGCGAGGACGCCAGCGGGACGGCGACGCGGATGCCGGACGGCAGCGAGGCATGGCCGGGCTGGGAGGACTGCGCGGTCCCGCCGGCCCGACTGGGCGCGTATCTAAGGGACTTCAGGGCGCTCCTCGCGGACCACGGCCTGCGCGGCACTCCGTACGGCCACTTCGGGGACGGCTGCATCCACGTACGCATCGACTTCGACCTGATGAGCGAGGAGGGAGTACGAGGCTTCCGGCGCTTCTCGGAGGACCTCGCGGAGGTGGTCGTCGCGCACGGCGGATCACTCTCCGGCGAACACGGCGACGGCCAGGCGCGGGCGGAACTGCTCCCCAAGATGTACGGCAACGACCTGGTACGCCTCTTCGAGCGGGTGAAGGGAGCATGGGACCCTGCGGACCTCCTGAACCCAGGGATGCTGGTGCGCCCCGCCCCGCTGGACGTGAACCTCCGCTTCACCCCGCTGCCGAGGAAGCCGGTGGACGTCGCCTTCGGCTATCCGCACGACGGCGGCGACTTCTCGGCGGCGGTGCGGCGGTGCGTCGGGGTCGCCAAGTGCCGTACGGAGTCGACGGGTTCGGCGGGCAGCGGGGTGATGTGTCCCTCCTTCCGCGTGACGGGCGAGGAGGAGCACTCGACGCGGGGCAGGGCACGGCTGCTGCACGAGATGCTGGCGGGAGAGGTGGTAAAGGACGGCTGGCACTCGACGGAAGTCCGCGAAGCCCTGGACCTCTGCCTCTCCTGCAAGGGCTGCCGCTCGGACTGCCCCGTGGGCGTGGACATGGCCACGTACAAGGCGGAGTTCCTGCACCACCACTACGAGGGCAGGCGCCGCCCCGCGTCGCACTACGCGATGGGCTGGCTGCCGCTGTGGCTGCGCCTCGCGTCCCGCACGCGCACGACCCGCCTGGCCAACGCCCTGTCCCGCGTGGGCGTGTTGGCGGGCTTGGCCAAACGTCTCGCCGGTATCGCCCCGGAACGAGAGATCCCACGGCTCGCCCCGGAGACGTTCCGCGGCTGGTGGCTCAGGCAGCCAAGCCGCAAGGGAACGCAGATCACGCCGCCCTCCGACCGCTTGGTCATCCTGTGGCCGGACACGTTCACGGACCACCTCTCGCCGGAGGTGGGACGGGCGGCGGTGCGGGTCCTTGAGGATGCGGGGCTGACGGTCTTCGTGCCGGGAAGCGGGGTGTGCTGCGGCCTGACGTACGTATCGACGGGCCAACTGGACCGCGCACGTAAGGTCCTGAGCCGAACCCTGGACCACATGGAACCGCTCCTGGAGGGCGGCGCACCGGTGGTCGTCCTCGAACCGAGCTGTGCCGCGGCCCTGAAGTCGGACTTGGTCGAACTCCTCGGCGGCGACGACGAGCGGGCGCGGCGCCTCGCGTCCGCGGTCCGCACGTTCGCCGAGGTCCTGGAGGAGCGCGCCCCCGACTGGCACCCGCCGCGCATCGACCGCCCGGTGGTCGGCCAGACCCACTGCCACCAGCACGCGGTCCTGGGCGACGGCCCGGAACGCAGGCTCCGCCAGAAGGCAGGCCTGGAAGGCGAGCTGAGCGGAGGCTGCTGCGGCCTGGCGGGCAACTTCGGCTTCGAGGCGGGCCATTACGAGGTTTCGCGCGCCTGCGCGGAGGAGCAACTACTCCCGGCAGTGCGCTCGGCCCCGCCCTCGTCGGAGATCCTGGCGGACGGCTTCTCTTGCCGTACGCAGCTGGAGCAGTTGGGGGAGGGGGTTCGGGGGCGGCATCTGGCGGAGGTACTGGCGGAGGGGCTTCGGTGATCCGGCGGTGGTGTTCGTACCGGGGCCGCCCGGTTGTCCTGAGGTTGGCGGTTCCGGGCCGGGAGTCAAGGGCGCTCCTTCGTCGCGTCGGCTGCGCCGATTCCGCTGCGCT
>NZ_JBFACK010000018.1:0-228503 GCF_040640795.1 Streptomyces sp. NPDC021622
GTCCTTGCGCCGGACGCGGTCGTAGCGGTGCAGGTGTCGGTGGGCGTCCCGGATGACGCGGGGCCCCCGCCGCGTCGGCCTTTCCGGGCCGGCGCGGCGGCCTTTTCATGTCCGCGCCCTATGCCCTTCCCGCCGCCCATCTCATACGAGCATGAGACACCGCCTTCGTTCGGGTGGGTTCCTGGAATTTCCCGCCGCACAGAGTTTCCGCTGTACAGAGCGCTCGTTAGCCACGGCGAAGTGAACGGTGAAAATCCCCTCTGGCGACCACCCGTCGCCCAAGAAAGGAACACGATGAAGCCCCTGAAGGCTGCCGCTGTCGTTGCCGGATCCATGGTCATCGCTGGTGCCGCCGCACCCGCCTTCGCCGCCGACCTCACGCCCACCAGCCTGAACGGTGCACTGAACACGATCGGCACCCAGTCGACCCTCGACGCGTCCCCGGTAGCCACCAACTCCCTCGACTCCGAAAACCCCAGCTCGGTCGTCAACACCGTGAAGGGTGCCACGGAAAAGGTGCGCGCGAGCGGCAACGGCGCGCCGTCGCAGCTTCTCGGCGGACTTCCCCTCGCGAAGTAGAGCTGAATCGGATCTCTGCTCCACCCCTTCCTCTCGGCTTGTTGCACCGAATGAGGGAACCAAATACCTGGGCGTGCCCCTGCGGAATCCCCCGCAGCCAAGTCCATAAGGCAACGAAGACCCGAAGGGCAGGTTTGAATATGAACACTGCCGGCTCCCGGTCCACGTTCCGGTGAACGTCTCGGGCAACACCGCCAACCTGATCGGCGCCCTGAACCCGGCGTTCGGCAACCAGGCCACCAACAGCTGACGCGCTCCCCCGAGGAGCGCCGCCGCGGCCGTACGGCGCGCGAAGGCGAGGGCCGGTTCCGCGGATGATTCCGCGGAACCGGCCCTCGGGGCATGCCGTCCCTCGGAACGTGCCGCACCTCAACACCCAGTGCGCCGTGCCCGCCGCCCCCCCCCCCCCGAATTCAGTGAGGACCGCAGCCCATGCACACCGAGGCGCCTCTGCCCGGAGCACGTACGCCGGAGGACCGCAGGCCCGAAGTCCGTACGTCCGAAGCACCCGCACACCAGACGGACGCACCACCCGGTGTCGCCGGCAGCCGTGCCTTCGCGCTGCTTCTGGTCATCACGGGGGCAGCGGGCCTCCTTGCCGCGTGGGTCATCACGCTGGACAAGTTCAAGCTGCTCGAGGACCCGAACTTCACGCCGGGCTGCAGCCTCAATCCCGTCGTCTCGTGCGGCAACATCATGAAGAGCGAGCAGGCGTCCGCCTTCGGGTTCCCCAATCCGATGCTGGGCATCGCTGCGTACGCGGTCGTGATGTGTATCGGCGTGGGCCTGCTGGGCCGGGCCCGCTTCCCGCGCTGGTACTGGCTGTCCCTCAACACGGGCACGCTCTTCGGGGTGGGGTTCTGCACCTGGCTGCAGTACGAGTCGCTCTACACGATCAACTCGCTGTGCCTGTGGTGCTCTCTGGCCTGGGTCGCCACGATCGTCATGTTCTGGTACGTGACGTCGTTCAACATCCGTAACGGCCTGCTGCCCGCGCCCTCCGGGCTGCGTACGTTCCTCGGCGCATTCACCTGGGTGCTTCCGGTACTGCACGTCGGCGTGATCGGGATGCTGATCCTGACCCGCTGGTGGGACTTCTGGACCAGCTGAATATCGGGGAATTGCTGCGACCGGGGGAATTCTGCGCTGATACCGCCCGCGGGGTCGTTTCCCGGTCATGAAGACGACTACTCGAGGAACTCTTGCGGGTCTCATCACCTGCGTGGCCGCCGCGACCGCGTCGGCGGCTCCGGCCGAGGCCGCGGAGCACGCCCCCGTGGCCATCCCGCTCAGCGCCCTGGGATGGGCCCTGGACACCGAGGCCCCGGAGATCAGCACCGGCGTTCCGATCCCCAGGCCGGGCGTGCCCGACCGCCCGCACATCGGGAAGGACCGGCTGTTCCCCGACCCGAGCCTGCCGCAGGTCCCGTTCGGCACCGTACTGCCCGCAACCCGGGTGGCGGCGCCCCTGTCCGACGCCCTCGGCAGTACCGGTCCCGATCAACTCGACGTCACCGCGCCGGAATCAGACCTGAACACCGCGACACCGGGGGCCTCGATCGGCGCCCCCCTGACCCGCCCCCGGCGCGAACGCCCCATCCCCGGGACGGCGCTTCCCCATGCCGCCCTGCACGCACCGGTGTTGCAGACGGCGCCGGCAGCCGTGGCCGGCCTCACGTAAGAGAAGTCCAGCAGCGGTCATCACAGAAAACCCCCGGCGGTGGTCACCGCCGGGGGCTTCGCGCCGAGGGTCAGCGGCCGTAGCCCTTGCTCTTGCTCTTGGTCTTGCCGTTGCCACCGTCGCTGTTTACGCAGGTGTTCCCGAACGCCGGGTTCAGCACCCCGATGACGTTCACGGTGTTGCCGCAGACGTTGGCCGGGACGTGGGCCGGGACCTGGACGAGGTTCCCCGACAGGACGCCGGAAGAGTCAACGGCCATGCCCTTGGCCCCCGCGTCCGCCGCGGCCAGACCGGCCCCACCGAGCACCATGGCGCCCGTGCCGAGAGCGACGCCGGCTGCCTTCGCGATGCGAGACATCACGTTCTCCTTTGAATTGACGAGTACGGGCGCATGGACGCGCCCGTACTTCCCTTTGAACGGCGCCACCGACAGCAGGTAACGGCACTGATAGGTACATCATTGGCGAAATCGGCCGTAAGGCCGTGTCCACCACAGGGGAGAGCCGTTGCGCAGAACATGATTTCAACACGACGCATCGTTGCCGCCGTCGCTCTCGCCGCCGGGGCCTCGGCCCTGGCCGCCCCCGCGGCGAACGCCGCCACCGCCCCCATCGCCCCCGTCTCCCCCGTCTCCCCCGTCTCCCCCGTCTCCCCCATCGACACGATCGACGGGCTCGCCAAGTCCGGGATTCCCGAGGAGCGCCGGGGCAAGGTCCCGACCGTCGCCGGTCAGCTCGGCCAGTTGAGCGAGCTGGCCGAGCCGGTCAAGGGCGGCGTCCCCGCGGTGCAGTAGCCGGCGTGCGGAGCCGGGCCTGTCAGAGCTCGGCCCCCGTGGCGCTCAGCGCGTCGGTCACCGGTTGGAAGAAGGTCTCGCCTCCCGACGTGCAGTCGCCGCTGCCGCCGGATGTCAGGCCCACGGCCGCGTCGCCGGAGAACATGGCGCCGCCGCTGTCGCCCGGCTCGGCGCACACATCCGTCTGGATCAGGCCGTTGACGATGTCGCCGTTGCCGTAGTTCACCGTGGCGTCCAGGCCGGTCACCGTGCCCTCGGAGGTCCCCGTGGTGCTTCCGCTGCGGGTCACCTGCATGCCGACGCTCGCCTCTGCGGCCTGTGTGATCTCCTGCTGCGAGCCATTCTGCAGGTCGACCGAGCTGGGCGCCTCGGTGGCCGGGTCGTCGTACTTCACCAGGGCGAAGTCGCTCTCCGGGAAGACCGATTCGACGACCGTGCCGAGCGGTTCGGCGCCTGCCTGATCACCGGTCCAGGTCTGCGATGCGTTGCCGCAGTGGCCCGCGGTGAGGAAGGCGGGCTCCCCTTGCAGGGTGACGTTGAAGCCGAGCGAGCAGCGTGAGCCGCCGCCGAAGATCGCGTCCCCGCCCTCCGCGAACGGCTTGAACTCCCCCGCCGACCGCTTGACTGTCACCATTCCGTCCATGCTCTCGGCGGCCGCGTTCAGCTGGGCCAGGCCGCCACGCGTGACCGTCCGGTCCGCGATCACCGACACCTTGTTGGTCTTCGGGTCGATCGCCCACGAGGTGCCGGGCACCGCGGCCTTGTCGCTCAGCGTCCCGGTCGCGGCCTTCAGCTCGGCGGTGCTGTTCTCCACCACCCTGGCCACCGCGCCCTCGGCCCGCACGCGCTCGGCGGAGCTCTCGTCGGTGACGTTCATGACCAGTTGGCGCTTCTCGCCGTCGTAGAACCAGCCCGCGCCGCCGCCCCCGAGGTCCGCCGCGAGCGACGTTCCGACCCGGGCCGCCGAGCGTTGGGTGTACGCGCGTGCCTCCTGGTCCTGCTTGTCCTTGGCGCCGCTCGCGTTGGCGTGCGGGAGCAGCGTCGCCGCGGCGGCGATCGCGACGGCACCCGCCCCTATCAGCGCACCGGTCCTCTTGTTGACTCGTCGATGGCTCAAGTCGCTGACCTCCCATGAGTGTTGGGCACACCGGGGGCACGAGGGACTGGCGGCCCCGGTGTGACCGCTGATGCATCCACGTACGTATGGGAGGCGCGTGGGACTCAATGGGGCACGCGGACGGCCGAATAATTCCCGTGCCCGCGGCCCGCCCGCTCGCTTAGGCTCGGTGCGCGCGCCGCGACGGCAAGGCGGTGCGCCTTTCGTCGAGCGATTCATGTGAGGGGGCCGGGCCATGTGTGACCGCACTGCTGCCCGCGCTCCCCGGTCGCGGTACGACGTGATCCCGGTGTCTTGGTGCGCCCGGTGACGGCTGCGCGGCCGTCACCGAATCTCCGCGACGCGAAAAGCTGACTCCGCACTTCGGCTCTTCCGCTCTTCCGCCGGAGTCCCTTTGGAGTCCCGTCCGGAAATCGCGCTGCCCTGCTCCTGAGCACACCGAAAGGCCTTGGGCCATGCGCACCAACTTGCCTGCCCCGTCCACCCGTTCATCGGCGAACGTCCGCAATCTCGGCATCCTCGCCCACGTCGACGCCGGCAAGACCACCGTCACCGAACGGATCCTGTTCCTCACCGGCGCCACCCACAAGCGAGGCGAGGTCCACGACGGCACGACCGTCACCGACTTCGACGCGCAGGAACGCGACCGCGGGATCACCATCTTCGCGGCGGCCGTCAGCTGTGCCTGGGACGGCCACCGGATCAACCTGATCGACACGCCGGGCCATGTCGACTTCGCCGACGAGGTGGAGCGTTCGCTGCGGGTGCTCGACGGGGCGGTCGCGGTGTTCGACGCCGTCGCGGGCGTCGAACCGCAGAGCGAGTCGGTGTGGCGGCAGGCCGATCGGTACGGCGTGCCGCGGATCGCGTTCGTCAACAAACTGGACCGCGCGGGCGCCGATCTCGACACGGCGGTCGCCTCGATACGGGAGCGGCTGCACACGGTCCCGCTGGTGGTGCAGCTGCCGATCGGGCAGGAGGACGAGTTCACGGGCGTCGTGGACCTGCTGCGGATGCGCGCCCAGGTCTGGCACGCGGGCCGCGGCGATACGTACGACACCCATGACGCGTACGAAGTGGTCCCGATCCCCGCGGCTCTGCGCGAACAGGCGGACCGGCGGCGGCACTTGCTGGAGGAGACGGTGGCCGAGCTCCACCCGGCGGCGATGGAGGAGTACTGCACGACGTCGGCGCTCTCGACAGGGACACTGACCGCCGCGCTGCGCGATCTCACCCTCAGCGGTGAGGGCGTGGTGGTCCTGTGCGGCTCGGCCTACCGCAACCGCGGCATCGAGCCGCTGCTGGAGGCCGTGGTGTCCTACCTGCCGTCGCCGCAGGACGTACCGGCGATGCGCGGGAGCTGGGACGACGCCGTGCAGGAGCGCGCCGCCGACCCGACGGCGCCGTTCGCCGGCCTCGTCTTCAAGGTGAACGCGACGGCGACGGGACGGATGACGTATCTGCGCGTGTACTCGGGAACGATCACGAAGGGAGACACGGTGATGAACGCGGGCACGGGCCGCGGCGAGCGCATCGGCCGCATCCTGCGCGTACAGGCCGACCGCCACGCGGAGTTGGACCGGGCGGTCGCCGGCGACATCGTGGCCGTGATCGGCCCGAAGTCCGCACGCGCCGGCAGCACGCTGTGCGCGCCCGGCGCCCCGCTGGTCCTCGAACCGCCCGCGGTGGCGGCAGCGGTGGTCTCCGTGGCGGTCGAGGCCCGCAGGAACGTCGACACCGGACGGCTGTCGTCGGCGCTTGCCCGCCTGGTCGAGGAGGACCCCTCGCTGGCCGTGCGGGTCGACCCCGAGACCGGCCAGACGGTGCTCTCCGGCATGGGTGAACTGCATCTGGAGGTCGCGGTGGAGAAGATCCGCCGTACGCACGGCTTCGACGTCGAGGTCGGCCGCCCGCAGGTGTCCTACCGGGAGACGGTCGTGCGCGGGGTGCCAGGACTGACGTACCGGCATGTCAAACAGGAGGGAGGCGCGGGGCAGTTCGCGCATGTGGTGCTCGATGTCGAGCCACTGGAGGCGCACGCCTTTGTGTTCGACTCCACGGTCGTCGGCGGCCGGGTGCCGCAGGAGTACGTCCGTGCGGTGGAGGCCGGTTGCCGGGACGCTCTCGCGGAGGGCCCGCTCGGCGGCCATCCGGTGACGGGGCTGCGGGTGACGCTGACCGACGGGGCGACCCACTCCAAGGACTCCTCGGAGATGGCGTTCCGCACGGCGGGCCGCTTCGCGCTCCGTGAGGCGCTGCGGGCCGCCGAGATGGCCCTGCTCGAACCGGTCGTCGAGCTGACGGCCACGGTGCCGGACGACGCCGTCGGGGCCGTGCTCGGCGACCTGGCGGCGCGCCGCGGCCGCGTCTCGGCCTCGACCACGCGGGCCGGCACGGCGGTCCTCACGGCAACGGTGCCGCTGGCCGAGCTGTTCGGCTACGCGTCGCGCCTGCGCGGCCGTACGCAGGGCCGGGGGACGTTCACGACCCGGCCGACCGGGTACGCGGTGGTGCCGGCCGGGGTGCTGGTCCGGTAGCGCGCGAGGACGGCCCCGCCCCTTGGGGGGCGGGGCCGTCGTCGGTGCGGGCTGGGGAGGGCCCCCGGGGGGTCAGACGTTGAAGCGGAACTCCACCACGTCCCCGTCCTGCATCACATACTCCTTGCCCTCCATGCGTGCCTTGCCGGCCGCGCGGGCGTCGGCGACCGAGCCCGTTTCGACCAGGTCCGCGAAGGAGATGACCTCGGCCTTGATGAAGCCCTTCTGGAAGTCCGTGTGGATCACACCGGCCGCCTCGGGGGCCGTCGCGCCCTGGGGGATCGTCCAGGCGCGGGACTCCTTGGGCCCTGCCGTGAGGTAGGTCTGGAGGCCGAGGGTGCGGAAGCCGACGTGGGCGAGGGTGGCCAGGCCGGGCTCTTCCTGGCCGACCGACTGGAGGAGCTCGAGGGCCTCGTCGTCGTCCAGCTCGGCGAGGTCCGCCTCCAGCTTGGCGTTGAGGAAGATCGCCTCGGCGGGGGCGACCAGGGCGCGCTGCTCGGCCTTGAAGTCGTCGTCCGTCAGCTCGTCCTCGTCCACGTTGAAGACGTAGAGGAAGGGCTTGGTGGTGAGGAGGTGCAGGTCGTGCAGGAGTTCCTCGTTGCCCGAGCCCTGGACGATGCCCGCGGAGAACAGCGTGTCGCCGCGCTCCAGGATCGCCTGGGCCTCCTCGACCGCCTTCACCTTCGGGGCGATGTCCTTCTTGATCCGCGACTCCTTCTGGAGGCGGGGGAGGACCTTCTCGATGGTCTGGAGGTCGGCGAGGATCAGCTCGGTGTTGATCGTCTCGATGTCGTTCTTCGGGGAGACCTTACCGTCCACGTGGACGACGTTCTCGTCCTTGAAGGCACGGATGACCTGGCAGATCGCGTCAGACTCGCGGATGTTCGCGAGGAACTTGTTGCCGAGGCCCTCGCCCTCGCTCGCGCCGCGCACGATGCCCGCGATGTCGACGAAGTCGACCGTGGCGGGAAGGATCTTCTGCGAGCTGAAGATTCCGGCGAGCTGGGTGAGGCGGGGGTCGGGGACGCCGACCACGCCTACGTTGGGCTCGATCGTGGCGAACGGGTAGTTGGCCGCAAGCACGTCGTTCTTGGTCAGGGCGTTGAACAGGGTCGACTTGCCGACATTGGGCAGACCGACGATTCCGATCGTGAGCGACACGTTGCGACTTCCCGTACGTGAGGGCTGTGGGTGGACGGCCCTGAGGGCCGGAGAGCGACCGTGGGGCGATCCCCCAGTCTACGGCGTGCGGGCCCGGCCCTCGTCGGCGTACCGCTCGCGGATCGAACGCTTGGCCAAGGTCGGCCAAAGGGCGTGTCCCAGGCAGGATTATCAGTATGGGTCGACCTAGGTTGGTCCGGTGGAGCAACACAGGACGCGTCCCCCTCAGCATCCGGCCCGGCCACGACGCACCGCGCCCCTGCCCCCGCAGGGCAGGCCCGCCGAATCGTCGGCGGTCTACCGCGCCGCGTCCCGCCCCCGCCGCCCCGCCCCGCCCTTCGTACGCAGACTGCGCATGCTGCCGCTCTATCGCTGCTACCGCTGGCTGCGCCGGATGCCCAACCCGCGTCTGACCGGTATCGGGTCCGGGCTCTTCTGTGCCGCGACGATGTTTCTGCTCGCCTGTCTGCTGTGGCTGTTCTTCGGCAGCTCGAACGGGTCTCTCGTCGCGTATGGGGTGCTTTTCGTGCCCGTCAGTGCGCTGACCGCGTTCTGGGTGCGGCCGGTCGACCTGGTGACCGCGCCGGTCGCGGTGCCGATCGCCTTCGTGGCCGGGCTGCCGCCGGTCTCGGGGGGCAGCGGCGGCTTCGGCGGGCAGTTCATGGGGATGATCACCGCGCTCGCGCTGCACGCGGGCTGGCTGTACGGGGGGACGCTGGTCGCCGGGGTCGTCGTGATCGTCCGGCGGATCCGGTTCCTGGCGCAGCGGCGGCGGGCGCGGGCCGCTGCTGCCGCCGCCGGGCCGCGGGCGCCTCGGCGGCGGATGCCCGCCACGTAACCCCGAAGGGGGCTAGGCCTCGCCCGCGGCCGCCATCGCCGCGCCCACGATGCCCGCGTTGTTCTGCAGCTGCGCCGGGACCAGCTCCGCGCGGATGCCCTTGATCAGGGGCAGGAACTTCTCGGCCTTGCGGCTCACACCGCCGCCGATGATGACGAGCTCGGGCGAGAACAGCATCTCGACGTGCGCCAGATACTTCTGGACCCTGCGCGCCCAGCGCTCCCAGCTCAGGTCCTCGTCCTCCTTGGCCTTGGACGAGGCGCGCTTCTCCGCGTCGTGGCCGTGCAGTTCGAGGTGGCCGAGCTCCGTGTTCGGGACCAGGCGGCCGCCGGTGAAGAGGGCGCTGCCGATGCCGGTGCCGAACGTGAGCAGCAGGACCGTGCCCTTGTGGCCGCGCCCCGCGCCGAAGTGCATCTCGGCGACGCCCGCCGCGTCCGCGTCGTTCAGGACGGTGACGGGGACGCCGCCGAGCCGGTCGGACGCCAGGGCCTGGATGTCCGTACCGATCCAGCTCTTGTCGACGTTGGCCGCCGTGCGCGCCGTGCCGTCGGTGATCACGCCGGGGAACGTGGCGCCGACCGGGCCCTTCCAGGCGAAGTGCTCGACGACCTCGCGCACCTTGTCGGCCACGCCGTCGGGCGTGGCCGGATGCGGGGTCAGGACCTTGTGCCTCTCTTGTGCCAGGTCTCCGCGGTCCAGGTCAACGGGAGCGCCCTTGATCCCGGATCCGCCGATGTCCACACCGAAGATCTGCATGGACACCACGTTACGACGCCGGACTGACAGTCACTTCTCGGCGGAGAGCTCCGCAGCCTCCGCGCGCAGGTCGCGGCGGAGCTCCTTGGGCAGCGAGAAGGTGATGGACTCCTCGGCCGTCTTCACCGTCTCCACGTCGCCGTAGCCCCGCTCGGCGAGCCACTCGATGACGCCGTCCACCAGGACGTCGGGAACGGACGCGCCCGAGGTCAGGCCGACCGTGGTCACGCCCTCCAGCCAGGCCTCGTCGATCTCGTCGGCGTTGTCGACAAGGTGCGAGGCCGGCACGCCCGCCTCCAGGGCGACCTCGACCATGCGGATCGAGTTCGAGGAGTTCTTGGAACCGACGACGATGACGAGATCGGCGTCCTCGGCGAGCTTCTTCACGGCGATCTGGCGGTTCTGCGTGGCGTAGCAGATGTCGTCGCTGGGAGGGGAGATGAGGCCCGGGAACTTCGTCTTCAGGGCGTCTACCGTCTCCATCGTCTCGTCTACCGAGAGCGTGGTCTGGGAGAGCCAGACGACCTTGTCGGGGTCGCGGACCTCGACGTTCGCGACGTCGTCGGGGCCGTCGACCAGCGTGATGTGGTCGGGCGCCTCACCGGACGTGCCGATGACCTCCTCGTGGCCCTCGTGGCCGATCAGGAGGATGTCGAAGTCGTCCTTGGCGAAGCGGACCGCTTCTTTGTGGACCTTCGTGACGAGGGGGCACGTGGCGTCGATGGTGGCGAGCTTCCGCTCGGCGGCCTCGGCGTGGACGGTCGGGGCGACGCCGTGCGCGGAGAACATGACGATGGAGCCCTCGGGGACCTCCGCCGTCTCCTCGACGAAGATCGCGCCCTTCTTCTCCAGGGTCTGCACCACGTACTTGTTGTGCACGATCTCGTGGCGGACATAGATCGGGGACCCGTACTGCTCAAGGGCCTTCTCGACGGCGATCACGGCACGGTCCACACCCGCGCAGTAGCCGCGGGGGGCGGCGAGCAGGACTCGGCGGGCAGGAGTCGAAGCAGTCATACCCACCATCGTAAGGCCGAGCCCAGCGCGTCAAAGATCGCCTTCTTGGGGAGACTGGGGGTCCGCGTTCACTTACGGAGGCGAGATGTCCGGTAACTCAGACAGTGCGGCGGATTCCGGTCCTGGTACCGGTACCGGCACCGCTGTCGAAGGGGACGGACTGCGGCGCAGTCTCGGCTTCCGGGATCTCGTCGTCTACGGACTGCTGTTCATCGCCCCCATGGCGCCGGTCGGTGTCTTCGGGACGCTCGACGCCAAATCGCACGGGGCCGTCGCGCTCGTCTACGTCATCGCCACGATCGCCATGGCGTTCACCGCTTTCAGTTACGCCCAGATGGTGAGGGTGGTCCCCCAGGCGGGCTCCGTCTTCGCGTACGCGCGCGTGGGGCTCGGCAACGGGGCCGGGTTCATCGCCGGGTGGATGGCGATGCTGGACTATCTGCTGATTCCGGCGGTGGCGTATCTCTTCTCCGGGATCGCGATGGAGGCGCTGGTGCCTTCTGTGTCCCGGTGGGTGTGGACGGCGATCGCGGTCCTGGTGACGACCGCGCTGAACCTGTGGGGCGTGCGGGCGGCCGCGCGGGTGGGGTTCCTCGTGCTCGCCATGGAGATCGTGGTCCTGCTCGTCTTCATCGTGTCGGCGATCGTTGTCCTGGCACGGGACGGGGCTGAGCGGGACTGGCTTTCGCCGCTGACCGGGGATGGCTCGCAGGGGGCGTTCGCGCTGTCCGCTGTGGTGGGGGCGGTGTCGGTGGCGGTCCTGTCCTATCTGGGCTTCGACGCGATCGCCTCGTTCGCGGAGGAGGTGACGGGGGGCTCGGCGAAGGTGGCGCGGGCGGTGCTGTTCTGTCTGGCGCTCGCGGGTGTGCTGTTCATCGCCCAGACCTATCTGGTGGCCCTCCTGGAGCCGCTGTCGTCCGCGGAGCTGGCGGCGGAGCCGGGCAAACAGGGGTCTGCTTTCTACGATGCCGTCGACTCGGCGGTGGGTGACTGGCTGCACGACACGGTGGCCGTCAGCAAGGCCATCGGCGCGGCGTTCGCGGCGCTCGCCGGGCAGGCGGCGGCGGGGCGGCTGCTCTTCGCCATGGCGCGGGACCGGCGGCTTCCGCGGGTGCTGTCGCGGACGGATTCCGGTACGCCGCGGGTCGCGCTGTTGTGCGCGGCCGTGGTGACGATGGTGGCCGCGGTGTGGGCGGCGCGGCGGGACGACGGGATGGACCACCTGGTGTCGGTGGTCGACATCGGGGCGCTTTCGGCGTTCGTGCTGTTGCACGCGAGCGTGGTGGGGTGGTTCGTGGTGCGGCGGCGTGGGGGTGCGGTGAGCTGGTGGCGGCATCTGCTGATCCCCGTGCTCGGGGCGGCGATCACCGTCGCGGTGATTGTCGAGGCTTCCGGGACCGCGCAGGTGGTGGGGCTGATCTGGTTCGCGGTGGGGGTTGCGGTGCTGATCCTTCAGGGGGCTCGGCGGGGGGAATCCTGATCCTGCGGGCTGTTGCGCGGGGCTTGGCCCCGGGGGGCGTCGTGGACGCCGCTGCGCGGTCTGTGCGGGTTGGCTCCTGTCTGGGCCGCCGCTTCGCGGCGGATCTTTCCCGCCCACCCACCCGATTGCCCGGCGGTGTGGGGGTGGGTGGGCCAGGGGGTGGGCGTTGGGCCAAGGGTTGGGGGGGGCAGTGGGCGGGTGTCGGGCCAAGAGTGGGGGGCTAGTAGGCGGCCGTCGAGCCAAGAGTCGGGGGGGCCAGTAGGCGAGCGTCCGGGCGGTGGGTGGGTGTTGGCGGTGGGCCTGGGCGTTGGGTCAGTGGGGGGCGGTTCTAGGGGGTTGGGGTGTCGGTGGGGCCTGGCCAGTGGGGGTGGTTTTGGGCGGTTGGACTGTCGGTGGGGGCCTATACGCTCGGGGGATGGCTCTCAATACGTCTGCTGATGCTCCGTTGCCCGTGGGTGAGGTGTCTCGGCTCATCGGGGGGTGGATCGATCGGCTTGGTGCCGTGTGGGTCGAGGGGCAGATCACGCAGTTGTCGCGGCGGCCCGGTGCCGGGGTCGTGTTCATGACGCTGCGGGATCCGTCCCACGACATCTCGGTCAGCGTCACCTGTTATCGGCAGGTGTTCGACGCCGTCGCCGACGTCGTCTCCGAGGGCGCCCGCGTCGTCGTACTCGCCAAGCCCGAGTGGTACGCGCCCCGGGGGCAGCTCTCCCTGCGGGCCACCGAGATAAAGCCGGTGGGTGTCGGGGAACTGCTTGCTCGGATCGAGCAGTTGAAGAAGAGTCTTGCCGGGGAGGGGTTGTTCGCCGCCGAGCGGAAGCAGGCCCTGCCCTTTCTGCCCCAGCTCATCGGGCTCGTCACGGGGCGCGCTTCCGCCGCCGAGCGTGACGTGCTGGAGAACGCCCGGCACCGCTGGCCCGCCGTCCGCTTCGAGGTGCGCAACGTGCCCGTCCAGGGCGTACACGCCGTTCCGCAGGTCGTGCAGGCCGTGAAGGACCTCGACGCGCTCGATGACGTCGACGTGATCATCGTGGCGCGCGGCGGCGGCAGCGTCGAGGATCTGCTGCCGTTCTCGGACGAGCAGCTGGTGCGGGCCGTCGCCTCGTGCCGTACGCCCGTCGTCTCCGCCATCGGGCACGAGCCGGACAATCCGCTGCTCGATTACGTCGCCGATCTGCGCGCCTCGACTCCGACGGACGCCGCCAAGAAGGTCGTGCCGGACGTCGGCGAGGAGCACGAGCGGGTGCGCTGGCTGCGGGACCGGGCGCGGCGCAGCATCGACGCCTTCCTGCAGCGCGAGGACCGCGGGCTCGCGCATGCCCTCGCCCGCCCCTCCATGGAGAACCCGCACCGCATGGTCGAGGAGCGCGAGGAGCAGGTCTCGGCCCTCGTGGACCGCAGCCGCCGCACGCTCGGGCATCTCCTGGACCGCGCCGGTTCGGAGCTGACGCACACCCACGCGCGCGTGGTGGCCCTCTCCCCCGCCGCGACCCTCCAGCGGGGGTACGCGGTGCTGCAGAAGGCGGACGGCGCCGTGGTGCGCGCCGCCGACGAGGTCGCCGCCGACGAGGAGTTGCGGGCACGCGTGGCCGAGGGCGAATTCACCGTACGAACCGTACAAGTCGACATTTAGGGTGGGCACATGACCAGCAAGACGGACGAGGCCACCGGCGCGGCGGACGCGCTCGGCTACGAGCAGGCGCGGGACGAGCTCATCGAGGTCGTACGCCGCCTGGAGGCGGGCGGCACGACCCTGGAGGAGTCGCTCGCCCTGTGGGAGCGGGGCGAGGAACTGTCCAAGGTGTGCCGGCGGTGGCTGGACGGGGCGCGGGCCAGGCTGGACGCCGCCTTGGCCGGACCCGAGGGCGACGGGGACGCCGAGGGCGACGACCAGGGCTGAGCCCGGGTTCGGGCGGGGGCGGAATCTCCCCGCCCGCCCCGTACGGAAAGTTGTGAAGCGGATCACCATGATCCGGTTTTTGTTGAATCTTAAACCGCAGCGGCGTACCTTCGGTCGAGCAAGCTGATCCACGCACGCACCGAGAAGGTTGATCCATGTCTCTCGCCCTTGACCCCGCCGCCCAGGACCTGCTCTTCCGCGAGGCCCGCACCGCGAACACCTTCACCGACGAGCCGGTCACCGAGGAGCAGGTTCAGGCGATCTACGACCTGGTCAAGTTCGGCCCGACCGCCTTCAACCTCTCCTCGCTGCGCATCACGCTCGTCCGCTCCCCCGAGGCCCGCGAGCGCCTGGTCAAGCACATGGCCGAGGGCAACCAGCCGAAGACCGCGAGCGCCCCGCTCGTCGCGATCCTCTCCGCGGACAACGAGTTCCACGAGGAGCTGCCGGCCCTGCTCCCGCACTTCCCGCAGGCCGCGGACATGTTCTTCACCGAGCGCCCGGTCCGTGAGGGTGCCGCGCACCTCAACGCCGCCCTCCAGGCCGCCTACTTCATCATCGGCGTGCGCGCCGCCGGCCTGGCCGCGGGCCCGATGACCGGCTTCGACTTCGCCGGCGTCCAGAAGGAGTTCCTGGACGACGACCACACCCCGGTGATGGTCATCAACATCGGCAAGCCGGGCGACGACGCCTGGTTCCCGCGCTCCCCGCGCCTGGAGATCGACCAGGTCATCACGACCGTCTGAGCCGCACCCGCGTACGGCAATGCGAAGGGCCCCCGGCAGCTGCCGGGGGCCCTTCGCATTGCCGTACGCGGGATGAGGAAAAGACCTCAGGAAGGCTTCAGGACGTCTTCAGCGCCTGCGCCATCTCCGTCAGCTGACCGAACGACGCCGTGCCCGCGACCACCGTCGTCGCGCCCTTGTCCCGGCTCACCAGGGCGTCGTACGTCTTGCCCTCGTAGCGCTGCCAGGTCCGGCCGCCGATCTCCTCGGTGGTCTTCGTCTTCACCGCGCGCTGCGTGGCCTCGTCGATGAACTCGGACGGCTTGCCCGTGGACTGCTTGACCGCGACGTACTCACCGTCCGGGTCCAGGAAGCCCAGATGCCAGCTGTCGTGCTTGGCGCCGTCGAAACGGACCGACGTCGGCTTCCACGCCTTGGCCAGACCCTCGGGCGCGGCCACCGGATACGCCGCGGCCCTGCGAGCGGTCAGCAGCTCCACGCGGTAGTCCACGCGCTTGACGGGGGTCTTGGACTCGTCGTGCGGGATGAAGATGTAGATGACGCCCGCGACGAGGCAGATCACCACCATCGACCACAGCATGTTCCGCACGGTCTGCTTGCCTTGTCTTCCAGCCACGTGCCCCATCGTCGCAGGTCCCCGCGGACCCCTTGCGCCCGCCCTGGGCACCGGCGTCCGGTCCGCTCATGCGTGGGGCCCTCTGCTCATTTTGTCGGCCTGCGGATAGAGTCATTCCAAACCCTCATCCGGCCGCCCTCCCGTCTCCCACCACCGCCCTTCCAAGGACGCCCTACGGGCGCGCCACTTTTTTGTATCAGCAGAAAGGTGCTCTCCGATGACCGAGCATCATCTCCCGTCCGAGCTCGAAGTCTCTCCCGAGGCCCCCGACCGCAACCTCGCCCTGGAACTCGTCCGGGTCACCGAGGCCGCCGCCATGGCCGCGGGCCGCTGGGTCGGCCGCGGCGACAAGATCGGTGCCGACGGTGCCGCCGTCAGGGCCATGCGGACCCTCGTCTCCACCGTCTCGATGAACGGCGTCGTCGTCATCGGTGAGGGCGAGAAGGACGAGGCCCCGATGCTCTTCAACGGAGAGCGCATCGGTGACAGCACCGGCGCCGAGGTCGACATCGCCGTCGACCCGATCGACGGCACGACCCTGTGCGCGAAGGGCATGCCGAACGCCATCGCCGTGCTCGCCGCCGCCGACCGCGGCGCCATGTTCGACCCGTCCGCGGTCTTCTACATGGACAAGCTGGTCACGGGTCCGGAGGCCGCCGACTACGTCGACATCAACGCCCCGGCCTCCGTGAACATCCGCCGCGTCGCCAAGGCCAAGGGCCGTTCGCCCGAGGACGTCACCGTCATGATCCTCGACCGCCCCCGCCACGAGGGCATCGTCAAGGAGATCCGCGAGACCGGCGCGCGCATCAAGTTCATCTCGGACGGCGACGTCGCGGGTTCGATCATGGCCGTGCGCGAAGGCACCGGCGTCGACATGCTCATGGGCATCGGCGGCACCCCGGAAGGCATCATCTCGGCCTGCGCGATCAAGTGCCTCGGCGGTGTGATCCAGGGCAAGCTGTGGCCGAAGGACGACGCGGAGCGGCAGCGCGCGATCGACGCGGGCCACGACCTGGACCGCACGCTCTCCACGACCGATCTGGTCCGCGGGGACAACGTCTTCTTCGTCGCGACGGGCATCACCGACGGCGAGCTGCTCCAGGGCGTGCGCTACGCCGCGGAGACCGCGTCGACCTCGTCGCTGGTCATGCGCTCCAAGTCGGGCACGATCCGCAAGATCGAATCCGACCACCGGCTTTCGAAGCTGCGCGCCTACAGCGCCATCGACTTCGACCGCGCCAAGTAGCAAGCAGCGCCAAGCAGCAAGCAGGCCCTGCGAAGCGCCAGTTGCGTACGTCGAAGGGGGCGCCCCGTGCGGGGGACGCCCCCTTCGGCGTACCGACTGTTATCCGGCGGCGGCGATCGGGCCTGCGGTGTGCGCCGCCTTCTTGAGCTCCAGCTCGCGCCTGCGGCGCCGGGCGAGCACCACGCGGCGCTCGGCGGCCGTGAGGCCGCCCCAGACGCCGTACGGCTCGGGCTGGAGCAGGGCGTGCTCCCGGCACTCGACCATCACGGGACAGCCGCCGCAGACACGCTTGGCGGCTTCCTCGCGGGAGAGGCGGGAGGCGGTCGGTTCCTTGGACGGGGCGAAGAACAGCCCCGCCTCGTCTCGCCTGCACACCGCTTCGGTGTGCCATGGGGAGTCCTGATTCCGATCGCGCACTGGCACCCGCTGGCCGGGAACGGCGGCGACCTGCAGGGACTGATGCGACGGCTGCAGCACGGGTCTACTCCTGACGACGGCTTCGCGAGCGAGAGACGATGCAGCAAGCTCTACCCGCTGTGCATGCGCCTATGCACTGAGTTCCGATGTACGCCCGCCGCCGCCCCCGAGGGCCGTCAGTGCCCCAAGTGCTTGCGCAGCTGCTTGTGCAGATCGCGCACCAGCTTGCCGCGCCTGGGCCGGGCCTCGATGCTGCCGAAGACCGCGAAGCCGTCGACGAAGACGACCGGGGCGTCGCGCTCGGCCGAGTCGAGCGTCTCCACCTCGAAGCTGCCGAGCACGCCCGTGCCGCTGCCCCGCAGCGAGATGTTCTCCGGGACGCGGATCTCGACGCTGCCGAAGACGGAGACCGCCTTGATGACGACCTGCCGCTGCTCGAAGATCGCCTCGCTGAGGTCGATCTCTACGCTGCCGAAGATCGCGTACGCATGGGTGCGGCGGCCGACCCGCCAGCGGCCCTTGCGCACCGAGCTGCTGAAGACCGCGACCAGGTTCTCGTCGGCGACCGGGGGCACCATGCCGTCCGACGGCCGGGAGGGGACCGGCTCGGGAGCCGCCGTCGCATACCCGGAAGCGCCGGCCGCGGGCAGGTCGCTGACCAGGGGAGCCAGCTCCTCCACCGTCTTCGCGCGGTAGACGCCGTCGATGCGCTCGCCGTGCTCCTCGGCCGTCAGCCGGCCCTCGGCAAGGGCCTCGCGGAGGATGTCCGCCGTGCGGTCCCGGTCCGCGTCGGAGGCGCGCAGGGCTGCGGGCCGCGGTTCCGGCGATGGCTGCTGAGGGCGCTTCTCTAGGTCCACACCAGTCAGCGTACCCAAACGCGATAGATCGCGACTACCCCTCGAACCGCGGTACTGAGCCTTACCTCACAGACTCGGCCGTCCTGTCGCGTTCTACGCTGGTTGGCGCGTCGCCAATGGAGGCCGCGCCGCCGTCTGCCGAGTGAGGAATGGCCGTAATGCCAGAGTTTGAGTACTCCGATCTGCTCCCGCTGGGAGAGGACACCACCCCGTACCGGCTGGTGACCTCCGAGGGTGTCGCCACCTTCGAGGCCGACGGGCGGACGTTCCTCAAGGTCGACCCGGAGGCGCTGCGCAAGCTGGCCGCCGAGGCGATCCACGACATCCAGCACTATCTGCGGCCCGCGCACCTGGCGCAGCTGCGGCGCATCATCGACGACCCCGAGGCGTCGTCGAACGACAAGTTCGTGGCGCTCGACCTGCTGAAGAACGCGAACATCGCGGCGGCCGGCGTGCTGCCCATGTGCCAGGACACCGGCACGGCGATCGTCATGGGTAAACGCGGCCAGAACGTCCTCACCGAAGGTGAGGACGAGAAGGCCCTGAGCCGCGGCATCTACGACGCGTACACGAAGCTCAATCTCCGGTACTCGCAGATGGCTCCGCTCACCATGTGGGAGGAGAAGAACACCGGCTCCAACCTCCCCGCGCAGGTCGAGCTGTACGCGACCGACGGCGGCGCCTACAAGTTCCTCTTCATGGCCAAGGGCGGCGGCTCGGCCAACAAGTCGTTCCTCTACCAGGAGACGAAGGCCGTCCTGAACGAGGCCTCCATGATGAAGTTCCTGGAGGAGAAGATCCGTTCGCTCGGCACCGCCGCGTGCCCGCCGTACCACCTGGCGATCGTCGTCGGCGGCACCAGCGCCGAATTCGCCCTGAAGACCGCCAAGTACGCCTCCGCGCACTACCTGGACGAGCTGCCCGCCGAGGGCTCGCCGACCGGGCACGGCTTCCGGGACAAGGAGCTCGAGGAGAAGGTCTTCGAGCTGACGCAGAAGATCGGCATCGGCGCGCAGTTCGGCGGCAAGTACTTCTGCCACGACGTACGCGTGGTGCGCCTGCCCCGCCACGGCGCCTCGCTGCCCGTCGCGATCGCCGTCTCCTGCTCGGCCGACCGCCAGGCCACCGCGAAGATCACCGCCGACGGCGTCTTCCTGGAGCAGCTGGAGACGGACCCGGCGCGCTTCCTTCCGGAGACCACGGACGAGCACCTCGACGAGGCCTCGGACGTCGTCAGGATCGACCTGAACCAGCCCATGGACGCGATCCTCGCCGAGCTCACCAAGTACCCGGTGAAGACACGGCTTTCGCTCTCCGGCCCCCTGGTCGTGGCCCGCGACATCGCGCACGCCAAGATCAAGGAGCGGCTCGACGCGGGCGAGGAGATGCCGCAGTACCTGAAGGACCACCCGGTGTACTACGCGGGCCCGGCGAAGACCCCCGAGGGTTACGCGTCCGGCTCCTTCGGCCCGACCACGGCCGGCCGGATGGACTCCTACGTAGAGCAGTTCCAGGCCGCGGGCGGCTCCAAGGTGATGCTCGCCAAGGGCAACCGCTCGAAGCAGGTCACCGATGCCTGTGCCGCGCACGGCGGCTTCTACCTGGGCTCGATCGGCGGCCCCGCCGCGCGCCTCGCCCAGGACTGCATCAAGAAGGTCGAGGTCGTCGAGTACGAGGAGCTCGGCATGGAGGCCGTCTGGAAGATCGAGGTCGAGGACTTCCCTGCGTTCATCGTCGTGGACGACAAGGGCGACGACTTCTTCCAGAACCCGGCCCCGGCGCCGACGTTCACCAGCATCCCGGTGCGGGGCCCCGGCCTGAGCTGACTCGGCGGCAGCACCCCGTCAGGGCCGTTCACTTGCTGACATGGAACTCCAGCTTCTGGTAGTCCCCGTCATCGGTGGAGTGGATGTAGCCGCGTGCCTCTTCGTAGTCGCCGGTTCCGCCCGTGATCGCGATGTCGAACGTGGGCTGTTGCTCCGACTCGGTGAGCGGCAGTACGGCCTGACCGGCGATGTGGCCGCCCGAGAGCACGAAGGTGCCCACGCACAGCAGGTCGCCGGGGTCGGCGGCGCGCACCACGGTGCACGTCACGCCGTCCCTGCCGACCTTGCCACCGCCTTTGCTGTCATACAGGTCGTCGGCGAAGGCGAAGCTGTCCCCGACTTCGGGTGCCTGCTGCTCGCTCTCACCCTCGTCGTCCTCGCTCGCGACTTCCTTCGCATAGAGCGTGAACGTCTCGTCGTCCTGGGTGGGCGCGGCGAACGCGGGGGACGAGGCGGTGAGGGCGACGGACGCGGCCAGGCAGACGCCGAGCGCGCCGAGGGTCCTGAGGTGGGGAATCATGTGCCGCCTCCTGTGAGGTGGTGGGTCTCCCCCCCCTCATTCCCTTCCTCATTCTCCGACGTTCGCCCCGGGCCCGCCTCCTGGAGGGCGGTGGCGGAGGAGGCCCGGGGCGAACGGGGGCCTACGCGAACTTCTGGTTCGGCGACCCGTCGCACTTCTGGAGCTTCAGCGGCTCCTTGGGCGATGCGAGCCCCAGGCAGAGCCCGGTGTCCGACGCGGGGCGCAGGGTCCCGGCCTCGCGCACGAACTTCTGGTTGGCGCCGCCGTGGCAGTTCCACAGCGTGACGGCGGTGCCTTCCTTCGCCGTTCCGGGTACGTCGATGCAGCGGTCCTGGGTCAGACCGGTGTGCAGTGACTGCTGACCACCGGGGCCGCCGTCGTACCACCAGGTCTGATTGCGGTTGCCCGTGCAGTCCCAGCCCTGGACCTTGGTGCCGTTGCGGCTGCTCGACGCGTCGACGTCCACACAGGTCCCCGTGCCCTGGTTCTTCAGGGGCTTGTACGCGTCGTCCCATCCGCCCGGGTACAGCTTGGGGCTGCCCGTGCTCGCCGGGTCGGCGCAACTGGCCTCACGCTGCGCGGAGTTGTGGATCTGGGTGAGGCAGGACGCGAAGGCCGCGTGGCCCCGCGCGTTGGGGTGGAAGGACTGCCGTACCGAATTGGAGTCCGGCGGGAAGGGGTTGGAGAGCTCGATGTAGAGCCCGCGCGCCCAGGTGTCCTCCATGCAGACCTCGTGGCCGTGGAAGAGCCGGGAGTTGTCGAGGTAGGTCGCGCCGGCGTTCTTCGCGGCCTTGCGCATGCCGGTCTCGAAGGCCGGCACCGCGTAGTTGCGGGCCCACGCGGTGTCGGAGTCGTAGCCGAGACCGCCGCAGGCCAGCTTGCCGGGGAAGTTCGGGTTGTCGCGGAAGTCCGGGCCGACCGGGCTCGGGTAGCCCATGGCGACGAGCTTGTAGTCGCCCTCCTGGTAGCCCGCGTCCTTCATCACGGTCTTCAGGTCGCGGATGGACTGCTCGACCTTGGGCACGAGGGCGTCGACCCGGGCCTGCCAGCCGTCGTTGTACTTGCCGGCGCAGGCTCCCTGGCTGAGCAGATAGCGGGTGACGCAGTCGGTCATCACCGGCGCGAATTCGAGGTCGTCGTTGGCGCCGATGACGAGCAGGATCGTCTTGATCTTGGTGTTCCGGGCCTTGATGGCGAGGTTGTCGCTCTGCACCAGCTCGTCGGCGTACTGCTTCTGGCCGCCGATCCTGATGTTGACGGTGCTCGCTCCCGAGCAGGCGACGTTGTACGTCACGTCGGCCGGGATGCCGGTGCGGTGGATCGCGGCGTCCGGGGAGCGGTGGCACCAGTTGTCGGGGCCGTCGGTACCGGGTTCGTACGTCCCGACACCCTCCCCGGAGATCTCGCTGTCGCCGAGCGAGATCAGCCCGGTCTTGCGGTCGGCGAGCGGGCGCTCGGCCGGGTCGCCGTAGAGCTTGGTGGCCTCCTCCGCCCGGATCTTCTCCAGGTCGGGCGGGAGCGGCGTCGAGGCCGGTGCCGCCTTCGGGCTCCCGCCGTTGCCGTCCGCCGCCTGGGCGGGCATCGCCGCCGTGCCGAACACCGCCGCCATCGCGACGGCCGCCGCGAACGTACATCTCAGCCTGCCCTGGCGGCTGCTTCTGGTGCGCTTCATCGCGCCTCCCCGGTTTGGTGTTACCCCCGGTTTTTACTGGCCAGTAGGGCGCTTGGGAATACCTGGAACAAGACAAGTGCTCAACTTTTCAGCGGGTTCTGACGGAGAGGTAGGTTCGAGGCATGACCAGCGACGCCAGCGGTGAGTACCGGATCGAACACGACTCCATGGGCGAGGTGCGGGTCCCCGCACACGCCAAGTGGCGGGCCCAGACACAGCGGGCGGTGGAGAACTTCCCCATCTCCGGGCAGCGCATCGAACGCGCCCACATCGCCGCTCTCGCGCAGATCAAGGCGGCCGCCGCGAAGGTCAACGCGGAGCTCGGCGTGCTCGACAAGGACATCGCGCAGGCGATCGCCGACGCGGCGGGCGAGGTCGCCGAAGGCCGCTGGGACGAGCACTTCCCGGTGGACGTCTTCCAGACGGGGTCCGGCACGTCGTCGAACATGAACACCAACGAGGTGCTCGCCACGCTCGCCACGGAGCGGCTCGGTCGCGACGTACACCCCAACGACCACGTGAACGCCTCGCAGTCGTCGAACGACGTCTTCCCGTCCTCCATCCACATCGCGGCGACGGGCGCCGTGACGGGCGATCTGATCCCCGCCCTCGAGCACCTCGCCGCGTCCCTGGAGCGCAAGGCCGAGGAGTTCGCGGACGTCGTGAAGTCCGGGCGTACGCATCTCATGGACGCGACGCCGGTGACGCTCGGCCAGGAGTTCGCCGGGTACGCGGCACAGGTGCGGTACGGCGTGGAGCGGCTGCGCTCTTCGCTGCCGCGCCTGGCCGAACTGCCGCTGGGCGGCACGGCGGTGGGCACCGGGATCAACACGCCGCCCGGGTTCTCGGCCGCCGTGATCGCGGAGGTGGCGCGGGCCACGGGTCTTCCGCTGACCGAGGCGCGGGACCACTTCGAGGCGCAGGGCGCGCGGGACGGCATCGTCGAGACCAGTGGGCAGTTGCGCACGATCGGCGTCGGCCTGACGAAGATCTCCAACGACCTGCGGTGGATGGCGTCCGGGCCCCGGACCGGGCTCGCCGAGATCAACCTGCCCGATCTGCAGCCCGGTTCGTCGATCATGCCGGGCAAGGTGAATCCGGTGATTCCCGAGGCGGTGCTCATGGTCGCCGCGCAGGTCACCGGGAACGACGCGACGGTCGCCGCGGCGGGGGCCGCGGGCAACTTCGAGTTGAACGTGATGCTTCCGGTCATCGCCAAGAACGTCCTGGAGTCCGTGCGGCTGCTCGCCAACGCGTCGCGGCTGCTCGCCGACCGGACGGTGGACGGGATCACGGCGAACCGTGAACGGGCCCTCGAGTACGCCGAGTCCTCGCCTTCCGTCGTCACTCCGCTGAACAAGTACATCGGGTACGAGGAGGCGGCGAAGGTGGCGAAGAAGGCACTGGCCGAGCGGACGACGATCCGGGAGGTCGTCCTTGCTTCCGGGTACGTCGAGCGGGGAGACCTCACGGTGGAGCAGCTCGACGCGGCCCTTGACGTGCTGCGGATGACCCGGCCCTAGGGAGCGGACGCCCCGGCCCAGGGAGCCGCCGCCGGACGGTCCTGCCGGGCTACTAACATCTCTGCATGACAGAGCACATGACGCCGCCAACGACGAGCAGCGACGACGCACGCTGGGCCCCCGGCTCCCACGTGCTGTGGCGGTACAAGGAGAACGCCGGGGAGCGGGTGCACATCTGCCGGCCCGTCACCGTCGTACAGGACACGGACGAGCTGCTCGCCGTCTGGATGGCGCCCGGGACGGAGTGTGTGAAGCCGGTGCTCGCCGACGGGACGCCCGTCCACCACGAGCCCCTCGCCACCCGGTACACCAAACCCCGCGCCCTGAGCAGGGACCGCTGGTTCGGCACCGGCGTGCTGAAACTGGCGCGGCCGGCCGAGCCGTGGTCGGTGTGGCTTTTCTGGGATCCGGGATGGCAGTTCAAGAACTGGTACGTGAACCTCGAAGAGCCGCGCGCACGTTGGGCCGGAGGCATCGATTCCGAGGATCACTTTCTGGACATCTCTGTGCGACCGGACCGCAGTTGGAGCTGGCACGACGAGGATGAGTTCGCACAGGCTCAGCGTGCCGGACTGATGGGGGAAGCAAAAGCGCAGGAAGTGCGGGCCGCGGGGCTCGCCGCGATCGAGGTGATCCACGCGTGGGGCGCACCGTTTTCGGACAACTGGCAGCAGTGGCGGCCCGATCCGGACTGGGGCATTCCGCCCCTTCCGGATGACTGGGACCGCACGCCCGCGCATGTGACGTCATGAGACCCTTGATGCGCCCCCATGGTTCAAACGTAGGATCGTCCTCCGCAAGGGCGCACAGCAGCAACTCAGCAGCAACTCCCTGAGCTTGCACGATGCCTGACTGGTTGTCATCGAGGAGCGGCAGAACGTGAGCGAGGCGAGCGAGTTCGACAGGTACGGCGGGCCATCCGGCGCGCCCGACCGCACGGGCCAGGCCGAAGCGTTCGACGCCATCGGGCAGCAGTACGACGATGCCTTCCCGCACAAGGAGGGCCAACTGGCCGCCGGGCGCCGGATCGCCGACGCGCTGCCGCCCGGGGCGAGGGTGCTCGACGTGGGCTGCGGGACCGGACTGCCGACCGCCCGTCAGCTCACCGACGCCGGGCACACCGTCCTCGGCGTCGATCTGTCGGCCGGCATGCTCGAACTGGCCAGGAAGAACGTGTCTGCGCCGGGGGCCGAGTTCCGGCAGCTCGACGTGGCTCAGCTGCGGGCCGAAGGGCCGGACGGCGTGGGGCACTTCGACGGGATCGTGGCCTTCTTCGCGCTCCTCATGCTGCCGCGCGAGGAGATCCCGCACGCCCTGCGGCTGCTGCACGGACTGCTGCGCCCCGATGGCCTGCTCACACTGTCCATGGTCGAGGCCGATCTGGATGACGCGGCAATTCCGTTCCTGGGGCACACAATCCGGGTATCCGGTTACCTGCGGGACGAACTGCGGCAGGTCGTGCGTGACGCGGGCTTCGACATCATCGATGAGGACACGTACTCCTACGCCCCCGCAAGCACCGACGTACCACCCGAGCACCAGCTCTTCCTGCACTGCCGACGCGGCTGACCCACCTAGCCCCCGGAGACCACGGCGCAGCCCCGGACGGACGGATCGAAACGCGTGACGGAGCACCCCACCCCCGACAAAGGCCGACAGCCCCGAGCTGCCCGGCCGACCGCCCCCGCGGACCCTCGCGGGGCGCTGGTGCGTGCCCAGGAGGCACCGGGCGGCACGGGCGCGCCCGCTTTACCCGCACAGGCACGGACCGGCGACGCGGGGTCCGCCCAGGCCCGCACCGGCGACCCCGCCGCGAGCCCCAGCGACGAGCACGCCCAGTCGTCGGGTGCCCCGGCCTCGCAGCCCGACCCGCACCGCCCGCGCCCCGTGCCCGAGGGCGTGCCGTCCCAGCCGGGACCTGAGCAGCCCAGGCCCGCGGCCGGCCCCGGCAGTCCCGGCGGTCCCGGCGGCGAAGAGCGGCGCACCGGGCAGCCACGGCCGCCGGGATCGGGCCCCGCCGCGATGCGCCGCGACGGTGACCGGCTGCGTTTCGTGGGCGCGGCCACCCGGCGCATCGCCCGCGGCATCGACCTGGACGAGATCGTCATGGGCCTGTGCCGGGCCACGGTGCCGACGTTCTCCGACGCGATACTGGTCTATCTGCGCGACCCGCTGCCGGTCGGCGAGGAGCGGCCGACCGGTGCGCTGATGCTGCGCCTGCGCCGCACCGACCGGATCCCCGAGGAGCCGGACACCGACGGCGGCACCATGCCCGCGCTCCAGGTGCAGCCCGACCTGGTGACGACCGCCGAGCTGTGCGAGGTACGCCCCGGCGGGGCCCTCGCCGAAGTCCTGCGCGGCGTACGCCCGGTGTTCGCCGACTCCCCCGGCGCCCGCGCCGCGCTGCCCGAACTGCTCGGCGACGGCCGGAGCGTGCCGACGGGGCAGCGCACGATCCTCGCCCCGCTGCGCGGCAGGCGCCGGGTGATCGGCGCTGCGGTGTTCCTGCGCCGCCCCGACCGCCACCCCTTCGAGGCGGACGACCTCCTGGTCGCCGCGCAGCTCGCGACGCACAGCGCGCTCGGCATCGACAAGGCGGTGCTTTACGGCCGCGAGGCGTACATCGCCGACGAGCTGCAGCGCACCATGCTGCCGGAGACGCTGCCGCGCCCGACCGGCGTGCGGCTCGCCTCGCGCTACCTCCCGGCCGCCGAGACGGCCCGGGTCGGCGGCGACTGGTACGACGCGATCCCGCTGCCCGGCAGCCGCGTCGCCCTGGTCGTGGGTGACGTCATGGGCCACTCCATGACATCGGCGGCGATCATGGGCCAGCTGCGGACGACCGCGCAGACCCTGGCCGGGCTCGACCTGCCGCCCCAGGAGGTCCTGCACCATCTGGACGAGCAGGCCCAGCGCCTGGGCTCGGACCGCATGGCGACCTGTCTGTACGCGGTCTACGACCCGGTCGCGCACCGCATCACCATCGCCAACGCCGGGCATCCGCCGCCCGTCCTGCTGCATCTGGGCGGCCGCGCCGAGGTCCTGCGGGTCCCGCCGGGCGCGCCCATCGGCGTAGGCGGTGTGGACTTCGAGGCGGTGGAGCTGGACGCGCCCGCCGGTGCCACGCTGCTCCTGTACACGGACGGGCTCGTCGAGTCACGCCTGCGCGACGTGTGGACCGGCATAGAGCAGCTGCGCGAACGGCTCGCCGCCACCGCCCAGTTGACGGGCCCGGACCACCCGCCGCCCCTGGAGGCGCTCTGCGACGAGGTGCTCGACATGCTCGGCCCCGGCGACCGGGACGACGACATCGCGCTGCTCGCCGCCCGCTTCGACGGGATCGCGCCGAGCGACGTCGCGTACTGGTTCCTGGAGCCCGAGGACGCGACGCCCTCGCGCGCCCGGCGGCTCGCCCGCAGCGCCCTGGAGCGCTGGGGCCTGGAGGAGCTGACCGACTCCGTGGAGCTGCTCGTCAGCGAGGTCGTGACCAACGCCGTGCGGTACGCCTCGCGCCCGGTGACCCTGCGGCTCCTGCGCACCGACGTGCTGCGCTGCGAGGTCGGCGACGACGTGCCACAGCTGCCTCGGGTGCGGCAGGCGCGCACCACCGACGAGGGCGGACGCGGGCTCTATCTCGTCAACCGGCTCGCCCGGCGCTGGGGGGCGACCCGGCTGAGCACCGGAAAGGTGGTGTGGTTCGAGCTGAACCACGGCTCGACCCCGGAATCGAGCCGGAATTAGACCCTGTCCGAACCTGGTAAATGTTGCCGACGTCCCGTCGGCGGAGTTCACTGGCACGTGTCCCCGAGCTCCGTCCGATGGGAGGACGCTCATGACGTACACGACGAACAACGCCGGCGTGCCGGTCGAGAGCGACGAGCACTCGCTGACCGTCGGCGCGAACGGACCGGTCCTGCTCCAGGATCACTACCTCATCGAGAAGATGGCCCAGTTCAACCGCGAACGGGTCCCCGAGCGGGTGGTGCACGCCAAGGGGTCGGGCGCGTACGGAATCTTCGAAGTCACCAATGACGTCAGCCAGTTCACCAAGGCCGACCTCTTCCAGCCGGGCAAACGCACCGAGATGCTGGCCCGCTTCTCGACCGTCGCGGGCGAGCAGGGTTCCCCCGACACCTGGCGTGACCCGCGCGGCTTCGCGCTCAAGTTCTATACCGAGCACGGCAATTACGACCTGGTGGGCAACAACACCCCCGTCTTCTTCGTCCGTGACCCGCAGAAGTTCCAGGACTTCATCCGCTCGCAGAAGCGCCGCCCCGACAACGGCCTGCGCGACCACGACATGCAGTGGGACTTCTGGACCCTCTCCCCCGAGTCCGCGCACATGGTGACGTGGCTGATGGGCGACCGGGGCATCCCGAAGACGTACCGCAACATGAACGGGTACAGCTCGCACACCTATATGTGGGTCAACGGCGGCGGCGAGCGCTTCTGGGTCAAGTACCACATCAAGACCGACCAGGGCATCGACTTCCTCACCCAGGCCCAGGCCGACGAGCTCGCGGGCCAGGACGGCGACGCCCACCGCCGCGATCTGTTCGACTCGATCGCGAAGGGCGACCATCCGAGCTGGACGGTGCACGTCCAGATCATGCCCTTCGAGGACGCGCCGGACTACCGCTTCAACCCCTTCGACCTGACCAAGGTGTGGCCGCACGGCGACTACCCGCTGATCGAGGTCGGCCGGATGACCCTGAACAGGAATCCGGAGGATTTCTTCGTCCACATCGAGCAAGCGGCCTTCGAGCCGTCGAACCTGGTGCCGGGCATCGGCCCGTCCCCGGACAAGATGCTGCTCGGCCGCCTCTTCTCGTACCCGGACACGCACCGCTACCGGATCGGCCCCAACTACGCGCAGCTGCCGCCGAACCGGGCACACTCGGCGGTCAACTCGTACGCCAAGGACGGGCCCATGCGGTACGAGCCGGCCAACACCGCGGCGCCGTACGCACCCAACTCCTACGGCGGTCCCGCGGCCGACTACCAGGGCCGGTTCGGTGACCCGGCGGGCTGGGAGTCCGCGGGCGAGATGGTCCGCGAGGCCTACAAGCTGCACCGCGAGGACGACGACTTCGGGCAGGCGGGCACACAGGTCCGCCAGGTCCTCGACGACGCGGCGCGCGAGCGTCTCGTGTCGAACATCAGCGGCCACCTGCTCGACGGCGTGAGCGCGCCGGTCCTCGAACGCGCCCTGCAGTACTGGCGCAACGTGGACAAGGAGATCGGCGACCGCGTCGCGACGAAGGTCGGCGGCGGCTAGAGCCGGTCAGGCCGGGCTGCCCGGTCAGGCCTAGTCCCTGCCGGGCCGGGCCCCGTTCGGGTTCTCCGGGATCTCGATGGAGTCCGACGGGTCCGGCTCCTCCGGCTCGTCCGTGGGCGGCTCGGTCGTGGGCTCATCCGTCGGCGGCTCGGTGCTCGGCTCCTCCGTAGGCGGCTCGCTGGACGGGGTCTCCGTCGGCGGCTTCGTCGTCGGGTCCTTGGGCTCCTCCGGCTCCTCGGTCGGCTCCCGCGGGGCGTGCGTCGTCGGGTCCGGCGGCGGCGCGATGGCCGCGCCCATGGACGTGTCCAGGTCGAACTCGCTGGGCGAACCCATCGCGTCGAAGGTGTACGCCGCCCAGATCTGGGCCGGGAAGCTGCCGCCGTCGACGCGCGGCAGACCGCCCGCGCCCCGCATGGAGACCTGCTTGCTCTCCTCGGCCGTGCCCGCGGCGCCCTCGCCGAACAGGCCGACGGAGGTGACCAGCTTCGGCGTGTAGCCGGTGAACCAGGCCGACTTGTTGTCGTCGGAGGTGCCGGTCTTGCCCGCCACGTCCTGCACGGGGCTGCGCACCGCGCTGCCCGTGCCGTCGTCGACCACACCCGTCAGGACCGAGGTCAGCGAGTCGGCGGTGCCGCGCTCGACGACCTGCTCGCCGATCGGGTCCGGCAGCTCGATCGTGCGGTCCTTGTGCTCGACGGACGCCACGATCGCCGGGGTGACCTTCTTGCCGTGGTTGTCGAGCGTCGCGTACACACCCGCCATCTCCAGCGGGCTCGCGCCCATCGTGCCCAGGGTCTGCGCGGGCACGGCGGGCAGGCCGTCGACGTCCATGCCGAGATCGCCGGCCGTCTTCAGGACGTTCTCCATGTCGACGTCCACGCCCATCTGCGCGAAGACGGAGTTGATGGACTTGTTCATCGCCTTCTGGACGGTGACCGGGCCATAGCTCTTGTCGTCCTCGTTCGGCGGGGCGAAGGCGACTTCGCTGCCCTTGACCGGGCGCTCGCTGGTGCCGTCGTAGACCGTGTTCGCGGTGATCGGCTGGCCGGACTGCGTCTTGCTGCCGTTCTCCAGGGCCGCGGCGAGGATCAGCGGCTTGAACGTGGACGCGGGCTGGTAGTCACGCCGCGTCGCGTTGTTCGTGTAGTGCTTCACATAGTCCTCGCCGCCGTACATCGCGAGGACCTTGCCGGTCTTGGGGTCGACGGAGGCCGCGCCCGCCTGCACCCGGGCGTCCGCCTTGCGCTTGTCCGGGTCAAGCTGGTCGTTCAGTTTCTTGTCGACGGCCTTCTCGAGCAGCTTCTGCTTCTTCTTGTCGATGTTGAGCGTGATCGTGTAGCCGCCCGCGTCGAACTGCTCCTCGCTGAGGTGCCCGGCCCGCATGACCTCGGCCTTGGCCTCCTTGACCAGGTAGCCGGTCTGGCCCTCGAGGCCCGGCGCGGCCTGCGGCTTCTGCGGCACGTCGAACGTCAGGCCCTCGCGCTTGCTCGCGGGCAGCCAGTTCTCCTCGACCATGTTGTCGAGTACGTAGTTCCAGCGCTCCTTGACGAGCTTGCGGCTCGCGGGCGTCGCGGACGTCCAGTCGTACTGGCTCGGCGCCTGGAGCAGGGCCGCGAGATAGGCGCCCTGCGAGACGTCCAGCTTCTCGGCGTCCACGCCGTAGTACGCCTGGGCCGCGGCCTGGATTCCGTAGGCGCCGCGGCCGTAGTAGCTGGTGTTGATGTACCCGGCGAGAATGTCTTCCTTGCTCGTCTCGCGGTCCACCTTCAGGGAGATGACCAGCTCCTTGAGCTTGCGGGTCACCGTCTGGTCCTGCGTCAGGTAGTAGTTCTTGACGTACTGCTGGGTGATCGTCGAGCCGCCCTGCTTGCCCTTGCCGCTGACGGTGTTGATCAGGCCGCGGGCGGTGCCCTTGAAGTCGACGCCCGTGTCCTTGTAGAAGGACTTGTTCTCGGCGGCGACGAACGTCTTCTGGACTTCCTTGGGCACCTTCTCCAGGTCGACGACCTCGCGGTTCAGCTCGCCGGTCCTGGCGAGGACCGAGCCGTCCTTGTACTTGTAGACGTTGCTCTGCAGCTTGGCCGCCGCGTTGCCCTCGGGCACGTCGACCACCATGTAGAGGACGACGAAACCGAGCATGCCGAGCAGGCAGAGCCCGAAGAACGTGCCGAGGATCTTCTTCAGCGTGAAGAAGCGCCGTATGCCGCTGCGCTTGGGTTTGCCGCCGCCGGCTGGGCTCGGGCGCGCTGCCCGGCGCGCGCCGCGCTGCCGCGCCTGTCGCTCTTCCGCTCGGCCCATGGCTCTGAGTGCTCCGCTTCCGTCTAGTCCACATACGTACGTCGAGTCAGCTCACGAAGCTAACACCGCACCCTGGGACAAACTCCTGCCGATCCGGTCTTTTCCGGACGTGACAATGAGCACCTGCCCTTAAGAACCGACGAACACAGGCCCCAGAAGGTTGCCCGCTTCTCGAACCTGTGAGCTCTCCATCAGTCCCGCACCAGCCCTCCAGGGCAGGTATACACACCACGTATACACACCGTGTAGAGTGCCGCGCATGTCCATCGGTCACACCCTCCTCGGCCTCCTTGAGTCGGGCCCGCGCCACGGCTACGACCTCAAGCGCACCTTCGACGAGAAGTTCGGTCACGACAAGCCGCTGCACTACGGCCAGGTCTACTCGACCATGTCCCGCCTCCTGAAGAACGGCCTCGTCGAGGTCGACGGCATAGAGGCGGGCGGCGGCCCCGAGCGCAAGCGGTACGCGATCACCGAGGCCGGCATCACGGATGTCCAGCGCTGGCTCGCGACGCCGGAGAAGCCGGAGCCCTATCTCCAGTCGACCCTCTATACGAAGGTCGTCCTCGCCCTCCTCACCGAGCGCGACGCCACGGAGATCCTCGACTCCCAGCGGGCCGAGCATCTGCGCCTCATGCGCATCCTCACCGACCGCAAGCGCAAGGGTGATCTCGCGGACCAGCTGATCTGCGACCACGCGCTGTTCCACCTTGAAGCCGATCTGCGCTGGCTCGAACTGACCGCCGCGCGCCTCGGCAAGCTCGCCAAGGAGGTTCGCTCCGTATGACCCCCGCAGGTTCCCTCCTCACGGCCACCGGCCTTCGCAAGGCGTACGGCGCGACGAACGCGCTCGACGACGCCGAGTTCTCCATCCACCCCGGCGAGGTCGTGGCCGTCATGGGCCCCTCCGGCTCGGGCAAGTCCACCCTGCTGCACTGCCTCGCGGGGATCGTCAGGCCCGACGCGGGCTCCATCACGTACAACGGCCGCGAGCTGACCGGTCTGCCGGACGCCACGCTGAGCGCGCTGCGCCGCAGCGAGTTCGGTTTCGTCTTCCAGTTCGGGCAGTTGGTGCCGGAGCTGACCTGCGTCGAGAACGTCGCCCTTCCGCTGCGTCTCAACGGCGCCAAGCGCAAGGACGCCGAGGCCACCGCCCGTACCTGGATGGAGCGCCTGGAGGTCGACGACGTACTCGCCAAGCGGCCCGGCGAGGTCTCCGGCGGCCAGGGCCAGCGGGTCGCCGTGGCCCGCGCGCTCGCCACCGGACCGCGCGTGCTCTTCGCCGACGAGCCGACCGGCGCGCTCGACTCGCTCAACGGCGAGCGCGTGATGGAGCTGCTCACCGACGCCGCGCGCTCGACGAACGCCGCCGTCGTCCTGGTCACCCACGAGACGCGGGTCGCCGCCTACTCGGATCGCGAGATCGTCGTACGCGACGGAAAGTCACGCGACATGGAGCGGGTCGTATGAGCCTCGGCACCCGCCCCGAGGCCCCCGCGGAGCACCGGTCGCCGCACGCCGGGGACACCGCGCCGACCGGCGTCCGCGCCTGGCTCCGCGATCTGGCGATGGGCATACGTTTCGCCGTCGGCGGCGGCCGTGAGGGCTGGACCCGCACGATCCTGACCGCCGTCGGCGTCGGTCTCGGCGTCGCGCTGCTGCTCGGCGCCGCGTCGGTGCCGAACCTGCTGCAGAACCGCGACGACCGGTCGTACGCGCGCACTCCGTACGCCTCGATGGACATGAAGCCGCCCAAGGCGGGCGATTCGACGGTCCTTGTGCGCGACACCGGCACCCAGTTCCACGGGCGGACCGCCACCGGCATGTTCCTGCAGGCCGACGGCGACCGCCCGGTCCTGCCGCCAGGCCTCGACACGATGCCGGCGCCCGGCGAGATGGTCGTCTCGCCCGCGCTGCGCGACCTCCTCGACGACCCGGCGAACAAGCTGCTCAAGGAGCGCTTCAGCGACTTCCGCGTGGTCGGCACCATCGGCGACGCGGGACTCGTCTCCCCGCTCGAGCTCTACTACTACGCGGGCGCCGACAAGCTCACGGGGGCGGACGGCGCCCATCGCCTGGCCCGCTTCGGGCAGGACAACTCCCTGCCCCTCGACCCGTTCCTGATGGCACTCGTCGTACTGATCTGCGTCGTCCTGCTCACCCCGGTGGCGATCTTCATCGGTACGGCCGTACGGTTCGGCGGCGACCGCAGGGACCGGCGGCTCGCGGCGCTGCGCCTGGTCGGTGCGGGCGCCCGCACCGTACGCAGGATCGCGGCGGGCGAGGCGCTGTTCGGGGCGCTGCTCGGGCTCGCCGTGGGCGCGGTCTTCTTCCTGCTCCTTCGCCGGCTGGTGGGCGTGGTCGACCTGACGAACGTCAGCGCCTTCCCGTCCGACATGGCGCCCGAGCCCGGCCTCGTCGCCCTGGTCGCGGTGGCCGTGCCGGTCTGCGCGGTCCTGGTGACGCTGATCTCGCTGCGCTCCGTCGCCATCGAGCCGCTCGGCGTCGTCCGGGGCGGCAAGCGGCGCGAGCGCCGCCTGTGGTGGCGGGTGCTCCTTCCGCTCGCCGGCATCGGCATCCTGCTGACGTCGGGCCGCGTCGACCGCTCCATCGGATCGACCGTGAACGTGCCCGCCATCGCGGCGGGCTCCGCCCTCACCCTGATCGGCCTCAGCGCGCTCCTGCCCTGGCTGGTCGAGGCCGTCGTGGGACGGCTGCGCGGCGGCCCCGTGCCGTGGCAACTGGCCATCCGCAGGCTCCAGTTGACCAGCGGCACGGCCGCGCGGGCGGTCAGCGGGATCACCGTCGCGGTGGCGGGCGCGGTGGCGCTGCAGATGATGTTCGCGTCCATGCACGACGACTTCAACCAGGCGACCGGCCAGGACACTTCGCGCGCCCAGCTCACCGTCCGCAGCGTCAGCGGCAGCGGCCCGCTCGCCCAGCGGATGATCGACGACTTCACCGGGACCGAGGGCGTCACGAAGGTCATCGGCACCGTTCAGGCGTATGTCACCCGCCCCGGCAACACCAAGGTCAACGACATCACGCCGACCACGCAGCTGACCATCGGCACCTGCGCGACCCTGCGCGAGCTGGCGGACATCGGCTCCTGCAAGGACGGCGACACCTTCGTCTCGCACACGAAGGACCGCAAGATGAACACCTGGGTGGACACGACCGCACGCCCCGGCAAGCCGATCAACATCGGCGAGGACCCCGACTTCGACAAGGACGCGAAGCCGGTCCTGTGGACGCTCCCCAAGGACACCCGCACCGTCAGCGCCAGGCCCAACCCGTCCGGCAGCAAGATCGACGGAATTCTCGCCACACCCGCCGCCGTCGACATCGGGAAGCTGTCCGACGCGACCACGACCTCCTGGGTCAAGCTCGACCCGAAGGAGCCGGAGGCCGAGGAGCATGTGCGCAACGCCGCGGCCCACATCAGCCCGCTGCTCGGCGTGGACTCGATGAAGGCGGTCGACCGCGACAAGCAGTACGCGTCCATCGCGCGCGGCCTGCAGATCGGCGCGAGCGTCACGATGGCGCTGATCGCCGCGTCCATGCTGGTGTCGATGATCGAGCAACTGCGTGAGCGCAAGCGCCTGTTGGCGGCCCTCACCGCGTTCGGCACGCGCCGCTCCTCGATGGCGTGGTCGCTCCTGTGGCAGACGGCGGTCCCCGTCGTCCTGGGTCTCGCCCTCGCGGTGGCGGGCGGCCTCGGCCTCGGCGTGGTCATGACCCGCATGATCAGCAAGGAGGTCACCGACTGGTGGTCGTTCCTCCCGCTGACGGGTGTGGGCGCGGGGATGGTCGTGGCCGTGACACTGCTCAGCCTGCCGCCGCTGCGGCGGATGATGCGGCCGGACGGCTTGCGTACGGAGTAACTCCGAGCCCCGAAGGGGCGCGGGGAACTGCGCGACCAGCCACATCCGGCCCGCGGAATACGACGAAGCGCCGGTGCGGGATCACACGACTCGCACCGGCAGCGGCCGCACCGCCTCCTTCAGGGCACGGGCAAGCTGCTCATACTCCGCAGCGCGGGCCGCGCCTGAACGCATCGCGAGGGCGATCCGCCTCGTCGGCGCCGGGTCCGCGAAGAACCCGGTCAGCAGCTGATTGCTGCGGCTGGTCTCGACGCGCACGGCGGTGCGCGGAAGCAGCGTCACGCCGAGCCCACCGGCCACCAGCTGCACGAGGGTGGAGAGCCCGGCGGCGGTCGTGGTGACCGGCGCGTCCGCACGGCCCGCCTCCCGGCAGATGTCGAGCGCCTGGTCGCGCAGACAGTGCCCCTCGTCGAGCAGCAGCAGGTTGAGTTCACGCAGGGCGTCGCGCGGGATCCCCTCCCGCCCGCCGAGCCAGTGGTCAAGCGGCGTGACGAGCACGAAGTCCTCGTCGAACAAGGGCAGTTCGGTCACACCAGGAACCCCCAGCGGCACGGCGAGCAGCAGCAGATCGAGCCGCCCGGCACCGAGCCCCTCGATGAGCGAAGAGGTCTGCTCCTCGTGCACCTGGAGATCCAGATCCGGATACTTCTCGTGTACGAGCCCGATGACGGTCGGCAGCAGATACGGCGCCACGGTCGGGATCACCCCGAGCCTGAGCACCCCGGTGAACGGCGCGCGCACCGCGTCGGCCTCCTCCATCAGCGCCCCGACCTCGTCGAGCACGGCCCTGGCCCGCACCGCGAGCCGCTCGCCGGCCGGGGAGAGCAGCACCTTGCGGGTTGTGCGCTCCAGGAGCTGGACACCCAGTGCCTCCTCCAGGGCCGAGACGGCACCGGACAGCGCGGGCTGACTCATCCCGATTGCCACCGCCGCGTCCCTGAAGTGCAGATGCTCGGCCACGGCCGCGAAGGCGCGGAGCTGCGCCAGGCTGGGCTGCTTGCCCCTATTTATGGCTCGCACTGATAGCCACCTCCGATCAACAAGACAGAGTGTAGCTATTTCCCTAATCAATGCACTCTGTGCCACGATCGAAAGCAGTCCAACCCCCTGGAGCCCCTTACCGGGGTTCCTTTGTTTGCAAGGAGAGCGCGTGCTCACTGTCGGTGACAAGTTCCCCGAGTTCGACCTGACTGCCTGTGTCTCGCTGGAGAAGGGCTCGGAGTTCGAGCAGATCAACCACAAGACCTACGAGGGCAAGTGGAAGATCGTCTTCGCGTGGCCCAAGGACTTCACCTTCGTGTGCCCGACCGAGATCGCCGCTTTCGGCAAGCTGAACGACGAGTTCGCCGACCGTGACGCCCAGGTCCTCGGCTTCTCCGGCGACTCCGAGTTCGTGCACCACGCCTGGCGCAAGGACCACCCGGACCTGACCGACCTGCCCTTCCCGATGCTGGCCGACTCGAAGCACGAGCTCATGCGTGACCTCGGCATCGAGGGCGAGGACGGCTTCGCGCAGCGCGCCGTCTTCATCGTGGACCAGAACAACGAGATCCAGTTCACGATGGTGACCGCCGGTTCCGTCGGCCGTAACCCCAAGGAGGTCCTCCGGGTCCTCGACGCCCTCCAGACGGACGAGCTCTGCCCGTGCAACTGGAGCAAGGGCGAGGACACCCTGGACCCGGTCGCGCTCCTCTCGGGCGAGTGAACGGAGCCTACTGACATGGCACTCGACGAACTGAAGTCCGCCGTACCGGACTACGCCAAGGACCTGAAGCTGAACCTCGGCTCGGTCATCGGCAACTCGGACCTGCCCAAGCAGCAGCTCTGGGGCACGGTGCTCGCCTGCGCGATCGCATCGCGCTCCCCGAAGGTCCTGCGCGAGCTGGAGCCCGAGGCGAAGGCGAACCTGTCGGCCGAGGCGTACACGGCCGCCAAGTCGGCCGCCGCCATCATGGCGATGAACAACGTCTTCTACCGCACGCGCCACCTGCTTTCGGACCCCGAGTACGGGACGATCCGGGCCGGCCTGCGGATGAACGTCATCGGCAACCCGGGCGTGGAGAAGGTCGACTTCGAGCTGTGGTCGCTCGCGGTCTCCGCGATCAACGGCTGTGGCCAGTGCCTCGACTCCCACGAGCAGGTTCTGCGGAAGGCGGGCGTGGATCGCGAGACGATCCAGGAAGCCTTCAAGATCGCCTCGGTGATCCAGGCCGTGGGCGTCACGCTGGACTCGGAAGCGGTGCTCTCCGAGTAAGCGGGTCGTCGAAAGGGCCCCGCCGACCTCCGGGTCGGCGGGGCCCTTTCGCATGCATCCCGCTACGGCGCGAGCACCCGCCCCGCCGCGAGCACCGACGCCACGGTGCCGCCCGCCACCACGGACGAGGCGGCGACTACGGGCACACGCAGCGCCCATACGCGCAGCCTCGCCGAGCCGGACGCCCTGGTGAGCAGGGCGTCCCGCCCCTTCAGTACGGCGAGGCCGACCCCGGCGAGCGTCAGCGCCATGCCGGCTCCGAAGGCTCCCACCATCGCGAGTGCCGTGCCGGTCCGCCCGGTGAGCAGACCGGTGAGCAGCACGAGGAACGCCGACGGCGAGGGGAGGAGGCCGCCGGAGGTGCCGAGGAGCAGGAGGCCGCGCCAGGTGAGGAGGGAGGGGGCGGTGGGGATGTGGTGGGTGTGGCTGTGGTCGTGGTGGCCGTGGTCATGGTCGTCGTCGTGGTGTCTGCGGCGCCACTGTGGCTGGGCGCGCAGTTCCCCGCGCCCCTTCGGGGCCCGGCTCCCACTCAACCTCACCAGCAGCGCCACCCCCACCCCCACCACGACCAGCGCCGCCGCGAGGTTCAGCCAGCCCGTCAGTGACGCGATGTCCGGTGTGCTCTCCGCCGCCAGCCACCAGCCCACCGCCAGGGCCGTGACCGACAGGGTGTGCATGAGCGCGACGATCGCGCCGAGCCATACCGCGTCCCTGGCCCGGCCACGCCCTCCCACCAGGTAACCGGCGGCAAGCGACTTGCCGTGACCTGGTGCGCACGCGTGGAGGGCACCCACCGCCATGGACACCAGGAGGGCAAGCGGAAGGAACACCCCGTGGTCGAGGACCGCCGTCAGGTCCGTGGTCCAGGCACTGCCGGACGAGGCGGGGCCTGCGGGCGCCCCGGACGAGGTGAGCGTCAGCGTGCGGGCCGGGGCCCGCGCCGTGTGCAGCCCTCCGCCGCCCCGCGGCGTCACGGAGACCGTGCGGTAGGCGCGGTCGACGTCCGTCAGGGCGGTGACGGTGAGGGTGATCCGGTCCACGGGCCGCGGGCAGGCGAAGCGCAGGCGGGTGCCGGACGCCTGCTCGACGGGGCAGTTGGCGCCGTCCTGCCGTACGCGGATGTGTGAGCCGAGGTAACCGGCCTCGTCGCCGCCGGACTTGTCGGCCAGTACGGCCATGTCGTCCGGCTGCGCCGACCAGTTGACGTCGACCGCCGATTCCCGCGCCTCGACCTTGACGACGGGTGGCGTACCGAAGGGGTGCGCCTGCGCCGTCCCCGCGCTGCCGAACAGCAGCGCGGGGACGGCGGCCAGGACGAGCAGCACCCCGGTCAGGAGTGTTCGCACAGTGCCGCTTCCCCTCAGCCGCGGCGCGCGGCCAGCGCGTGGATCGTGCCGTCGTCGGTGAGGGCGAAGATCCGCCCGCCGCTGACGGACAGCGCCGATGTGACGCCCGCGCCCAGGTCGTAGGCGTGCACCTGCCGACCCGTCGAGCGGTCGATGACGAGCAGCCGGCCGTCCCAAGTTCCCACGTACACATGGGACTTGGTGACCAAGGGGTGCATGGTCGGCGATCCTTCGCCCGCCGTGCAGCCCATGGCGACCCGCCACTCGTCGTCCAGCGGACTCTCCCCCGGCAGATAGCCGGCCTTGGTCTGCCAGAGCGGCTTCGACGGGTCGGCCGCGCTCGTGTCATAGGCGCGTACGACACCGTCGCGCCCCGCCACGTACGCGGTGTCACCCCATACGGCCGGGCTCGTCAGCGGCGCGGGGCCCGGCTCGCAGACGCCCGAACCGCCCGCCGTCGACTCCCACGTCTGTGCGCCCGACTTCGGATCGAATCCGCGGACCCCCGAGGACGTGAACGTCACCAGTCGCGGATCGCCCGAGGCAGCCGGGTCGGTGAGGACGGGCGACGAGTGACTGTCGATGCCGCCCTTGGTGTCCTTCGCCCACAGCTGCTTGCAGCTCGCCAGGTCCATCGCGATGACGGAGTTGCTCGAACCGGAGTGCAGATAGGCGGTGTTGGAGCCGGGCTCGCGCACCGCGGTGCTGTGGAACTGCCCCCACGAGCCCGCCGCCGCGAATCCGCCGGGCAGCTTCTCGCCGGTCTTCGCGTCCCGGCAGCGCACCGTGTCCCAGTCCTGGTAGACGGCGACGGAACGGCCGTCGGCCGATTCGCCGGTGAGCCCGAAGACGCTGACCGGACCGCCGGCCCGACCGTAGCGCCGCACGGTGTCCCCGTGCTGCTCCTCGCGGTCGACCGCCTCCCAGGCGATGTGCCCGTCGTCCGGGTCGATGGCGTAGATGCGGCCGACGCCGGTCGTCAGGTAGACCCGGCCGCCGTGCAACGTGGGCGCCGACTCCGCGTCGCCGTCCACATACGTACGCCAGATCTCGCGCCCGGACTTCACGTCGTACGCGAGCAGCATGCTGTACGGCGAGTCGAAGGCCCGCGAGGAGACGATGACCTTGCCGTCCGTGACGACCGAGCCGTTGAGGTTGAACTGCTCCCCGGTGTGGCGCGCCCACTTCAGGTCGAGCACCGGGCCCGGATCGTCCGCGCTCGCGGAGCGTCCGGCCTCGTCGCCGCCCTGCCGCACCCAGTCCTGTCCCGCGGGCACCGCTTCGGTCTTGCGCACCACCGTGAACGGGTTCTTCAGCGCGGGCCAAGCCTTGCCCCTGGTGTCGTACGCGACGGTCTCCGCCGTGTACGCGCCGGGCCTGAGGCCGCGCAGCAGGTCGCTCGCCCGCGTCCAGGAGCCGCGGGCGCCGGGACAGGGCTCGGGCTTGCCGCCCGGCGGCGTGTAGCAGTTCTCGATGCCGGGCTTCGACGCGCCGTCCCCCTGACCGAGTTCGCCGAACCGCAGCGACTCGCGCCGCACGACATCGCCGCGCTTGTCCCGCACGGTCACCTTGGCCCGCTGCGGAGTGCGCCCGTCGTCCTCGGCGTACACCTCGACGGGCACGCCGTCCTTCGCCGCGTGCACACTGCCCTTCGCGGGGCTGACCAGCGTGGCGTCGTCGTCGACCTCGAACTGCCGGTGGATTCCGGTGACATGACCGGTGTCTTCGTTCCGGTCCGTGCGCGGGTCGTCGGTGATGGCGCTGAAGTCGAGGACCTTGTAGTCCGGGCGTGCGCCGTCGATCCCGTACGTTCCCTGGTTGTTGATCTCGACGGAGCGCTTGAAGGCGCCACGCCGGAACTCGGCCTGCTGGTTGTGGCCCGCCGCGACCATCCGCACGTCGTACTTGGCGAGTTCGTCGATGGTCGGCTGCATGCCCGCGCCAGGACCCCACTGGGTGAACAGCGAGCGGTGCGCGAAGACGAACACCTGCTTGCCGACCGCGTGCCGGGCCAGATCCCGGCGCAGCCACTCCAGCTGCGGCTTGAGGCCGCTCGCGTCGTAGTTGTCCTCGAGTACGACGATGTGGCGGCCGTCGCGGTCGAAGCTGTACCACTCGGGGCCGAGATTGCGACGGTAGTACTCCAGGCTGCCCGCATAGCCCTTGGAGGCCGCCGTGCCGCCGAAGTCGTGGTTGCCCATCACCGGGTAGAAGGGGTGGCCGAGCCTGCCCTCCTTGAGCCCCTTGCTGAACAGGTCGTAGGCGCCCTGGCGGCGCGGCTCCTCGGCGTAGTCGGTGACGGTGAGGTCGCCGGTGGCGATCTGCATCGTCGCCCCGTCGACCTCGGACATCGCCCGCACCTGCCCTGTCCACTGCGGAAGGGCCTTCTTCGCCTCCTCGTCCGTGCGGTTGCCGACCTCGGTGTCGGAGTTCATCACCCACTTCTCGGTGGGGTTCGCCGCGTTCTTGTCGGGGACGAGCGCGAAGTCGGCGTCCGTCGAGCCGCTCTCGGCGACCTCGCGGAAGTACGTCGGTATGTAGTCGTCGCGCAGCGCGGGCGTGTAGCCGTCCGGCGAGACGATGCTGACGAGGTCCGTCTCACGCCGGGTCGGATCGATGTCCAGGCGGTACGAACCGTCGGGCCCGGACGCCGTCCACACCGCCCCGTCGGTGACATCGACGCCCTTCATGGGCCGCTCGCCCTTGTCCCGCTTGCCGTTGGCGTTGGTATCCCGGAAGACGGTGCCCGTCACGGTGACGGTGTCCGCCGCGTCCGCACCATCGGCGTACGCGGCCTGGGGTGCGAGGCAGGACAGCACGACCGTCCCCGCGACGGCGAACCGCAGCCGCCGGGGCCGCATCAGCCTGACGAGGAGCGGGAGCTGCCAGGCGGCGAGCGCGAGGAAGACTCCGGCCGCCGTCACCAGGAGCACGGTGGCCCAGGGGAACGAGGGCGGCGCGTGCACACCACGGGCGTCGACGATCGGCGTGGCCGCGTCGGCGTCCGCCGCCGTGCCGTCGAACTCGACGACGACCTGGCTCAGTCCGCCCTTGTCGAGCAGGGCGCTCAGGTCGACGGCGTCGAGCCGGCAGCTCCACGCCAGTTCCACGACGACGCCGCCCGGCACTCCGCCGCTGTCACCGGCCACGCCGGAGCCGTTGACCGGGCAGTCGGCCGAGAGGAGCCGGGACACCCAGGCGCCGGCCTCCCCCGCGGACACCACGTCGTGGTGCACGATCAGCCGCCCGCTCGTGACGCCGTCACCCGGGGCGACGACGAGTTCGGCGTGCTCGCGCGAGACGTGCGCTGCGGCGGGCTGAGCCCCGATGCCGAGCATCAGGACGAGCAGCCCGAGCACGAGCCCGCCCGCGGTGCGTATCCGTCTGTATCTCTGCCTGTGGCTCTGTCTATCGCTCTGTCTCATGCGCGCGGACTCTAGCCACCACAGGTGGACGCCAGGCCAAGACCCAGAGATCTTTACTCGGCGGCTGTTCCGCGGTCCACGGGGGCGACGTCCAGAGCGCTGGCGCCCCGCGGTTGAGGCGCCTGCTTCAGGGCGGCCTCACGTGAGTACGCGCGGAGGTAGCCGACGACGGTGTTCGTCACGGCGACCAGCGGCACGGCCACCACCGCACCCCCGATCCCGGCGACAAGACCACCCGCCGCCACGGACAGCACAACGGCCAGCGGATGCACCCGCACGGCACGCCCGAGAATGAACGGCTGCAGGATGTGCCCCTCGATCTGCTGCACGGCGAGCACCACGGCCAGGGTCATCACCGCGGTGAACACGCCCTGCGTGACCAGCGCGACGACCACCGCGAGTGCGCCCGAGATCACGGCACCCACCAGCGGAATGAACGCGAAGAGGAAGATGAAGACGGCGAGCGGCACCGCCATCGGCACCCCGAGGAAGTAGATCCCGAGCCCGATGAAGATCGCGTCGATGAGGGCGACTATCACCGTGCCCCGCACATAGGCGGTCAAAGTGCGCCATGCGCGCGGCCCCGCTCCGGCGATCCCCGGCCGGGCGGGCGCAGGCACCAGCTTCAGGACCCACTGCCAGATCCGCTTCCCGTCGTACAGCAGGAAGAGCGTCGAGAACATCGTGAGCAGGATGCCGGTCATGGCCTCCACGATCACGGTGACGCCTTCGAGCCCCGCCGACGTCAGCTCCTCCGTGTTCGCCCCGACCGCCTCGCGCAGCGTCTTGGCGATGTCGTTGATCTGGTCCTCGGTGACGTGGAAGGGGCTGTTGAGCAGCCAGTTGCGCAGATCGTCGATGCCGTCCTGGACCTGGTTGGAGAGCGTGTCCGCGTTCTCCATGACCTGCCAGACCACGAACCAGCCGACGAGCCCCATGACCACGAAGCCGAGTACGGCGGTGAGCACGGTCGCCAGGCTCCTGGGCAGACCGAGCCGCCTGAGCCGGGCCACGGTCGGCTGCAGCATCGCGGTGATGAGCAGCGCCGCGATGAAGGCGAAGACGACCAGCTGCACGGCGCTGATGACCTGCATCAACACCCAGAGCGTGCCCGCGAGTACGAGCAGCCGCCAGCCGGCCTCGGCCGCGACCCGCATCCCCCACGGCACCGCGTCGACGGGGTCGGGCCTGGCCGCTATGGCCGGCGCGTAGGCGGGCGGCGCGGGCACCACCGGTTCCGGTGCGGCCCCCGCTGCCTCGACCGCGGCCGCGTCCCCCTCGGCGGCGGCGGCCTCATCGGCGGCCGACCGCCGTGAGCGCTTGGCCGTGTCCGGAGATTCGGCGTCCGGAGCGTCCGGGTCCGGAGCATCGGCGTCCGGTCCCGGACGCCCCTCCATCCGCTCGCCCATCCGAGACAGTCCGGCGCCGAGCCGGCCGAGCCACCCTGGCACTCGCGACATGATCCGTCCTCTTCCCCCGTCTTGCTTCCCCACCACTCCCCCCCTGGAAGTTGTCGGACTGACCGTACACGGCTGAGACCCCCCACCGAAGGACGGTGAGGGGTCTCCAAAAGGTTGAGCGACAGGCGGCTCAGTACCAGTTGTTCGCCTGCCAGAAATCCCAGGCTCCGCACGGGCTGCCGTAGCGGTCGTTCATGTAGTTCAGACCCCACTTGATCTGCGTGGCGGGGTTCGTCTGCCAGTCGGCTCCGGCCGAGGCCATCTTGGAACCTGGCAGCGCCTGGACGAGGCCGTACGCACCCGAAGAGGGGTTGCTGGCCTGGTAGTTCCAGGTGGACTCGTGGTCGACTATGTTGCTGAAGCACTGGAACTGGTCCCCGGGGACCATCTGCCGTGCCATCGCCTGGACGTCCGCGACGGAGTACGAAGTCTGCTTCGCGAAGTCGCCGGCGTCACGCGTGGAGGAACGGCTGGCCTTGGTCTCGGCCGCCTCCTCGCGCTCCTTCTTCTCGGCGGCCTTCTCGGCTGCCTCCGCCTCTTCCGCGGCCTTCTGCTTCGCGATCGCCGACTCGGCGGCCTGCTTGCGCGCTGCTTCCGCCGCGGACTTCTTCGCGGCCGTGTCCGCAGCGGTGGCCTGTGCGTCGGCCTGCTGCGTCAGGGACGCGGTCTGTACCTGGGCCTGCTGGCCCGCGGGTATGTCTGCGAGGAGAGTCGCGTCGCTTGCCGTCGCCTCGAAGTCGTTGTCGTTCGAGGCGCCCTGGGTGCTCCCCGAGGCGACACCGACGACAGCGCCGACAGTGGTGACCGCGGTGGCTGACGCCACGGCGAATCCCCGGACCGAAATCCGGCTCACACGGTTTCCTTCCAGCATCGCCCGCATAGGTGACCTCGCGGACGCAATCGTGCCCCTGGCGCTGGCCTCCGCTTGGTACTCGGTCACGGGAGGCACGGGCCCGGTGGACAACTCCCGTTACGGGAGCGCCGCGTGGTGCTTCGGGCGGCATGCGACGGCCACTATGAAGTTCTGCTGTTCCTGAGTTGCGGTACCGCTGGGGGTACAGGTGTGTCGCATGCGGGGCCTGACAGGACCCAGACTCTGCCGCAGCCGGACGCCGCAAGGCAATTCTCCGTTGCGTGTGAAAGCTCACACCTCGTTTGCCCCAGGAGTTTTCAGGAAAGTGGCACACGCCAAGACGCCGCCCGGCTAGGCTCCTTCGCTTCGCCGGGCGGCGCCAACTACCGCGTAACCACCGTGAAATGGTTCAGATCTGACCGTCCTCCAGCATTTCGGTCACGAGCGCCGCGATCTGCGAACGCTCGGAGCGGGTGAGTGTCACGTGGGCGAAGAGCGGATGGCCCTTCAGCTTCTCGACGACGGCGACGACCCCGTCGTACCGACCGACGCGCAGGTTGTCGCGCTGGGCGACATCGTGGGTCAGTACGACACGGGAATTCGCGCCGATACGCGACAGAACGGTCAGAAGAACGTTCCGCTCCAGGGATTGGGCCTCGTCGACGATCACGAACGCGTCGTGCAGCGAGCGTCCCCGGATGTGCGTGAGCGGAAGCACTTCGAGCATGCCGCGCGCGGTCACCTCCTCGATGACCGCCTTGCCGGCCACCGAACCGAGGGTGTCGAAGACGGCCTGCGCCCAGGGCCCCATCTTCTCGGCCTCGGTGCCGGGCAGATAGCCGAGCTCCTGCCCGCCCACCGCGTACAGCGGCCGGAAGACCATCACCTTCTGGTGCTGCCTGCGCTCCAGGACGGCCTCAAGTCCCGCGCACAGCGCGAGCGCCGACTTGCCGGTGCCCGCGCGGCCGCCCATCGAGACGATCCCGACCTCCGGATCGAGGAGCAGATCGAGCGCTACCCGCTGTTCCGCGCTCCTCCCCTTGATGCCGAAGGCCTCACGATCGCCGCGTACGAGACGGACATTGCCGTCGGCCGTGACCCGGCCGAGCGCCTTGCCCTTCTCGGACTGGATGGTGAGGCCCGTGTGGACGGGCAGGTCGGCCGCCTCGGGGACGTACAGATGGTCTTCCTCGAAGAGGAGGTCCACCTGCTCACCGGAGAGGGTCAGTTCGGACATTCCGGTCCAGCCGGAGTCCGTGATGGCGAGCTCGGCGCGGTACTCCTCGGCGAGGAGACCGACCGATGACGCCTTGATCCTCAGCGGCAGGTCCTTGGAGACGACCGTGACGTCGTACCCCTCTGCCTGGAGATTGCGCGCTACGGCGAGAATCCGTGAGTCGTTGTCCCCCAACCGGTAGCCGGCCGGAAGCACGCCGGGATCGGAGTGGTTGAGCTCGACGCGCAGCGAGCCGCCCAGGTCGCCGATCGGGATCGGCGCGTCCAGGCGTCCATGCCGGATGCGGAAGTCGTCGAGCAGGCGCAGCGCCTGCCGGGCGAAGTATCCGAGCTCCGGATGGTGCCGCTTGGCCTCGAGCTCCGTCACCACGACGACGGGCAGCACTACTTCGTGCTCGTCGAAGCGGGTCAGGGCGCTCGGGTCTGCGAGCAGAACGCTGGTGTCGAGAACATAGGTGCGCCTGTCGGGCATGCGGCGCTTTGTGCTGGTCACCACGGAAGGACGTACCCCCTCGGATGAGGTCGGGGAGCGACGGGAAGGATGCCGGGAGAAATCCGGACCGGCTCTCGACCGCAGTGCGCGGGCCGAGATCCGGCCCTCCACTTCGCCCGTGCTCACCGCACGGTCGTCCTGGTGCAAAGGGCCTCCCGGGCGGACGGCCCCATGCCGCCCGCTGAGATACGACATCCGTGATTCGGATGTCGACCTGGAAGGCTTATTCCCTCGAACAAGCGCAGCCATGCCATGGCATATGACGGCGCGTCCGTGAACTCTGGGTTACTCACGCCTCACCGACATGAGCACCCGCGCGAGGGTCTTGCGCGGGGTCAGCCGCCGAAACGCCGGTTGCGGGCCGCGTAGTCACGCAGCGCACGCAGGAAGTCGACCTTGCGGAAGGCGGGCCAGAAGACGTCGCAGAAGTAGTACTCGGAGTGAGCGGTCTGCCAGAGCATGAACCCGGAGAGACGCTGTTCACCACTCGTACGGATCACCAGGTCCGGGTCCGGCTGGGCGCGCGTGTAGAGGTGCTTGCCGATGAGGTCGACGTCGACCTTGTCGGCCACCTCGTCGAGCGACTGCCCCTTGTCGGCGGCGTCGAGCAGCATCGAGCGGACGGCATCGGCGATCTCCTGGCGGCCGCCGTAGCCGATCGCGACGTTGACCACTATCCCGTCGACGTGGGCCGTGGCCTCCTCCGCCTCCTTGAGGACGTTGTGCATGCCCGACGGCAGGATGTCGGTGGCGCCGACGTGGTGGACGCGCCAGCGGCCGTCGCTGCCGAGGGAGCGGACCGTGTCCTCGATGATGCCGAGGAGCGGCCCCAGTTCGTCCTGGGGGCGGTCGAAGTTGTCCGTCGAGAGCAGCCACAGCGTGACGACCTTGACGTCCGTCTCGCTGCACCAGCCGAGGAACTCCTCGATCTTGTCCGCGCCTGCCTGGTGGCCCTGGGCGGTGGTGGATCCGGCGGCCTTGGCCCAGCGCCGGTTGCCATCCATGATGACCCCGATGTGATTGGGCACCTGGGCATGGTCCAGGTGGCCTTCCACCCGGCGTGCGTACAGCCTTACCAGCAGGCCGCGCAGCCTGTCCCGCAGGTTCACGGTTGTTTCAGCCCCTCCATGCAGATGGCAGTCCCCGAAGGCGAAAGCCTACCGCCGCAGGGGCGGGCCTCCACCCTCGGGTGGGCCCGCACTGAAGTAGCTTCGTACCCATGAACGACACGTCTCTGTATCGCGCGGCAGCGGACCGTTACGACTCGATGGAGTACCGGCGAACGGGCCACAGCGGCCTGAAGCTCCCGGCGATCTCCCTCGGCCTCTGGCACAACTTCGGCGACGACAAGTCCCTGGAGAGCCAGCGCGCCATCCTGCGCCGCGCCTTCGACCTGGGCGTCACGCACTTCGACCTGGCGAACAACTACGGCCCGCCTGCCGGTTCGGCGGAGCTCAACTTCGGCAAGATCTTCGCGCAGGATTTCGCCGCATACCGCGACGAACTGGTCATCTCGACCAAGGCGGGCTACCTCATGCACCCCGGCCCGTACGGCGAGTGGGGTTCGCGGAAGTACCTGATGTCGTCCCTCGACGCGTCGCTCAAGCGGATGGGCCTGGACTACGTCGACATCTTCTACTCGCACCGCTTCGACCCGGACACCCCCCTCGAAGAGACGATGGGCGCGCTCGCGTCCGCCGTCCAGCAGGGCAAGGCGCTGTACGTGGGCGTCTCCTCGTACAACAGCGAGCAGACGGCCGAAGCGGCGCGGCTGCTGCGGGAGATGGGTGTACCCGCGCTCATCCACCAGCCCTCGTACTCGATGATCAACCGCTGGACCGAGGACGACGCACTGCTCGACACCCTTGAGGACGCGGGCATGGGCTGCATCTCCTTCGTGCCGCTCGCCCAGGGCCTGCTCACCAACAAGTACCTGAAGGGCATTCCGGAGGGTTCACGGGCGACTCAGGGCAAATCGCTCGACCCGGAGCTGCTGAGCGACGAGGTCGTCCGCCGCCTCAATGGCCTGAACGACATCGCCGCCCGCCGCGACCAGTCGCTCGCGCAACTGGCGCTGAACTGGGTTCTGCGCGATGAGCGGATGACGTCGGCGCTGATCGGCGCCTCCAGCGTGAAGCAGCTGGAGGAGAATGTGGCGGCGTTGGCGGGGCCGAAGCTGACGGATGAGGAGTTGGCCTCCATCGATACGTTCGCGGTTTCCACGCCCGGCACCAATATCTGGGCCGGGCGGGGCTGATCGCTCCGCGGGGAACTGCTGTACACGGCTGCGGGTGCGTTGTAGCTGGTCGCGCCCACGCGGCGGAGCCGCACATGTCACAGCCCCGCGCCCCTTCGGGGGCGCCCCCTGCGGGCTTTCTTACGCGCGGGGGCGCTTGAACCAGGCGCCCGCGGCGCCCTGGGAGAGCAGTACTACGACGGCGATGGCGCCGAGCAGGGGCAGCAGGCCTGCCGGGTTGCCGTTGGCCGCGCCGCCGAGGGCCATGGCGATCTGCACGCTCATCAGGACGATGCACGTGACGCGGATGCCGTTGCCCACGGTGCCGTAGCGGAAGGCCATGCCCGCGGAGACCAGCAGGCAGACGTTGACTCCGAGGGCCGCGCCCGCCGTCTCCGGGTTGACCGTGAAGATCAGGCCGATCGAGCCGAGGACGAGGAGTCCGCCGAGGACCCAGAGGACTATCTGCGCGGCGCGGACAACGCCGGGCATCTTCTGCGGGGCGACCGGGCCGTAGCCATACCCGTAGGCGTATCCGGGGTCCTGGGCGGGGCCGGTGTAGGTGGGGAGACCGGCCTGCGGGTTGTGCTGGGGGTCGGACGGCGGGGGGAATTGGTTCGACATGTCCCTGACCATATCCGGAGGTCTTGGCTCCGAGTTCTGGCGGCCCTTCCGGCCGTCCGTCGTCCGGGCACAAAAAATCGGGCCGGTCCGTGGGGGGGAGACGGACCGGCCCGAGGGGGGGTTTCCACCATAACCCTTCGTAAGGGATGGCGCGCGCATCGGCGCGAGACAACTACTCTCCGAGACCGTCCGGCGACTGCGCGACGACCGCGCGGCCCTGTTCCACCACCGGATTTCGGCCCCCTGGGCGGAATTTCGGCCGCGCGGGGCCTTAGCCCATTGGGGGGACGCGAGGTGGGGCGCCGGCTTGACGCGGCCGGCGCGGGGGCCGCGGCGTCGGTGGCGGGTGAGGGCGCGCGGGGCCGCGCAGCCCCCTCCACCGCGCGGCACCGCACACGTGGCTTTGCTCACGCGAATTCGCCTTGGTCTGAACTTACGTGATGCGGGGGGCTGGATCGAGCCAGCCCGGATAACGATGCGGAATCAACGCACCCTGTTCTGGCATCACTTGCTTAACAATCGGGGCGCAGGGCAACCTCTGGGGCGTTTTTGACGTCAGGCCTCAGGCGACCTTCTCGTCGCACTTGCCCTGCCGGTTGGCCACCAGGACCTTCATGTGCTCGTCGCCCCAGATGCCCAGCGGGATCAGCGCGGCGTTCAGCGACTGGCCGAGGTCGGTCAGCGAGTACTCGACCTTGGGCGGCACCTCGCGGTACACCTCGCGGTGCACGATGCCGTCGGTCTCCAGCTCGCGCAGCTGCTGGATGAGGACCTTCTCGCTGATGCCGGTGAGGTTCCTGCGCAGCTCGCCGAAGCGCTGGACCTTGCCCGCGTGCAGCGCCCAGAGGATCATCGGCTTCCACTTGCCGCCGACGACGTCCACGGCGGCGTCGAGCCCGCAGGCGTACACGGACTTGCTCTCCTTATTGCTCTCCTTATTGCCCTCCGCACCGGTCTTCGGCATGGTCCACTCCTCATATCCGTACGTACGGCCGCCTGCCCGATCGACAGTACAGAGGAGATCGCCGATGAGTGTCGCTGTTTCATGGAGCGCGGCCAACGCCCGGCGCATGGAACGGCAGTTCCTGCGTACGCCCGCGAAGCCGGGCGAGGCGACGCCGGCCCAGGCCGTCGACGCGATGCTCGCCGCGCAGGCGCAGGTGCTCTCCGCCGCCGAACTCTCCGTGGGCGTGCGGCTGGACGGCACGACCCGGCAGGACGTACGCGACGCACTGTGGGGCGATTCCCCCAGCCTGGTCAAGACGTTCGGCCCACGGGGCACGATTCACCTCCTGCCGACTGCTGAACTCCCGCTCTGGACAAGTGCGTTGCCCGCCGTACCCGCTGGCCCGAGCCCCTTCAAGGCGGAAGCGGGCATGACGCCCGAGCAGACGGAGGAGGTCGTCGCGGCGATCGGTGCGGCGCTGGACGGGACCCGGCTGACCATCGACGAACTGAGCGACGAGGTGGTGGCGCGGACCGGCCCCTGGGCCGGCGACCTGGTGATGCCCGCGTTCCAGGGCATGTGGCCGCGCTGGCGCCAGGTCATGCACAAGGCGGGCCAGCGCGGCGCGCTGTGCTTCGCACCGAACCGCGGCCGCAAGGTGACGTACACCCGCCCGCCGCACGTCGGGGCGCCCCTGGACGCGGAGACGGCGTCGGCCCGTCTGGTGCGGCGGTTCCTGTACGCGTACGGTCCGGCTACGCCGCGCGAGTTCGCCAAGTGGCTTTCGGGACCCGCGGGTTGGGCATCCGGGCTCTTCGCCTCCCTCGCCTCAGTCGGGGAGATCGAGGCGGTCGACATGGACGGTGAGCCCGAGTCGTACGTGGTGGCGGGCGACACGGCCTTCCCGGAGGAGCCGGTGCGGGGCGTGCGGCTCCTCCCCTACTTCGACGCGTACGTCATCGCCTCCCACCCCCGTGCCCGCCTCTTCCCCGGCCGCGCCTACCAGCGCGCGCTGGCCGGCGGGCAGGCGGGCAACTTCCCCGTGCTCCTGGTGGACGGAGTCGTGGCGGGCGTCTGGCACCAGCGGCGGGCGGGCCGCCGGACGACGGTCACGGTCGAACCGCTGGATCCGCTGAGCGCGGGGCAGGAGCGGGAGCTTGCGGGGCAGGTGGGGCGGGTGGGTGAGGTCCTGGAGGCGCGGGCGGAGTTGGTGATCGGGGACGTGACGGTGGGGGCGCACGCGTAGCGCGTGAATCTGGGGGCTCCGGAGTCAACGCTTCCGGGCGTCGAAGAGGTGCCGGGTGCTGTGGGCGACGAACGGGCCCTCCGCCTCGATCTGCTCGTGCAGCTCCCGCAGCCGGGGCCGGTACTTGTCCACGGAGAAGTCGGGCACCATCCAGACGACCTTGCGCAGGAAGTGCACGACGGCACCGACGTCGTGGAACTCCATCCGCAGCCGCTCGGCCCGGAGGTCGACGATCTGCAGGCCCGCCGCTTCGGCCTCGGCGCGCTCAAGGTCCGGATGGCGCCCGTTCCTGACCTCCTCCGGCTGCGCCCCGAGGAAGTACTCCACGACCTCGAAGACGCTGGCGGGCCCTACGTGCTGGGCGAAGTACGTCCCGCCGGGCCGCAGTACCCGCGCGATCTCGGGGAAGTTCGCCTTCACCGGGTGCCGGCTGGTGACGAGGTCGAAGGCCTCGTCGGCGAACGGCAGCGGAGCGTCCGCTGCGGAGGCGACGACGACCGCGCCGCGCGGGTGGAGCAGGGCGGTGGCCTTGGCGACGTTCGGCGGCCATCCCTCCGTGGCGACGGCGAGCGGCGGCAGTACGGGGGCGGAGGCGAGGACTTCGCCGCCGCCGGTGTCGAGGTCGAGCGAGGCGGAGGCGTGCCGCAGCCGCTCGGCCATGGCGCGGGCGTACCCCCAGGAGGGGCGCTCCTCGGTGGCCCGTCCCTCGAACCAGGAGAAGTCCCAGCCTTCGGTGGGGGCGGCCTCGGCTTCGGCCACGAGGTCATCGAAGCTGCTCATGGCCCGATCCTCGCACCCTGCGGGGCACCGCTCACCTGGATTTCTCCCCTGACGCGCTGACCAGGGATTTATCTCACGTATAGGCGATAAGGGGCACAATCGGTGCATCGGCGCAGTCCGTCGCGCTGCGCGAGGCGGAGCGCGACGTGTTGTGGAGGAGCCATGGCACAGACCCGATTCGCTCCCGACCGCGGGCTGACCTCGCGCATGGTCACGACGATGTTCTTCATCGGCCTGCTGTACGTCGTGGTCGTCGGCGTCCTGGTGGTGCTGCTCGAGGGCGCCTGGGTGGTGATCACGCTCGTCGCAGGTGGCCTCTTCATCGCGCAGTTCTGGTACAGCGACCGGATCGCCGCGTTCAGCATGGGGGCGCGCGAGGTGACGCCGGAGCAGGCCCCGGAGCTGCACGGCGCCGTCGACCGGCTGTGCGCACTGGCGGACATGCCCAAGCCGCGGGTGGCGGTCGCCGAGTCGGACGTACCGAACGCCTTCGCGACCGGCCGTAACCGGAAGAACTCGATGGTGTGCGCCACGACAGGGATGCTGCGCCGTCTTGAGCCGGAGGAGCTGGAGGGTGTGCTCGCCCATGAGCTCTCGCATGTCGCGCACCGTGATGTCGCGGTGATGACCATCGCGTCGTTCCTGGGCGTGCTGGCGGGAATCATCACCCGGGTCGCCCTCTGGAGCGGCGTCGGACGCGACAACCGGGATCAGAACGCGGCCGTAGCCGTGCTGATCGTCACCGCCGTCAGCGCCGTCGTCTACGCGCTCAGCTTCCTGCTGACCCGACTGCTCTCCCGCTACCGGGAGCTGTCCGCCGACCGTGCCGCCGCGCTGCTGACCGGCCGCCCGTCGGCCCTGGCGTCCGCGCTGACGAAGATCACCGGGCAGATGGCTCGGATACCGACCCGCGATCTGCGCAAGGCGGAGCCGTTCAACGCCTTCTACTTCGTCCCGGCGTTCCACAAGGAAAGCCTCAGCCGCCTGCTGTCCACCCATCCGACGCTGGAGCAGCGGCTCGACCAGCTGGGCCGTATCTCCGCACAGTTGGGACGGTCGTGAGCATGGGTTTCCTCGACGCCATCCTCGGCCGCAGCAAGCCGGTACGCCCCGACCTCGACCAGCTCTTCGCGCTGCCGTCCGCCGCCGTCACCCTGCAGGCCACGGCCGGTTTCGCACCCACCGGCCTCGGGTCGGTCTGTTTCGCCAGCGTGGAGGGCGGGGCGTTCTCGCGGATCCAGGAGGAGGCGCGGGCGCTGCTCGACGGCCCGGTGGAGTTCAGCCAGGACGCGTACGGCTACACGTGGCTGCTCGTGCGGCATGCCACGGAGGACGTCGCGGGCCTGGTCAACGACCTGCACGCGGTCAATACGTCCTTGGCGGAGGCCGGTTTCGGACCACAGCTGCTGTGCTCGCTGATCGGATTCCGCGATGAGCAGGGCCGGGCCCTGGCCCTGGTCTACCTCTACAAGCGCGGCACCTTCTACCCGTTCGCGCCGCGGCCGGGCGAGGGCGAGAAGCGCGACAACCCGGTCGAACTGCAGGTGCGGGCGACGCTCGGGGACGATCTGACGATCGAGCGCGATCTGGCTCGGTGGTTCCCGGTGTGGGGGGCTCCGGGGCTCTGACGGAGGTCAGGTTCACCGTCTCCGCCCAACTGGCGCTTATCCGGGCTTAATTAGGACATCCCTAGGGTTCGATCATGACCACAGAGAGCCGGCCGAGTCAGCCGTCGGAATCCGTCACCTTCATCAACGTCTTCGAGATCGCCGCCGAGGATGTCGATGCCTTTGCCGAGAAGTGGGAGCAGCGGGCCGCGATCATGAGCAAGAAGCCCGGCTTCATCGATACGAAGCTGCATCGGGCGCGGGCCTCGGACGGGCGCTTCCAGCTCGTGAACGTGGCCCACTGGGTGAGCCAGGAGGCCTGGGAGGCCGCCACCGCCGACCCCGGGTTCGCCTCGCGGACGGATGCCGCGCGGGAGTCCAAGGAGACTCCGGCTACGCCGAATACGGGGCTGTACGACGTGGTTGTGCAGTTCCCCTAGCGGTGCGGGGCGCGCGGTCTGTTGAGGTGGGGCCTTCCGCCGGTGGAAGGCCCCACCTCGTGTGCTACTTCTTCGGCGTCACCTCTGGTATGGCTGCCCCGCGTGCCACTCCCGCCTCGAATGCCACGTGTGCCAGGCCGGTCGGCGCGTCCGCCCCGACCCGAAGCGGTGCCCAAAGGGTCGCGAACTCACCGGCGTTCAGGTCCAGTGGAATCCGTGCTGTCAGGGTGGTGCCGTCTGCCGACAGCTCACCCGGGGCCCACCAGTTCTGCGGCGTGCCGTTGCGCCCCCAGTACAGCCGGGGCTCGGTGAACCACATCCCCTGCGGTGCGCGGACGGTGACGGTCTGCGTGCCGATCCGCTCCACGCCGGTGTTCTTCACGGTCACGCTCGGCCAGAAGCTCTCCTGGCCCTGTGCCACGGTCTGCGGGATGCGGCGGTCGGTGATGGTGAGTGAGATCCGGGCCCACTCCGGCAGGTAGTTCTGGCACCGGAAGTAGATGCTGCCGACCTGGAAGGCGTCCTCGGGCTTGCTGGGGTCCCAGCTGTACTGGTGGCTGAAGCCGTCCTGGCCCTCGGCCGCCTGCGGCCACACCAGGAAGCGGTAGTAGCCGGGTTTGTCGCCGAGTTCGCCCATGTGGAAGGCGGGCAGGTCCACCCAGTCCGCCGTGCTGCTGTCGTTGCGCGCGCGCAGGTACTGCTTCTTCGGCAGCGGGGTGAGATGCGAGGGCTCGCCGTCCTCGTGCACCAGTTGGTAGTAGACGTAACCGTCGGCTTCATCGGGCAGGCGCGGGTTGACCAGGTTGATGAAGAGCGTCCGGTCGTGCACGAGGCCGCTGTCCGTGACGTAGCCGAAGCCCGCCTGGCTCTGTCCCTGCTGGTCGGGGTAACGGTCCCAGTTGTTGTCGTAGGGCAGGCGGACGAACGGGCGGCCGGTGCCCTCGGGGTAGTCCTTGTCCCAGTTCGGGTTGAGGGCCTCGACCCGGGGGGCAATGGTGCACACGCTGCCGTTGTCGAGGGTGGCCTCAACCTTGATCGAATAGGACTGGATGTTCTCGCCCCGGACCGTCTTGTCGACGTTCAGGTCGCCGCGCAAGGTGAAGGTGATCAGGTCCCGGTCCCCGACCGTGACCGTGTCGATGACCTCGAACTCCTGACCCGTGCCACCCTCGCCGCGGTCCTTCTTGCTGGTGCCGTGGTCGACCGTGCCCTCGCCGTCCCAGTCGTACTTGATCTCCTTGATCTTCACGCCCTTGGGGGCGGATATCCGGCCGTCGTAGCGGAATTCGCTGTCCCAGGTCGCGAAACGGTTGGCGTATCCGAGAGTGCGGATCTCCGGGGCATTGTTGCCGGCCTGAGCGTTACCGGTGGGGCTCATTGCTCTCCCAACGCATCGAGGGGGATCTGAGCTGACCGTGAACGGGGCCGCCGCCTGAGGCCAACGTTGGCAGCGGCGCAACCCCGATCAACACATCGGACCGTAGTTGCAGCGTCACGGAGACAGAACGGCCTTTCGAGCCAAACGAGGCCATTCAGGCAGTACGTAACACGCGGGCTGTCGTTGGCCACTCATTAGGGATCCGTTGGCGGTGCCTGATGGGATCGATGCATCGGGCCAACGACAACGGGGGTTATCTGATGTCACGTCAGCGCAAGATTCTCACCACCGCACTGGTATCCCTGTCGCTGGCTGCCGGAGGTGCGCTGGTCACCGCGCCTCAGGCGCAGGCCGGCGGCGTGCATGGGCTGCGGTGCGGAGACATGTGGATGACGGAACTCGACACGTCCGGCGAGAACATCGACATCGAGTACAGGAACTGCATCGGCTGGACCAAGACGAAGTTTCGCGCCGAAGGCTACGGCCGCGTCCTGGACGGCGGCGGCTCCCGGAAGGTCGACGCCTTCATCGTGGAGATGCGCGTGGACCGGGGCAACGTCACGGTACAGCGCACCCGGTGCAACTTCACCAAGGCCATCAACACCCACGACGGCGTCAACACCGACTGCGACAGCAAGGCCGTCATCGGGCGCAAGGGCCTGACCGGCGACAGCCGCATCTACATCGACCTGGACTCCGACGGCCGGGGCGGCAAGTGGTACCACCTCGCGGGGTCCGGCCGGGCCTGACCGACCGCACCTGCTCGCCTGCCCCCGGCCTCATACGGCCGGGGGCTTCGCCGTGCTGCGGGACGCTGCCGAGCTCGACGCCACCTCAACCAGGCTGGAGCCAAGCACTGGGTGATCCGCACCCAGCGGGAGATCTACATCCAGCTGTGCGAACAGGTCGGTGACGCAGCTCTTGGCGCGATCGAATTCGCTCACCCCGAGTGGGACCAGAAGCGAAGCCCGGACCTCATCGTCTGGCATGGCGACGAGGAGGACCCGGCCCCCTACGACGCAGATGCCATCGAGCTAGCCATGGAGATCGTCTCGCCGTCCTCGGTGGAGAACGACTACGTCATCAAGCCCGACGCCTACGCCGTCGCCCGCATCCCCGCATGCTTGGTCCTCGACCCGTACACGCGCTCCTGGACGCTCTTCACCGATCCGTCCCCGCGTGGCTACCGGGAGCGCGCCAGCGGCCCCTACGGCAAGACCGTCACCATCGAGGCGGGCGAGCGCACACTGGCCGTCGCTACAGCCGCGCTGCCTCCCGCCAAGGAGTGGCAACTGCGCGACGCCTGGCCCGCGCACCGCACGTCTGCCGGCGCCTACTGAAGGTGCTCCCGGCGACTGGTCAGCCCTGGCTCTCGGAGGGGGTCGTCCCCGTGCCTGCTCCGGAACCCCGCGGGAAGGACACCTCGACCCGGCGGTTCTTCTTGCGGCCCTCCTCGGAGCCGTTGTCCGCGATCGGGTAGTCCTCGCTGTAGCCGCGTACGGCGTAGGTGACCTCCGGGCCCAAGTAGCTCGCCAGTTTGTCGTGCACCGCCTCCGCGCGGTCGCGCGACAGCTTCTTGCCGTGGCTGTACGAGCCGAGGTCGTCCGTGAAGCCGAACACCCGGACGGTGGTTGCCTTTTGGGCCTTCGCCTCCTCGGCGATCGCCTTGATGCGCGCGTTCGCCTCCGGGTTCAGCTTGGGGCTGTCCTTGGGGAACAGCACCTCCGCCTGGAGGGCGAATTTGACGTCGGTGTTGGTGTCCTCGCGGCGTTCCTCGCCGCCGAGGTCTTCGACGACGGACTTGATGTCCAGGACCTTCGCCGGGGCCAGGGTCGCTCCGTCGGCCAGCTTCAGACCGGGGCTGTTGGAGTCGACTTCCTGGGGTGGGGTGGAGGTTGTGCTGTCCGGGGGTGCGCTGGGGTCGTCGTCGTCCGCGTGGGCGGCGGTGCCGGTGAGGAGGATGAAGGCTGTGAGGGTGGCCGTTGCTGTGGCCAGGGTGCGTGATCGTGGGTGGGCCATGGGTCGTCACTCACCCTCGGAGAGTTCTATTGAAGCGGGGGGCATGGTCGGCACCTGGAACTCCACCTTGGTGGTACCTTCCGGCGGGGCCGGGAATTGGGCGTACCAATCGACGGACTGGCTCTGGTTGATCCCGCCCTCGAACTTCGTGCACAGGCACCGCCCTGAGGTGTCCCTCAGCACGAGGTACTTCTTCTTCCCCTGCGCGTCGACGACGCTGGCTCCTGCCAAGGAACCGCCGTTCTTCTTCAGCTCGTTCTCATCACTGCGCCACTCGCTGCCGACCCAGATGCCAGACGTACCGTTCGTCACCCTTCCGTTGATGGTGAGGAAGCCGCCTTCGTCACGGGACGCCGAAGTGACAGTGAGCGTTATGCCATTGCTCTTCACCTCGGCCAAGGCGGCATCAGCAGCCGGAGCCTGTGATTCCCCCTTGTCGTCACCGCCCTTGTCCTCCTTGGTAGATGAGGTCGGGGACGATTCCTTGTCGGACTTGTCGTCGTCTCCACCACCGCCGCAGCCTGCGACCGTGAGGACCAGCCCAGTCGTGATCGCCACAGCGGTCATTGCCCTGCGAGTCATCGTGGTACGCCGGATGTTCATCGCTACGGCTTCCTTCTTTCGTCGATCGCTTGTCAGTCGGCCAAGTGCACAGAGAAGAGAACGGATGCGTCCGGGAGATCATCCAAGTCGAAGTCATCCGGATCGATCTCGAATGAGTCGCCACCGTCACAGTCGAATTCCACAGCCTTCTCGGGGTCGGCCGACGGAGCAAGATCGCAGCGCGGCTTGATGATTGCGGTGGCCTCGGCCTTGGCGTGCTGGGTCTCCGTGCCTGGAATGATCGAGTCACCGACGGTGTAGTTGGTCTCGATCTCCACCCAGAACCCCGGATAGCCGTTCACTTCATCCGGTCCGAAGCCGATGACCTTCGAGTCGTTGTCGGCAGCCAGCGCATCCGCCGCGCCTTGAGCGCCATCACCAGTGAACTTGTCGCCGTCGAGCCAGTCGAGCCACTCGTCTCCTTCGCCGATGGACTCCCCCAGCCCCTCGACGAGTTCCTCCCTCGCGTCCTGCGCTGCCGCCAGAGCCGCCGCATCAGCGGCTGATTGCGCGCCATTGCGTGCGGATGCGGCCTGGGCAAACGCAAAGAACGCGAACGCAACAAAGAGCAGAATCCCCGTCATCCAGATGTAGATGGGGAGAGTCTGCCCTCGGTCACTTCGCCAACGGCTGGGTGTCAGGTGCCGATTACGTCGTTGACCGCATTGCCGATCGCCTGCGAGATCTTGCCGTCCAGCCCCAGTTGATCGATCAACGTATAGATCCCGGCGATCAAAATCATCAACCCCGCATACTCCACAAACCCAGCCCCCGCATCCCGCTCCCTCCCCCGAACCCGGGAAGTCACGGTCACGGTCCAGTCGACCCAGACTCTGAGTACGCGATCCTTCAGCACGACGGCCCCTTCTCTCCCACCCGATACACGCACCGCTGGCGCAACCAATTCCGACGCCGCTCTCGTCATAGGCAACGTACGCGAGATCATGTGACCCAACAGCCACTCTCCGCAACCAATGCCGTTTCAGCCGCGCAAGTTGGCGGGTTCCCTTCCCCGGTGGCGAGGTCATCACGCGCCCCGGAGGGATACGGCGGAGATCCGCGACCGGTCAGTCGGCGGGGCGATATGGTTCACGACTTCCCCTCCCGTGCGCCTTGTGAACTCGCTGTTTGCAAAGGGTTGTTGGAGAGAGTGGGGTCGAAGGGGCGCTTCTTCGAAGCCACTGCACCCCTCCCCCCATCCGACAGACTGTCCCACATCTCGTTGCAGCCGCGAAGAGGTTTCGCCCAGTGGCTTGATAGTTGCGCCCGCCGGCAGGCACCTCGCACCGCTCACAGCAATCCCTCACTTTCCCAGGATCGAGCCGAAGTCCGAACCCGAGCCGAGGAACATTCCCGCCGCGATGAGGATCATCGTCGCCGGGAGCATGAAGACGAGGGTCACCATCGTTGCCTTGGGGATCGTCTTCGCCGCCCTGCGGCGGGAGTTCTGGGCGTCGGTACGGCGCATGTCCGTTGCCAGTTGGATCAGTGTGTCCGCGATGGGGGAGCCCAGCTCCTCGCCCTGCTGGAGCGCCGAGACGAATTGTGAGACCTGTTCCGATGCGTTGCGTCGGCGCAGCTCGTCGAAGGCCTGGCGGCGGCTGACTCCCATGTCCATCTGGCGGAGCGTGATGCGGAGTTCGTCCGCCCACGGGCCCTCGTACTTCTCCGCCACACGGTCCAGCGCCTGGCGGAAGCCCAGGCCCGCCGAGACCACCACCGCCAGGACGTCCAGGAAGTCCGGCAACGTGCGGTCGATCACCTCGCGGCGTTCGCGGATCGCCTGCCAGATCAATGCGTCCGCCGCCCCGATCCCGAAGGCGAAGGTCAAGACGCCGAACAGCGACGAGCCGTTCGAGAAGAAGACCAAGCCCATCACCAGGCCGAAGATGCCGTACACCGCACGTCGCGCCGCATAGCGGTCGATCGTCAGGCCGCCCGGGTTTCCCGCCATGTCGATCTTGCGGCGCTTGGCGTCCACCCGCTTCGGGCCCATCAGGCGCAGGACCAGCGGCGCGAAGCGGATGCCCAGGCGGTCCACCGCCGAGCCCGCCGCCGATACGCGGGTGGCGCCGACCTCCAGGGCGATCGCCAGGTCCGAGGGGAGTTTCATCTCCGCGCGGTACATGCGGATGCCCTGGCAGATGCCCGCCACCGCCAGGCCCATCACCGCCGCCATCGCCAGACCGAAGACACCAGAAGTCAACGTAACCCTCCCCCTACACTTCGATCTTGCCCAGGCGGCGGATCACGAAGAAGCCCACCGCGTACAGGCCCAGCGCGATCAGGATCAGCATCTGGCCCACCGGGGAGCCCGTCACTCGCTCCAGGGCGCCCTCGTTCGACGAGTTGATCAGGAGCAGGGAGCCCACGCCCAGGAGCGGGACCGTGAACGCCGTCGCGTTGACCTCCGAGAGCATCGTGCGGACCTCGCGTCTCGTCTCCTTCCTGTCCTCCAGGGTTTGCGTGAGGTTGCGGAGGGAGTTCACGACCGAGCCGCCCGCCTTGTTGGACAGGACCAACGTCGTTACGAGCACTATCAGTTCGCGGGACGGGAGGCGTTCCGCCAGTTCGCCCAGGGTGTCGTCGATCGAGCGGCCCAGCGTCAGCTGGTCCGCCACCATGGAGAGTTCTTCGCCCGCCGGCGCTTCCAGTTCTTCCGCCGCCATCGCCAAAGACGTACGCAGTGCCAGACCCGCCGCCGTTGCGTTGGCCAGGATGCGGGCCACGTCAGGGAGTTGGTTGATGAACGCCTCTATGCGCTTCTGGCGTTGCCAGTTCAGGAAGACGACCGCGCTCCAGACCGCCACCACTCCCGCGATCGGGCCGAAGAACGGGGCCAGTGACGCCGCCGCTATCAGCCACAGCGCGGCGACGACTGCGACTACGTAGACGAAGAACTCGCCTGCCGTGAGGTCGAGTCCCGTTGCCGAGAGGCGCAGGTGGATGGTGCGGCCCAGGCGCGTGCGGCGCAGGCGGCGGTCCACCGCCGAGAAGCGGCGGCCGCGGCCCGTTGGACCGCCGTCGCCCTCGCCGGGGCCGATCGACAGGCGGTCCACCAGTGCCCGGCGCTGGGCGCGGCCCGTCGCGTACGCGTGGACGCCCGCGACCGCGAGCGTGCCGGTCAGGATGGTGGCGCCGAGGGCCAGCAGGGCGGCTTTGTTCTCCATCAGGCCGTGGCCTCTCGCCCAGGGAGCTGGCCGGGGGGCGCCTGCTCGTGCGCTCGCGCACTCGCCCTCGTACTCATCCGATCGCCTCTCTTGTGTTCAGTACGTCGATGGCCTGCGCGACCCCGAAGCCCTGCGGGACCGGCTCCCCCGCCAGATACAGCCGGTCGGCGACCGGGCGGGGCAGCGGCAGGTGCTCGAAGTAGCCGTGGACCCGGCGGTCCGCGGCGGACGCCTGGCGGGGGACGAAGCGGGTGACCGGGGCGATGCGGAACTGTTCGCGGCCGTGCGAGACGAGGAGGACGATCTCGGCGATCTTGCGGGAGCCGTCCGCGTGCCGGGCGAGCTGGACGACCACGTCCACCGCCGAGTTGATCTGGTCCTTCAGCGCCTCGAAGGGGATCTGGACCTCGGACATGGAGCCGAGCGTCTGGAGGCGCATGAGGGCGTCCTCCGCCGTGTTCGCGTGGACCGTCGCCAGTGAGCCGTCGTGGCCCGTCGACATCGCCTGGAGCATGTCGAGCGTCTCGCCGCCTCGCACCTCGCCGACGATGATGCGGTCGGGGCGCATGCGGAGGCTGTTGCGGACCAGGTCGCGGATGGTGATCTGGCCCTTGCCCTCGACGTTCGGGGGGCGGGATTCGAGGCGGATCACGTGGTCCTGCTGGAGTTGCAGTTCCGCCGAGTCCTCGATGGTGATGATGCGTTCGTGGGCCGGGAGGAGGCCGGAGAGGGCGTTGAGGAGGGTCGTTTTCCCCGAGCCTGTGCCGCCGCTCACGATGATGTTGAAGCGGGCGCGTACGAAGGCGGAGAGCAGGAGCAGCATGTGCTCGTCCAGCGAGCCCAGGTCGATGAGCTCGTGCAGGGTGTACGCGCGGGGGAAGCGGCGGATGGTGAGGGTCGCGCCGGTCAGGGCGAGGGGCGGGATGATCACGTTCACTCGCTCGCCCGTGGGCAGGCGGGCGTCGACCATCGGGTTCGACTCGTCCACGCGGCGGTTGACCGTGGAGACGATGCGTTCGATGGTCTGCATGAGTTGGTCGTTCGAGGCGAATCGGAGGGGGAGTTGTTCGACGCGTCCTGCTCGTTCTACGAAGATCGAGTCCGGGCCGTTGACCATGATCTCTGTGATCGAGGCGTCCGCGAGGAGTGGTTCCAGTACGCCGAGGCCCAGCGCCTCGTCGACCACGCGGCGGATCAGCTGGGCGCGCTCGGAGGTCGACTGGACCGGGCCCTCGCGGCTGATGATGTGGCCCAGTACGCGTTCCAGGCGGACGCGGCGGTCCGCGGCCGTGAGGGACGACATCTCGGCGAGGTCGATCTCTTCGAGGAGCTTGGAGCGGTAGACGGCCACGAGGCTGTCGTCGCGGGTGGGTCCTGCGTCGGTCTTCGGGGTCGCCACGCGGTCGCGGAGGCTCATGGTGTTTGCTCAGCTCCCGTCTGCTGCGTCGTCGTTGGGCATGGTGGCTTCCTTTGTCACGCTCCAGTTCGAGTCCACGAAGGGCAGGAGCGTGGGGACTTGGACGGTGACGGTGGCCGTGGTCGTGTCCGCGCCGCCGCCGATGGCGACGGTGGCGTCGAGGCTGCCGTCCATCGCGGCCTGGCCCGCGGCTTCCCCTCCCTCGCCCTGGGAGGCGACGCGGGCCGCCGCGCGAGCTCCTGAGCCTGCCTGGTTGGCGGCGTAGCCGACCAGGCCGAGTTGGATGGCAGCGAGGCCGATGAGGAGGAGGATGGGGAGGAATCCGGCGAACTCGAGCATGGATACGCCGCGGTCGTCGAAGCGGCTTCTCCTTCCCCGATCCCGCCCCTTCCCGAAACCCTTCCGGCTTCGCCGGCCGCGAGGTGGCCGTAGATCACCGGCTTCGCCGAGTTCGTCCTCAAACGCCGGACGGGCTGAAAGGTCTGCGGCGAGGCTGGAAGACCTACCGATGGGGTGGGTGGGCAGCTGCAGGGCAATCGGGTGGGCGGGCGGGAAAGATCCGCCGCGCAGCGGCGGGCTTGAGTTCATTGCTCATCCCCCTCCTTCGCCGCCCCCGCCTCCCCATTGACCTCCCAGCCCGTGTCCATTCCCGGGAAGAACAGGGGGACCTTCGCGTCGACGTGGGCCTTCCAGACCGTGCCCTCGTCCGTGCAGGACACCGCCGCGCCCTGCCACGCCTCGGGGAGGTGCTCGCGGGCCGCGGCCGTGCATGCCGCCTCGGCGCCCTCGCCCGCTGCGTACGCGGCCGTCGCGGCGCGGGCCGCCTCGTCGGCGGCGTTGCCCGCGAGGGAGAACGTGTAGCCGTACAGGGCGCACTGCCAGAGGATGGCCATGACGGCCAGGATCAGGGGGAACATGCCGGCGAATTCGAGGGTCACAGCGCCCCGGTCGCCGCCCCTTTTCCGCAGGGCCAGCGCGCCGCGTTTCCCGGCGCCCGCCGCCGACTCCACGTCGACCAGGCCCAGTTCGCCCGCCAGGGCCCAGAGGGACTGCTTGACGGTGGACTTGCTGTCCAGGTCCTGCATGCGGCCCGCGTCCACCGCGCCCTGCAGTTCCTTGAACGCCGCGGGGACGGTGGTGCGGGCGACGCGTGTGCCGGTCACCCGCTCGACCAGGGACGGCTGGATCTCCGTGCCCTTGCCGTGACGGTTGACGACGGTGAGCGTCTCCTCGGCCTTGCGGATCTGGAGACGGTCCCACAGGCGGACCATGCGCTTGGCGGCGCGGACCGCGACGACGTCGGGGGTCACCAAGAGGAGGGCCTGGTCGGCCAGTTCGATGGCTGCCGCCGTCGCCGAGGTGACGTACGTGCCGCAGTCGACCAGGACGACGTCGTAGCGGGTGCGGAGGGCGGCGATCGTCTGGCGGGCGACCCGGTCGGTGATCTCCTCGCCGCGTTCGCCGTCGGCGGGGGCCAGGAGGAGGCCGATGCCGGTCTCGTGGGTGTAGACGGCGTCCTGGAGGACGCGGGGGTTGATGTCGGTGATCGCCGCGAGGTCGGCGATGGAGCGGCGGAACTGTACGTCCAGGTAGGAGGCGACGTCGCCGGACTGGAGGTCCAGGTCGAGGAGGGCGACGGTGCGGCCGGATGCCCTTGCGGCGAGGGCGAGTTGGACGGTGGCGAGAGTAGTGCCGACGCCGCCCTTCGCGCCGCTGACGGCGACGACCTGTCCGCCGCCGGGGGTCTCCCCCGGTCCCCCGGTGTAGAGCTCCATGCCGGTGCTGCCGAGGTGGCGGCGCATGCCGGCCGACCAGGCGGCCGCGGCGTGCACGCGTTCGGCCAGGGCGTCGTACGCGAGGGGGAAGCCGACAATGCCCCGGGCGCCGGAGTCCATGGCGGCGGTGAGGAGGCCGGGGCTGGTGTCGGCGGTGATGAGGACGACACCGACCGCCGGGAAGCGGAGCACCAGGTCCCGGATGAGGTCGAGGGCGGGGACGGGGCCGATGCGCTCGTGGATGAGGACGACCTCGGGGAGCTCGTCGAGCGACTCCGCGGCGAGGCGGGCGAGGTGGTCGAGCAGGGCGGTGGAATCGGCTACGGGGAGGGCGGGTTCGGCGTCCGGGAGCTGCCCGATGAGGGTGCTGAGGGCTCGGGCGGCGTCGATGTCGCCCACCGCGGGGAGAATTCTGGTCGTCACGGGCGTTCGCCTCCCGGCAGGGGAGTGGGGGCGCCTGCGGCGAGGGCGGGGGCGGATTCGTTCTCGAGCGGCAGCAGTCGCTGACGAACAGGCCTTTCCCACCCACCCGCCCGATTGCCCCGCAGCCCGCCCTGAACGAACAAGCGCTTCCCACCCACCCACCCGACTATCCCTGACTGCCGGGTAACCGGGTGGGCAGGCGGGAGAGATCCGGCGCGGAGCGGCGGGACAGGCAGCCGCCGGGGAAACGGGTGGGCGGGTGGGAGACATCCGCCGCGGAGCGGCGGTTCTGGCGACGTGGACCTCATCCGCGGGGCCTCCTACTTGTCCTCGTCGAGGGTGTACGTCCGGTCACCCCGCGGGATCGCCGCGTCGCCGCCCTGACCCACCAGGGCGAGCCGGACGTGCGTGGCGAACGACTCCGCGTACGCAACGCGCTGCGCGTCCGCCGTGTCCAGGGCGAACGTGATCGGCACCGCCTCCGTCTCCGTGCGGCGGCTGCTGCGGTCGTCGTCCCGGTCCGGGTCAAGTGCGGTCAGCTTGCCCACGTCGATGACCTTCGCCGACTCGACGATGACCTTCGACTGGTCCTTGGCGGTGTCGGTCTCGCCCTTGAAGGTGGCGTAGATGTTGACCGTCGAACCCGGAGTGATCTTGCCGGCGACGCCCGTCGCCGAGTCGATCAGGATGGCGATCTCCTGCTGGCCGGGGGAGAGTTCGGGCCGCTTGACGATCATGTCCGACTGGAGGAGCGAGCCCTTGCGCAGTTCCGTCACCGCGATCTTGCCGCGGATCTGGCGGAGGTCGGTGACCGCATTGTCGGACAGCCACCGCTCCGGCATCTCGACCTTCTCGAACTGGTCGGCGCTCAGTTCCTTGTAGGGGGCGATGTCCCCCTTGAGCTTGTACGCCGGGACCTCAGGGCCCACCTTCGAGTTCACGTCACGGATCACCGAGAGGACGCCCGCGAACGCGCCGAACGCGGCCAGGACCGAGAGGACCAGCAGGATGACGCCGCGGCGCTGGCGTGAGTTCATGGACCGGTCTACCTCGATCGGGTGCGGATGGCTACGGACAGTGAGCGGTGTGGAGCGCGGTCGTTCGGTGGCGTACGTGAGAGGGAGCGCACCCTAGGTCGCGCCCCTCGGGAGTGCGCGTACGGCGGGTGACGGCGATGAGCGTTCGGGGGGCGGCGGCAGCGGTGCGGCGCAGAAACCGCAGCGGTCGCCGATGAGTTCGAGGCCGCACCAGTGGCAGTCGTCCCGGCGGACGGACGTGACCAGTTGGTAGAGCACGGAGATGTCGGGGATGGCCGCCGCGAACTCGACGAGCTTGGGCGTCGCCCACCAGCGTGCGGACTCCGCGGGCAGCCGGGCCTCGGTGACGCCCTGGGTGCGCCAGGCCGGCGCGAGGGTTCCGGTGACCCAGTCGGGGGCCAGTTGGCCGGTGGCGTACAGCATCTTCGTACCGAATCCGGGGCCGGAGAGGCTCGCTTCGGCGGTGAGTTTCACCAGCTCGGGGCGCGGGGTCGCGAGGACGGCGAACTGGGCGCCGGGGACCCAGGACTTGGCGTGGGACTGGAGCGTGACGGGGACGCGGTCCAGCTTGGCGACGGAGCCGAGCAGCGCGCCCGCGTAGATGTAGTGGGCGAGCAGGCGGGCCGCGGAGGCGAGGACGCCGGGGCTGAAGTCGCAGATGGAGAGCTGGCGCAGCTGGAGCGCCAGGACGGCCATGCCCAGGGGCGGTAGGTCGGGGCGGAGGATGGCGATGCGGTCGCTCTCCAGTACGGAGCGGATCGCGTGCAGCCGGTGCACCACGGCGGGCGGTGCGGAGGCGGGACAGAGGACGATCACATAGCCGTGGTGCTCGATCAGCGTGTGCATCTCGGTGAGCGACTGGTCCAGGGAGTACGTCCGTGGTGACTGGACGGCGCTCTGCAGGACGGCCGCCGACGGGGTGTGCCGGTCGGGCGACGGCAACACCAGGTCGGGGCCGGTGACGGCTATGGCGGTCGGCATGCCTACACCCCCCGGTCTGCGCCCACTTCGTACCGTTCTCTGTGCACTTCCGGGCACTTCGTGCCGGTGTCCATGCACTTCCGCCTCAGCACCATATCCAGGTCAGGGCCGCCTCAACACCCAACTTCGCACTGTTCACAGAGAGGTTGGCCGGTCTCGCGGGGTCGCGGTGGCGCCAGAGGTCTTGACAACCCGATTGGTCTGGACCAGCTTGTACGACCAAGCGAGCGCTCCGAACCCCCCAGCTTCCCCCCACGCACCACTCACGCACCCCCCAACTCCCCCCACCGGAGGCAGAAGTGGACCACGCACGCGGCAGGACACGCAGGAAGGCAGGTACCGTCATCGGATTGGCAACGGCCCTGGCCCTCGCGCTCACCGGCCTGCTGACCGGCGGCGCCGACGACGCCGACGCCGGCACCCGCGCGGTACCGAAGCACGCGGTGACCGGTTACTGGCAGAACTTCAACAACGGCGCCACGGTCCAGAAGCTGAGCGACGTACCGGACGACTACGACATCATCGCGGTCTCCTTCGCCGACGCGACCGGCACACCCGGCGAGATCACCTTCAACCTCGACTCGGCCGGGCTCGGCGGCTACACCGTCGAGCAGTTCAAGGCGGACATCAAGGCCAAGCAGGCGGCTGGGAAGTCCGTGATCATCTCGGTCGGCGGCGAGAAGGGCGCGGTGTCCGTCAACGACGGCGCGTCCGCGACCGCCTTCGCGGAATCGACGTACAAGCTGATGCAGGAGTACGGCTTCGACGGCGTCGACATCGACCTGGAGAACGGGCTCAACTCGACGTACATGACGCAGGCCCTCAAGTCGCTTGCGGGCAAGGCGGGTTCGGGTCTTGTCCTGACGATGGCGCCGCAGACGATCGACATGCAGTCGACGTCCAACGAGTACTTCAAGACGGCGCTCGCCGTGAAGGACATCCTCACGGTCGTCAACATGCAGTACTACAACAGCGGTTCGATGCTGGGCTGCGACGGCAAGGTCTACAGCCAGGGCTCGGTGGACTTCCTCACCGCGCTCGCCTGCATCCAGCTGGAGGGCGGCCTCGCGCCGTCACAGGTCGGCATAGGCGTCCCCGCCTCGTCGAAGGCGGCGGGCAGCGGCTATGTCGCGCCGTCGGTGGTGAACCAGGCCCTGGACTGCCTGGCGAAGGGCACCAGCTGCGGCTCCTTCAAGCCGTCCAAGACGTATCCGGACATCCGGGGCGCGATGACCTGGTCCACGAACTGGGACGCGGCCGACGGCGGCGCCTGGTCGAAGGCGGTCGGACCGCACGTCCACGGGCTGCCGTAGCCCGCACGAACACCACTGAGACCCGCAGCGCCGCCGCTCCCCCGGCGGCGCTGTTTCGCTCGCGCTGTTCGGGGGCAAAGGATCTCTCCCGCCCACCCACCCGATTACCCCTAGAAAAAACTTCCCCAGTCCTGGTCCGTGATCTGCTTGATGCACAGGACCAGGAAGAGCAGGCCCGCGATCGCCAGCATGCCGTTGCTGAGCCAGCCGTTGCGCCATTCCCTGGGCGTGCGCGAGGAGTTGAGCAGCCAGACCAGGGTGAGCGCGAGGAACGGCATGAAGGCCGCGCCCAGGACGCCGTAGATGATGATGAGGCGGAACGGCTGGCCCTGGAAGAGCAGGATCATCGGCGGGAAGGTCAGCCACAGCAGGTACGCGCGGAACGGCACCGACTTCTCGCGGGCCCCGGATGCCACCTCCTGCCCGGTCAGCGCCTTGTCGTCGGCGCCGGCCCGCTGCTTGCGGTAGCGCTCGACGAAGTCGGCGAACATCAGGCTCACGCCGTGCCACACGCCGATCAGCGAGGTGAAGGACGTGGCGAAGAAGCCGATCAGGAAGAGCTTGGCGGTGGCGGACCCGTACTCCTTCTCCAGGATGTCGGAGAGCTGGACCAGGCCCTGGTCCCCGCCGGCGATCGCGATGTTCGCGGAGTGCAGGATCTCGGCGCCGACGAAGAGCATGGCGACGACGAAGATGCCGGTGGTGATGTACGCGACGCGGTTGTCGAGCCGCATCACCTTCATCCAGCCGGAGTCGGTCCAGCCCTTGGCGTTGACCCAATAGCCGTACGCGGCAAGGGTGATGGTGCCGCCGACGCCGCCGATCAGGCCGAGCGTGTTGAGGACCGAGTCCTTCTCGTCGGGAAGGACGGGCAGCAGTCCCGCGAAGGCATCGCCCAGGTGCGGGGTGACGCGGATGGCGAGATAGACGGTGACGAGGAACATCACGCCGACGAGGACCGTCATGACCTTCTCGAAGACGGCGTACTTGTTGAACCAGACGAAGACCAGGCCGACGAGGCCGGTCAGGATCGCCCACCACTTGAGGTCCATGACGTCGGGGAACAGCGCCTGGAGCGGCAGTCCGGACGACGACATGGCGGCCGCCCCGTAGACGTACCCCCAGATCACGACGTAGACGACGAAGAACCACGTCGTCCAGCGGCCGAGGCTGGCCCAGCCGTCGAAGAGGGTGCGGCCGGTGGAGAGGTGCCAGCGTCCTGCGGCCTCGGCGAGCGAGATCTTCACGACGCAGCCGATGACGGCGGCCCACAGCAGGGTGTAGCCGAAGTTGCTGCCCGCGATGAGGGTCGCGACGAGGTCACCCGCGCCGACGCCTGTCGCGGCGACGACGATGCCGGGTCCGATGTACTTCCAACTGGACTTGCGGGGCTGGTTGGTTGCTACGCCACCTGTGGTATCCGCCATGAGATCAAGTTCGCGTAAAGACGCCTGGTGCACAAGGGGTCGGAGGGATTGGCCGGGGACTGCATTGACCGGAACATGCCACTGCTTCACCATGGGGCCGCACCTCGCACCTCGCACCGTCGCAGTGAACCACCCCCCACCTCTCAGGAGACTTCATGCGACTTCGCATACGCAGGCACCTACGCGGAAGAAGGTCAGCCGCCCTGGCGGCCGTCCTCGCCCTGGCCGTGGCGGCACCCCTGACCGCCAACGCCGCACCGGCCGATCCGGCCCCCCGGCGGACGGCGGCGGCCGAGGACGAGCAGAAGACCGAGCAGTACGAGATCAGCACGCACTCGACGCCCGCCACGCGCACCAAGATTGCCCGAACGGGCGTCAGCATCGACGACTTCGACAGCCATGTCGTGACGGTGTCCGCCACCGCCGCGCAGGTGCGTGAACTGCGCGCGCAGGGCTATGAGTTGAAGGAGCTCGCCGCGCCCCCGAAGCGTACGAACGGCAAGGAGGCCAAGCCGAAGGACTTCCCGCCGGCCGACTCCAAGTACCACAACTACGCCGAGATGAACGCGGAGATCGACCAGCGCGTCGCCGCCCACCCGGACATCATGACCAAGAAGGTCATCGGCAAGTCCCACGAGGGCCGCGACATCATCGCGGTCAAGATCAGTGACAACGCCGCCACGGACGAGTCCGAGCCCGAGGTCCTCTTCACCCACCACCAGCACGCGCGCGAGCACCTCACGGTGGAGATGGCGCTGTATCTGGTGCGCGAACTCGGCGACGACTACGGCACGGACGCGCGGATCAAGAAGATGGTCGACGACCGCGAGATCTGGATCGTCCCCGACGTGAACCCGGACGGCGGCGAGTACGACATCGCGTCCGGCTCCTACCGCAGCTGGCGCAAGAACCGGCAGCCCAACTCCGGTTCGTCGAACGTCGGCACCGACCTGAACCGCAACTGGGACTACAAGTGGGGCTGCTGCGGCGGCTCTTCGGGCTCGACGGGCTCGGAGACCTACCGCGGCAAGGCCGGCGAGTCCGCCCCCGAGGTGAAGGTCCTCGCCGACTTCGTACGCGGCCGGATCGTCGGCGGCAAGCAGCAGATCACCGCGGCGATCGACTTCCACACGTACAGCGAACTCGTCCTGTGGCCCTACGGCTACACCTACGACGACACCGCGGAGGGCCTCACCCAGGACGACCGCGACGCGCACGCGGCAGTCGGCGAGAAGATGGCCGCGAGCAACGGCTACACGCCCGAGCAGTCCAGTGATCTCTACATCACGGACGGCACCATCGACGACTGGCTCTGGGGCGACCAGAAGATCTTCTCGTACACCTTCGAGATGTACCCGTCGTCGTCCGGCGGCGGTGGCTTCTACCCGCCCGACGAGGTGATCGACCGGGAGACGGACCGCAACCGGGACGCGGTGCTGCAGCTCCTGGAGAACGCGGACTGCATGTACCGGTCGATCGGCAAGGAGCAGGAGTACTGCGCGAGTTGAGCGAGACGGGGGGCGGGGGTCAACTCCCCCCCGCCCCTCTCCTTGCATGCTTGGCCTCAGTCGTCCATGAACACGATCCGGCGGGCCGGCTTCGCGCCGCCCTGGGCCGCGCCGACCGTCGTCCGGCCCGCCGGGACGGCGCGCTCCCGGCCCCAGGCCCTGATCTCCTCGATCTGCTCCGGGTTGACCCTGCTCATCGGCACCGTGTTGGCGAAGGTGTCCAGGAGCAGCGAGGGCTTGAGGTTGGCCGCGCCCCCGCTCAGCAGCGCTTCCGCGCCGACGTCGTGCAGGGCGGACTCCAGGTCGGAGCCGGCGAAACCCTCGGAGAGGTCGACGAGACGGTCCACCTGCTGCGGCTCCGGGTCGGACTTCAGATAGCGCCGGTGGTAGAGCGTGATGATCTCCTTGCGCTCCTCCGCGTCGGGCAGGTCCACGAAGAACAGCTCGTCGAAACGGCCCTTGCGCAGGAGTTCGGGCGGCAGGCTGCGGACGTCGTTGGCGGTGGCGACGACGAAGGCACGCGACTGGGACTCCTGGAGCCAGAAGAGGAACTGGCCGATGATCCGCTGCGGCACGCCCGTGCCGTCGTCACGGCCCGCGAGGCCCTTCTCGATCTCGTCGATCCACAGGATGCAGGGCGCGACCCGGTCGGCCATCGCGAGGGCCTCACGGAAGCGACCCTCGGACTCGCCCAGGTACTTGCCGTGGATGCTGCCCATGTCCAGGCGGTAGAGCGGCAGCTTCCACTCGTGGGCGATGGCCTTGGCCGACAGTGACTTGCCGCAGCCGGGCACGCCGACCAGGAGCACTCCGCGCGGCGGCCGCAGTTCGGTGCCGCGCAGGTCGGCATGCATCAGCTCGTGCTTGCGGCGCAGCCATTCGCGCAGGCTGCTCAGGCCGCCTATGGAGTAGTCGCTCTCCCGCAGCGCCACCCGCTCGAGGCCGGTGAGGTCGCTGAAGATGCGGTCCTTGGCCTGGGCGAGCCCGAGGACGTCCTCCTCCTTGATGGAGCCCTTGGCCGCGATGGTCGCCATCAGGTTGACGCACTCGGCCTCGGTGACGCCGCGCAGGAACTCCGCGGCCCTGCGCGCGTCCTCCTCGCCCCACTCGATGGGGATGTGCCCGTGGTGGTCGCCGAGGAAGCCGCTGAGGATGCCGTACATCTCGTCGGCGTCCGGCAGGTCGAGCTGGAGGCTCATGCCGAGCCGCTGCAGACCGCTCCAGATGGGGGTGTCCGTGATGAGGATGATGCTGCCCATGTTGCTGTCGGCGAGCCGGGCCAGCTCGGCCACGTGCCGGGTGACCGGTGTGTCCGCCTCGAGGCCGTCGGGGTCGACGAGGATCACCGTGGCGTTGGCCCTGCTGGTGAACTGGGCGGCCGCGAAGTCCATGGCGCCGGTGAGCGAACGGTCGTCCTGCACCGAGACGTTGGTCCGCAGATCACGCAGCCCGGTGGCCCTGGTGTAGATCCAGAACGGCATGCTGCTGCGGCGCGGCTGGGTGGCCGCCTCGCGCAGCAGCCGCAGGGCGCGCTGCTGCTCGATGGTGCGCATGCCGATCACCGGCACACGGGCGGAGATGTAGCTGTCGAGGTGGTGCAGGCTCTCGGCGTAGTTCGACATGCGGACCTTTGGTTTGCGGTGGTGGGGGTGTGGCGACGGCTGGGCGGGACGACCCGTCGGTCAGTCCGTGATGACGCGGCGGCGAGACGGCGCCGTGGGGTCGTGCGACCACGGGTCGGGATCGTTCCTCGCCTCGTGCGCGGCTCTGGCGGCGGCGTCCCGTTTGCCCCGCTTCTTGGTTTCCGGGGGCTGTGCCGTGACCTCCGTCAGCGCGTTCTCCCGCAGCGTGCGGCGGCGCCGCTCGACCTGGCGGGGGTCCCATCCGGCCCGCGCCTTCTCCTCGAGGCCCTGCTCCAACTGGGCCTGGAGCTGGGCGATCTGCTCGTCGACGACCCCGCCGAGCCGGTCGCGCACACCGGCGGGCAGACCCTGGTGGCGCGCCATGGCGCGGATCGCCCGGAGCCCGGTCCTGGACTGGGTCAGCTCGCGGCCCGCCGAGAACTCGTCCTGAGCCGCGTTGAGTGCCGCCACCAAGCGGTCGGACCAGGCCTGCAGCCGGGTGCCGAGCGCATCGCCGAGATGGGTGGTGAGCCTGACCCAGGTCTCCGCCGCGAACTGCTCGTCGCTCAGCGTCGGAAGCGCCTGCGGGTGCAGGTGCTCCTCCTCGGCCGTCCAGCGGCGCAGGAAGTCCACCCAGGCGTGATAGTCGCCGCCGTCGCCCCAGTAGGAGTCGGGCTCGGGATTGGCGGGGGCCGCCGCGGGCCGCTTCCTGCCGAGAAGACCGGTGAACCGCCCGCCGCGGCTTTCCCCGGACCTCATGAGAGGCTGCCGGGCCGCCGCACCACGGTCTCGCCGGGCGGCAGCGGCTCCCAGTCGGGCAGCCCCTCGACGACCCGGCGCAGCCTCGTCGTGACCCGCTCGCCGCTCGGGCGGTGGCTCGCGGCCCACGGGGAATCGCCGCCGGTCCGGTTCGACGGCGCGCCCCAGCCGCCTCCCGCGCCCTCCGAGGGCGGCGGGTTCCGGGGCGGGGGCGGGGCTGCGGACAGATCCTGGCTGCTCATGAGGCGGCCTCCTCCTTGGCTACGGTGCGGCCCTCGAAGGGCGAGCCGCCGCCCCGGACAGCGGTCTCCAGGGACTTGATCAGTTCGCGGCAGCGCGCCTCCACCGCGTCCTCGTCACGGAACTTCGTCTGCCAGTCGGTGAGTTCGGCCGAGGCCGCGCGCAGCTGCCGCAGCGAGTCCTGCTTGGCGCGCTGGAGCAAAGCGCGGGCCGCTTCCTGGTTGCGTGCGGCGGCCCGCGCGCGGTTGTGGATCACCAGGCCCCAGATCCCGCCGGTGACCAGGGCGGCGATCAGCGCGAAGCCCATGTGGATGGAGCCGACGAGCACCAGGATGCCGAGCAGTACGAGGACGAGCGGCGCGACCTTCCGCACCGTCGGGTACGCGAGTGAGGCGACGAAGGGCTCGATGTGCTGGTCCCAGTGGCTCCCGAGAGACCCTTCGAGCTCGCCGAGCGGCCGGCTGAGCGAGCCGGTCCACACCGGCAGTTGCATCACACCGCCGGCCACCTTCTGCGCGACCTGGAAGCGGGCCTGCACGTCCTGCGGCACCGCCGCCCGGTAGTCGCGGGTGAACCCGGCATGCCCCTGCAGGAACCATTCGTGGCAGGCGGCCACGGCGAGGCGCTGGGTGGCGGGCGAGGTGCCGATGGCCGGCGGGTTGAGCGCCGCGGTGGTCTGCACCGTCAGATAGTCGAGCGTCTCGTCGTACGAGGCGGAGTCCGCGTCGGCCGCCTTGCGGGCGGCGGCGACGTCACCCGCGTGGTCGATGACGGCGTGGTTGAAGGCGAGTTCGCGGCGCAGCGGCAGCTCTTCGTTGTCGTACTCGGAGACGAGCCGGTCGAGGATGTCGTCCACGGCGTCCTCAAGGCGCGCCGACGGCTCGAACTCCCGGTCCATGATGGCCCGGTACTTGACGAGCAGCGGCTGGTGCGCGCGGGCCGCGCCGAGCACCCCGTCCAGCTCCTGCCACTGCGGGGAGACCGCGGCGAGCTGCGGGAACTCCTTCGCGGCTGTGGGTCCGCGCAGCGAGTCGACCTCGTCGTACCAGCGCTTGATCTGCTTCTGCTGGGCGTCGGTGTTGTCCATCAGCTGCTCGCGCCAGCTCGTCAGGCCGTCGTTCAGGAGCTCGCGTCCCGCGAGGCCGAAGGCGCCCTGCGCGATGGACTCCAGGATGACGGCGAACTCGCGGCCCAGGGCGTTCGGGTCCTGCGCGAGGAGGTAGTGGCGCAGCCAGCGCACCGAACTGTCCTTGCGGCCCTGGCGGCGCAGGACGAGGGCGAAGAACAGCGAGGTGCGGTCCGGGGAGCGGCGGAACGCCTCCTCCACCGCGCGCTCGCACAGTGTGCGGTCGTCCGCGGACCAGGAGGCGAGGGCCACGAGCGCGGGGGCGAGCCAGTAGCGGGGCGTCTGGATCATCAGCTGGTCGCCGACCATGCGGACGTTGTCCTCGGACACGATCCCGAGGTCGAAGGCCTGGAGCATGCCGACGGCGGTGCGCCGCACGGTCTTGTGGTGGCCAAACTCGTGGTCCACCTGGTCCTGGACGACACCGACGCGGGTCTCCGCGCGCTGCACATTGGCGATGAGCATCGTCGTCTGGGCGAACTGCTGGAACTCGTCGCGCAGTTCCTGGAGTTCGGAGCGGGTCGTCTGCTGGTTGGCGTCGACGGCCGAGACCTGGCCCGACACGGAGCGCACCTGCTCACTGAGGCCGTTCACGAGGTTGGCGACCTGCTGCACCTGCCGGTGCAGCGCCCAGTCCACATCGGGCATGCGTATCTCCGATCGAGCGTGAGGCGGGGGAAGTTGGGGGCGAGCGGGGAGGGGACGTGTCGCGGGGAACAGGAGGGGGGCTCTCAGAGGAGTACGTCTCCACCGCGTACGGCGGTTCCGTCGTCGAGGACGGGGACCAGCAGTCCGTCGGAGTACACCTCGACGTACGCGTAGCCACCGGTGCGCACCATCGTCCGGGCCCCCGCGAACGGCGCGGGCACCTTGTCCGAGGGGGCGAAGTGCTCGACGATCACGGCGAAGAGGCTGAGCTGGTGGTCGACGTAGGGCGGGCCGAGGAAGCAGCGCGCGAAGAAGCCGAGCGGCACCGTGCCGTGCGCGTTCGTGTACTCCTCGCTGATCCAGTCCGACAGCTCCTGTACGGCCTTGTCGTCGAGATGCGCGTCGAGCCGGGCCACGGCGTCACGCAGCTCCCGCGAGCGCGGCGCCCAGCCCTGGCGGGTGCGGGGTCCCGCGGCGGCGGCACGCCGGGGAGCGGCCCCCGCGGTCAGGCGCCGGACCGGCCCCTGCGGCGATTGGGCGGCGCCTGCCGCGCCCTGCGGGCCGGGCTGCACGACGCGCCGAGGCCGCTCGAAGTGACCCATGTGTCCCCCGACGGTGAAAGGCAGCCATGACGGGCATGGCTGCTGCTTGTCTGCCTCAACTGATGTGTCATCAATACTGGTACGTGGCTGGTCACTTGGCACGCGATTCGCCCAACCCGACCTGACTGGGGCCGGAAGACGCCCCGTTCCCGCCCAGTTCATCCCCGTCAACCTCGCCCCGCCCCTGACAGACTCTCCGCCATGGGCCAGATCTACGCGCTTCTCGTGGGCATCGACGCATATCCCGCACAGACCGCCACACAGCTCACCGGCTGCGTCAACGACATCGACGCGGTCCACGAGCTGCTCACTTCGCGCGCCGGCGGCAGGGCCGAGGTCCGCGTCGTGCCCGACGCGGCGGCGACCCGCGCGGCGGTCGAGGACGGGATCCGGGAGTTCCTCGGCGCTGCGGGCCCCGGCGACACGGCCCTGTTCTGGTTCTCCGGTCACGGCACGCAGTCGCGGGCGGCGGGCGCCGATCTGCTCATCGAGGCGACGGGCCGCAACCAGGCCCTCGTCTGCGTGGACGGCCCGCTGCCGGACAAGACCCTGGGCGCCCTGCTCGACGCGGTGGCGGCGCGGGGCGCACACACCGCGGCGGTCCTGGACTGCTGCTACTCCGGGGGCGCGACACGGGACTCGGATCTGACCGCCCGGTACGCGCCGCCGGGCGCGGGGTGGGACTTCACGGGGGCGCGGGACGCGGTGGCCCCCGCCGGGCCCGCCCGGCATGTGCTTCTCGCCGCCAGCAGGCTCAACCAGCTGTCGTACGAAGGGGACTTCGGGGGCCGCAGGCACGGGGCCTTCACCCACGCGCTGCTCGGCGTCGTACGGGAGGCGGGCCCGGACGCGACCTACCGCGAGCTGCTCGCCACGGCCGACGCCCGGCTGCAGCGCTCCGGGGGCGGGCAGCAGCCGGTCCTGTACCCGGCGGAGCCCGGCGGCGTGGCGGACCTGCCGTTCCTGGGTGGGGCGGTGTCGCGCACGCCGAGCCCGTATCTGCTGCGGTGCGGCGCGGACGGCTGGGAGGTGGACTGCGGGAGCGGGCACGGGCTGCGGGACGGGGCGGGAGCTTCGGGGACGGAGTTCACGGTTCTTCCGGAGGCTCTGGCGGAGGGGGGTGCCGGTTCCGCCGTACGAGCGCGGGCCGTGCACAGCCATCGCACGCTGGTCGACCCGGTGGACTGGGTGCCGTCCGCCGCGCGGGCGTACCCGGTGACGCTTTCCGCCCTCGCGCTGCCACCGGCGACGGTGGCGGTGTCGGGGCCCGAAGACCCTGCGGGAGCACGGGAGTTGGATGACCTGCTCGCCTCCGCCTCGCCGCTGCTCCGGGTGGTCGGCACACCGCGCGAGGCGGGGGATCTGCATTTCCGGGTCGAGGTCCGTGGGGCGGCGGCGCATGTCCTGCGGCGCGACGGATCGCCGTTCGTCGCGCCGCTGCCGCTGGCGGACCCTGCGCGCATCGCGGACTGCCTCGTCCATCTGACCCGCTGGCACCAGCTCCGTGACCTCACGTCGCGGCCCTCTCCCCTGGACGGCCTCGTGCGGGTGTCGATCAGGCCGTGGGACACGCGGGACGACGCCGGCACGGAGCTGCTCCCGGACGGCAGCGGGGAGATCGTCTGCCCCTATACGCCGGGGCCCGGCGGCCCCGAGCGCCCCTGGGTCTCCATACGGCTGCACAACCGCTCTCCCGACCGGCCGCTGTGGTGCGCCCTGCTCGACCTGACCGACAGCTACGGGAGCGGGGCGGGGCTCTACCCGGGGCACTTCATCGCCCCGGGCCACACGGGGTACGCCCTCGACGACCAGCCGGTGCAGCTTTCGCTGCCGGCGGGGCGGGCGGTCGCGGACGGGGCCTACGTGCAGGACTGGCTGAAGCTGGTGGTGGCGGAGGGGGAGCTGAATACGGTGCCGTTCCATCTGCCCGCGTGGCGCGCGGACGGTGCGGCTGCCCGTCTGGACGTGGTGGCCGTGGGGGACGGTGTGCTGCGGTTCGATCCGGCCGCCGGGGCCGGGAGCCGAGACTTGGGGCGGGTCGATGGGGCGGGGGTGGGGCTTTGGGCGACGCGGACGGTTCCGTTGCGGACGGTGGTGCGTGAGTTCTCCTGAGAGGCGGCTCGGCAGCGCCCCGAAGGGGCGCGGGGCTGTGACATGTGCGGCTCCGCCGCGTGGGCGCGACCAGCCACAACGGACCCGCGGACGAATACCGCACTTCCCGCGGAGCACTACTCACTGCCCCAGATGCGTGAACCCCGCCCACCCGCTCAAGTCATCGGGATCCAGCGCCGCCGCCCGCGCCCGCAGCAACGGAGGCAATTCCGGGGGGAATTCACGCTCCGGGTCCAGGATCCACAGCTGGGCCCGGCGCAACGCCTTGGCCGGCGGCTCCCCCTGCGCACGCAGAAAGTGGTGCGTCAGGAACATCAGAACCGACGTCGCGTCATCCGGCACCGGCCACAGCGAACCGATCACCGACCTCGCCCCCGCCACCAGGAACGCCGTGGACAGCGTGTACGCCTCGTTGTGACCGCGCCCCGAGACATGGCTGCGGCAGGCCGCCAGCAGGACAAGGCCGAGCCGCCCGCGGCCGCCGCCGCTCAGCGCCTCCGTCAGCTCCTCCGCCGCCAACTCGCCGCCGTGCAGGGAGAGATAGGCGGTTCCGCGCTCGTTCCGCGCCACCGCCGCGTGACAGGCCAGGTGCAGCACGGCGCCGCTGTCGTCGCCGCCCGAGCGCAGCCAGGTCAGCACCTCGTGCGGGGTGCCGGCGCCGTCGGCCCTGCCACTGCCCCGGGTGCCGAGGAACTGCCCTTCCGGGTAGAAGGCCCGCTGTACGGCGTCCGCCTCCTCGCCCGCGTACCGCAGGTCCCCGGTGGGGTTCCCCACCACCAGCGCCTGTCCGGTGTGCGTGACCGCGGTCCGCGCCGCCACGTCGCAGAGCAGCCGGGCGGACGCCGCGTACGAGATCTCCGCGTCCTGCAGCGCGTATCTGCGGCCCCCGCCGTCCCGCTGGTCCCACGCGGCGTGCCAGGGCACGAGCCCCAGCGCGCCCATCGGGACGAGCACGAGACGCGGCACGCGGCCTGACGGCAGGGCGAACGCGTCGAACAGCGGCCGCATCGCCGCGTACCAGGCCCAGCCGCACAGCCGGTCGAGCCGGTCGCGCAGGGCCGGCTGCCCGGGAGCTTGGTACCCCTCCACCGGGCCCATGTCCCGTGCCCCGCCGCTCGCGGGCGCGTACGTCCTGAGCGGCGCGGCGTCCTCCCGCAGCTGCGGCAGCGGCACAGAGTGGGCGTCACCGCCGTTGGTGACGACGACGGCCGCGCCGCCTCCGTCGTCCGACGCGGGCACCAGGTAGACCAGCGCGTCCTTGCCCAGGGTGCGCAGCGCGGTGGCGATCTCGGCGGGCGTCGGCGGATCGAGCAGCCGGTCCTGCGGGGTGCCTTCGCCCGGCGGCGCCTCCTCGCCGGTGAGGGCGGCGAGGACGCGGCGGCGGAGGGCGCTGGGGATCAGCGGCGGGGCCTGGGCAGTGGCGAGGGGGCCCGCTTCCGGCGTGGCGGAGGTGCCGCCCGCCTCGTGCCACCGCGCCGCCAGATCCTCCCGGCCCACCGCGACGAGGCGGTCGGGCACGGTGCTCGACGTGGTGGCGGCGTGCAGCACCAGGCCGCGGCAGGCGTCGAGCGCCCGCACCGCGTCTTCGGGTACGTCGTCGCGCAGGCACCACCCGGCGACTTCGAGCGCCGCGCCCGTGGCCTGGGCGGCGGCCTGCGTGGCGTGGTCGGTGCCGGACTGCAGCAGCGCCGCCCAGGCGTGGCCGCGCAGGGCGTCGAGTCCGATGCGGCGGGCGTTCGCGCGGTCGTCGTGGCGCAGTGCGGCGCGGTTGCGGTAGGCGCGCGCGAGGCCGAGTCCGGTGGACGCGTAAAGGCGGTGCTCGGGTCCTGCCGCCGCCTCGAAGGCGGACTCCAGGAGCGTGATGCCCTGGGCGAGATGGCGGTCGCGCTCGCGCGGGTCGCGCTGGACCCCGGCGAGCGCGCAGTGGCCCCCGCCGAGGACGTTGGCGTACCGCAGCCTGCTGTCGCTCCCCTCGTCGACCATGTCGTGGGCTTCCTGGATCAGCTCCATCGCGTCCATGAGGGCGATGGGGTCGCGGGCGCGCATCGCGCGGGTGAAGCGGGACGTGCCGTTGTCCCCGAGTACCCATGCCCGGTGGTCGCGCGGCAGCCGGACCGCCATCCTGCGCAGTGCGGCCACAGTGGGCCGCTCCGGCGGCGGTGGCGCGGCAGGCGCGCCGATCCGCCTGGCCAGGTCGTCGCGCATCATCAGGTCGATCTCGACGAGCGTCCACAGTTCGGCGCGGGAGGGATCCTCGGGGTCGAGTGCCGCGTGTGTCTCACGGACGTGGGCGATGTGCCGGTCAGCGGTGGCGAGGTCGCCGCTCCGGAGGGCGGCCCCGGCGTCGAAGGACGCCTGCTGGGCGTCCATGAGACGGCGCACGTGGGGGGTGAGCGTGGGGCTGCCCCGCAGCTTCTGCCAGGCGTCGCGGGCCAGGTCGGTGTCGTCGGCGCCACCGCCGAACTGGCCCCGCTGGACGGTGGCCATCATCGCGGCGAAGTCGGCGCCGTGCCCGGCGGTGCCGCCGGTCAGCGCGTCCGCGGCGCGGGCCTGGGCGAAGTGGTCGAGCACCGTGTCCATGTCGCTGCCCGCGCCGGCCATCTCGTCCGCGAGGCGGCTTGTGCCCGCCGCCATGTGCGCGAGGTGCTGCCACCGCGGGTCGTCCTTGCCGTGCTGGAGCACGTCCTCGATGAGCGCGTCCTTCTGCCCGGTGCTGACGTGTTCGCCGTGCGGGTCGAGGAACCGCAGATGGGTGAGGAGCCCGGCGGCGACGCCCGCGCGTTCCGCTCCCGGTTCCATCGTGCTCCACTGCGCGTACACGGTGTCGAATCCGGCCGCGAGGCGATCGGTCCCGAAGCCGCTGTAGAAGCCGGGGTGGTCGTCGTCGGTGCCGCTGAAGTCCACGAAGGCGCGGCCCTCGCCCAGGTCGTCCATCACCGCGTGGTAGGCGTCGACGACGTCGTCGCCCGAGCCGTCGGGGCCGGACCCGCCGGGCTGCTCGCCGCGCACGAACCGGACCCAGCCCCTGAGGATCAGCGCCATCTTGTGGAGCTCCGGCTCCAATTGAGGGTCGGCGAGGGCGAGTTCGACAGCCTCGGCCGCGTCGGCGACCCGGCCCGGACCGGGGTCCTCCTGATGGCGGGCGTACTGGAACACGCCGAGCAGCAGCGCCGTCCCCGCCACCCTGCCGTCCCGCTCGGCCTGCCACGCGGTGACCGCGCGCCGCAGCAGGTCGATGCCCCGGTCGCGGCCCGCGCTGTCGCCGCGCGCGCTCGCCCGTTCGTAGAGCAGCCGCCCGAAGCCGTCGAGGAACTGCGGCAGCAGCCCTTCGGTCACTCCGGGTTCGGCGAGCAGGGAGGTCAGCTTCACCTCGGCCGCCGCCCCGTGCGCCTGGTCCTTCCAGGTCGACCAGATGAGTACGCGGATGAAGACGGCGCGCACTTCGGCGTCCACATGCCACGGCGGCCGCTGCCCGGTGCGGCGCAGGGCGTCGCGCTGCGCCGTGCCGAACGCCTCCCTCGCCTCCTCCAGTTCGTCCCGGTCGCCGGCCACCCTGCCGTGGGAGAGGAGCGCGACCGCCATGCTGTGCCGGACGAACGGCAGGTTGGTGGTGGGCAGTTGCGCTTCGAGCACCGCCCGGTAGTGTCCGGCGGCCACCGCCGCGTCCTCGGCGTCGCCGCGCAGCAGGCAGCGCTCGAAGTACAGGTAGCCGAGCGACTCCCGCAGGTCCACCGCCGCCTCGCAGCCCTCCTCGAGGACCCCGTCGGTGTCCTCGATCCGGCGCACCGCCTCGTCCAGGAGCGTGCCGCGTTCCTCGCGGGTCACGTTCGCGGCGTAGCGCATGTACCGCGCCCCGGAGCAGAGGGCCAGCAGATGACACCCCAGGGCGCGGACGTCGTCGTACGCCGCTTCGTCGGCGGGCAGCGATGCGGTGCCCGCGAGCAGCAACTCCCAGGAATCGTCGATCAGTTGGTCGGCGGGTTCGAGGTCGTACTGGAAGAGCCGGACATGCGCGTACACGATCCGCCAGGCGTGCCAGTCGTCGTCCATGCCCGGGGCCGCGAAGGCCAAGCCGAAGGCCTCCGCGGCCAGGTCCAGGTCCTCCGTTCCGGAGGCACCGTCGGACAGCACGTGGATGCGGTAGCTCAGTTCACCCGCGTACGCGCACAGTCCGGGCGCGTCGGGGTCGTCGGACGCCAGCCCCCCGAGATGGTCGAGGAGCTCGGTGCGCTCTGCATCGAGCTGCGCCAGGGTGTTCTCTTCGGGCACGGGGAACCTCACGTATCGAGCGGGCTCAGGGCGCGAGTCGCGCATGGTACGGCTGCAGAACGGAGTTGAGCCACTGCTCGCCCTCCGCCGTGCCGAAGTCCACGCCGCCCTCGTCGACCGGCTCGGCAACTCCCCGCGGGCACCGGTCCCCGAACAGCAGCACCGTCCGGTCACCCGGCTCCCGCTTCGACGACCAGACGAAACCCTGCGCCCACGGGTCGGTGTGCCGGCGGATCCAGTGTGCCCAGTCGCGCGTGTACGCGTAGTCGACCGCCTCGGTCTGCACGAGCCAGCTGTCCTGGTGGACGGCGGCCAGGTCCTGCGCGGTCATCAGCGACACCACGGTCAGCTCGGTGGTGAGCCGGAGTGTCGACAGGCGCCGCCCCTCGACGCCCACGCGCGGCAGCAGCCGGGGCCCGCCGGACGGGTCGAAGGGCAGGGAGCGCAGCAGGGTCTCGCAGACCGCGGCGGCCGGGCTGAGGCCCGCATAGAGGTAGCCGTAGGGGTCGCAGGCCGTGCCGTCGAAGCGGCCGCCGCCGTAGAGGCAATGCGCGGGGTGCGGATTGAAGGCGGCGGCCTCCCGGTGGGACTTGTGCACGCGGTGCAGGACCGTGCCCCGTTCGAGGGTGACCTTGGCGGGGGCGCCGTTCATGGCTTCCGGCGGACGGTAGTTGGGCACGGTCACTCACCCTCCATCAAGAACCGTGCCGTGTCCGCGAGTTGGCGGTCACGGCCGGAGCCCAGGAGCAGTGCGGGCGGCGTGCCGAGCCAGGCGTTGGCGGAGAGCCACCAGTCGGCGGCACCCCACGGGTCACGGTCGGCGGCGAGCAGCGTGTTCACTTCGAGGACGACGAGCCAGGGCATGGCGTCCTCGGAGAACTGGAAGCTTGGCAGGCGCGGCAGGCCGCCGGCGCCCGGAAGTCGGATCAGCTCGGGGGCGAACGGGTTGCCGCCGTGCCGAAGGACCGTGTCGGCGTCCAACGCCGGTGCGGCGAGCAGCCGTTCACGGACCGGGCCGAGCACGGGGCCGACCATGCGGTGGCCGTCGATCAGGAGCACGGCGAGATCCTCGACGCGGAACCCCTGGTAGCTGAGGTCCTCACCGGTCACCCCTTCGGGCCCGGCGTCCAGGGCGAGCCGTGCCTCTCCCCCGGTGCCGAACTCCTCCGGCAGCCGCTCCCGCAGCAGCGCCGCCGCCCGGTCGGCGGCGTCCCGCCGGGCGTCCTGGTCCGCGCCCCGGCCGCGTACGACGTCGAGGTACGCGGCGAGCCGATCGCGCAGCGGCTGGTCGAGCCGGTCGGCGATGCGGTCCCAGAGCGCGGCGGCGGCCGCGAGCACGGCGTACGGATTCACGGGTTCCCCCTGTCGTCATGGACACCCGGCCCGGCGGGCACGGCATACCCGGCGAGCAGCCGCTCGATGAGGTCGGCGCGCGCATGGCGGCGTACGACGAAGTGAACGTCCCACTCGGCGCCGCGGGCGAGCTCCGCCTCCACGGCCGCCCACAGCGCGCCGAAGCTCTCCAGCGGCGGGAGGCCGCCGCGGCCCGCGCCGAGCAGCGGCAGGCAGATGGAGGTGAGCGGCGGGTCGCTCGCGCGGGACTCCTCGGCGAGCAGCGCGAAGGCGCGGGCCACGCCGCGGGTCACATCGGCGGGCTGTACGTCGTAGTCATTGGTCTCGGGCCGGGGCACGGCCACCGCCGCGTGGTAGATCCGCCGGACGCCCTGACCTGCGAGGGCTCCGGACGAGGTGGCGACGACGGTGCCCGGAAGGGCCGCCCGGCCCGGTGCTCCGTGCCGGGCGGCCCAACCCCGTAACTCATCGTGGACATGGTCCTCGACGAGTCCCCCCGCCGGGTCCTTGAGGGCGCCGGCCCGCCGCAGCGTCGCCGAGACCGACGACTTGTAGGCGGCGGGCAGCGCGAAATACGTGTTGGACGGCGAAACGACGACGTCGACGTCCCGCAGCAGGTCCACGGAGTGGACGTGCACGGTGACGGTGACGGTGCGGCCGTGCAGCGCGAGCCGCAGCTCGCGGTGGGCCGCGGGCAGCCGGGAAGGTTCGCCGGTGGCGGTGTCCTCGCGCACCCGGCCCGCGATGCCGACGAGCTGCTCGGCTATCTGCCCGAGCACCATCAACTCATGGTGTTTGCGGAAGCGTTCGACGCTGACCCCGTACACCTGGGCGGCTCGCCTGCGGCGGTCGGCGGCCGGCCAGTCGCGGGTCCCCTGGGCGAGTCCGAGGCTGTACTCGGCGGCGGTCTGGAGGCTGCCGCCGCCGATGCCCGCGACGGCGGTCCGTAGCAGCCTCTCGACGCCGCCGGCGGACAACTCACCATTGGCCGCGGGCAGTTGCCCGGCGATCCGGATCAGTTCCGGCGTATCCGTCTCGCGCAGTCTGACGACGCCCGCCCGCCGCACCTTCCTCACCTCCTCCAGTACCAATCCGTGATCGGGCATGTGAGGAGGGGGTGACATGGCGGCAAGGATCGCACCGGCGTCACACCCGTCACAAGCCCGTTCGGTTCTCCCCTCGCCTTCCATTGCACAGCGGCCGCCGGTCGGACTTCGGGCACGCGCGGGGCGGAATCCGGTCGCGGAGGGGCGCTCTTCGCGGTGGGGCGCTCTTCGGAGGCTTCAGGTGCGGCGTTCAGGAGCCGTCAGGGGCTGAGGTCCAGGACACGGACCGGCCGTCCCTCCCACTGCCGGGGGACGGTGGTGGCGACGGTCGCACCGGCAGGCCGGTCAAGGGCGGGCTGGGCGGCATGCTCCGTGTGAGCGTCGGCCCAGGTCTGCTGCTCCGCCATGGCCAACGCGGCAGGCAGATCCAGGTCCAGGACCGTGATGCCGGGCAGTGCGGCCAGGTGCTCTGCGGCCCCTGGACGAGCGCGGTCCGCCTCGATCAGCGCGCAGGTGGGGGCGTACAGGAACCAGCCTGCCTCTGCGTGCGCGCGGTGGATGAGCCGGGACGCTAGTGCGTTGCCACGGCCTGCCGCGGCCATGGCGGACTTGTCCAGGACAATGTGCGTCTCGCTCACCGGCCGGTCACCTGTGCCAAGCGGCGGTCCAGTTCGGCATCGAGATCCCGCTGTTCCTCGGCGCTCGGCGCGTAACCGTTCCACTCCCGCAGCGCGATGCGGGCCTGCTCGGCCCGAGCGGCGCGTTCCTCGGGAGTCAGGAGAGTCTCCGCGAGACGCGCCAGGTAGGCCCGCAGGGACAGCCCTTCGCCGGTCGCTATGGCGGCCAGCCGGTCCTTGGCTTCTTCAGGAATGCGGATGTTGGCATCGGTCATGGTGCGCTCCCTTCCACGTCCCACAATACGGGTACGTACCCGTACCCACAACGTGTCGCAGGGGCGCCCGAGCCCGGCCGCCGGCCGTCAGGCCGCGTGACACCGAAGGCGCCCAGGACTGTTGCGGCCCGGGGCGCCCCCGACGGCGTACGCGCGAGGCGTACACGAGAGACGCGAGCTACACGAACAGACTCACCACTGCCGCCACCGCGAACCCGGCCAGGGACAGGACCGACTCCAGGACCGTCCACGTCTTCAGCGTGTCCCGCTCGCTGATGCCGAAGTACTTCGCCACCATCCAGAAGCCGCCGTCGTTCACGTGCGAGGCGAAGATCGAGCCCGCCGAGATCGCCATGATGACCAGGGCGACGAAGGCCTGGGAGTGGTCGCCCTCGGCGAGGAGGGGGGCCACGATGCCCGCCGTCGTGACGATCGCGACCGTCGCCGAGCCCTGGGCGACGCGCAGGACCAGGGAGAGCAGGTAGGCGAGGACGATGATCGGCAGGCCGACGTCCTGGAAGGTGTCCGAGAGGGCCGCGGCCACGCCGCTCGCCTTGAGGACCGCGCCGAAGATGCCGCCCGCGCCGACCACCAGGAGGATGTTGCCGACCGGCTTGAGCGATGAAGTCGACACCGTCTCAAGGGACTTGCGGGACCAGCCTCGGCGGATGCCCAGCAGGTAGTACGCCATCAGGAGCGCGATCGTCAGGGCGACGAAGGGGCTGCCGAAGAACTCAATGACGCTGCGGAACGTCGAGGGGGCGAAGGCGATCGACGAGAAGGTCGCGAGGAGGATCAGGAGCAGCGGCGTACCGATGATCGCGAAGACCGTGGCAAGGGGTACCGGCTTCTCGCGGGGCTCCACGCCGGCCGCGCGCTGCTCGGCGACGACCGCGGCCTTCGCCTCGTCCGCGGCCTCGACCATGTCCTGCGGGACGGGCACGAAGATGCGCTTGCCGACCCAGGCGGAGAAGACCCAGGCGGCGAGGACGGCCGGGATGCCGCAGACGATGCCCATCAGGATGACCCAGCCGAGGTCCACGTGGAGAAGACCGGCTGCCGCCACCGGGCCCGGGTGCGGGGGCAGGAAGGCGTGGGTCATCGACAGACCCGCGAGGAGGGGGAGGCAGTAGAGCAGGATCGACTTGCCGCTGCGCTTGGCCGCCGCGTAGACGATGGGGGCCAGGACGAAGATGCCCACGTCGAAGAAGACCGGGACGCCGAAGATCAGGCCCGTCAGGCCCATGGCGAGGGGCGCGCGCTTCTCGCCGAACATGCCGAGCAGCCGCGAGGCCAACACCTCGGCGCCGCCCGACACTTCGAGGATCGCGCCGAGCATCGTGCCGAGGCCGATGATGATCGCCACATGGCCGAGGATGCCGCCCATGCCCGACTCGATGACCGAGACGGCGTCGGACTTCTGGACGGTGCCGAAGAGTTCGGTGACGGAGAGGCCGGCCGAGAGGCCGACGGCTATGGAGACCGCGAGCAGCGCCACGAAGGGCTGCAGCCTGACCTTGATGATCAGGAAGAGGAGAAGGACGATGCCGAGCGCGGCGACCGTGAGCAGGCCTGCCGTGCCGTCGATCAGGGTGAGGATGCCGCCGGTGTGAGGTGGCACCTCGGGGGCGGGGGCGGCCGCGAGCGCGGTGGAGGGGGACGGGGACATCGTTGACCTCGTAAGTGCATGGGATGGGGGTCTGGGGGCCGCCCCCAGAAAACACAGTCGGGGCAGGGGGGATCGCGGCACGGCGCCCGTGGACGTGTCGGGCGCCGCGCCGTGATGACGAACGGCTTACGGGTGGGGGGTTGGTGACGTGGCGTCAGCTGAGGACGGCGAGCGCGTCGATCTCGATGAGCAGGCCCGCCGGGAGGCCGACGTAGACCGTCGTACGGGCGGAGGCGGGGGCCTTGAGGCCCTGCTCCTCGAAGTAGGAGTTGTAGATCTCGTTCATCTCGGCGAAGTGGTCCACGTCCGTGAGGTAGACGCGCATCATCATCACGTCGTCCCAGGTCGCCCCGCCCTCTTCGAGGATGGCCTTGACGTTGGCGAACGTCTGGAGGGTCTGCTCGCGCAGGGTCGGGCCCGCGGGGGTGGGGGCCTTGCCCTCCTCGGCGGGGAGGAAGCCGACCTGCCCTGCGACCTGAAGGATGTTGCCCTTCTTCACGCCGTGGGAGAACTTCGCGGGCGGAGTGGTGTGGGTGGCCGGGGTGAGGGCTGTCTTCACGGTGTTCTCGGTCATGGAGGGATCAGGCTTCCTTGAGGGGTGACTTTCCGGAGTACTCCCGGCTGATGGCGTCTGCCGTACGGCGCACCAGCGGGAGGAGGGAGAGGAGTTCCTCGGCCGTGACGACCACGTTCGGCGCGGAGACCGACATGGCGGCGACGACCCGGCCGTCCGCACCGCGGATGGGGGCCCCGATGCAGTTGATGGACTCCTCGTGGCCACCGAGGTCGGTGGCCCAGCCCTGTTCGCGTACGGCGCTGAGCTCCTTGAGGAACGCGGCGGCGTTGGGTGTCGAACGGGACGTGTACGTGGGGTAGTCGAGCTTCTCCGCGATGGCGCGGCGCTCGGCTTCGGGGAAGTCGGCGATCAGGAGCTTGGCCACGGCGGCGACGGTGATGGCCACCGGCTTTCCGATGCGCGAGTACATCCGCACCGGGTAGCGGCTCTCGACCTTGTCGATGTAGAGGACTTCCTGCTCCTCGTAGACCGCGAGATGGACCGTGTGGCCGCACTTCTCGTTGAGCGCGAGGAGGTGGGGGTGGGCGATCTCGCGTACGTCGAGGTTCTCGACGGCCTCCTGGGCGAGCGCGAAGAGGCGGGCGCCCAGGCGGTAGCGCTGGTCGGACTGGCGGTAGACCAGGCCGTGCTCGTGGAGCGTGCGCAGCAGCCGCAGCGCGGTGGACTTGTGCACGTCGAGGCGTTCGGCGACCTGACCGAGGTCGGCGGGTCCTTCGGCGAGCAGCGGCAGGATGGACAGGGCGCGGTCGACGGTCTGGCTCATGACGTAAGTACCTCCTGCGCGGCCTCGTCGTCGGCTGCCGTCCAGCCGGGGCCGAGGTGCAGTCTCCCCCAGGCGGTGGCGTCGAGGGCGGCGAGCCGGTCGGCGTGGTCACGGGACGGTGGTGCGGCGAGGTCGCCGGGGACGGTGAGGGCGGCGGCGGCCATGAGGTGGCCGTGGCGCAGCCGCTGCCCGATGGGGAGCTTGCGGAGTGTGGCGGAGAGGAACCCGGCGGCGAAGGCGTCCCCGGCCCCGACGGCAGCGACGACGTCGACGCGCGGCGCCGGCTCCTCGTACCGGGTGCCGTTGCCGCCGAACGCGACGGCGCCGTCGGCTCCCCGCTTGACGACGAGGAGCTGCGGCTCGGGCAGGGCGGCGCGGATCGCGTCGGGGCCGCCGGTGATGCCCCAGGCGTCGGCGGCCTCGTCCTCGCCGACGAAGACGAGGTCGGCCGCGCGCGCGAGGTCGAGCAGGACGCGGGGGTCCGCGCCCTGGCCGCCGGCCCACAGGCCCGGCCGGTAGTTGACGTCGAAGGAGACGCCGTCCGCCCCTGTCTCGACATCCGTGAGCGCGCGCAGCAGGTCCAGGCAGTCCACGGAGAGCGCGGCGGTGATGCCGGACAGGTGCAGGAGGTACCCGGAGCGCAGTGCGGCCTGGTCCGTGTTGGCCGTGGACATCGCGGAGGCTGCGGATCCGGCGCGGTAGTAGAGGACCTCGTGGGCGTCGGCCTCACGGTCGTCGGCAGTGCGGAAGTAGATGCCGGTGGGGCGGTGCGGGTCGCGCCCGACGGCGGACGTGTCGACACCGTAACGGGCGATCGCCTCGACGAGATGGTCGCCGAAGCCGTCGGCGCCGACCCGGCTGACCCAGCGGGTGCGGTGGCCCGCGGCCGCGAGCGCGCAGACGACGTTGGACTCGGCGCCGCCGATTCCGCGATCGAAGGAGGGGACGTCGGCGAGGCGGCCGGCGCGGGTGGGCAGGAAGGTGACCATGGACTCGCCGAGCGCCACCACATCGACGGCACCGGTGCCGTCCGCGTAGCCCAGTTCTCCCTGTGCGGTCACTTTCGTCCCAACCCCTTGCTGCTCCTGATCGGCTTTCCGGATCCGTTGACCCGGCGTTGGCTCGGATGTTAGACAGCAGTAAGCGACATACGCAATGACCGTTGCATACCATGCAACACACCTTTTCGAGGAGGCGCACATGGCCGCCGACAACGCCGACAGCACCGTCGAAGGGCCCGCCCGACTGGCCGCGGAGCTGGACCGGCTCGCCCAGGAGCGTGTCGACCACCGCTTCAAGGCGCTGCCGCCGGACGCGGACGGCCTGACGGTCGGCGAGCTCGCGGCCCAGCGCCGCAACCTCTTCACGGGCGGCTTCACCACGCCCGTCCTCGCGCTCTCCGCCGAGCGCCTCGAGCACAACCTCGCGCTGATGGAGACGTACTCGCAGCGGCACGGCCTCGCCTTCGCCCCGCACGGCAAGACGTCCATGGCGCCGCAGCTCTTCGCCCGGCAGCTGGAGCGCGGCGCGTGGGGCATCACGCTCGCCGTCCCGCACCAGGTGCGGGTCGCGCGCGCCTTCGGCATCGACCGGATCTTCCTCGCCAATGAACTGGTGGACGCGGCGGCACTGCGCTGGCTCGCGGCGGAACTGGACGCCGACCCCTCCTTCCGCTTCATCTGTTACGTCGATTCCGTCCCCGGCGTGGCCCTGATGGACGCCGCGCTGCGCGAGGCCGGGGCGACGCGTCCGGTCGACGTCGTGGTGGAGCTCGCCGCGGGCGACGGCGCGCGGACCGGTGTGCGGACCGAGGCCGAGTGCTTCGACATCGCCAACGCCGTCGCGAGCGCGGACACGCTGCGGCTCGTGGGTGTCGCCGGGTACGAGGGCGAGGTTCCGGACGCGACGCCGGAGCGCGTGCACGCGTGGCTGCGCCGGCTCACGTCCCTCGCGGTCGAGCTCGACAAGGCGAACCGGTTCGCGGATCTCGACGAGGTCGTCGTCAGCGCGGGCGGCAGTGCGTGGTTCGACGCGGTGGCGGACGTGTTCGCCGAGATCCCCGAACTGTCGGTACCGGTGTTGAAGCTGCTCCGCTCGGGTGCGTACGTCTCGCACGACGACGGTCACTACCGCCACCTGACGCCGTTCAACCGCGTCCCGCAGGAGGGTGCGCTCGAGCCCGCCTTCCGGCTGTGGGCGCAGGTGGTCTCCCGGCCCACGCCGGAGCAGGCGTTCGCCAACGCGGGCAAGCGGGACGCGGCGTACGACCTGGACCTGCCCGAGGCGCAGGTCGTCCGCCGGGGCGGCGGGGAACGCCCCGCGACCGGGGTGACGATCACTGGCCTCTCCGATCAGCACGCGTGGATCCGGACGACTCCGGAGGGGGAGCTCTCGGTGGGTGACTGGATCGGCATGGGTCTGTCGCACCCGTGCACTTCGTTCGACAAGTGGCAGCTGATTCCTCTGGTCGAGGCGGACGGAACGGTCACGGACTACATCCGCACGTACTTCTGACCGCCGGTCCGGGGGCTGACCTCTGGTCCGGGGGCTGACCTCTGGTCGGGTGGCTGACCTCTGGTCCGGGGGGGGGGCTGACCTCCGGTCCGGGGGCTGACCTCCGGTCGAGGGGGGTGACCTCCGGTCCGGGGGCTGACCTCCGGTCGAGGGGGGTGACCTCCGGTCGGGTGGCTGACCTCCGGTCGGGGGTAGCTGACCTCCGGTCGGTTCTTCGGGCTCCGGCCGGTTCCTGCCTGAACCGCCGCTCCGCGGCGGATGTCTCCCACCCACCCACCCGATCACCCTGCAGTCCCCATCTCCCCGCAGGTTCTCCCACCCACCCGCCCGATTACCCGCAGGGTCATGGGCGGGTGGGTGGGGGAACCCCGCGCCGGAGGCGCGGGCACCACGGCCAAGGCGACGCCACGACAGCGAAGACCACGGCACCACGGCCAAAGCCACGGCACGACAGCCAAGGCCACGGCGCGACGGCGAAAGCCGCGGCACGACGGCGGAGGCGGCGGCTCGACGGCGAAAGCCGCAGCACGACAGCGAAGACCACGGCACCACGGCGAAAGCCACGGCACGACAGCCAAGGCCACGGCTCGACGGCGAAAGCCGCAGCACGACAGCGAAGACCACGGCACCACGGCGAAAGCCACGGCACGACAGCCAAGGCCGCGGCTCGACGCCGAAAGCCGCGGCACGATGGCGGAGGAGGAGGCCGCGGCGGCGCGGCGGCAGGGAGTCGCCGACGTTGCGCAACCCCCACAAGGGCCACCCGCACCCGCGGAACGACCCGCACGGGTGGTGCGGGTGGGAGACACAACCCGGCCGGAGGCCGGGTGCACCACACACAACCCGCGCCCACGCGAAGAGAGAGGCACCCCCATGGACCTGGTGATCCGAGACGCCCGCGTCATCGACGGCACCGGAGGTGCCTCCTACCGCGCCGACGTCGGCGTACACGAAGGCAGGATCACCACGATCCACCGGGAGGGGGAAACCGGCCCCCGCCCCGCCGGGGGCCACACCATCGACGCCCAAGGCCTAGCGCTAGCGCCCGGCTTCGTCGACATGCACGCCCACAGCGACCTCGCCCTCCTCCGCGACCCCGAGCACACCGCGAAGGCCGCCCAGGGCGTCACCCTGGAAGTCATCGGCCAGGACGGGCTGAGCTACGCCCCGGTCGACGACCGCACCCTCGCCCAGGTCCGCCAGGCCATCACCGGATGGAACGGCGACGGCAGCGACATCGACTTCGACTGGCGCACGGTCGGCGAGTACCTGGACCGCCTGGACAGGCAGGGCATCGCGGTGAACGCCGCGTACCTCATCCCGCAGGGCACCGTCCGCATGTACGCCCTCGGCTGGGACGACCGCCCCGCCACCCCCGCCGAGCTCGACCGCATGAGGCAGCTCGTGGCGGAAGGGATGCGGGAAGGGGCCGTCGGCATGTCGTCGGGCCTGACCTACACCCCCGGCATGTACGCGGACGACTCCGAGCTCACCGAACTCTGCAAGGTGGTGGCCCAGTTCAACGGCTACTACTGCCCGCACCACCGCAGCTACGGCGCCGGCGCCCTCCAGGCGTACGAGGAGATGGTGAACCTCACGCGCACCGCGCACTGCCCCCTCCACCTGGCCCACGCCACCATGAACTTCGGCGTGAACAAGGGCAAGGCACCCGATCTGCTCGCGCTGCTCGACGACGCACTCGCCGCCGGCGCGGACATCACCCTCGACACCTATCCCTACACCCCCGGCTGCACAACTCTTGTGGCCATGCTGCCCAGTTGGGCCGGCGAGGGCGGGCCGGACTCCATCCTCGCCCGCCTCCAGGACGACGAGACCGCCGAGAAGATCCGCCACCACATGGAGGTCATCGGCGCCGACGGCTGTCACGGCGTACCCATCGAGTGGGACACCATCGAGATCTCGGGCGTGAGCGACCCCGGGCTCGCCTCCTGCGTGGGCAGGACCATCGCCCAGTCCGCCGCCCGGCGCGGCGAGGAGCCCTGGGTCACCGCCCGCCGTCTGCTCATCGACGACAAGCTGGGCTCGACGATCCTCCAGCACGTCGGCCACGAGGAGAACGTCCAGGCGATCATGCGCCACCGCGTGCACACCGGCGGCAGCGACGGCATCCTGCAGGGCTTCAAGCCGCACCCGCGCGCGTACGGCACCTTCCCGCAGTATCTCGGGCGCTACGCACGGGAGTTGGGCGTGATGTCCCTGGAGGAGACGGTCGCCCACCTCACCTCGCGCCCGGCCGCACGCCTCCGCCTCCCCGACCGCGGCGTCGTCCGCGAGGGCTACCGCGCCGACCTGGTCCTCTTCGACCCGGAGACGGTCGCGGCGGGCTCGACGTTCGAGGCGCCTCGCACACTCCCGACCGGCATTCCGCACGTACTGATCGACGGAAAGTTCGTGATGCGGGACGGGCGGCGCACGGACGTCCTCGCGGGACGGTCCGTACGCCGCACGCCCTGACCTGCGTCAGCGACCGGCGGCCGGCCGCGGCAGCTTGCAGCCCGGCCGGTTCAGGTCGATCTTGCTGTCGTGGGTCACGCACGGCACGATGCCGTACGTCTGCTGGGCGTAGTTGATGCCCTCGCGGACCGTGACGTTGCCGTTGCGGTCGACCTCACAGGGGTTGTCGAGGGTGCAGCGTTCGCCGTTCTCGTTGCCCGTGTTGTTGACCGCCGTGACCTTGCCGGTCTTGTGGTCGATCACGGGTGAGCCCGAAGTGCCGCCGATGGTCTGGCACTCGGGGGTGTAGCGGACCGAGTCCTTCCAGGTCCACTCGCCTTCCTTGAGGCGGTAGACGAAGCCGTCGATCTTGCAGGTGTACGTCTGCTTCCAGTAGCCGGAGACGACGGTGATCGCCCGGCCCTTGACCGGGTGGTCGTCCTCGATCTCCAGTGCCTTGATGCCGTACTTCTTCGTGATCTCGCCGTAGGTGGTGGTGAGTTGGTACAGCGAGATGTCGGTGTCCGTCATCGTCGCGTACGAGATCTTGCTCGCCTTGAGCGTCGCCTTCTCGGCGCCCTTCGCGTCGAGGAGCTTGAAGGTGCGGGTGGACGGCTGGTCGACGATCACCTCGCCGGCCGCCGGGAAGCCGGTCTCCAGACAGTGGCCGTTGGACAGGACGAGCGCCGGGTCGTCCGCCTTGGACTGCGGCATACGGACCACCGATCCTGAGCAGTTGCTCAGTGCCACCGTCCCGGCGAAGTCGACGCCCTTCGCGGCGGGTTGACCGGCCGACGACGCCCCCTCCGCGGATGCCCCGTCCGGGGCCGCGATCGCCGGTGCGGTACCGAATCCCACGAGGGTGAGGGCGAGCAGTCCGCCCGCGAGAGCCTTCTTCATCTGTGGAGCCCCCCTGTACGTAGACGTGAACGCAGACGTGAACGTGACGTACACCCATGCCGTGCTCTGTTGTCATGGGCAGCGTCATTCTTCGGGGGGCCGCGCGCACGGACAAGAGGTGCGAGCCCTTGCGTTACGCCCGCGGGGCGGTACGGATCACCCGCTCATCCGTACCGCCCCGCGGCCTGGCTCAACTCACGTCATCACTTGGGCAGTTCGCAGCCCTCGCGGCTCAGGTCGATCTTGTTGCCGGGGGCCACGCACGGCACGATGGTGTAGGTCTGCTGGGCGTAGTTGATGCCCTTGCGGACCGTGACCTTGCCGTTCTCGTCGACCTCGCACGGGTTGTTGTCCGTGCACTCCTGGCCGTCCTCGTTGCCGGTGTTGTTGACGGCGACGACCTTGCCGGTCTCGTCGTCGATCACCGGCGAGCCCGAGGTCCCGCCGATCGTCTGGCACTCGGGGGTGTAGCGGACCGAGTCCTTCCAGGTCCAGTTCCCCTCCTTCAGACGGTAGGCGAAGCCGTCGATGCTGCACTTGTACAGCTTCTTCCAGTAGCCGGACGCGACGGTGATCTTCCGCCCCTGCTCCGGACGCGCCGCGTTCAGCTCGAGCGCCTTGATGCCGTACTTGCTCTCGATGTCGCTGTAGGTGCTGGTCAGTTCGTACAGCGAGACGTCCGTGTCGGTCATCGTCCCGTACGCGACCTTGCTCGCCTTGACGGTCCCGGCGTCGCTGCCGTCCGCCTTCAGGAGGGTGAAGCTGCGCGACGACGGCTGGTCGACGACGACCTCACCGGGCGCCGGGAAGCCGCTCTCCAGGCAGTGGCCGTTGGACAGGACGAGCGCGGGGTCTTCCGGCTTCGAGTCGGGTACGCGCACGACGGAGCCGGAACAGTTGCTCAGCGCCACCGTCCCCGCGAAGTCGACCGCCTTGGGCTTGGCGGGGCGTTCGCTGCTGACAGCCGCCGCGGGCGCCGCCGTTGCTCCGAGGAAGAGCACGGCGAAGCACGCACCGACGAGAGGCTTGTTCATGTGGGGGGGTCCCCTCTGATGACTGATGACCATGTGACCGAAGTTGCTTCTGACCATGTGACCGAAGTTGCTTCGGCTTTGTCATGCGCATTGTTGGGGTCCCCGGCCGTGAGGACAAGACCACAAACGGACACAACTCACCGCTGACAGAACACTTTTCAGCAGCGGGTCGAAGGGCCCACCTGGCCGGTGAAGTTGTCGTTCGACATCCAGCCCGATGTGCTCGTGCCCGCCACCTGGACGTAAGTCCAGTTGTGGCCATGGGCGTTGACGACCGAGCAGTGGAAGTTGAGCCTCGTGCCGCTCTCGATCGGGGTGACGGAGGAGCAGGTCTGATAGGGGCCGGTCACGAGGTGGTATCTGCCCGCCAAGTACGCGTACGTTCCCGGCTTCGGGTTCCGGTGGCTCCAGCCGCTGCAACTCTTCGACACCGAGCTGGGCTTGGCGGTGGGAGACTCGGGCGGCTGCGGCTCCGTGCCGCCGCCACCGCCGCCGTCGGCATCGCCGGTGGGTCCCGCCGACGAGCCCGCCTCGCCGCCACCCTTGCCGTCCTCGCCGTCCTTCCCGGTCTCGCTCGGCCGCTGCGACGGCGTGCGGGACGGCTTGCCCTGCGGGTCCGCCGACGACGAAGGGCTCGGCTTCCGCTTTCCGCCGCCCATGCTGCCGCGGCTCGGCGCGTCACTGCCCTCGGTCGCACCGGGACGGCTCGGCGCCGACTGCGCCTCGTCCGTCTTCCCGCCCTCGTCCTTGCCGACCAGGACGTACGTGATGCCGCCTCCGGCGAGTACGACGGCGGCCGCCACCGCCGCGATGACCGCCCTGCTCCGGTTCCGGCGCTGCGCCCGGCCCGCGGCGCGCCCACCGGGCTGCGGAAGGGTGCTCGCCAGGCCGCCGGGGGCCGGATGCCCGGCCTGCAGACCGCCGGGTGCCGGATGGCCGGCCTGGGGCTGCTGCGGGAACGGTGCGGCGGGCGCGCCGAAACCGGCTCCCGGGGGCGGCGGCTGCACCGCGCCGGGCGCGCCGCCGGCAGCGGACGCCGGCGGCCCGAAGCTCACCGTGCTCCCCGCCGCCACCCGCTCCAGCATCTCCCGCGCCTGAGCCGCGGCGGGCCTGCTCTCCGGGTCCTTCGCCATCAGCGCCCGCAGCACCGGCGTCAGCGCCCCCGCCCGCTGCGGCTCCGGCAGCGGCTCGGTCACGATCGCGGCGAGCGTGGACCACACCGACGTACGCCGGAAGGGTGATGTCCCCTCGACCGCCGCGTACAGCGTCATGCCGAGCGACCAGATGTCCGACGCGGGGCCAGGCTCCCTGCCCTGCGCGCGCTCCGGCGGCAGGAAGTCCAGCGAGCCGACGAGCTGGCCGCTGCGGGTCAGCTTGTCCATGGCGCCGCTGTCGAAGTCGCCGGCCTCCATGCTGGCTATGCCGAAGTCGGTGAGGACGACGCGGCCGCCCCGTTCGAGCAGGACGTTGCCGGGCTTGACGTCCCGGTGCAGTACGCCTGCCTGGTGCGCGGCGTCGAGCGCGTCCATCAGCTTGGCGCCGATCGCGGCGGCCTCGTGCGGCTCAAGGGCGCCGCGCTCGGTGAGCACGTCGTCGAGGGAGGGCCCGTCGACCAGCTCCATGACGATCACCGGCAGGCCGTCCTGCTCGGTCACGTCGTGCACCGTGACCACCCCGCTGTGCCGGATCCGGGCGGCGGCCTGCGCCTCCCGCTGCATCCGGACCCGCAGATCGGCCAGATCGCCCGCGGACGCGTCGGTGAAGGCCCGCAGGATCTTGACCGCGACCTCCCGGTTGAGCAGCTGGTCCACCGCTCGGGCGACCACGCCCATGCCGCCGCGTCCGATCGTGGAGGTGACCCGGTACCGCCCTCCGAGCACCTTCCCGACCAGCTCTCCGCCGTTCGATTCCCCCGCCGTCACCGCTCGCCCCGTTCCGTAACCGGTCGTCAACTCCCTTGTCGGGAAGGGAGTCTGAAGGGACAAGAGTAGAGGTATGAGCACACCGCGTGAGCCGCACACCAAAGGTTCGGCCATGACCCGTCCCGTCCGCCCCGCCGGAGGTCCCGGGCCCCGGCGGCGGCCCCCGACACCCGACGTGTCCTAAAACACGGAGCGGGTCCCGTCACGCGGCCGTAAGCTCGCGGACATGCAGGTCATCCAGTCGACGAAGCTCGCCAACGTCTGTTACGAGATCCGGGGCCCGGTACTCGAGGAGGCGATGCGGCTGGAGGCGGCAGGCCACCGCATCCTCAAGCTCAACACGGGCAACCCCGCCGCCTTCGGTTTCGAGTGCCCGCCCGAGATCCTGGAGGACGTCCTCCGCAATGTGGGCTCGGCGCACGGCTACGGCGACGCGAAGGGGCTCCTGGCCGCCCGCCGCGCGGTCGTCATGCACAACCAGACCCTGGGCATCGAGACCGACGTCGAGCACGTCTTCATCGGCAACGGCGTCTCCGAGCTGATCGTCATGGCCATGCAGGGCCTGCTCGACGACGGGGACGAGGTCCTCGTACCGGCGCCGGACTATCCGCTGTGGACGGCGGCGGTCTCCCTGTCCGGCGGCACGGCCGTGCACTACCGCTGCGACGAGCAGTCGGACTGGATGCCGGACCTCGCCGACATCGAGCGCAAGGTGACCGACCGCACCAAGGCGATCGTGATCATCAACCCGAACAATCCGACGGGCGCCGTATACAGCGAGGACATGCTGCGCGGCCTGACCGACATCGCGCGCCGCCACAACCTCCTGATCTGCTCGGACGAGATCTACGACAAGATCCTCTACGACGGCGCGACGCACACCCCGACCGCCGCCGTCGCCCCCGACCTGCTCACGCTCACCTTCAACGGCATGTCGAAGGCGTACCGCGTGGCCGGCTACCGCGTGGGCTGGATGGCGATCTCGGGCCCGAAGGCGCACGCCTCCTCGTACATCGAGGGTCTGACGATCCTCGCCAATATGCGCCTGTGCGCGAACATGCCGGGCCAGCACGGCGTGGTCGCGGCGCTGAGCGGGCGGCAGACGATCGACGACCTCGTCCTGCCTGGCGGCCGGCTCCTGGAGCAGCGCGACGCCGCGTACGACCTGCTGACACAGATCCCGGGCGTGAGCTGTGTGAAGCCGAAGGGGTCGCTCTACCTCTTCCCGCGGCTCGACCCGAAGGTCTTCAAGATCAAGGACGACCGCCAGATGGTCCTCGACCTGCTCCGGGAGGAGAAGATCATGGTCGTTCACGGCACCGGCTTCAATTGGCCGGAGCCTGATCATTTCCGCATCGTCACGCTGCCGACGGCGACGGACCTGACCGAGGCGATGAACCGGATCGGTAACTTCCTCGACGGCTACAGCCAGCCGTAGCCAGCAGAGGACGACCGGACTCAACTTTAGACAGAATCTAAGCTAGGATGGGCTTCAAGCTACCCGCCTGGAGGCCATCCCATGTACGAGCCGATCCGCACCAAGTCGGTCCACGCCATGGCCGACCCCGGCGATTTCCCGCACCGCTCCCGCGAGGAGGAGCTGGACATCCAGCTCGCCGGGCATCTGGCGGCGCTCCTCGCCGTCACGGACGAGCTGCGCGGGGTCGCGCCCTCGGCCGAACTGGACGCCGCTGCCGATGAGTTGACCCGTGAGGTCACCCGGCTTCGGGGCCTTGCGCCCGTTCGCTCCGCTGTGGTGAGCGCGATCCATGAGCCGCACCTTGGTGCGCTGCATCAGCGGGCCCATGCGCTCGCGGGGCGTGCGCTTGTCGTGGCCGCGTCTCGTGCCGACACCGCCGCGGCGATTCTTGCGGCCCACCGTATGGATGCTCATGAGGGTGCTGCACGGCTTGTTGGCGCCCACTGAGCAGCCGCTGATGTGCTTGCGCGACTGCAGGTGCGTTGTGGCTGGTCGCGCAGTTCCCCGCGCCCCTGTGGGGCGCCCCGCAGGGGCGCGGGGCCATAAACGGCCCCGGTCCGAAGGCCCCGAGGCCTTCGGACCGGGTGCCATCTAAGCGGCTAGCTGATCACTCGGACCGTGGCCTCGGCCGATGATCCGCTGTGCAGGGCGTCGCCCTCGTAGCTCACCGCGTACACCGTCCTGCCGCGCTTGCTCGGCAGGTCCTTGATGCGGAACGTGCCGTCCGCGGCGACCGACGCCGACGTCAGCTCGCCCGTCGTGCCGAAGCGGTCCGTGCGGGTCACCTTCAGGCTGATCCCGGACGGCAGCGCGCGCCCCTGCCCGGTCAGCCTGCCGGTGATCTCGACGCCGCCCGCGCGGGTCGCCTCGGCGGGCGCCGTCAGCGCGATCGACGTCGGGGCCTTGGCCACGTCCACCGTGAGCGTGACGTCCTCGGCCGGGCGGTGCGTGACGTCGCCGAGGAACCGCAGCGTGTACGTCGACTCACCCACCCGGTCCGGCACGTCCAGGACGGTGAAGCTGCCGTCGGCCGCGACCTTGGCGGCCGCCACTTCCTGCGTTCCGTCGGCGTCCTTGCGGACCGCGGTGACCTTCACGGGCTCCGCGGGCGCGGGCCCGTCAAGCTCCAACTTGCCCCGGATACCGAGTGGTTCGCCCACGACGGCCTGTGCGGGCGTGGTGGTGAGCGCGCCCGTGAAGCGTGAGTCGTACTGCGCCGCGGGCGGCTGGATGACGTGCAGCCAGTGGTTGCCGCCGCCGTCCGATGCCACCGCGAAGAGCCGCGAGCCGTCCCTGGACCAGCCAAGGCCCTGCGGCACGATCCGCGAGCCGTCGAGCGCCCCCTCGAAGGCGAACTCGAGCGGCGCGGTGCCGTCCGCCGGGTCGGCGGGCTGAATCAGGAGATCGGCCGTGCTGCCCGCGGCGACCGCGCCCCGCGCCACGTACTTCCCGTCGCCGCTGAACGCCACCGCCGAAGCCTTCGCGCCGTCCGGCAGCGGCTGGTAGCCGGCCGGGGCGTCCGTCAGGTCGCCGGCGTCGAGCAGCCGGGTGCCGTACGCGGCGTCGGCGACGGCGATCCGCTTGCCGTCGGCGCTCTGCGCGATGTCCTTCAGGTCAAGGGCGCCCTTGCCGTCGGCGTCGGCGAAGCGCCGCGACGGGCCCCGCACCAGGGTGTCGCCGCTCGCGTCGAACGTGGTGAGGAACGGATTGGCTCCCTCCTCCGCACCCGCCTGCCCCATCACGAGCCGGTCCGGAGCCTCGGGCCCCGCCTCAAGGCGCAGCCGCCCGGCGGCGCTCCAGCCGGTGTTGACCGCGGAGGGGTTGCTCACGTTGCCGACCCCGTACAGCGACGTGGTGTTGCCGGACTGGTCGCAGTAGGAGTCGGTGTACGGCGTCTCCGTGAACCACGCCTTTCCGCCCGCCACGGCCATCTCCCGGCCGCAGGCGACGTCGTACGGCGCGTAGGTGGCGCCGCTCCTGGTCTGCGTCGCGGTGTCGAACGTCAGCATGCGGTTGGTCGTCGACACGTGCAGCGTCGCGCTGTCCGCACTGAGCGCCATGCCGGACGCGGGCTGGTCGGTGGCGAGCGAACCCACCTTCTGGCCCTGGAAGTTGTAGACATGGACCTGGCTCGCACCGCTGCCCTTGCGGCCGTCGGTGACGTACACGCGCTCGTGCGCGGAGTCGACCACCATCGCCCCGAACGACGTGATGGGCAGCTTCGCCGCCTCGTCCGACGGAGTGACGGCGTACGCGGCGGGCGTCCCGACGGCGACCAGGCCCGCCGAGCCGAGCGCCACCGCGAGGGCGATGCCGGTCATCCGTCTCAGCCGCTGAGATTTCTTCAACTTGGCCCCCCACAGGCTCTTTTGACGGCCCGTATCGATCGACGGGCCGCCTTGTGGGGACATTGAAACATGTGGGGCCTATGTGAAGGTGACGTACATGAAATGTGTTCGCGTACGAACGCGGAAGGGCCCCGCACGCCGTTGTGCGGGGCCCTTCCGGACATGGGGCGGGTATCAGCCGAGGCGGCGCACCAGCTCGCGGTACTCGTCCCACAGCTCCTTGGGCGTGTGGTCGCCGAAGGTGTTGAGGTGCTCGGGGACCAGGGCGGCCTCCTCGCGCCAGACCTCCTTGTCGACCGTGAGCAGGAACTCCAGGTCGGATGCGGCCAGTTCGAGGCCCTCGGTGTCCAGCGAGTCGACCGTCGGCAGGATGCCGATGGGGGTCTCGACGCCCTCGGCCCTGCCGTCGAGGCGGTCCACGATCCACTTCAGGACGCGGGAGTTCTCACCGAAGCCGGGCCACACGAACTTGCCGTCGGCGTTCTTCCGGAACCAGTTCACGTAGTAGATCTTGGGCAGCTTCGACTGGTCCTTGTCGGCGCCGACCTTGACCCAGTGGTTCATGTAGTCGCCCATGTTGTAGCCGCAGAACGGCAGCATGGCGAACGGGTCGCGGCGCAGCTCGCCGACCTTGCCCTCGGCGGCGGCGGTCTTCTCGGACGCCACGTTCGCGCCGAGGAAGACACCGTGCTGCCAGTTGAAGGACTCGGTCACCAGCGGCACGGCGCTCGCGCGGCGGCCGCCGAAGAGGATCGCCGAGATCGGCACGCCCTTGGGGTCCTCCCACTCGGGCGCGATGATCGGGCACTGCGAGGCGGGGGTGGTGAAGCGCGCGTTCGGGTGCGCGGCCGGGACGCCGGACTCGGGGGTCCAGTCGTTGCCCTTCCAGTCGGTGAGGTGGGCGGGAGTCTCCTCCGTCATGCCCTCCCACCAGACGTCGCCGTCGTCGGTCAGCGCGACGTTCGTGAAGACCGAGTTGCCCCACAGGGTCTTCATGGCGTTGGCGTTGGTGTGCTCGCCGGTGCCGGGCGCGACGCCGAAGAAGCCGGCCTCGGGGTTGATCGCGTACAGGCGGCCGTCCTCGCCGAAGCGCATCCAGGCGATGTCGTCACCGATGGTCTCCACCGTCCAGCCGGAGATCGTGGGCTCCAGCATGGCGAGGTTCGTCTTGCCGCAGGCGGAGGGGAAGGCGGCCGCGACGTACTTGCTCTCGCCCTGCGGGGGCGTGAGCTTCAGGATCAGCATGTGCTCGGCCAGCCAGCCCTCGTCGCGCGCCATGACGGAGGCGATGCGCAGCGCGTAGCACTTCTTGCCGAGCAGGGCGTTGCCGCCGTAGCCCGAGCCGTACGACCAGATCTCGCGGTCCTCGGGGAAGTGCGAGATGTACTTGGTGGAGTTGCAGGGCCACGGCACGTCGGCCTCGCCGTCGGCCAGCGGGGCGCCGAGCGTGTGGACGGCCTTCACGAAGAAGCCGTCGGAGCCGAGCTCGTCCAGGACCGGCTGGCCCATGCGGGTCATGGTGCGCATGGAGACGGCGACGTACGCGGAGTCGGTGATCTCGACGCCGATCGCGGACAGCGGCGAGCCGACCGGGCCCATGCAGAAGGGCACGACGTACATGGTGCGGCCGCGCATGGAGCCGCGGAAGACGCCCTTCTCACCCGCGAAACTGTTTCCTTCTCCGGTAAAGATGGCCCGCATCTCGGCGGGGGCCTTCCAGTGGTTGGTCGGGCCCGCGTCCTCTTCCTTCTCGGAGCAGATGAAGGTGCGGTCCTCGACGCGCGCGACGTCGGTCGGGTCGGAGGCCGCGTAGTACGAGTTCGGGCGCTTGATCGGGTCGAGCTTCTTGAACGTGCCCTTGGCGACGAGCTCCTCGCACAGGCGCTCGTACTCGGCCTCGGAGCCGTCGCACCAGACCACACGGTCCGGCTGCGTCAGCTCGGCGATCTCGTTCACCCAGGAGACGAGCTCCTGGTGGTTGGTGGGAACGGTGTCCACGGAAAGGGGAGCCGCGATGTCGCGCGCCACGATTGCTCCTATATGAGGGGTTTTAGGTTTGTTGCCCCGTGGGGGCTGCGACCCGGACGCTTCACGTGTTGATCCCTCTGGCGCTCATCCGGTGCCGACCGCACTCATTTGATCATCCGACGCTTCTGCGCATATGTCCAGAGCGCCTCACACCTGAGCGGCGTGAGCATCGCCACTCACAGGACAGGGCTTCCGTGCGCGGATCCGTCACTTGTACGCTCGGGTATCGCCGTGACCATCGCCACTTGTGGACATCCGGCCTGCCCCGATTGATGTGTAACTTACGGTTGCGTAGGTACGATGCCCGTCATGACCGCTCCCGTCCCCGACGCGATCACGAACTCCCCGGCCACAAGCCCCGATTCGTCCGCGCTCGCCGCCCCGCCGCTCCCGGTGAAGCCGATGATGCGCGGCTGGCTGCACGCCGGCATGTTCCCCGCAGTGGTCGTCTCCGGCCTGGTGCTCACCGCCCTCGCGGACTCCACCCGCGGCCGGATCGCCTGCGGCATCTTCGCCCTGACCGCCTGCCTGCTCTTTGGAGTGAGCGCGCTCTACCACCGGGGCAACTGGGGCCCGCGTGCGGACGGCATCCTGCGCAGGCTCGACCACTCCAACATCTTCCTGATCATCGCGGGCACGTACACACCGCTGACGATGCTGCTGCTCCCCGAGGCGAAGGGGCAGTGGCTGCTCTGGGGCATCTGGGGCGCGGCCGTCGCGGGCATCGCCTTCCGGGTGTTCTGGGTCGGTGCCCCGCGCTGGCTCTACACGCCGTGCTACATCGCGATGGGCTGGGCCGCGGTCTTCTTCCTGCCGGACTTCATGCGCACGGGCGGCATCGCCGTGCTCGTCCTGGTGATCGTCGGCGGACTGCTCTACAGCGCGGGCGGCGTCATCTACGGCATCAAGCGCCCCAACCCCTCGCCCCGCTTCTTCGGCTTCCACGAGGTCTTCCACTCCCTGACCCTCGCGGCCTTCGCCGTGCACTACGTCGGCATCTCGCTGGTGGCGTACCAGCACGGGTAGCCCTCACTCCCTCCTCCTTCATGGCCGCGGCTTTCGAGCCGCGGCCATTCGCATGTCTTGACGGCGGCCACCTTTTGACAGTTACTCTCACTTCATGGTCACTGTCACTATCAAATCTGCCGCGAACTGGCAGGACCCCCGACGCTGGTGGGCGCTAGCCGCCCTGGTCGCGAGCATGCTGGTGCTCGGCTTCGACATGACGATCCTCAATGTCGCGCTGCCGACGATGGCCGGTCAGCTCGACGCGAGCACCGGTGAGCAGCAGTGGATGGCGGATGCGTACGTCGTCGTCTTCGCGGCCCTGATGCTTCCGGCCGGGCTGCTCGGCGACCGCTTCGGGCGCCGCCGGATGCTGATCACCGGGCTCGGAATCTTCCTGGTGGGCTCGCTCATCGGCACCCTCGCCGACGACGTCTCGCTCGTCGTCGTGGCCCGCGCGGTCATGGGTGTGGGCGGCGCGCTCGTCATGCCGCTCGCCCTGGCCGTGCTGCCCGCGCTCTTCGCGCCCGGCGAGCGCACCAAGGCCGTCGGCATCGTCTCCGCCGCCTCCGCGCTCGGCGCCCCGCTCGGGCCGATCGTCGGCGGCTGGCTGCTCGACCACTTCTGGTGGGGCTCGATCTTCCTGATCAACATCCCGATGGTGGCCATCGGGATCACCGCCTGCGCCTTCCTGCTCCCCGAGACCACCGACCCGGCCTCCCCCAAGGTGGACGTCGTGTCGACCGCGCTCACCGCGGCCGGTCTCGGCGCGCTGATCTACGGGATCATCGAGGCGCCGGTACGCGGCTGGGGCGACCCGCTGGTGCTCGGGATGCTGGGCGGCGCGGCGCTGCTGCTCGCCGCACTGGTCCTGCGGGAGCGGCGCGTGAGCCGGCCGATGCTGGACATGTCCCTGCTCGGCAACCGCGGCTTCCTCCTCAACACCGTCGCGGCGACGCTCGTCATGTTCGTCCTGTCCGGCCTGATGTTCGTGCTCCCGCCGTATCTGCAGGCGGTGCTCGGCCACGACGCGTTCGGCACCGGGCTTCGGATGCTGCCGCTGATGGGCGGCCTGCTGGTCGCCGCGCGGGGCGCCGAGCCCGTCGTACGCCGCTTCGGGGCGCGGGCGGTGATCAGCGGCGGGCTCGTCGTCCTCGCGTTCGCCGCGATGCTCGGCAGCCGTACGACGGTCGACTCCGGCTACGGCTTCACCGCGCTGTGGCTGTCCATCGCCGGGGCCGGTTTCGGCTTCGCCGTCGTACCGGCCATGGACTCGGCGCTCGGTGCGCTGCCGGTCGAGCGCGCGGGCTCGGGCACCGGGCTCCTGATGACCGTGCGGCAGGTCGGGGGCGCGATCGGCATCGCGCTGCTCGGTTCGCTGCTGTCCGGTGTGTACGTCGACAGGCTCGACACCGGGTCGCTGCCGGCGGGGGCGGCGGACACCGCGGGCGATTCGGTGGTGGCCGCCCACACGATCGCCGGCCGTCTCGGGCTGCCGGGGCTCGCCGAATCCGCCGACTCCGCATACGTGACCGGAATGGGGGTCGTCCTGTGGGTCAGCGGCGTGGCCGCCCTGGTGACGGCGCTCCTGGTGGCCGCGCTGCTGCGGACCCCGGGGCCCGCAGCGGCCGCCGACATGGCCCCGCGGCCTGCGGATGCCCGACAATGAACGTCATGACGGCCGTACGCACCACCGCCTCCCGACACGCCGCCCAGCCGGGGCTCCGGGAGCGGAAGAAGCTCAAGACCCGCATCGCGATCCGTGAGGCGACGTACGGGCTGATCCGCGAGCAGGGGTACGAGGCGACGACGGTCGAGCAGATCGCGGACGCGGCGGAGGTCTCCCCCTCCACGGTCTTCCGCTACTTCCCCACCAAGGAGGACATCGTCCTCACCGACGAGTACGACCCGCTCCTGGAGGACGAACTGCGGGCCCGCCCCGCCGACGAGCCGATCGCGGAGTCGCTGCGGCATGTGCTGCGCAAGGCGGTGGGTCTCGGCTTCACGGAGGAGCCGGAGGTGTCGCGGCTTCGTACCCGCCTGATGATCGAAGTCCCCGCGGTACGTTCCCGGATGCTGGAGAGCATGTCGGTCACCGGCCGCATGCTGTGCCGGGTGATCGCGGAGCGGACCGGGCGCGACGCGGGCGATCTTGAGGTGCGGGTCTTCTCCATGGGCCTGATCGGGGCGCTGACGGAGGCGACGGCGTACTGGGCGGAGCACGACCACCGCGACGACCTGGGTCAACTGGTGGACCGCACGCTGGACATGCTGTCGTACGGCTTCACCGCGTCGGGCGGCGCGTCTGGCGCCGCGGCGGGCGGCGGAAAATCCCCCGAGGCGGACTGACCCGCCGTGCCATCCTGACCCCATGAACGGTCCGGAGATCCTTATCGACTTCGCCCCTGAACTGGGGATGTTCGTCCCGCACGAGCGAAGGAACGGCCCCAGCAAGGCCGTTACCGACGGCGCGTCCACGCTCGGGCACGTCGTCGAATCGCTCGGCGTCCCGCTGACGGAGGTGGGCGCGCTGGTGGTGGACGGTGCGGAGGTACCCGCCTCGCACATCCCCGCGGCGGGCGAGACGGTCTCGGTCCGCGCCGTCCCGCGCCCGCAGCCCGTCCCCGGGGCCCCGCTGCGTTTCCTCCTCGACGTCCATCTCGGCACGCTGGCGCGGCGGTTGCGGCTGCTCGGCGTCGACGCGGCGTACGAGAGCACGGACATCGGCGATCCGGCGCTTGCGGCGCGGTCCGCCGCCGAGCGCCGGGTCCTGCTGAGCCGTGACCGGGGCCTGCTGCGCCGCCGTGAGCTGTGGGCAGGGGCGTACGTCTACAGCGACGGCCCGGACGAACAACTCCGGGACGTCCTGGGCCGGTTCGCCCCCGCGCTGCGCCCGTGGACGCGATGCACGGCCTGCAATGGCTCGCTGCGGGCGGCGTCGAAGGAGGAGGTGGCGGATCTTCTGGAGGGTGGTACGCGGGGGACGTACGACGTCTTCGCCCAGTGCGTGGAGTGCGACCGGGTGTACTGGCGGGGCGCGCACCATGATCGCCTGGAGCGGATTGTGGCGGGGGCGCTTGCGGAGTTCGCCCCCGGCGGGCAGGCGGACGCGAACTAGACCGCCGCTTCGCGGCGAATCTTTCCCGCCCACCCACCCGATTGCCCCGCAGTTGCCCACCCACCCTTTCAGCCCGTCCGGCGTTTGAGGACGAACTCGCCGAAGGCGGTGATCTGCGGTCACCTCGCGGCCGGCGCAGCCGGAAGGGCCTCAGCCCGACAGCTTCGCCGCCAGTTCCTCCACGTCAGTGGTCGGCGCGTCGCAGACGAAGTGGCGGCAGACGTACGCCGCCGGAACGCCCCCGACCAGGCCGCGCCCCGCCAGCAGCGGCAGTTCCGCGTCCTCCGCGGAGCCCGCCGCGACCACGGCGCCCGGCGCGGCCCCCAGCAGCGCCGTCCGGTGCAGCTCCCCGCCCACCGGGCCGATCACCGCCACCTCTCGGGGGCCGTCGAGCACCGCCTCGGCCACGGCGAGGCCGTGTCCGATGAACCGCGGGGCCCGCGGCCCGAGCCCCTTCACGACCCCCAGCGCCCGCTCCGCCGCCGCCCGATGCGGCTCCGCCCCGGTCTGCGCCGCGTACGAGAGCAGCGCACCGGCCGCCGCCGTCCACCCGGACGGCACCGCGTTGTCCGTGGGGTCCTGCGGCCGCCGGATCAGCCGCTCCGCGTCCACCGCCGTGTCGTACAGCGTCCCCGAATCCGCGTCGAAGAACTGGCCGAGCACGTGGTCGAGCAGGAAGCCCGCGAACTCCAGCCACACCCCCTCCCCCGTCACCGAGGCCAGCACGAGGAATCCCTCGGCGACGTCCGCGTAGTCCTCCAGGACCCCCGCGTTTGCGCCCACGCGCCCGTCCTTGGACGTACGGGAAAGCCGCGCGCGGTCGTCCATGTGCACCCGCACCAGCAGATCCCCGGCCGCCACCGCCGCCGCCACCAGGTCCGGCCGCTCGAAGTACGCCCCCACCTCGGCGAGCGCGGCGATCGCGAGCCCGTTCCAGGCGGCGACCACCTTGTCGTCACGGCCCGGCGCGAGCCGCTCGCCGCGCGCCGCGAGCAGCCGCTCCCGGATCGACGCGAGGCGGGATGAGTCCGCCAACACCCCGTCGTCCTGCGGGAGTTGGAGGACGGACGCCCCCTCCTCGAAGGTCCCTTCCTCCGTCACCCCGAAGTGCACCGCGGCAAGCTCCGCGTCCGCATCGCCGAGCACCTCGCGCAGCTGCTCCGGCGTCCATACGTAGTACGCGCCCTCGACATGCTTCCCCGTCGCCGGGTCCTCGCTGTCCGCATCGAGGGCCGACGCGAACCCGCCCTCGTTCGTGCGCAGTTCGCGCACCATGAAGTCCGCCGTCTCCAGCGCCACCCGCCGGGCGAGACCGGACCCCGTGGTCCGCCACAGGTGGGCGTACACACGGCACAGGAGGGCGTTGTCGTACAGCATCTTCTCGAAGTGGGGCACCACCCAGTCGCGGTCCACGGAGTAGCGGGCGAAACCGCCGCCCAGCTGGTCGTAGATGCCGCCGCGCGCCATCCGCTCGCAGGTGTCGGCGGCCATCTGCAGCGCGCCCTCCGCTCCCGTACGGGCGTAGTGCCGCAGCAGGAACTCGACGACCATGGACGGCGGGAACTTCGGCGCGCCGCCGAAGCCGCCCCGCGTCGCGTCGTAGTCCCGCGTCAGACCGAGCAGCGCCTGCGCGAGATCGTCCTCACCGGGCAGCTCGTCGGCGCCGAAGGCCAGTTGACGCTCCGACAGGTCCCGCACGATCTTCCCCGCGACCTCGGCGACCTCGCCGCGCCGGTCCGTCCACGCCCGCCGGACCCCGTCGGCGACCTGGAGGAAGGACGGCATGCCGTGCCGGGGCTCGGGCGGGAAGTACGTACCGAAATAGAAGGGTTCGGCGTCCGGGGTCAGGAAGACCGTCATGGGCCAGCCGCCCTGGCCCGTCGCGGCCTGCACCGCCTCCATGTAGACGGCGTCGACGTCGGGCCGCTCCTCGCGGTCGACCTTGACGCTCACGAAGTGCTCGTTCAGGAACGCGGCCGTGTCGTCGTCCTCGAAGGACTCGTGCGCCATGACATGACACCAGTGGCAGGCCGAGTAGCCGACCGACAGCAGAATGGGGACATCGCGGCGACGCGCTTCCTCGAAAGCCTCCGGTCCCCAGGGCCACCAGTCGACCGGATTGTCAGCGTGCTGGAGCAGATAAGGCGAGGTCACGCCACCCAACCGGTTCATGCGAACCAGCCTCTCACACCACCGGGTCAGATCCGTCAGATCCAGTGGCGGCGGGCCGCCTCCACTCCCGCCTGGAAGCGGCTGCGGGCGCCGAGTCGGTCCATGAGGTGGGCGATGGTGCGGCGGCTCGTGCGCACGGACAGGCCGGTGCGGCGGGAGATGCCGTCGTCGGTGAGGCCTTCGGCCAGGAGCACCAGCGTCTCGCGTTCGCGCTCGTTCAAGTCGCCGGACTCCGCGGGCTCCACGGGCTCCACGCGCTCCGCAGACCCGGTGGACCGTGCGGGCCCGGCGGGATCCGTGGGCGTGGGTTCGTAGCGGTCGGGGCGGGTCGTGCGGGCCGTACCGCGGGCCCAGATCTGCTCGAAGAGCGCGTGGTACGAGGCGACAAGGCCCGCGCCGCGCAGCAGGACACTGGCGGCCTCCGGCGCGGGACCGCCGTTGGCGGAGACTATGGCGAGCTCGCGGTCGATGAGCACCATCCCGGTGGGGAGGTGCGGGACGGCGCGGAGCTGCACGCCGGAGGCGGCGAGGCGCAACGTGTCGGCCGTGTAGGCGGGTTCGGGGCGGGCTTCGGTGAGGTGGAGGGCGCGCACGCGGACTCCTCGCCGTACGAGCTGCGCGCTGAGGGCGACCGCGCGGTCGCGGACCCTGCGGTCGTAGGGGCGCCTCGGCAGGACGAGGCGGAGTTCGCGCGCCGTGCGGGGTCCCAGTTCGCCGAGGTGCTCGACCAGGTCGACCGAGCTCTTCAGCGGACGTACGCCCACATCTGGAATTGCATATTCCGGTATTCCCGCTATCGCAATCTCTACAGGCGCAACCGTGTCGATCACTTGACCCCCGTCAAGAAAAAGCAAAGATTAAATTTGGGCGAAGAAGTTATTGCATGTGCTCGCCCACCGGCTCCGGGAGGAGGGCACCGTCGGCCTCATCTCCCTTTCGGAGGACTAAGACTGTAGATGCCGGATCAGGGCTGTCAAGCGGCACAATTTTGCCGGTACGGGACCCCATCCCCTTGTGTAGAGTGGATTGCGCAAACAGCACCTAAGAAGGCAGCAATGTGACGAAGCGCACTCGGGAACAGTAGGCGGGCAGGAGGACCTGAGAGGTGACTATCAACTCGCTCGCGGATATGGCAGGCAGGGAGAGGCGGAATTCACCGCCCTGTCGGAAGGCTATGATGCGGGGTCCGCTGTCCCAGAGGTCACGGCATTCAGGGCTCCGAAGCGCGCTCGTCAGTAAATCATTAAGAATTGGGTCGTCCGGGTATCCCACGAGCGCGAACCTCAGCTGCGCGAGATAGAGCGTGGCATGCGCCGGCCAGTCCACGATCTGCTCACGGGATTCCGGTGACTCAAGCACCCACCGCATCAGGTTCGCGCCCTTCGTCCGCACCCAGGGGAACCACTCCGCCATCTTGTCGTTGTAGCCGATGACATTCCATGAGTGATCGATGAGATAGGCCGGGAATCGTGACTGGGCCGACACGAACTCCTTGAGCCGGTCCATTTTTATCTCGGCGTGCTCCTGGCCGCCCTTGTCGACGATTTCACTCAGCGCGTTCCAGAACAGCGCGGCACGTTCGTGCGGCCCCAGTTCCAGCGCATCGGCCAGGCTCGTCAACGTCTCGTGCGAGAGGGACATCTGGGTCCCGGTTTCCAGGGAGCGGTACCAGCGCTCGCTCACTCCCATACGAGCGGCCACTTCCTTCTGCGGCAGTGGCTTGCGGCGCCCGTTCTTCATTCCCGCCTCGGCCCGCCAGGCACGCAGCAGGGACGACAGGCTGGCAAATCCCGATCGAAGGTCGGCTATGGCAGGCCTCTCTGAATTATCCATGCTTTTCTTCATTCCCTTTTCGTCCCGGGCGGCGTCAAAGGGACGACGGTAGCACTTGCTGTGTACATGAAAGGGGTGAGCCCGATGGGGCACCTCACGGACATAAGCCGGAACACCGGGCGGCGCGTCGTGGTCACCGGCCTGGGGGCCATCACACCGCTGGGGGCGGGTGTCGACGCGCTCTGGCAAGGGCTTCTGGAGGGCCGTTGCGGCGTCCGCCCCCTCGACGACCCCGCCTTCGCCGACCATCCGGTGCGCATCGCGGGGACCGTGCCCGTCGACCCCGCCTCGCTGCTGCCGAGACAGCGGGCGCGACGGATGAACCGTGCCGCCCAGTTCGCGCTCCTGGCCGCCCGGGAGGCCTGGCAGGACGCCGGGCTCGCGCCGGGCGGCACCGTGGAGAGCGGTCTCGCCCCGGAGCGGGTCGGGGTGTCGGTGGGCAGCATCATCGGCGGTGCCCCCGTACTCGTGGAGGGGGACCGGCGCCTGCGCGAGCGGGGGCTGCGCGGCGTCTCGCCGCTCACCGCCCCGATGACCGTGCCCTCGCAGGCCGCGTCGCAGATCTCGCTCGACCTGCGGATCACGGGTGAGGCGCGCACCGTCGTCAGCGCGTGCGCCTCGGGCACCGAGGCCATCGGCGAGGCCGTCGACCGTATCCGGTACGGGCGCGTGGACGTCGCGCTCGCCGGCGGTGCCGAGGCCCCCGTCATCCCCGCGGTGATGGCGTCCTTCGCCGCCATGCGCGCGCTTTCGACCCGCAACGACGAGCCGCTCGCGGCCTCCCGCCCCTTCGCCAAGGACCGCGACGGCTTCGTGAACGGCGAGGGCGCGGCCGTGCTCCTGCTCGAGGCGGAGGAGCACGCTCGCGCGCGGGGCGCCCGTATCTACTGCGAAGCCGCGGGCTGGGGCCTGTCGGCGGACGCGTACCACCTGGCCGCGCCCGATCCGACGGGCAGCGGCATCGCCCTCGCCGTCCGGCGTGCCGTGGAGAACGCCGGGGCCCGCCTCGGCGACGTGGTCCATGTGAACGCGCACGCCACCGCCACCGTGGAGGGCGATCTCGCGGAGGCGGCCGGGCTGCGCGAGGTCTTCGCCGCCGTGGCGGGCGGGGACGGGGCGCCGCCCGTGCCGGTGACCGCGCCCAAGGGGAACCTGGGTCATCTGCAGGGCGCGGCCGGCGGTGTCGAGGCGGTCGCGACGGCTCTCACGCTCCACCACGGAATCATTCCGCCGACCGTCGGCTGCGACGATCTCGACGACGCCATCGGGCTCGACGTGGTCCGCGGCCACTCCGTCGAGCTGCCCGGCTCCGGTGATGTGGCCCTGAGCAACTCCTTTGGTTTCGGCGGGCACAACGCGGTTCTCGCGCTGCGCCGGCACTGAGACCGGGCCGAGGGCGCGCAGCTACCCAGGCTTTCCCCTTTTTTTTACCCGTCCTTCCTTTCCCTTTGCCTATTCTTGAACGTTCTACTTGCCTTCGCGGACAGGCTTTCCCATGCCGTGGCAGCATCAGGCCAACCCGCTGATTTCATGCCGCCGTTGATGTTGACTTGAGTCGTGCTCGGATCCATTAGTTTCGACGGCGACTACGAGAATGAACAACTCACCCGGAGAATGGGCATAGAAATACTCACCTGTGAACCCGGTCTCGTTTCGGGCACCATGCCCGTGTCCGGGAATCGCCAGCCGGTGGGAATTCTGCACGGCGGCGCGAACGCGGTCTTCGCCGAAACTCTCGGCTCGGTGGCCGCATTCCTGTACGCGGGGCCCGGCGGGCACGCCGTGGGCGTCGACCTTTCCTGTACTCATCACCGGTGGGTCTCGTCAGGAACGGTCACCGGAATATGCGTACCCCTGAACGAGCGGCAGACGGTCGCCTCGTACGAGATCGCCATCTCCGACGAATCCGGAAACCGGACCTGCACGGCCCGGCTCACCTGTGCCATCCGGCGCGGCGGTGCCCGGAGGCGCACCAGCCTCCGCAAGGCGCCGGCCGTGCGGTTGCCGCAGGACCACTCACTACCGACGGAGCTCCGATGACAGCGAGTTCGGCGCAGACCGTACTGACTTCCGTGGACGACTATCTCGGCCCGGCCGACCGGCGCTTCTTCGGCCGGGGCTTTCGCCGGGTCCAATACGACATCGGCGATGCCCGCGTCGCGCGTACCGGCAATTCCGTCGAAGCGCTCGCCACGGTGGGCGTCGCCTATCCCGCCGACTGGTCGACGAAAGCCGCGGGCACCGATCTGCGCCCGCACTTCAGCACCATCGACGGCCTCGTGGTCGCCGCCCAGCTGGCCGAGGCGTGCCTCACAGGACCCGGCGCCGATCTGCGCGACGCCTGGCTGCGCAAGGTGCGCCTGACGGCGGGCAGCAGCCCGCAGGAGGACCTCGACCGGATCCCGGCGCGCGCGACGCTGCGCCGCACCGAGCCGGTCGTCGCCGACCCGGCGCGCGCGGTGTCGGTGGTCGACTGCGCCATCGGCACCATGCGGGTGCGGTGCGAGGTGGAGCACGCCCGGATCGGCAGCCCGGTACGGGAGCGGACGTACACCGGTCTCGACGCGCTGCTCGGCGCCCCGGCGGACCGCTACTTCGGTACGGGGTTCACCGCGCGCCGCCAGCTCATCCGCGACGTGAGCGTGGACCAGGAGCGGCTGCGCGCTTCGGCGGGGCTCACGGTCGCCGACGAGGACGCGACCCCCCTGCCCACGGCGGGACTTGAGGGCGCCTACCAGCCGTCGGTCTCCATGGTGGACGCCTTTGTGACGGCGCTTCAGCTCGCCCAGATCATGCTCTACGACCTGGACGGCATGCGCCGCCAGGACAGCGAGACCCTGTGGATGCGCCAGACCACCATCACCGCGTCCCGCCCCGACCGCCCCCGGCAGGGGGTGCCGGTGACGACGCACCTGGCCGACCCCGACCTGCTGCGGATGGGCGGCGGCACCTGGCGCACCCTGGACGTCGTCGCCGAACTCGCCGGGCTCCGGGTGCGGTCCGCCGTGGCCCACCGGCTCCCGGAAGGACACGTGGCGGCATGAGCGACGACATCAGCAGTGGCCTGAGCGCCACGACACGTACGGCCGTGATCGCCGGTGTCGGCGGCTACGTGCCGCCGCGCGTGGTGACCAACGACGAACTGGCCCGGCGCCTGGACACCTCCGACGCGTGGATCCGCACCCGGACGGGCATCGCCCAGCGCCATGTCATCGACCCCGGTACGACCACCGGTGACCTGGCGGTCGAGGCGGGCCTGCGGGCGCTGAAGAACTCGGGGGCGGACGGCGCCGACCTGGTCGTGCTCGCCACCACGACACCGGACCGCCCCTGCCCGGCCACGGCACCGGCCGTCGCCACCCGCATCGGGCTGCCCCATGTCGCGGCCTTCGACGTGGCCGCCGTCTGCTCCGGCTTCCTGTACGCCCTGCAGACCGGCGCGGCCGCCATCGGCGCGGGCTTCGCCGAGCGGGTCCTGGTCATCGGCGCCGAGACGTTCAGCACCCTTCTCGACCCGGCGGACCGCACCACCGCCGCCATCTTCGGCGACGGCGCGGGCGCGGTGGTCCTGCGGGCGGGCGAGCGGGACGAGCCGGGCGCCGTACGGGACATCCACCTCGGCAGCGACGGCGGGATGGCGGACCTGATCACGGTGCCCGGCGGCGGCGCCGAGCAGCGCTCGCGGGGCGGCTTCCCCGGCCCGGAGGACCTGTACTTCCGGATGGAGGGCAAGTCGGTCTTCTTCGCCGCGGTACGCCGCATGGCCGAGTCCTCGCTGACGGTGCTCGACCGCACGGGCTGGCAGGTGGCCGACGTCGACCGGATCGTGGCGCACCAGGCGAACACCCGGATCATCCACGCCGTCGCCGAACAGCTCGGCCTGCCGCCGGAGCGCGCCGTCCTGAACATCGAGCGCGTCGGCAACACGTCCGCCGCCTCCATCCCGCTGGCCCTCGCGGGCGGCATGGCCGACGGCGCCCTGAAGGCCGGCGACCGGGTGCTGCTCACCGCCTTCGGCGGCGGCGCCACCTGGGGGGCGGCCACCCTCACCTGGCCCGACCTGCCCCGGGCCTGACCCCGTACTCCGGAGCTCATCGACGCACTCCGCAGTTCATCGACCAACTTCCGTACCCACACCATTAGTTGAGGTGCCCCATGACCGGTTCCGTGACGACGATGATCACCGAGATCCTCACCACCAAGTTCGAGGTGTCCCCCGAGGACGTCTCCCAGGACGCCGTCTTCGACGACCTGGCGGTGGACTCCCTCGCGCTCCTGGAGATGTCACTGCTGCTCGAGAAGCGGCTCGGCGTCTCCATAGAGGAGGGCGTCCTGACCGCCGAGCAGACCGTCGGGGAGGCCGCCGAGGCGGTCGAGGCGCTCGGTTCCGCCCACAGCGCCGCCGCCTGAGCCGGCGCCCCGGCCACGCCCGTGCGCATCGTCCTGCTCCGCCATGGAGAGACCGCCTACAACGCCGCCGACCGCTTCCAGGGCCAGGCCGACGTCCCGCTCAACGAGACGGGCGTACGGCAGGCGCAGGAGGTCGCGCGCTCCCTGACCCCCGACAACTGGGGCTCGGTGTACTCCTCTTCGCTGTCGCGCGCGGCCCAGACGGCCGCGTACGCGGCGGGCCGCCTCGACGTCCCGCACCTGCGCCTCGACGGGCTGCGGGAGCGCCACCTCGGCACGCTCGACGGCCTGGACCGGACGGAGTTCGCCCATCTCCACCCGGGGGCCCTGCGGAGCCTGGTCACCGACCCCGGCTACGCGCCGCCCGGCGGTGAGAGCGGCCACGCCGCGCTGGCCCGCTTCTGCGCGGCGCTCCGCGAGATCGCCGAGGCGGGCCGGCGCGGAACGTCGCGGCCCGTTCTCGTGGTGACGCACGGCGGTGTCCTGAACCTGCTGGCCCGTGCGATCGGCGGCGGCGCCGACACGCCCGGCGGCATGGTCGGCAACGGCCGCGCCCTGTGCCTGGCGACCGCGTGGACCGCCGACGGACGCCCGCGCGTGGCCCTGCGCCAGTGGGACGTGGCGCCGCACGAGTGCGAGCACCCGCCCCCGCCGTTTCGCCCCCTCACCTTCGTCGGCCTCGACGAGCTGAGCGCCGACGCCCCCACCACCGGGGCCGACGCCCTCACGACCGAGGCCGAGACCCTCACCACCAAGGAAGTGACCCCTACATGAGCATCGAGATCACCGTCCTGTTCGACGTCGTGCCCGAGCGGATGGAGTCCGTCGTGGATGCCTTCGGCGAGCTCGCCGCAGCGACCCGCGAGGAGGAGGGCGCGCTGCGCTTCGACGCCTGCCTCTCCGAGGGGCATCCGCACACCGTCGTCCTCGTCGAGGAGTGGGCCGACCAGGCCGCCATCGACCTGCACATGAAGGAGGAGTACACCGCGGCCTTCCTCGCCAAGGTGGACGGCGCCTTCCGCAATCCGCCGCACGTCCACCGCCTGCGTCCCCTCGGCTCCTGACCGGCCCGCCAAGGAAGGTCCCCGTGAACAGCGACACCCAGCGGCCCCGCGTCCTGATCGTCGGTGCCGGACCCGTCGGGCTCGTCCTCGCCTGCGAGCTGCTCCGGCACGGCGTACGGGCCGACATCATCTCCAAGACCCGCAGACAGAGCCCGCACTCCCGGGCGACGATCCTGTGGCCCCGCGTCCTCGAGCTCCTCGACCGCGTCGGGGTGGGCCGCAAACTGGTCGAGAGCGGTCACTACTTCGACCAGATGAACTACTACTCCAACAAGAAACTCATCGGCCTGATCCGGTTCGACCGGCTGCGCGGTGCCGGATACCCGTTCGCCATCACCATCCCGCAGTGGCGCACCGAGGCGGTCCTCGAAGAGCACATGACGTCGCTCGGCGGGACGATCGACTACGACCACACGCTCGTCGCAGGCACACAGGACGCGCGGGGCGTCGAGTGCGAACTGCTGCTGCCCGGCGGCAAGTCTCAGACGCGTACGTACGACTTCGTGGTCGGCGCCGACGGCTACGGCAGCACGGTGCGCGAGGCGTTCGGCTTCGAGTTCGCGGGGCGGACCCTGCGGACCCGGCTCGCCATCACCGACGCCGAGATCACCGGCGAGACGACCAGCAGCGAGGCCGCGTACTACCTCACGCGGCACGGCAACATGGTCCTCGCGCCGCTGGGCGGCGGGGTGTTCCGGGTCGGCGCGAGCGTGCCCGACGGCTTCACCGGGGACTCACCGGACCGCGCCTTCTTCGAGAAGCTGCTCGCGGAGCGCGTGCCCGGCAACCGGCGGCTCGGCGCCATGAACTTCAGCGGGATCTTCACGGCGCACGTCCGCTCGGCGAGCACGTACGGCAGCGGCCGGGTCTTCCTCGCCGGGGACTCGGCGCACGCCATGAGCCCGTCCGGGGCGCAGGGCCTCAACACCGGCATCCAGGACGCGGTCAACCTCGGCTGGAAGCTGGCCGGTGTGGTCCGCGGCGACTACCGCCCGGAGCTCCTCGCCAGCTACGACACCGAGCGCCGCCCGGCCGTCGACGCGGTCGCGGGGCTCTCCACGCGCCTGGCCCGCATCGGCCTGTACTCGACGTGGCACCAGAGCCTGGCGCGCGACGCCGTGTACCGCCTTGGGACCGCTACGCAGACCCTGGAGAAGGTGCTCGCGCCGAAGCTCGCCCAGCTCGACACCCACTACGGCCCGCGGCCCCGGCGGGGCACCCTGGTCCCGGGCGAGCGCCTCCCGCTCGGCTGGGAGACGTCAAGTACCGCGCCCTCACTGGCTGTTGACCGCTACACCGTGCTCCTGTGGCCCGGCCTCGCGTACCGGCACGAGCGCTGGACCGAGGCCGTGGCGCGCCTGCGGACCGAGGTCACCACGGCGGCCGTCACGGACCTCGGCGGCCGCCCGCCCGGCGACCTCCTCGGCAAGCTGGGCCGCACCGCCCAGGCCCTCGTCGTCCGCCCCGACGGGCACCTCGACTCGCTCGTGCCGCTCGACGACCGGGCGCCCGACACGGCCGTACGGGCGGTGAACCGCGCCCTCGCCCGCCATGTGACGGCGCAGACGCCCGCCACCCCGGCCCCGGCGCTCACCGGCCTCTCCGCATAGCCGGCCCCGGCCGCCCTCCCCCTTCACCTCAATCACCGTCCACCACCCCACCCGATCAAGGGAGTTCACCATGGCACCGCGCGTCACCCTCACCGAAGTCGCCGACATGACGCCCGACCAGCGCGCCGTCTACGAGAAGTTCGAGTCCAACCTGACCCGTGCGCTGCTCCTGACCAAGAACTCGGCCGCCGCGCACCTCGCCCTCGGCGGCACCTTCACCGTCGGCCTGCTGAGCCTCCTCGACCGCGAGGTCATCGTGCTGCGCGTGGCCAAGCTGCGCGACAGCGAGTTCGAGCGGCTGCTGCACTACCCGCTCGCCCGCAAGGCGGGCCTCGACGACATCGAGATCAAGGCCATCGAGGACGGGCTCCTCGACGAGATGGAGCCCTCGCGTGCGGCCCTGGTCCGCTACGTCACCGAGTGCATGCAGGACCACAAGGCGAGCGAGCAGGCCTTCTGGGCGCTGCACGAGCACTACTCGCAGAACGAGATCGCCGAGGTCACCCACCTCGCGGGCCACAGCGCCATGACCGCCATGTACCTGGCCAGCCTGGACATTCCGCTGGACGAGGGCATCGCCTCCTGGGGGCGGCTCACCGAGGTGCAGGACGAGGTCAAGGGCTCCTAGGGCCCCTCGCCCGTCACCCGGGGCGGCCGGACGCGCGTACCAAGCCGCGTCCGGCCGCTTCGGCGGTCCACCACTCGCGCACGAGAACGCGCACGACGTCTCTTGAACACGCACGACATCTCTTGGGAGAGAACGAACGTGAAGTACGTACGCCTCGGCTCCAGCGGCCTCAAGGTGCCGCGCCTCGCCCTTGGCTGCATGAGCTACGGCGAGCCCGGACTCGGCACCCATCCCTGGTCGCTCCCCGAGGAGGAGAGCCTCCCGTTCTTCGCCCAGGCCCTCGACCTTGGCATCAACTTCTTCGACACCGCGAACGTCTACTCGCTGGGCACGAGCGAGGAGTTCCTCGGCCGGGCCGTGCGCAAGCTGACGCGGCGCGAGGACGTCGTCATCGCCACCAAGCTGCACGGAAAGATGGACGAAAGCCCGCTGGCCGGAGGCCTGTCGCGGCAGGCGATCATGCGGGAGGTCGACGCGAGCCTGCGGCGCCTGGGCACCGACTACATCGACCTGTACATCATCCACCGCTGGGACGACGAGACGCCCGTCGAGGAGACGATGGAGGCGCTCCACGACGTGGTGAAGGCGGGAAAGGCGCGGTACATCGGCGCCTCGTCCATGCACACCTGGCAGTTCGTGAAGGCCCAGTACGTCGCCGACCTGCACGGCTGGACGCGGTTCGTGAGCATGCAGAACCACTACAACCTCATCAACCGCGAGGAGGAGCGCGAGATGCTCCCGTACTGCCTCGCGGAGGGCATCGGCGTCACTCCGTGGAGCCCGCTGGCCCGCGGCAGGCTGACCCGGGACTGGGACGTCGAGTCGCCGCGCACCGCGGGCGACCCGATCCAGGACCTGTTCTACGGACCGACCGAGGCCGCCGACCGCCGGGTCGCCCAGGCCGTCGCCGACATCGCCGCCGAGCGCTCCGTGCCGCGCGCCCAGGTGGCGCTCGCCTGGGTCCTTCGGCAGCCCGCGGTGACCGCTCCCGTCGTCGGCGCGACCAAGCCGCACCACCTCACCGACGCCGTGGCCGCCCTCGACCTGGAGCTCGACGAGGCCGAACTGGCCCGCCTCCAGGCCCCCTACGTGCCGCACGCCGTCGTCGAGTACGCCTGACCGGCGGGCCGCTCCTCCCCCGTATCCCCCTCCTCCCCCGTATCCCGTTCCGCCCTATGGGAGTTACCCCGTGACCTCCACCCTGGTCTCCCCGGAGACCGTCCGACCACGCATGACCAACCGGCAGGTGGCCGCCCTCGTCCTGCTGCTCACCTCACAGTTCCTGATGGCCGCCGACTTCAGCCTCCTGAACGTCGCGCTGCCCTCGATCGGCGTCGAACTCGGCTTCACCCAGGGCGGATTGCAGTGGATCGCCACCGCGTTCGCGCTGTGCGCCGCGGGCTTCACCCTGGTGTTCGGGCGCGTCGGTGACTACGCCGGACGCCGCCGTGTCTTCATCGGCGGCATGGCCGTCCTCGCGGTCGCGTCGGCCGCCGGCGGGTTCGCGCAGTCGCCGACGCCGCTGCTCGTGGCCCGTGCGCTGCAGGGCCTGGCGACCGCGGCGATCACACCGGTCTCGATGGCGCTGCTCACCACGACCTTCACGGAGCCCAGGCTGCGGGCGAGGGCGCTCGGGCTCAACAGCGTCATGATGAGCTCGGGGTTCGTCTTCGGCTCCATCTTCGGCGGCTCGCTCACCGATCTGCTGTCGTGGCGGTGGGCCTTCTTCATCAACATCCCGGTGGCGGTGGCGGCGATCTGCCTCATCCGCTTCGTGGTCCCGGAGAGCGTCTCGGACGAGCGGCGCTCGTTCGACACCCCCGGCGCCGTGCTCATCACGGCCGGGATGTTCGGGATCATCTACGGCGTGACGGACGCCGCGGCCGCCGGATTCACCGCCCTCAACTCGGCGTCCCTACTGGGTGGTTGCGTACTGATCGGCGTCTTCTGGGCGGTGGAGAAGCGCACCACCGACGCCCTCGTCCCGGTGCGGGTCCTGCGCATCCCGGACGTGGCCATCGGCAACGCGACGGCTCTGTTCATCTTCGGCGGCGAGACCGCCCTCATCTATTTCACCGGGATCTACGTCCAGGACGTGCTCCACTACTCGCCGCTGGCCTCCGGTCTCGTACTCCTCGGCATCGGCGTGGGACAGATCCTCGCGGGCAGCTTCGGGCCCCGGGTCATCGAGGCCGTCTCCCCCAGGACCCTGCTTGGTCTCGCGGTGGCCGGTCAGGGCGCGTTCATGCTGCCCATGGTCTGGGCGACCGAGGATCCCGGCTGGCTGGCCTGGGTGATCGCCGCGCAGTTCGTCAACGGCGCCTTCTCGATGCTCGCGCTGATCTCGTTCATGATGATCGCGACCTCCGCGGTGAGCGTGGACCTTCAGGGCATGGCCACCGGTGTGGCGACGCAGAGCCAGCAGGTCGGGCAGACCATCGGCATCCCCCTGGTGAGCTCCGTCTTCGTGGCCTCGGCGGGCGCGGCCGCCGCCGGGTCCGGCGGGCAGCTGCACGGCATCCATGTCGCGCTGCTCGTGGACGCCCTGACGCTGGTCGGCGTCGGCGCCCTGGTCTTCCTGGTGTTCCGGCTGCGCGGCCGCGCGGCGCCGGCCACCGTCGAGGAGTGAAGGAGCAGGCGTGCTAGAGCTGCGTGAGATCGAATGCCTCATCACCCTCGGCGAACAGCTCCACTTCGGGCGGACCGGCCGCGAGCTGCACATCTCGCAGTCGCGGGTCAGCCGCACGCTGCGGGACGCGGAGCAGAAGGTCGGCGGCCAGCTCTTCGACCGGACGAGCAGGCACGTCCGGATGACCGCCCTGGGCAAGCTCCTGATCGACCGGCTGCGGCCGCTGTACGAGCAGTTGACCGATGTCTGCGCGGACGCGGCCGCCCAGGCGCGCGGCGTCGCGGGTTCCACGCGGCTCGGGTTCACCGGTGCCGCGGGCGGCGGGTACGCGGCCGAGCTGATCCGGGCCGCGCGCACCTACGCGCCCGAGTGCCGCGTCATCCTGCGCGAGGTGCCGTGCGGCGACCTCCTTGGCCCGCTGCGGCGCGGTGAGGTGGACGTCCTGGTGGCCCGACTGCCCGTCGAGGAGCCCGACATGACGGTCGGGCCCGTCCTCGGCCGGGAGATCCGGGTGCTCGCCGTCGCGCTCGACCACCCCCTGGCGAGCCGGGCCTCGGTCCGCATCGAGGAGATCGCGGGCGCGACCGTGTTCCGGCTCGCCGGCACGGCGCCCGACTACTGGCGCGACCACCACGTGCCCCTTGTGACACCGGCGGGCCGGGCCCTGCACCTCGGCCAGGAGGTGCAGACCTGCCAGGAGATCCTCTCCCTGACGGCGGCAGGACAGGGCGTCGCCCCGCTGGCCGAGTCGGTGGCGCGCCACTACGCGCGGCCGGACATCGCCTTCGTACCCATCCGGGATCTGCCGCAGACGTCGGTGGCCCTGATCTGGCGCACCGCCGAGGAGAACGCGCGGGTTCGTGCGCTCGCCTACTGTGCCCGCCAGATCGGCGGCGCACAGGACGTCCCCGTACGGGAGCCGGAGCCCGCGCCGGCGGGGAGCTGAACCGGGCGTCGCGCGACGGAACCGGTGGACGGAGCCTCTGTCCACCGGTTCCGTCATGTCCCGGTCTAAGCAGGCCAGTTGGGGGACCGGCCCAGCATGGCCAGGACGTGGTCGAGCGGCCGCTCACCGCTCGGTTCGGGGAGGCCGGGGCGGAAGGACGCGCCCGGCTCGCGGCGGTTTTGCCCGTCCGGAACCTCTTGTGCGTACGGCAGGACGGCGGCGAGCGTCTCGTCGTCGAAGGGGGCGGGCACGCCCAGGGACGCGGCGACGTCCCAACCGTGCACGACGTAGTCGACGAAGTGGAAGCCGATGGCCGTGCGGGCCGGGAACATCTGGCCGCCGCGCACCTCCGGCAGCCAGAATTCGCCGTCGAGCACGCCCTCGCGGGCGAACGCCTCGGTGACCCGCGCCGACGAGGCCCGAAAGGCCCCCGCCGGGTCGTCGTCGATCTCCCGGTCCGACCAGACCGAGGCGTCGCTCACCTCGCCGTCGGCGGCGGCCGCGAAGCCGTGGTTCTGGCCGGTCATATGGGCCAGGAGCTGCCGCAGCGACCACTGCGCACAGGGCGTCGGCAGGCTCAGGTGCTCGGGCCCGACCTGGTCGACGATCTTCTCGGTGACCTCCAGGGCACGGCGGTCGAAGGGGCGGATGTCAGTCATCGGACTCATCTCTGTACGGGGTCACTTGGGCAAGGAGCGGCTCTGGCCGCGGAACTCGGCGATCACCTTGCCGTCGGCGCGGCGGACGGTGACGTCGTAGATGCCGTTCGCGCCGAACCGGGAGCGCTCGACGGCCTCGGCGACGAGTTCGTCACCGGCCGCTGCCGGGCGGAGGAACGACACCTGGGCGGCCTGCGCCACGGTGGTCGCCCCCCGGGTGTTGCACGCGTAGGCGAAGGCCACGTCGGCGAGCAGGAAGAGATAGCCGCCGTGCGCCGTGCCGTGGCCGTTGACCATCGTGGGGGCGAGGCGCAGATGGGCGGTGGCCCGGCCCTCGGCGATGCCGTCGACCCTGATGCCGAGCTCCTGGCAGGTGCGGTCCTCGCGGTACATGGCGTCCGCCCTGCTCTGCGGCGTCTCGGCCATCTGCGCCTCCTCCACTGGTAGTTGGCGGGCCATCAGCCCGCGTACGCCTCGATGATCTCCGAGGCGGCGCGCTGTCCGGAACGGATGGCGCCCTCCATGAGGCCGAAGAACTCGGTGCTCGTCTCGGTGCCCGCCCAGTGGATACGGCCGTGCGGCGTGGCAAGGCGCGGTCCGAAGCCGACCCAGTCGCCGGGGCCGAACAGCGCGGCGTAACAGCCCCTGCTGTACTCGTCGTTGATCCAGTCGGTGACGTGGTGGGCGGTCGGTTCGGGCAGCTCGGGGAAGAGCCGCCGGGCCTGGGCGAAGGCCAGCTCACGCTGCTCGTCCGGGGCCAGGGCCGCGTACTCCTTGGCCTCGCGCCCCGTGACGAACCCGGTCAGGATGCCGACGCCGTCGCCGGGCGGGGAGTCGTCCACCGTGGACAGGAGCGGTCCGTCGGCGCTCACCGACCAGCCGGAGAGGCCGTGGTCGCGCCAGAGCGGGCGCGGGTAGATCAGATGCACCTTGACGGCGCAGCCCGGCACGGTGGATTCGCCGGAGCGGCGGAAGGGCAGCCCCGGGCGGTACTCGATGGCGTCGGCGAGCAGCGGCGGCACGGCGACGGTCAGGGATTCGGCCTCGTGGACGCCGCCGTCGGTGTGCACGCGTACCCCTTCGCCGGTCTCCTCGACGACGCGCGCGGGCTCGCCGAGCAGGACCCGGTCGCCCAGTTTCGCGGCGAGCAGCTCGCTCAGCCGGTGGGCGCCGCCGTCGACCCGGTCCTCCTGTGCCCCGCCCGCGAACGCGTTGAGGTAGCGGATGCCGCCGCCGGAGCAGAGGTAGAAGGCCATGTGCAGGACGGACACGTCGGCCGGGTCGGCGGCCATCATCTCGCCGAGGAAGAGCGGGAAGAAGAGGCGGGCGTCGGCGTGGGTGACGTTCTGCTCGACCCAGTCGAGTGCGCTGATCCGGTCCAGGCGCTCGGCGTCCGGGGTGAGCCAGGGGGCGTCGGCGCGGACCGCCTTGGTCACGTCGTCCAGGAGGTCGAACAGCTCGCCCAGGGCGACGGGGCTCAGCGGCGGGAAGCGGCCTTCGGTGCCCTGCGGGGCGCCGCCGAGGGAGAACCTGCTCTGCCCTTCGGTGGTGGTGGGCGCCGTGGTCAGGCCGAGCCGGGCCATGAGCGACTTCAGCTCGGTGTGGCGCTCACCGAGGTAGGCGGCGCCGGCGTCGGCCCACTGCCCCGGCGCCACCTCGATGCCGTGGGTGCGCCCGCCGACCCGGTCGCGGGCCTCCAGAACCTTCACCTCCCGTCCGGCGGCGGCGAGTTCGGTGGCGGCGGTGAGCCCGGCGAGCCCGGCTCCGACGATGAGGGTGCTCACGCGGTCACGCTCGCAATCAGCTCGGCCACGCCCTGCGGCGTGGGGTGGTCCAGGAAGTCGGCGATGGTCAGCTCGGGGCCGAGGTCGCGGGCGATGGCGCTGATCACGCGGGTGGCGAGCAGGGAGTCCCCGCCCAGGTCGAAGAAGTCGGACCCGGCGTGCACGGCGTCCGTCTCCAGGACGCGTCGGTAGATCCCGGTCACGTGGTCGACCGTGTGGGTCCCGGTGGTGGGCATGTGTGTCTCCTCGGGTTCGCCGGCTCAGGCGCCGGTGGTGTAGCGGTGGTGGGTGCGGCGGCGGTCGACCTTGCCGCTCGCGGTGTGGACGAGCTCCGGCACCACCGTGATGCGGTTCGGCCGGAGGTGGCTGGGGCTGTGCTCCCGCAGATGGGCGCGGAGCGCGGACACGAGGCCCTCCGCGTCGCCCTGCCGGCCGGGCGTCACATAGGCGACCACGGTGGTGTGGTCACCGGCGCGCACCCCGGTGGCGGCGGCGGACGCGACGTCGGGGTGGGCGCAGAGCTGCGCCTCCACCTCGGCCGGGTCGACGCGAATCCCGCGGACCTTGATCTGGTCGTCGAGCCGTCCCTCGTGGTGGAGGGCGCCGTCGTCGTCGCGCCGGACCCGGTCGCCGGTGCGGAAGTACCGCCCGGCCGCGAGGGCGGGAAAGCGCTCCGCGGTGGTCTCCGGCAGGTCCAGGTAGCCGAGGGCCAACGCGGGTCCGCCGACGAGGAGTTCACTGTCATCGCCGATCAGCTCGCGGACGTGCGGCAGGGCCCGACCGATGGGGGCGGAGCCGTCGGCGCGCGCCCGTGCGCGCGGGCCGTGCAGCTCGGCGGCGTGCGTGACCAGGGTGGTCTCCGTGCAGCCGTACGTGTTGACGAGCCTGATCCGGTCGGCGCCCGGCAGCGCCCGCCAGTTCTCGAGGCGGGCCCTGCTGGTCGCCTCACCGCCGATCACGACGGTTCGCACGCTCTCGGGCAGCGCCTCGCCGCCGGCCTCGGTCAGGTGGTGGACGAGCTCGTGCCAGAAGGCCGTGGGCAGGTCGAGGACGCTGACGCCGATGCGGTCGAGCATGCGCAGGAAGCGGGGCAGGGAGCCCGCGTAGGCGTCCGCGTCGAAGACCAGCGTCGCGCCACGGGTGAGGGCGGGCAGGATCTCCTCGAACGACGTGTCCCAGTTCAGCGAGGCGAACTGCAGCACCCGGTCGCCGGGGCCGACGTCGAACAGCGCCGCCAGTGATGCGACGGCGGCCGCGATGGCCCCGCGCGGGGTCACCACCGGCTTCGGCTTCCCGGTGGATCCGGAGGTGAAAAGGACGTACGCGGGGTCGTCCGGATCCGGCTGCACGGGGAGTGCGTCCGCCGTCAACGGGGCGGCGGCGTCGGGGTGTTCGGGGCCGATGACGGGCGGGCCGAAGGGCTCCGGGTCCGGCCGGGTGGCGAGCACGGCCGCGCAGCCCGCCGCTTCGGCCAGCTCCTTCTTGCGCTCGGCGGAGAAGGCCGGGTCGATGGGGCAGTAGGTGCCGCCCGCGGCGAGCACGCCGAGGAGGGCCGCGACGGTGCCGGCGGAGCGGTCGATGAGCACGCCGACGGTGCCGGGCCTGGGGCCGAGGGCGGCGGCCACGCGCCGTACACGGGCGGCCAGTTCGGCGTAGGTCGCGGGGCCGGTGGCGTCGATGACGGCGACGGCGTCCGGGTACCGGTCGGCGGTGTGCAGGAAGCGGTGGAGGACGTCGGGGGCGGCGTCCGGAGCGGTCTCCGGGGCGGTCTCCGGGGCGGCGTCCGGGGTGTTCTCGGGCATGGCGGGTCTCCGGTGGTCCTGTGGTCCTGTGGTCCGGTGCTCAGCGGTGGTCGGCGTCGGCGGCCGGGACGGCGGGCGGGGCGGGCTGCGGCTCGGGCGTCCCGAGGTGGGGCACCCCGGCGGCCGCGCGCTTCTCCCTGCGCTCCTGGGCGAGGAGCCCCGCGCAGGCCACGACGGCGAGGACCATGACCGAGACGCTGTAGACGGTGGTGGTCGGGCCGAGCCCGAACCGCCGCACGGCGAGGCCCGCGATCACCGCGGGCACGCTGAAGCCCAGGTAGCACACGACGTACATGGAGGCCACGAGCCCGGCGCGTTCGTCGGGTCCGGCCAGCGGCGCGATCGTCTGGAAGGCGCCGAGGAACCCGGTGCCGAAGCCGTACCCGGCGATGACGATGCCGGTGAAGAAGAGCGCCGGGGACGGGACTGCGAGGGCACCGAGGGTGGTGCCGACGCCGATGAGGAAGGCCACGAAGCCGAGCGTCATGGTGCGGCGCGGCGGGTGGTTGCGGCGCAGCAGCGAGCCGAGCGCCCCCGCCCCGGTCTGGGCGAAGATGACCAGGCCGCCCACCAGATGCCCGCCGAGGTGGAGGGTGCGGGCCGCGATGGACGGGCCGAGCGACATGTACAGGCCGCCGACCGCCCAGACCGCGAACAGGCACGGCGCCACGGTGAGGAACAGCGGCCTGATGCGGCGCGGCACCGCCATGCGCGGCACCAGCGAGGCCGCAGCGCCCGGCCGTTTCGGCGAGGTCTCCGGCAGCAGCGGGACGATCAGCGCCGACAGCACGAACGCCACCAGGAGCAGCGCGTAGACCAGGGTCTTCGGCGCGGGCGCGTACTCGACGAGGAGCCCGGAGCCAAGGCCGCCGAGGGCCAGGCCGACGACGGGCGCGAGGCTGTTGACCAGCGGGCCGATGCGGGGCCGGTCCGGGGGCTGCAGGTCGAGCATGGCGGAGCTGGTCGCCCCGGTCGCGGCGCCCGTGGCGAGCCCCTGGACGACGCGCGCCGCGAGCAGCGGACCGACGCCGTCGGCGGTGATGAAGAGGAGCATGCTCACCACCTCGACGACCAGGGCGGCCCCGAGCACCTTGCGGCGCCCGACGTGGTCGGAGAACCCGCCGACCACGAGCAGCGCCACGAGCAGCGCGATCGCGTACATCGCGAAGACGGCCGTCAGCATGATGGCGGAGAAGCCCCACTCGGCCTGGTACACCCCGTACAGCGGCGAGGGAGCGCTCGACGCGAAGAGCAGCAGGGCCTGGACCGTGGCGATCAGCCAGAAGGTGAACCCGCGTGACAGCTCGGGGAGTTGGCGCCTACGGCTCATGAGGTCCCCTCGCGGGCCAGCCGGGCGAGCACCCTCGCGACCAGGTCGTCGGCGGCGCCGAGGTACCCCTCGGGCGCAAGGAGCTGCTCGGCGTCGGCGGGGAGCCGGCCGTGCAGCTCCGGGTGGCCGGCGAGCGCCTTGGCGAAGGTGACCTCGCCGGTGGCGGCCCGGCGGGCGCACACGGCCAGGACGCGCTTGGTCTCGGCCTTGCCCAGGAGCGGGGCGAGCACGGCGTTGAGCCGCTCGGAGACGACGGCGCCCTCGGTGAGCTCCAGGTTGCGCCGCATGCGGGCGGGGAACACCTCGAGTCCCTCGGCGAGTTCGGCGGCCGTGCGCGCCGCACCCGCCGTGAGCCGCAGGGCGTCGCGCAGCGGCTGCCACTCGGCGTGCCAGGCGCCGGGGGCCCGCTCGTCCTCGGCCAGCATGCTCTGCGCGAGGACGGAGCTGTGCGCGGGGACCTGGCGGGCGGCCGCCACGATGAGGGTGGCGAGCACCGGGTTGCGTTTCTGCGGCATCGCGGAGGAGACGCCGCGGCCCTCGGCGGCGGGCTCGGCGACCTCAGCGATCTCGGTGCGGGAGAGCACCTGCACGTCCAGGGCGAACTTCCCAAGGGCGCCGGCGACTTGACTGAGCAGCCAGCCCAGGTCGCACAGCGGGGTGCGCAGGCTGTGCCAGGGCACCGAGGGCTCGCTGAGCCCCAGTTCGGCGGCGAAGCGCTCGGCGAGCTCGACGCCGTGGCCACGGCGGTCGGCGGCGGTGCCGCGCGCGTACTCCTGGTAGGCGGACAACGTTCCCGCCGCACCGCCGAGTTGGGCGGGCAGCGAGGCGGCGGTGCGGCGCACCCGTTCCCTCGCGTCGAGCACGGAGTCGAGCCAGCCCGCCGCCTTGAGGCCGAAGGTGGTGGGCACCGCGTGCTGGGCGAGGGTGCGCGCGGCCATCGGCGTCGCGCGGTGCAGCCCCGCCAGGTCGCCGAGCGCGGCGGCCACCCGCCCGAGGTCGCCGCCGATGCCGTCCAGGGTGCGGACGGCGAGCAGCATCGTCGCCGAGTCGAGGATGTCCTGGCTGGTGGAGCCCAGGTGCACCTGGTCGGCGACGTCCGGCGCCACCTCCCGTACCGCCGCGGTGAGTTCCTGTACCAGGACGACGACGGGGTTGGCGGCGCCGCGGGAGCGCTCGGCGAGCGTCGGGGCGTCGATCCGCAGGGTGCGGGCGACCTCCGTGATGACGTCCGCCGAGCGCCCGGGGATCACCCCGAGCTGCGCCTGGGCGCGGGCGAGCGCTCCCTCGGCCTCCAGCATGGCGGCGATCCAGGCCTGCTCACTCAGGGCCTCTGGGGCCCGGCCCGTGGCCCAGACCGGGTTGAACAGGCCGGAGTCCGTCCCGGTCTCTGTGTCGCGCGTCGTCTCTCTGTCGCGCGTCGGGGGGTGAACAGGCACGGGGCATTCCTCTTTCTGTGCTTGTGTCTGTACTTGCGGGGCGGGGGTTACCAGGTGGCGCCGGCCAGCGCGGCGGACGGGCGCCGCTGCTCCAGGTCGACGGTGAGGCACTCGCGGGCGATCGCGTCGGCGTCGCCGAGGATCACGGAGTCGACCCCGGGCCGGATGCCCGCCGCCGTGGCCCAGTGCACCGTCTCGGTCGGCACCCCGTACGCGAACCGGTAGGGGTGCGGCCGCCCCGCCGCGTCCACCAGGCGGTTGGGCCGCGGGGTGACGGTCAGGCCGCCGGTCTCCACGTGCCCGTCCGTGCCGGTGGGGATGAGATACGGGCGGCAGGCCCCGCGCTCGCGCAGGTCCCGCAGGAGCGGGTCGGAGGTGCGCCGGATGTCGAGGTCGGGCAGCCGGGCCTCGATGAGCGAGGTCACCCGCCGCTCGGAGCCGGGGACTTCGCGGGAGCTGACGACGAAGCCGTCCGGCGCGGCCGCGATGTGCAGGCCGGGGCCGGCCATCTCCACCACGCCCGCCTCGACCAGCGCGATCAGTTCCTCGATGCGGCTGTGCGGCGGGCCGATGGACACGAAGGCGTTGAGCGGCGTGTACCAGGACTGCAGCCCTTTCCGGTACGACTCGCCGGTGATGCCCGCGTGGTCCACCACGAGCCGCACCTCGTTGCGCAGGTCGCGCAGCACGTCGAGGGCGGCCTTCAGGGGGCTGTCGACGTTGCCGTCCCGCGCCTCGGCGAGGTCCTCGCGCAGATGGCCGACGAGCCAGCTCTGGTACGCGGCGGGGCTCGCGAAGACGCGGTCGCCGTACGGGCGGGCGACGCGGTCCCAGTCCCAGAGCTCGTCGGCGCCGATCCCGTGGCGCGCCAGGAGCTCGTCGTCCGCGGGGCCGCTGACCGGCAGCGCGGTGTACTCGGCCAGGAACGCCTTGGCGTCGCCGGGGCCGCGCCGCCGGGAGATCAGCGTCGCGTAGTACACGGCGGTGACCTCGCGGTCGACCAGCGGCCAGATGTGCCGCCGGAACTCGATCTGTTCGCCGTCCTGGCGCCGCCCGCGCAGGGCGGCGATCCGCGCCGGTGTCAGGACCGCGGGCACGTGCCGCCCGAAGGGACCCTTCTGGTTCTCGCCGCGCGCGTGGTACGGAACGCCGCGCCGGGACCCGGCGACGATCCTGGGCTCCTGGCCGGACGGCCGGTAGCGCAGCCCGCCGCCCTCTTCGCCCGTACCGCCTTCTCGGTGGAACTCCCCGCCCCGGCCCACCGTCAACAGGGCGAGGACGTCGAAGAAGTTCAGCCCGAGCCCACGCAGCGCGACCCGCTCGCCGGGCGCGACGAAGGCCAGATCGGCCTCGGCCGGGTTGCCCGGCGGCAGATAGCCGAAGCCGTGGGCACGGGCGTGCTCCCGCAGGCCGGCCATCTCGGTGCCCGCGCACACCGGCATGTCCGCATGGCCCTGCGCGAGCACGACGCAGTCAAGGAGGAGGCTGGTCCCGTCGTCCAGGGTGACGATCTGCGCCCGCGTCTCGGTCTCCGCGAGCCGCACCGCGCGGTTGCGGTGCAGCCGGATGGAGATGTGTTCCGGGGCGGTGCGGACCAGCTCGTCCAGGACCCACGCGAGGTAGTGGCCGTAGAAGGCCCTGGACGGATAGGTGTCGGGCCCCAGGGCGGCCGCCTCCCGGCGGGCCCGGTCCGGCAGGGCGCCCGCGGGCGCCGACGGCACCACGGACTTGGCCCACTCGTGCAGGCTCGGCCCGGTTCTGATCGGCCCCTCACAGGCGACGCTCGGGTCGGTGAACATGGTGACCTGGGAGGCCACCGTGTTCATCAGGAGCTCCGCCGGCTGTGAGGTGCGCCAGACCCGGCCCCCGATCCCCAGGTAGGGGTCCACCACATGGATCACCGCGGGCTGCCCGGACTCGGCGCCGTTCGCCCACAGGCGCTCGACCACGGAGAGACCGCGCGGTCCCGCGCCGATCACACCGATGGTCCTGGTTCGTTCCTCGTATTCCACTGCTCTCCCGTCCACTCCCCCGCTCCCGTCCTTCAGGCGGCCGGTCCGCCGGCGAGGGCGGAGGCGTGGCGCGTGCGGAGCTCGCGCTTGAGGACCTTGCCGGTCGGGCCGGTGGGGAAGTCGGCCTCGCTCTCGGCCACGGACACCGCCGCGAGGGTGTGCAGACCCGCGGCCGCGAGCTGCCGGTTGGCCGCGTCGAGCAGCTCCTCGGGGTCGCTCAGCGGGCTGTCGGCCTGCAACCGCACCACGGCGAGCGGCAGTTGCCCTTCGCCAGAGGGGCCGGGCACGCCGACCACCGCGCAGTCCTGGACCAGCTCGGCGCAGTCGGCGATCAGCACCTCCTCCAGGGGCAGGCTGTGCACGGTCGCGTCGGCGGTGCGGATGACGTCGGCCGTCCGGTCCAGGTGGTAGAAGCGGCCGTCGGGCTTGCGCAGCGCCACGTCGCCGGTCAGCCAGTAGCCGTTCAGCTCGAAGCTCTTGGTGAGGGCGGGGTCGTTCCAGTAGCCGGGGGTGCGGGTCGGGGTCTTCACCGCGAGGTAGCCCACGGTCCCGTCGGGCACGTCGTTGCCGTCGTCGTCCAGGACGGCGGCCCGCTCCACCACCTCGACGGGCAGCCCCACACAGCGGTCGTCGCGCTCCGACTCCGGGGTGGTGACCTGGCCGAACAGTGCCATGCCCATCTCGGAGGAGCCGAGGCCGTCGATGAACCGGGAGCCCGGCAGGACGGCGCCCTCGGCCTCGCCCTCGGGCAGCAGCCACGGCTGGATGAGCCCGCCGGGCCGCTCGCCGAGGCTCACCAGGCGGCGGATGTGCCCGTAGTGCGCCCCGTCCCCGGTGTTGAACCAGGTGTGCACCTTGGCGGCCGCCTTCACCGGCAGCTCACCGGCGGCCAGTTGGACGAAGGTGCGCGGGAACGAGGCGACCATCGTCGGCCGGAAGGCCTCCATCACCGGCTCCACGGCCTCGCGCCGCCAGTCGGCCATGGTCAGCGTGGGCAGGCCGAGCAGGATCGTGGTCAGCAGGTAGCTGAGGCCGCCGGCGTGGGTGTGCGGCATCAGGGAGAGCAGCCGGTCGTACGGCTCCGCGGGGAAGCGGACCATCCGGGTCTCCTTGCCGACCCAGAACTGCCGGTGCGCGACCTGGGTGGACTTGGGCGTGCCGGTGGTCCCCGAGGAGTGGATGAGCGCGACGACCTCGTCGGCGGCGTGCCGGTACGGGTAGTGCTCGGGCAGCGATCCGGACTCCGGGTCGTGGGCGCGGATCTCCGAGCTGGGCACGATGAACCGGGGGCGCGGCTGGCCCGGCCTGTAGGTGGCGCCGATCAGCCGCGGGTCGTCGGCCACCACCCCGGCCACGCCCACGTGGTCGAGGTAGCGTCGCGCCGTCGCGACCGGCATCGCGTCGTTGACAAGCGCGGGTATCGCGCCGAGCGCGGTGAGCGCCAGGAAGTGCAGGATCGGCTGGAGCCCTTCGGCGATGTACAGCGCCACGGGCTCGCCGGGGCGGACGCCGTTGGTCCAGTACCAGCGGGCGTACTGGTCGCGGATGTCCGCCAGTTCGCGCAGGCTGTAGCCGCGCAGCGTGACGTGTCCGCGCTCGTCGAGCCGGTGGTCGTAGACGAGGGGCGCGTCGAGTTCGGGGTTGTGTTTCAGTGCGTACTCGAGGAAGTTCCCGGCGCCGAGTTCGGGGTCGGCCATGAACTTCTCGCGTACGGACAGCGGCGCGATGGGGCTGTTTTTGGACACTACTCGGTCTCCCCGCTGGTGATGGATGCGGTCCGGGGCGTCGCGGCCACGGGCGCCTGCTGGGCGCGGCCGTGCGTGCGCCACCACTCCTGTCCTTCGGGCTTGAGCGTCTGGATGGGGTCGTAGTACTCGTGGGTCTTCGCGAGCGCGTACGGGTCGTCGCGCTCCAGCGAGGTCAGGTAGTTCTTGGTCCAGTACGAGATGCCGTGCTCGCGGTCGTAGTGGTCGACCTGGTGGACCCAGCGCTTGCCGACGAACGGCACGTCGCAGACCAGGCGCGGCGTCGCGAAGCCCGGCAGATAGCCCATGATCGCCTGCTGCAGCTCCTGGGCGTGGCCCAGGGAGACGCGCCAGTGCTCGGCGTTGGGGATCATGTCGCAGAGGTAGAAGTAGTACGGCATGACTCCGGCGCCGTCGAGCAGCGCGAAGCACAGGTCGAGGAGCTCCTTGGGCGTGTCGTTCACCCCGCGCATCAGGACGCCCTGGTTGCGGACGTCGCGCACGCCCGACTCGAAGAGGGAACGCGCCGCTTCGGCGTTGAGCGGCGTCACCTGCTGGGCGTTGTTGACGTGCGTGTGCACGGCCAGGCTCACGCCGCGTTTGCGGGCGGTCTCGGCGAGGCTGCCCATGGTGCGGCGGGCGTCGTCGGAGAGCCAGTGCTGCGGCAGGTCCATCAGGGCTTTCGACGCGAGGCGGATATCGCGTATGTGGTCCAGTTCGAGAAGGGCCGAGACAAAGGATTCGAGGCGCGGCCAGGGCACGTTGGCGACATCTCCGCCGGAGACCACGACATCGCGCACCGTGGGGGTGGCGCGCAGATAGTCGAGCATCGACTCATAGCGGTCCTGCTGTTTCACCGAGAATTTGAGTTTCGAGATCTGCGGCGTGGAATTTCCCACCAGGTCCATGCGGGTGCAGTGCCCGCAGTACTGGGGGCAAGTGGACACCAACTCGGCAAGGACCTTTGTGGGGTAACGGTGCGTCAGGCCTTCCGCGGTCCACATCTCGGCCTCGTGCAGCGAGTCCCGCGACGCGTACGGGTGCGAGGGCCACTCCTCGTCACGGTCGGAGAAGACCGGCAGCATGTGACGGCGCACCGGGTCGGCGTACATGGCCTGGGTGCTCGGCACGGCGTCCGGCACCATCATGCTGAGCACGTACGGCGGCAGGAGCAGGGACATCGTGGCGCGCTCCGCCTGGTCGCGCTCCAGATCGCGGTAGAAGTCCTCGGAGAGCAAGTCGCCGTAGGCGGCCCGCAGTTGGCGCGCGTTCTTGACGCAGTGCACGCGCTGCCACTGCGGATCACGCCATTGTTCCGGGGTCACCTCGCGCCATCCGGGAATGCGGCGCCAGTCGGGTTCGGTCAATTCCTTTTGTCGATAGGCATAGGGCTGGTGAGGCATGTTTCCCCCAAGGGAATAAGGGTGGAAAGCTCAAACAGGGGGGCGGTGGATTCGCCCATGCGAAATGGGTCGCGCCCCGTGTTTCAGACAGATTTCCTGCCGCTCACCAGATCCTCACTCGGGCCCATGGGGTGATCAAGCACGCCCTGGGCATCGCACGATGCCCAGGGCAACTCGACGCAGGTGGGAGGGGGTTGCCGCGAAATGGCAGTTCATTGCCATTTCATCTACGGATTGACGTGGTCGGCGGCGGTGTCAGGCCGAGAAGGCGTCCACGCCGGTGAGTTCGGCGGAGAGCGCCCACAGGCGCGCCGCCCGGTCCGGGTCGAGCGCGTAGTCGCGTACGCCGGACCAGCCCTCGTCGCTCGTCGTGAGCTCGGCGATGTCGCAGTCCTCGCAGTAGGCGCCGCCCAGGCCGGCCAGGAGCGGGGAAGTCGCCGCCCAGACGGAGGTCGCGGCGCCCTGCTGGGGGGTCTTGAAGTCGGGGTGGACGACGTTCCCGTGCTCGTCGATCCAGCCCTTGGCGACCATGTCCGCCCGGTCGAGATGGCGCTGGAGGGGGGTGATGATGGCGCCGGGGTGGAGGGAGAAGGCGCGCACCCCGGAGTCCCGGCCCAACGCGTCGAGGTGCGTGGCGAACAGGACGTTGGCGGTCTTCGCCTGCCCGTAGGCCTGCCACCTGTCGTAGCCGCGCTCGAAGTGGAGGTCGTCCCACCGCACGTCGGAGAGCTGGTGTCCCGCGGAGGAGACGGCGACGACGCGCGCTCCGGGGGCGAGCGCGGGCCACAGGCGGCCCACGAGCGCGTAGTGGCCGAGGTGGTTGACGGCGAACTGCGACTCCCAGGCGGGGCCGACCCGCCGCTCGGGGCAGGCCATGATGCCGGCGTTGTTGATGACGATGTCGATACGGCGGCCGGTGGCGAGGAAGCGCTCCGCGAAGCCGCGGACGCTGTCCAGGTCGGCGAGGTCGAGCTCGTCGACCTCCACTCCGTCGATGCCGGCGACCGCCTCCTGGGCGGTGGCGCGCCGCCGGGCGGGGACGACGACGTGCGCCCCGGCGCGGGCGAGCGAGCGCGTGACCTCCAGGCCGAGGCCCGAGTATCCGCCGGTGACGAGGGCGAGCCTGCCCGAGAGGTCGATGCCGTCCAGGACGTCGTCGGCCGTGCTGCGGGCGCCGAACCCCGAACCGATCTTGTGCTGAGGTGTTCCCATGGCCTGCACGCTAGGATCTAGACCTCGGTCTAGGTCAACGCCGTACCCTGGGCACCATGGTTCACACCGTGCAGGAGCTGAGCATCGGCCACGTATCGGAGCGCACCGGCCTGAGCGTGCACACGCTGCGGCTCTACGAACGTGAAGGGCTGCTCATCGAGCCGGTCCGGCGGAGCTCGGGCGGCCACCGCGTGTACACCGAGCTGGACGTGGAGTGGCTGATCAACTGCACCAGGTTCCGCGCCTCCGGGATGCCCCTCGCCACCATCCGGCGCTACGTCGAGCTCGCCCGCAAGGGCCCGGGGAACGAGGCCGAGCGGCTCGCCATCCTGCGCCGGCACCAGGAGCAGATCACCGAGCGCATCGACGAGCTCACCGCGTGCCTCGGTCTGATCAAGCGGAAGGTCGGGGTGTACGAGGAACTCGTGGCGGACGGTGTCGCCGAGGACCCGTGGAGTCCCACCGGGCACACCCCCACGTGATCCGCCGACGCCCTCGCGTCCGCGCCCCGTACGCAGGACACTTGTGGCGCAAGGCGACTACTGCTTTCGGAGGGGGACCCATATGCGGGACAGCCATCGGGCCGAAGCCGAGCGGCTGTTGGTGCGGGCGGTGGAGGAAGAGGTGCGGCGCTCCGGCGGGCGTACCGACGGGTCCGTGCTGCTCTCGCGGGCCCGTGGCGCGCTCGACGCCATGGAGCAGACCGCCGCCGAGGAGTACGAGGCGTACACACGGGCCGTCGACGAGGCGGAGGCGGGACAGCTCTCCTTCGGGCAGCGGTACGCCAAGGAGGGCGCCGGAACTCCCTTGCTGGTGGCCGTGGTTGCCGCCGTCGGCGCCTGCGCGGCCGACCTCGCGCTGGGCACCGGTGCCTCCACCGCACTCGGTGCGGGCGCGGCCGTCGCCGTGGTCGGCGCGGCGACGACCGTCCTGAAGGTGACCGCGTCCCATGTGCCCGCGGCCAGCCGCCGCGCCGGGGCGATCAGCCAGCCGGGCGGGCCCGAGCAGCTGCGTCTTCAGTGGCTGACGGCTCTGGAGGTGCGGGGCATCCGGCCCTTCCTCGACCAGCAGCGGGTGCTCCAGGCCTCGTCCGGCAAGCAGAAGGCGGCGCCCCGGCTGCGGGGCACCGACAAGAGCGCGGCGGCCCGGCGGCGTACGGCTCTTGAGCAGTCGTTCGGTCAACTGCCCGAGCTGGAAGGGCCGTTGGCGGGGCGCCGGGTCGAGCTCGCGCGGGTCGCGCAGTGGGTGCACGCGGCGCGGGCGAGCACCGAGACGCGGCCGACGGTGGTCGTGCTGCACGGCGCGCCCGGCTCCGGACGCTCCTCGCTCGCGGTGCGTGCCGCGCACGATCTGCGGGACCAGTTCCGCGGCGCCTGCGTCGTGGACCTGCGGGGCGAAAGCTCCCAGCCGCTGTCGACGCGTGACGCGCTGCTGCATCTGCTGAATCGATTGGGCGCCCCGCGCGAGCAGTTGCTGTTCAGGGAGCGTTCCTCGCAGGAGCAGCAGGTCAAACGGCTGAGCGAGCTCTACCACCAGTACTTGACCGGGCTCGCCGTCACCGTCGTACTCGATGATGCGAGCGACGTCGAGCAGGTGTGCACGCTGGTGCCCGAGCGCTCCGACAGCTTGGTCCTCGTCACCGCCCGCAAGCCTCTCGAACTCCCCGCCGATCTGCCCGCCTGGGTGCATCAGCTGCCGGTGGAGCCGCTCGACCCGGCGGGCGCGGATGAGCTGCTTCGCGAGGCCGCCGAGGACTCTTCGGGTCCGTACGACGCTGAATCCGGGGACGCCGTAAGGGACTTGTGCGGCGGTCTGCCGCTCGCCCTGCGCGTCGCCGGGTCCTCGATCGGATCGCGTACGCCGCGTCAGCTCGCCGCCGACCTCGCCGCGTACGGCCCCGTGGAGCCGGTCGAGCGCGTCCTGTGGCTGCGCTACACCGACCAGTCCGAGTCCGCCCGCCGCCTTCTGCGCAGGCTCGCGCTGGCCGGGCGGGCCTCCCTGGGTGCGGCCGCCGCGGCCGCCCTGCTCGGCACCGACGAGCAGGAGGCGACCCGTCAGCTGACCGCGCTGTCCCGCGCCGGACTCGTCGACCACGTCCGCGGCAGCCGCTACCGCCTGCACGATCTCGTACGCGCCTTCGCGCTCGCCCGGCTGGTCGACGAGGAGGAGCCCGGCGATCGCACGGCCGCGCAGGAACGTCTCATCGTCAGCTACAGCGAGCTCGCCGGTTCGGTGATCCGCCTGGTCGACGGCAAGATGTCGACGCGGGCCGGCCAGTTCGACGGGCACGGCTTCGCCTCCCTCGACGCCGCCCTGCGCTGGCTGGACGACGAGTCGAGCTTCATCACCGCCGCCCTGCGGCACGCGGAAGGCGTGAACCAGGAGGCGGTGCTCAACCTCCTGGGCGCGCTGTGCGACTACTGCCTGCTGCGCGGCGACCTCTACCGCCTGGGCGAGATCAGCGAGCTCACACAGGCCGTCGACCAGGGTCTGCTCGTACGGAGCGTGCGCTGGCGCACCGGCATCGCGTCCCGGCAGCTGGGCGAGCTCGACCAGGCGCGGACCACTCTCACGTCCGTGGTGGACCTGTACATGGAGGCCCACCAGGACGCGGGCGCCGCCCTCGCCCTCTGTTCCCTCGGCATCACGCTGCACCACCAGGGCCAGCTGACGGACGCGGCGGCGCGGCTGCGCGAGGCGCTTGAGCTGCAGGGCGCGGACGAGCTTGCGGGCGACCGGGCCTGGACGATGCACGCGCTCGCGGCGGTCGAGCGTGACCGCGCCAATCTCAACCAGGCCCTGGGCCTCCTGGAGTCCTCGCTCGCCCTGCACCGCGAGAACGACTCCCTGCACGGCGAGGCGTGGGCGCACTTCCAGCTGGGCCAGCTGTGCCTGCGCATGGGCGACGTGCCGCGCGCCGAGGAGCAGCTGCGGGGCGCCCTCGATCTGTACGGGCGCACGCGCGACGGCCGCGGCGAGGCCTGGGCGCTGACGCAGCTTGCGCGGGCCCGCCTGGTCGACGGCGACGCCTCGGCCGCGGTCGACGGCCTGCGGCAGGCCGTCTCCCGGCACCGCGACAACGAGGACGCGCGCGGCGAGGCGTGGAGCGCGTACTACCTGGGGCAGGCCCTGGAGGAGGCGGGCAGCCTGGACCAGGCGGTGCGGGAGCTGGAGCGCTCCCGGACGATGTTCTCCCGGATGCGGGACGTGTACGGCCTGGCGTGCGCGCGGCACCACTCGGCGCGCGTCACCCGCGACCAGCGGGCCGCCCAGACGGGCTCGCTGCGCAACTCCGGCTTCGCCCGCCAGCTCCTGGTGGACGCCCGCGCCGACTTCCAGCGGATCGGCGTCGCGCACGGCGAGGCCTGGACGTGCCTGGAGCTCGCGGTCGTCGACGCCGGCAACGCGCGGGGGCAGCAGGCGCTCGCGCTGTGCGACGAGGCGGCGGCCCTGTTCACCTCGTACGGCGACCGCAGGGGCGAGGACTGGGCCCGATTCCTGCGCTGCACCCTGCTGCCGTACGCGTCACCCGGCGGCTGGGAGATCGGCACGGCGGTCGCCCAGGAGGAGCTCAGCCAGCTGTCGCGCGCGGGACATCCCACGCGCGACGGCAAGCTGGACGACTACCTGGAGGCGTTCGCGCTCCTCCTGGAGCGCGGCGCCGACCTGGAGTCGGGCTGGCAGGCCTGGCGCCTGGGCATGGTCCCCAACCGTCACTCCCGAGAGGTGATGGGAGTGACGGTGACTGCGGGCTGACAGGCAGCACCCCGAAGGGGCGCGGGGCTGTGTCATGTGCGGCTCCGCCGCGTGGGCGCGACCAGCCACGACACACCCGCAGACGAGCACCGCAGGTCCGCGGGGCGCTTAGCTCCGCTGGGCCTCGGCCTCGGACGGCTTCCCCTCGCCGGAGGCGTCCGGTTCCTTGAAGTCGACCTTCCGCATGTGCTTGTTCATCGACTTCATCAGCCCCCAGACGGCGAGAGCCATCACCGCGAAGACGATGAAGCCGAGAACACCCGGAGTCACCTTGTCATCGTCGACCTCTTTGGCGAGAGGGACGAGATGCGTCATTGCCAGATGTGCGTTCACGCTAGGCATTGTCGCGGATGCCCGCAAAGAGGTCGTCCTCGGGGAGGGATGTATCGACGAGCGACTTCGCGAGCTCGTACTCCTCCGTGGGCCAGACCTCCTTCTGGAGCTCCATCGGCACCCGGAACCAGCCGCCCTCGGGGTCGATCTGGGTGGCGTGCGCGATCAGCGCCTTGTCGCGGATCTCATAGAAGTCGGCGCACGGAACGTGCGTGGTCAGCGTCCGCTCGACCCGCTCGAACTCGTCCCACCGCTTCAGCCAGTCCCCGTACGGCGACTCCATGCCGCGGTCGAGCATCGCCTGGTGCAGCGCCTCGGTGCGCGGCCGGTTGAAGCCCTGGTTGTAGTAGAGCTTCTTCGGCTCGTAGACCGGCCCGAACTCGCTCTCCGGGTACTTCTCGGGGTCCGCCGCACCTTCGAACGCCACCATCGTGATCTTGTGGGTCATGATGTGGTCGGGGTGCGGGTATCCGCCGTTCTCGTCGTACGTCGTGATGACCTGCGGACGGAAGGAACGGATCTGGCGGACCAGCTCGCCGGCCGCCTTGTCGACGTCCTCCAGGGCGAAGCAGCCGTCCGGCAGCGGCGGCAGCGGGTCGCCCTCGGGAAGCCCCGAGTCGACGAAGCCGAGCCACTCCTGCTTGACGCCGAGAATCTCGCGCGCCTCGTCCATCTCCTTCTTGCGCACCTCGTGGATGTGCTCCTGGATGTAGGTGTCGCCCTGGAGCTTGGGGTTGAGGATGTCACCGCGCTCCCCACCCGTGCAGGTCACGACGAGCACGTCCACCCCCTCGGACACGTACTTGGCCATGGTGGCCGCGCCCTTCGACGACTCGTCGTCGGGGTGGGCGTGAACGGCCATCAATCGCAGCTGCTCAGTCAAGACTCGATCCTCAGTGATCCGGCGCCCTGGTCATTTCGGCGCAATGGGCGGCTTCTATAGTGACGGAACCGGGGGGCGGAAAATTCCGGCAGCCCCTATTCCTGGAGGAAGATCATGGCGGCGGTGGGCGAGAAGCTCCCCGAGGGCCGATACGGCCACTCGCGGACGGCCGACGAACGCACCGACCGCAAGCTCATGATCGTGGGCTCCGTCCTCGGCGTGATCCTGCTCGGCGTCATCGGCTGGTTCGGCTACGACTACATCAACGGCACGAAGGTCAGCGCCGAGGTCATCAAGTTCGACGTCGTCTCCGACCACGCCGTCCAGGCGCATCTGGAAGTACGCAAGGACGCCGGCGCCCGCGGCTACTGCACCCTGCGCTCGCAGGCCGAGTCCGGCGCCGAGGTGGGCCGCGCCGACTTCCGCTTCGACCAGCAGACCGGCCGTGTCGACAAGGTCGTCACGCTGCGTACGACCGAGAAGGCGACCAGTGTCGAGCTGCTCGGCTGCCACTCCGACTGACACAGCCTGAAACCGCTGACATCCACAGCCTGACGTCTACCAGCTTTACCGCGCTCACCTGCGTTGACGTATTTCTGATGGCTTATGTCCTCCCCCTCGCGCGCCTGAATTGTTAGGCTCGTGGTTTCGCCCACCCGTGAGGGAACATCCTTCTGGGTAGGGCGATGCTTTGTATTCCCAGTACCTACGAGGAGCACCTGTGACCCAGACCAGCGAGAACGTCACCTGGCTGACCCAGGAGGCGTACAACCAGCTCAGGGCCGAGCTGGAGTACCTGTCTGGTCCTGCGCGCACCGAGATCGCAGCCAAGATCGCGGCGGCGCGTGAGGAGGGCGACCTGCGCGAGAACGGCGGGTACCACGCGGCCAAGGAGGAGCAGGGCAAGCAGGAGCTCCGCGTCCGCCAGCTGACCCAGCTCCTCGAGCAGGCGAAGGTCGGTGAGGCGCCGGCCGCCGACGGTGTGGTGGCGCCCGGCATGGTCGTCACGATCGCCTTCGACGGCGACGAGGACGACACCCTGGCCTTTCTGCTCGCCTCGCGTGAGTACGCGAGCGCGGACATCGAGACGTACTCCCCGCAGTCCCCGCTGGGCAGCGGCGTGAACGGCAAGAAGATCGGCGAGGACGCCCAGTACGAACTGCCGAACGGCAAGCTCGCCTCGGTGAAGATCCTCGAGGCGAAGCCGTACCAGGCCTGAGACCAGGCCTGAAACCTGCTTCGGCCGACGAAGGCCCCCGGCGCGCTCCGCGCCGGGGGCCTTCGCATGTCCGCGGCCGGGGTCAGGCGGTCGCCGAGCGGTACTTGCGGACCGCGAGGGTCCGGAAGAGCACGACGATCAGGACCGAGTAGATCAGCGAGGCCCAGACCGAATGCTGCATGGGCCAGGCATCGGACTTTGAGACGCCGGGATTGCCGAAGAGCTCCCGGCAGGCCTGGACGGTCGCGCTGAAGGGGTTCCAGTCGGCGACGTGCCGCAGCCAGGGCGTCATCTGGCTGGAGTCCACGAACGCGTTCGAGATGAACGTGACGGGGAAGAGCCAGATCAGGCCGCCGGAGGTCGCGGCCTCCGGGGTGCGCACGGAGAGGCCGATCAGCGCGCCGACCCAGGTGAACGCATAGCCGAGCAGGAGCAGCAGGCCGAAGGCGCCGAGCGCCTTCCAGATCCCTTCGTGGATGCGCCAGCCGACGAGGAGCGCCACGATCGCGAGGACGAGCAGCGTCAGCGCGGTCTGGACGAGGTCGGCGATGGTCCGTCCGGTGAGGACCGCGCCGCGCGCCATGGGCAGCGAACGGAAGCGGTCGATGAGGCCCTTGTGCATGTCGTCGGCGATGCCGGCTCCCGCGCCGGCGGTGGCGAAGGTGACGGTCTGCGCGAAGATGCCCGCCATCAGGAAGTTGCGGTAGACCTCCGGATCGGTGCTGGTGCCGATCTTCATGGAGCCGCCGAAGACATAGCTGAACAGCACCACGAACATGATCGGCTGGATCAGACCGAAGATGATCATCTCCGGGATGCGGGACATCCGGATGAGGTTGCGCTTGGCGACGACCAGGGAGTCCCTGACGGACTGGCCGATGCCGCCCGCGGGCCTGGGGCCCGTCGCGGGTGTGCGCACGGTGTCGGTGACGGCACTCACTTGCCGGCCTCCTTCGTCAGCTCGGGCTTCGCGTCCTGTACGCCGTTCCCATTGCCGCCCGCTTCGTCCACCTCGGCGACATGGCCGGTCAGCGAGATGAACACGTCGTCGAGGGTCGGGCGGCGCAGCCCGATGTCGTCGATCTCGACCCCGCGGATGTCCAGTTCGCGGATGACCTCGGCGAGCAGCTTGGCGCCGCCGGTGACCGGGACCGTGAGCTTGCGGGTGTGGTCCTCGACGGCGACCTCGCCCTTGCCGAGGTTGCGCAGGACCTCCGTCGCGGGGGTGATGTGCTCGCGCTCGTGCACCACGACCTCGACGCGCTCGCCGCCGGTCTGCGCCTTGAGCTGGTCGGAGGTGCCGCGGGCGATGACCCGGCCGTGGTCGATGACGCAGATGTCGTGCGCCAGGTGGTCGGCCTCTTCGAGGTACTGGGTGGTGAGCAGCAGGGTCGTGCCGCCCGCGACCAGCTCCTGGATGACCTCCCAGAGCTGCTGGCGGTTGCGCGGGTCGAGTCCCGTCGTCGGCTCGTCCATGAACATCACCGGGGGCGAGACGACGAGCGCGGCCGCGAGGTCGAGGCGGCGGCGCATACCGCCCGAGTAGGTCTTGGAGGGGCGGTCCGCGGCGTCGGTCAAGTTGAACCGGTCGAGCAGCTCGCTCGCCCTGACCTTCGCCTCCTTGGCCTTCATCTGGTAGAGCTGGCCCACCATCTGGAGGTTCTCGCGGCCTGTCAGGTATTCGTCGACGGCGGCGAACTGGCCGGAGAGGCCGATCGAGCGCCGCACTTCGTTCGGATGCTTCAGTACGTCGATGCCCGCGACGACCGCCCTGCCGCTGTCCGGCGTCAGGAGCGTGGTCAGACAGCGCACCGCCGTGGTCTTGCCCGCGCCGTTCGGCCCGAGAAGGCCGAGCACGGTGCCCTCCGGGACATCCAGATCGACGCCGTCCAGAGCCTTTACGTCGCCGAAGGTCTTCACCAGACCTTCGGCGTAGATGGCGCCTGGCATGTGAGCTCCCCCAGTGGTTTGGGTGACTTCCTGCGGAAAATCTTAGATTTGCCGGACATGAAGCGCCCGGTGACCAGTGACGTGAGACACACCATAACGCGATACATCGCGTCGCCTCAACTGCTTTCGCGGAGCCTGTGGATAACGCAAAATAGCGGCCGACGCCGTTGCGCGTACGGGAATTTCGCCGCTGCCAGCCCATCGCGCGGGGGCCGACCGACGCCCCGGCCGACCGCGGGGCCGGCCGACGCCTCAGCCGATGACCGTGTAGCCCGCCTCGCGCAGGGCCACGCCCACTTCGGTGCAGTGCACAGGACCCTTCGTCTCCAGGTGCAGCTCCACCTCAGCCTCCGTGAGGCCGAGCCGGGGATCGGTGCGCACATGACTCACGTCGAGGACGTTGGCGTCGAGCACCGAAAGCACCCCGAGCAGCGTGGCCAGGGCGCCGGGCCGGTCCGTCAGGCGCAGCCGCAGCGACAGATAGCGGCCCGCCGCCGCCATGCCGTGGCGCAGGATCCGCTGCATCAGGAGCGGGTCCACGTTGCCGCCCGACAGGAGCGCCACCACCGGGCCCTCGAAGTCCCGCGGCCGGCTCAGGAGCGCCGCGACGGGGCTCGCGCCCGCGGGCTCGACGACCAACTTGGCCCGCTCCAGGCAGAGCAGCAGCGCGCTGGACAGCTCGTCCTCGGAGACGGTGACGACGTCGTCGAGCAGGTCGTCGATGATCTGGAACGGCACATCGCCGGGGCGCCCGACCTTGATCCCGTCCGCCATCGTCGACGGATTCGGTATCGACACCGGGTGCCCGGCCGCCAGCGAGGGCGGATACGCCGCGGAGCCCGCCGCCTGTACGCCGATCACCTTCACGTCCGGGCGCACCGCCTTCACCGCGACCGCGATGCCCGCCGCGAGCCCGCCGCCGCCGACGCCCACGACCAGCGTGCGCACCTCGGGGCACTGCTCCAGGATCTCCAGGCCGACCGTGCCCTGCCCCGCGATGATGTCGGGGTGGTCGAAGGGGTGGATGAACACCGCGCCCGTCTCGCGCGCGTACTCCTGCGCCGCGGCAAGCGTCTCGTCGACCACCTGGCCGTGCAGCCGCACCTCCGCGCCGTAGTCCCGCGTCGCAGCGACCTTGGGCAGCGGCGCGCCCACCGGCATGAACACCGTCGACCGCACGCCGAGCAGCGAGGACGCGAGCGCCACACCCTGCGCGTGATTGCCCGCGCTCGCGGCCACGACACCGGCCGCGCGCTCCTCGGGGAGCAGGCCAGCGATCCGTACGTACGCCCCGCGCAGCTTGAAGGAACCCGTCCGCTGGAGGTTCTCGCACTTGAAGTGGACCGGCGAGCCGACCAGCTGCGACAGATGCCTGCTGCCTTCCATCGCCGTCACTCTCGACACTCCCGAGAGCATCTTCTGGGCGCCTCGCACGTCGTCGAGGGTGACCGACAGCAAGGAGTCAGGCGTGCGGTAGCTCATGACCGTCAGTCTCCCAGTTCACACCGGGGTCCTCCTGTGGTGACCACGTGCCGAGACTGGTTTGCGCAGCGCTGGTACGCCCCGCCGCCCGGCCGCGTAACCTGTCCCCCAACCCATCGCCCTCGCATGAAGTGAGCCCCCGGCCATGCCCACAACTCCGGACATGACGACCGCCAGCGATCCCGGCCTCCTCGACGCCCTGCAGCACCAGGTGGCGGTCTTCGCCCGCCGTGCCGAGCAGACGCGCCTCGGCGGCGTGGGACAGGTCCGCAACTCCATGGACCGTGCCGCGTATCTGCTGCTCAACCGGCTGGACAAAGAAGGCCCGATGGGCGTCAAGGCGCTCGCGGCGAGCATGGGCATCGACTCCTCGACGGTCACCCGGCAGGTCGCCCCGCTGGTCGACACGGGTCTCGTCAAGCGCACCTCGCACCCCGAGGACGGCCGCGCGGTGGTCCTCCAGCTGTCCCCCCGCGGCGAGGCGCGCCTCAACGAGGTGCGCTCGTCGCGGCGTGACCTCATGGCCGAACTGACGGAGGACTGGGGCCCGGAAGAGCGTGAAAGCTTCTGCACGCTCCTCACGCGCTTCAATTCCGCGCTCTCGGCCCGGCAGATGGCGCAGGCGCCTCCGGAGACGCCCGCTTCCTGAGCTTCGCCGGGCGGTGCCCGCCTCTTGACCCCGGCCACGTGCCTGGCCTCATATGAGACCGGAGAGCCGTTTTTCCGCCAGGCGGGAGGCGCGGTGCGCGAACGGCAGGCGTTCATCGACGCCCGCCGGGCCCGGGAGTTCGAGGCGTTCGTCGCGGGCGCGGCAGGGCGACTGCTGCATGCCGCGACGCTGCTCACCAGCGAGCCGCCGGACACCAATCCACGCGCGCGTGCCCTGCTGACCGCTTCTCTCGCGCACACGTACGCGACGTGGGACCGGATGCGGGGCGAGGACCCCTACGACCGCACCCGCCAGCAGCTGGCGATCCGATTCGCGCGCGGTGCCTGGCGCAGGCACCGGGGCCGCGGCGGCGTCCTTGCCCGGCTCACACCGCAGGAACGGCTGATCCTGGTGCTCCGCCTGTACGAGGGCGTCGCCGAGGAGCAGACGGCGGCGCTGCTCGGGCTCCCGCCCGACCGGGTACGGACGATCTGTGCCCGCGCGATGGCCACGGTCCTTCATCCGCCCCGCGGGCCCGCGCCGGCGCTCCCGCTGGGGGAGGCGGCGCCGTCATGAGCCAGCAAGAACGCAACGAGGCCGCGGTCCGCCGGCTCCTGGAAGGCGCGGCACCGACGGTCCCCGCCGGGCTCTACGAGGAGTCGGTACGACGGGGCACCCGCCAGCTGCGCAGGCGCCGGGCGTTCCGCCGCCTCCTGTGGCTCCTCCTGCTGGCGGCGACGGTGGCCTTCGTGGTCTGGGCGTCCCTGGCCCAGCCGTGGGTGGACCCACCGTCCGAGACGACACCGCCGCTGACGCGGTGGTGAACACCGGAGGGGCTGAATCGTTCAGCCCCTCCGGTGTCTGTTCAGCCCCTCCGGTGTTTGAAGGAGCGGGGGCCTAGCCCAGCGCCTGCTGCAGGTCCGCCAGGAGATCGTCCGCCGACTCGATGCCCACGGAGAGGCGCACCAGATCCGCGGGGACCTCCAGCGCCGAGCCCACCACGGAGGCGTGCGTCATCCGCCCCGGGTGCTCGATCAGCGACTCGACGCCGCCGAGCGACTCCCCCAGGGTGAACAGCTTCGCGCGGTCGCACACCGCGACCGCCGCCTCCTCGCCGCCCTCCACCTGGAAGGACACCATCCCGCCGAACGCCTTCATCTGCTTCGCGGCGATCTCGTGACCGGGGTGCTCCGGAAGCCCGGGGTAGAGAACGCGCGTCACGCGCGCGTGCCGCGTCAGCATCTCCGCGACCTTCGTCGCGTTCTCGCTGTGCCGGTCCATCCGGACGGCCAGCGTCTTGATGCCGCGCAGGACGAGCCACGCGTCGAAGGGCCCGGCCACCGCCCCCATCGCGTTCTGGTGGTACGCCAGCTCCTCCCCCAGCTCCGCGTCGTCGACGACCAGCGCGCCGCCCACCACGTCCGAGTGCCCGCCCATGTACTTCGTCAGGGAGTGCACGACGACGTCCGCGCCGAGCGAGAGCGGCTGCTGCAGGTAGGGACTGGCAAAGGTGTTGTCGACGACGAGCTTCGCGCCCGCCTCCTTGGCGATCTGCGCGACGGCCGCGATGTCGGTGATGCCGAGCAGCGGGTTGGAGGGCGTCTCCACCCAGATCGCCTTCGTACGGTCGGTCAGCGCGTCCCGCACCGCCGCCGGGTCGGACGTGTCCGCGACGGACCACTCCACACCCCACCGCGAGACGACCTTCGCGAAGAGCCGGAAGGTGCCGCCGTACGCATCGTTGGGGATGACCACGTGGTCACCCGGGCTGAGCAGCGTACGCAGAAGGCAGTCCTCGGCGGCGAGGCCCGACGCGAAGGCGAGCCCGCGCCGGCCGCCCTCCAGCGCGGCCAGGTTCTCCTCCAGGGCGGTACGGGTGGGGTTCGCGCTGCGGCTGTATTCGTATCCGCCGCGCAGCCCTCCGACGCCGTCCTGCTTGTACGTCGACACCTGGTAGATCGGCGGTACGACGGCACCGGTCAGCGGGTCCGCGGTATTGCCCGCGTGGATCGCGACGGTCTCGAAACTCTGCCTGCTGTGCATGTCACTCATGCGGCCAGAGCCTAATGCGGGACAGGCGTGCACCGGCGAGTTCAGGGGTCGAGTTCGAGACTGGTTCGCCAAGTGTCGGACCCGTCTGGTTCGCTTGTAGGCATGGAGATTCTCTGGGTGCTGATGGCGGCGATCATGATTGGGGCGGTTCTTGGCCCGTTCCTGCTGCGCAGGCGCGGCGGAATCCGCCAGGTCGCGCCCGGTTCGCCGGACGCCGCGGACCCGGCGGAGTACGGCTTCGCGCTCCAGGAGGAGCTGGACATCCGCATGCCCGGCCCGGACCGCGACCTCCTGGACGTGCTCGACGTCGTCCAGGGCTCGCAGAGCTGGAAGGCCGCGTCGCAGCTGCTCGCGGGCACGGAGGTGCACGGCGAGGTGCGCTGGCAGCGGGTGCAGGCGTTCGCCGGAGCGGCGTCCCTGGAGCTGCAGCAGCGTCCTGGCGGCGTCAGTGACAGCCCCGGCGGGCAGTGGCTGCGGGTGTGGCGGGCCGAGGCGCCCAAGGACGCGGGCGGCGCCGCGGTGCACGCGGAGTTCCTGGTCCAGCAGGCCTGGCGGTCCGCGACGTCCGGGACGGACGAGTTCCGGATCATCCTGGAGGAGGCGAAGGAGGCCTGCGCGCAGGCGGCGCTCCTCTCCCCCGGGGACCCGGTCCCGTACATCATCGAGCTCTCCATCGCCCGCGGACTCGCGTACCCGCGCGAGGAGTTCGAGCAGCTGTGGCTGAAGATCCTGGACCGCTCCCCCGCGCACATGGGCGCGCATCTGGCGGCCCTGCACTACTGGTGCGAGAAGTGGCACGGCTCGCGTGACCTCGCGTACAACTTCGCGGAGGCCGCGGCGGCCCGCGCCCCCAAGGGCTCGCTCCTGTCGGCGCTCCCGCTGTTCGCGGTGTACGAGCACCTGCCCGAGGTGAACATGGTCCGGGGCTTCTACCAGAGCGAGGTCGTCACCAAGGCCGTCGAGGGCGCGCTCTTCGCCGTCCACTCGGCCCGCCCGGACGACCCGATGCTGGCGCACGTACGCCACCTCCTGATCTTCTTCCTGGTCCGCAGCGAGCGCTGGGCGGAGGCAATGAACCAGCTGGTGCACGTGGACGGCCACGTGGGCGCGCTCCCCTGGACCCTGTCCTCGGACCCGGCGGCGGACTACGCGGTGTACCGCGCACTGGCGGTGGGCGGCTACGAGGCGAACGGCGGCAGCCCGGCAACGCTGCCGCACTGACCGGGCCCAGGAATGCACCTCTGCCCACACACGTTGACGTAAGGGCCGCACGCACCCACCGCGTACGCCCCGCTCCGCCCCAGGAGGAACGACTCCCATGCTCTTCGGCAGCCGCACGCCCGAGCTCCCCACCCCCGAGCAGGCCCTGAAGGGCCGCGCCACCCCCGAGTTCGAGGTCCCGTCCCGCCACACGGTCCTCGGCAACCCCCTGCTCGGCCCGTACCCCGAAGGCCTGGAGATCGCGGACTTCGCGCTGGGCTGCTTCTGGGGCGCGGAGCGCAAGTTCTGGCAGACGGAGGGAGTCTGGACAACGTACGTCGGCTACCAGGGCGGCTACACGGAAAACCCCACCTACGAAGAGGTCTGCTCGGGCCTGACCGGCCACACGGAGGCGGTCCGCGTGGTCTTCGACCCGTCTGTTGTCTCGTACGCAACGCTCCTGAAGCTCTTCTGGGAGTCCCACAACCCCACGCAGGGCTTCCGCCAGGGCAACGACGTGGGCACGCAGTACCGCTCGGCGATCTACACCCACTCCGCGGCCCAGGAGTCGGCGGCGGAGGCCTCCCGAGACGCCTACCAGCAGGTCCTGACGGCCTCGAACCACGACAAGATCACGACAACGGTCCTCCCGGCAGAGAACCGCACGTTCTGGCCGGCGGAGGGCTACCACCAGCAGTACCTGGACAAGAACCCGGACGGCTACTGCGGGATCGGCGGGACGGGCGTCACCCTGGACAGCCCGTCGGAGACGAACTGGGGTCGGGCTTGCCCGACGGGCATCGCTCCGGCGCCTCAGGCCTCGGAACAGTAGGCCTTCAGCTCCCGCTCAACACCACCTGACGCCCGCCCGCCTAGCCAGTGCTGTGGTGGGCGTCGGGGGCGTCGATATCCCTCACAGACTGATCGTTGCCGCTGTGTCTCTGACGAGAGCCGACAGGCCTACCGGCACTCCAGAGGCTCGGTCGACGACCTGCAATGCGTCCCGCAAGAGAAGTCGGTTCCTCCCCGAGGTGATGGTGCTGAGGAGGGGTGAGATCTCGTGGATCTCCTCTTCCGCTTCCCTCCACGCTTTGGCTTTTGCGTAGCTGTGCAAGAGCTCAATGCGGTACAGCATGACGCCCCGTGGCGTTGCATGTTCAAGTGCGCTTTGGAACTTGAGAATCGCCGCGTTCAAGTCCGCGAGACTCAAGAGGGCATGCCCTGAGTGCCCTCCAATTTCCTGCTGGTTCACCCACCATGCCCACTTGGGATCACGTGCGCTCAGGGACTCTTCCACTCCCCCTCGGGCTGCGTCCAAGTCGGTGAGAGCTCGCTGACGATCTCCTATCTGAGCGAGCGCCCTGCCTCGCCTGACACGCGCCAGGAGTGCTACACGCGGAGGAATCCGGGACTGCGACAACAGCTCATCGGTGATGCGTCGCACCCCTCCGGGACGGCCACATTCAGTGTCGAGCATGGCAAGCATGTCCAGGGCAAACCACTCCATGGCCCGTTCTCCAGCATGCCGGGCCAGCATGTGTGATTCGAGGAACGCGTTGCGGGCCGCTACATGATCACCGGAATCGAAGAGCAGCCATCCCGCGACTTCAGCGGCTTCTGCCACGGCCGCCGCATAGCCTCGCTGGGCCGACTCCGGGATTTCCCCAGCGTCAAGTTTGCGCTGAGCGGACAGCCAAAGCTGAACTGCGACGGGTGCTACGGCATCTCCGCCATAGCGGTCAGCGTGCCTGAGGATGTGTTCGGCACTGGCTTTCATATGTGCAATGTCGGAAGCTGGGCCCGTCGGCTCTTCCGGCGACTCCAGTGGTGTCACGGGCGCGGCAAGTCGCACCAACTCCCCGTCGGCCTGAAGGAGTTCGTCCAGCGCTTCGGCAAGTTGCGCTGAAGGACGTTGGCGACCGTTGGTGACACGGGAGATATAGGCCACGTTGTAGTTGAGGGCGCGGGCAGTGCCCCTCAAGGTCATGCCTCTGTCTGTGAGGAGTGCGCGGAGCCGTGGGCCGAATGCGGCGCTCATGTGCTTCCCCTGGTGTTGACCGTGCTCTCCAGAGTAGCTGTCAACGGTTGTCAACTCCCGGCAGTGCACGTCACGCGACAAGGATGGCGAGACAGACCCCGGCGACCTTGCGACCGGCCCCGGGGCGTGGTCAACGCTGATTTGGAGCGCCGACATGCCGGACTGTATCGCCCGAATCTTCGAGCCGTTGTTACGGCTCCTGCTTCCCTCTGAGGGACGCCACCGGTTCCCTGAATCGGCCTCGCCCGGACCGTCCATCGATACGCCGTCCCGGCCTCTGCCGCGCGTGCCTGTGCTGCGGGGCGAGGACATCGGCTTGGTGCGCCCGTACCTCGTCGCCTTCGAGGGGCGGCAGGAAGAGCGTCGGCAGCGGGCGCGGCGGCGTGAGGTGTGGCTGGCCGTGCACGGCGTGGACATCGGCTCACGCTTGATTCATGGGGTGGAGGTGACGGCATGACGAATCAGACGCGGTTGCTGCCGTGGTCGACGCTGGAGGGAAACCCCTGCGTCCTCGTGGGTTCGGGCACGGGGTTCATGTCGCGGATGGCCGACAACATCGAGAGTGTTCAACTGGGCATGGCGAGCGATCTTCTCGGGCACGTGGCGGACACGCTCGCTGACCCAAAGGCCACACGCGAGGAACTCCGTTTCGTCACTGCCCGATTGACCGAGTCGCTCCGGGAGGTCCACCGGATCGCGGAGAGCCGGGGAGGTCGTTTGTCCTCATTCGATCACCCGGATGTGGACGACAGCGAGGACGGGGACGATGACGATCCGCAGCTTCCGGCGGGGGCGTTCGGATGAGTGAGGGCGGCTTGCCACGGGGCCGCTACATGCCGCTCGAATGGACGCTTGCGGCCATGCCCGCACTGGGCGTGCGGCATGTCGGCAAGTGTCTCGCGTGCAGTCATCACTCGCTGGATACGGCTGATCCGGATGAGGCGCAGTTGTGGTGTCTCAGGCACGCAGGCATGACGCGCCATACCGGTTTTGAGCTGTCGGCGTTTCAGTTCTTCAGTGCCACGATCACTGATCCTGCGGTGGGTGAGGCGGACCCGCCGACGTAGAGCAGGGTGGGGCTGACACGGCCCGACTCTGCCAATTCCGCCCTATCGGCTCCCCCGCTCTGAGGGGAGGGCGGCAGGTGCAAGTTCCCACAGCCTGTCACTGCAGACCCGGTTTCCTCTTCCGCGAGAGGAAACCGGGGCTCTTCATGTCGGGCTCCAGCGCCGCAGCGTCAGTCATGACGGGCGATCTTGGTCGCGGAAACGAGCAGGATCACGGCCAGCACGGGGATGAGCACGGCGTCTGAGAACACTCCGAGCAGCAGCCCGCCCAGCACCGCCCCGGCGATGGAGCCTCCGGCCAGGATCATGGTGAACCGGAGGTTGGCGCCAAGCACGGCGAAGCTGCCGTCACGGCTGTAGCGGGCGAAGGCCACCAGCATGGTGGGCAGCGACACGAGCAGGGACAGGCTTCCGGCCGTCTTGATGTCCAGTCCGAACAGCAGCACGATCGTGGGGATCAGCAGTTCACCCCCGGCTACCCCCATGATCGCCGCGACTACTCCGATGCCGAATCCGGCTACGACTCCGCTGGGCACCTGCGCCCACAGCGGCATCGCGAGTGTCCCCAGGGTCGTGGTGTGGGTGACGACCAGGGCTGCGGCCATCAGGACCATCAGCCCTGCCAGGACCTTGTACAGGCTGGAGCTGCGCATCCTCACCGCCCACGAAGCTCCGGCCCAAGCACCCAGGAGACTTCCCGCCAGCAGGTTGACCGCTACGGGCCAGTGCCCGGCCACCTCGGAGGCTGGGACCGCTGCCATGCGGGCAGGCAGCGCGACCAGGACGACGACCAGGCTCATGGCCTTGTTCAAGATGACCGCCGAGAGCGCGGCGAATCCAAACAGGCTGATCAACAGCGGCAGGCGAAACTCCGCGCCACCCAGGCCGATCATCCCGCCCAAGATGCCGACGACTGCCCCGGTGAGGAACACCAGGGGCGTTGAACGCGTCGAACGCGCGGGAACTAGGTTCTGATCGATGGCCACGGCGGGCATCCTTCCTGGCGACGAACCTGCCCGCTATCGGCGTGGCCCAGCTTCGGGGAAAGGTACGGGGCTCCCGCTCGGGATTCGTCCAGTCCTCTGAACCACCCGGAGCGGCGTGCCCGGCGAAGTGTCACAGCGTGGGCCTGAGCTGGGGTAATGGTGCGCTGTGATCGCGCCGCCGGCCGCAGAGGCTTTGGGCGGGAGCTGGCATGGGGCGAGTGAACAGGGGGCCTTACGCTCGCCAGCGGATCGGGCAGGCTGCGCGACCGTCGACCTGGAAGTGGACCAGGCAACGGTCCCGTCGGCTCCCCCTCACGACGCTCCCGCCGTGGACGCCTGGTACGCGGGACAGGAGGACTCCGGAGTGATGGTCTTCACGAGGGGCGGCTACCTCTCGCGGCTGGAGATCTACTCGGCGTCCAACGAGCCGATCACTGTGTGGCCGGAGTCTCGCTTCGTCGACCGCTGATCAACGAAGAGTTCAGCGGAGACGAACCGGGACCGCGCCTACCCGACGGGAATCGCCCCCGCCGAGGGCTGGGGACGCGTCGCGCTCACGCCGATCCCCGCGCCAAGCAGTGTGCTCACAGGTGATATCCACTCCACGGGCCGCGAGCCTAGGGGTCGGCGATCCGGCTTCGGTGCGAGTCGGCCGGTCAGTGGCCCCGTCTATCGTGGCGACATGGCCCTGAGTGACATAGGCAAACCGGAAGTCCTGCGGACCCTCGAGGAGTTCGACCGGATCGGCCGCAGCGCGTTCCTGCGCCTGTACGGCTTTCAGGCGTCCCGTACGTACCTGCTTCTGGTCGATGGCAGGTACTACGACTCGAAGGCCGTCGTCGGCGCCGCCCACGGCCAGCTCGTGGGTCAAGTACCCCTGGCCGCCTCGGAGTTCTCCGGTGGCCGCAATCACGCGGCGAAGTTGCTCGGCGCGTTGGGGTTCCAAGTGGTGTCCCAGGCGGCGGTCACCGATACCGCCCCCGACCGTCTCATCGACCACATCGCCCAACTGCGCGTCGCGCACGCGGAGTCCGGACCTCGCCTCTACCAGCCGATCACTCTGCTGTGGGCGATCGGGCGAGCGCTGCGCGGCGAGTCCCGCACCCTGTCCTGGGGCGAGACGAGCACGGCGCTGAGTGATCTGCTGCGGAAGTTCGGCCTTCGGGGGGAGCGCGCCCGCCCCGACTACCCGGTCCTGGCGCTCTTCCACGCCGGGCTGTGGACGCTCCACGACCATGAGGGGACCGTCCCGCTCGCACATGGCGACGCCGTACCTCGTCGTTGGTTCGCCGCACAGCAGCCGACCGGAGGGCTGGCCGAGCCGGTGCATGAACTCATGCGCACCTCCGGTCAGGCTCGTGTCGCCGTGATCCAGACCATCACGGACCGCTTCCTCCAGGACCTCGACGAGGTTCCGCTTCTCCAGGCGGTCGGCCTGTACGTCGATTCGGTGGCCGACGACCTCCTCGACGGGCGGCAGGAGGCCCTCTCCGTGCCTTCCCCGGCGGCGGATCCTGTCGCGCTGGCCGCCCAGTACGAAAGGCTGTGCACCCTCGTGGAGCGCCGGGAGGAGTCCCGGCACGAACGGCGGCGCGAGAGCGTCTCCCGGGACCCCATCCGCTCAGGATCGGCCCGGCGCGCGGTGCTTCTCCGGAGCGCAGGGCATTGCGAGAACCCCGTTTGCAGCGGGCAGCCGGACGACGTGACGGACGCCGGCGACCCTCTGCTCGAGGTCGACCACATAGTGGAGATCGCGGGCAACGGCCGAGACCACCCGAGCCAGATGATCGCCCTGTGCCCGAACTGCCACGCCATCAAAACCCGCGGCAGAACGAGGAACGAACTGCGCTCGGCCTTCCTCGAAGTGGCACGCGAGCGTCACCTGCAGGCGCGGACGCCCTTGAAGCGGTAGGCCGCCGATAGTTGGCCAAACTCTTTCAACCACTGAAGCGTTCAATCGCCTGAAGAATCACAAGATGACCCCCTGGGCATCATTCACAGGACAGCAGGCTATCTCCAGTACGACTCGGCATGTACATCCGGAAGGCTAGGTACAGCGATATGCGGCAGGGGACCCGGGAAGCCTTACTCACACGTCAGGGAATCGCCGAAATATCTGCGGCATCTCTAGCATCGTTCGGCGCACTCAGTGCAGCTTTCCAGGTAGCCTTGGCGATATGGCCAGGCCTCGCCCGTCACGACATCTCGATCCTTCTACTGCTGGCGGGCGGCTGCTTACTTGTCGGCGCCTTCCACGCCTGGCCCAAGTTCGAGGCAACCCACAACTACAGCCACCCAAATTTCGCAATACAAATTAAATGTGGCGACATATTCGACGAACGAGATAATGTCGTAGTTGGATTCACGGATACTTTCGATACGGACATGCGCCATCGAGACATAATCAGCCCAAGCAGCGTGCAAGGGCAATTTGAGACCAAATATTACGGCGAGGACATCACAAGACTTGACTCGGAGATAGAAGATAAGTTGACCAACATTCCGGCCTTAGGCCGCGAGACGGGCGCATCTAAACCCAGAGGGAAACTAATTAGGTACCCGATAGGAACCACCATTGCATTGAACTCTGGCAACATCCGAGCTTTCGCCGTTGCTTATGGGTTCATGAGGAATGACTTACGCGTTAGCTGCTCCGTCGATGCACTATGGAAAAGCCTCACTTCGACTTGGGACGCCGTCAGGATCCATGGCGGTCTAGCTCCGATATCAATCCCTGTCATTGGATCGGAACTTGCACGCATCGGGTCACTAGATCGAACTAGCCTGATCAAAATGATCGCGCTTTCCTTCGTTGCATCGTCCCGAGAGGAGATAGTTTCGCGCCAGCTGACTATCGTGGTCCACCCAAAGGATCGCCAGTCCGTTAATTTGATGGATGTGGAGAGATTCCTGAAATCGCTGTAGCCATCACAAAAATCTCGGCAGCATAACATGTGACGCGATCTCAAAATCAACCCTCAAATGAAGCCGCCGATTCAAACGAAGATCGCCATCGGCAAAATTTGCACTGCGGGAAATCGAACCACGGGGTCGCTGGATTGCAGACTGAATCCCGGAAGATTCGCCATTGCATCGACAAGAGAATCTTGCTGGTCACCCATCTTCCCCACAACCGTTCGGCGAGACAGGTTAATCGACTCACCTTCCCGCAATACCCGGGTAACTTTTCCAAGAACGATGAAGTCACCAGAACTAAGTTTTTCAGCAACGGCTTCATCGTAGTACTCAGACGCCACCGTCAGTACGGCTTTAACACCCGAGGAAGTTTCGAGCACCACATCGTGGATCGGGCAGGAATCCAACTCCTCCTTCATCTTTCTCAGAATCCTCATCTCTACACTTTGATCAAACTGCCGAAACTGCCGCACGGTTTCAGCATACGAATTATCCTCTTGGTGGCTAGCTGATTCACGAGCCTGAGGATTCCCTGATCTGCGGCCTGCGGAACGTTGCGACCGGGATTCCTCTGCACCTTGGGCCATTTCCTCCATGTAAGCCATCATTTGACCGAACATGGCGAGCATCTCTTCGAGCGGGTTTCCCATGTAGCGGCCAGACAGTTTCACAAATGCACCCGGCTCCACATTGGTCAGCTGCTCATGGTTCTCCAACGACGAAATGGCACCGTCTCCATGAAGGAAGCCATACAGCCCATTAAACAGACTCGCCGCCGTGTGGTGGCGCGCCACTCGTGTTTCAGCAGACTCGGCTACATGACGCCCCCTCTCTGCATTAATCGATGCTTCAAGTCCAAGCAGCGCCCCCAGGGAGGGAAGGCTAACCCTTTCATCTCCGCCAACTTGACCGTTTCTAATTTTCTCCTTCTGGAGTGTTTCTTCGCTGGAGATGTGTACCCCGCCCTCTAGATAGGCAAGGAAACTCACCATCATCTGCACGTCGAGGTAAAGAGGGTGCGCCAGTTGATAGTCCGCCATGTGTCACGGTTTAGCACATGGCCGATGTGCCACGTGGCGATTCTGTAGAAGTTCACCGCCGCGACTGCGTGACCGAACCTTTGATCGAGCAAGCCCGGCCGCGGTGGGGACGCGGCAGTCTTGAGGTCTCCAAGCAACCCACCTACGCAGACCCGGTACCGACGGGTGGTTGGTTCTTGCGAAACCGTCCGTCCATGAGGGCGCGTGGCTAACCTGTTGGTATGGCCCTTCAAACGATCACGATGAGTGTCCTGATCGCCTCCCCAGGCGACACTGCCGCCGAGCGCAACGCAGTGGAAGATGTCATCCGTAGCTGGAACAGGGACCATACATTGCAGCGAAAGATTCATCTCCTTCCTTTGCGCTGGGAATTGGGCACCGTTCCCCTCGTGGGCTCACAAGACGCACAAGAGGTAATTAACGAACAGTTTGGCGATTTGGCGGATATCGTCATTGCCGTATTCAATAGCCGTCTGGGTATGGCGACCAAACGAGCCCCCTCCGGGACGGCAGAAGAGATCCTTCGAGCCCGCGACCGCGGCGCAGCGGTACATGTCTTCTTCTCCGAAGGTCAGATTCCCCGCAATCACGACCCGGAGCAACTTGCCTCGCTAAATGACTTTCGCCGGGAACTCCAAGCGAATGGCCTCACTGGAAGCTATGCATCAAGCGACGACCTCGCTGCCAAGGTTCGAAGCTGCCTCGAACACGACGCCTACAAGATCGGCACCGCAGAGAGCACAGCTGAGGACAGATCCCTCTCGCGATCAGGTGCCGTACTCCGTTCCGTCTATCTCTATGACAAGGAATCAAGGCAGGACAGTCGTGGCCGCACCAAGATGAGGCGAACAAATGAACGCATCCGCGTGGAAAACCTGGGCGATGCAGTCGCAGAGGAGGTCGTCTTGGAAATTCTCCCTGTCGGAGTCGGGGAAATCCCGACTACATTTGGCGACTTGACGGCAGCCCGCATCGTCCCTGATTCTTACGTTGATTTCCCAGCTGCGCTGGATATGAGCGTTGCACTGCAGGGCACGGTAATCCATAGGTGGACTGAGAATGGCGAGCGGCATTCAGAAGAACAAACGATCTCCTGGATGTAGGTAATCAGTACCGATCGCGACTTAAGAGCGAGAGCTCCAGAAGGCGCCCGGGCGCCGGATGGTTCACGCATTACAACGCCTCCTGCTTTCTCGCCCTGGCCATCACGCTCGACCCCACTTTCCGTCCCGGCGGGTACTCCGATGACCAGCTCTGGCGCGAAGACCGCACGCGTTCCGCGCTCAACCAGCTCGACAACAGCCTGCGTACGCCCGACACCGAGCTCACCACCGGGATGTCTGCCTCGTCGAACCCCGCCGCTCTGCCCACGGCAGATCTGCCCCGGGCAGAGATCCCTTACCCGGCGCCCCGTACGAGTCGACAGTGGAGGGAACGCGGCGATCACCGCCGCTCCACTCCTGGGAGGCTCGATGTCATCGCTCATCAACGGCTGGGATCCGGCCCGCAGTCCGCGGGGCGAGGAGGGAGGTTCACGGGCGAGCGCGTTCGATGATCACCTCGCCGCCCAACTCCTCACCCAGCGCATCGTCTTCCTCGGCACCCAGGTCGACGAGGCCTCCGCCAACCGGGTCTGTGCGCAGATGCTGCTGCTCTCCGCCGAGGATCCGCGGACCGACATCAGTCTCTACATCAACAGCCCTGGCGGGTCCGTCACCGCCGGGCTCGCGATCTACGACACCATGCGGCTCATCCCGAATGATGTCTCGACCCTCGCCATGGGATTCGCCGCCAGCATGGGGCAGTTCCTGCTCACCGTCGGGACCGCGGGGAAGCGGTACGCCCTGCCCAATGCGCGGATCATGATGCATCAGCCGTCCGCCGGCATCGGCGGGACCACCGCCGACATCGCGATCCAGGCGGAGAACCTGGAGTTCACGAAGAAGGCCGTCGAGCGGATCACCGCCGAGCACACCGGGCAGAGCGAGGAGACCATCTCGCGGGACGGCGACCGCGACCGGTGGTTCACCGCCGAGCAGGCCAAGGAGTACGGGATGGTGGACAGGGTGCTTGACTCGCTCGCCGATGTGCGGCCCGCCGCCACCAAGCCGCGGATGGGACTGGGGGTCTGACAGCCATGAGCCAGTACACGATTCCTACCGTCGTCGAGCGCACCCCGCAGGGCGAGCGCGCCTACGACATCTACAGCCGGCTGCTCTCGGAACGGATCATCTTCCTCGGGACCGAGATCGACGACGGGGTGGCCAATGTCGTCATCGCGCAGCTGCTCCACCTGGAGAGCTCCCACCCCGAGCGTGAGGTCGCCATTTACATCAACTCGCCTGGGGGGTCCTTTACTTCGCTCATGGCGATCTACGACACCATGAGTTTCATCAACGCGCCGATCTCGACCTTCTGCGTCGGGCAGGCCGCCTCCACCGCCGCCGTGCTGCTCGCCGGGGGCGATCCCGGGCGGCGGTTCGTGCTCGAGCACTCGCGTGTGCTGCTCGGGCAGCCCGCGAGCGGCGGGCAGCAGGGGACGGTCTCCGATCTCGCTCTCCAGGCCAAGGAGATGATGCGGATCCGCTCGCAGGTGGAGGACGTGCTGTCCCGGCACTCGGGGCACGATGTCGCCACGCTGCGTGCGGACATGGACCGCGACAAGGTGTTCACCGCCGAGGAGGCGGTGGCGTACGGACTTGCCGATGAGGTGCTCAGTCGGCGCAGTCTGTTCGCCAACGCGTAACTGCCCTATGCGGCAAGGCGGATGTCTCCCTGGCGCGGGCGCGTCGTCGGCTGGGCGTGGCGGGTCAACTCGGTCTGGGCCAGGGAGAGAAGGTCCGCCAGGCTCAGGCCGAGCGCGCGGGCGCCGGCCGCGAGGACTTCGGAGGAAGCCTCCTTGCGGCCGCGCTCCAGTTCGGAGAGGTACGGCATCGAGATGCGGGCCGCCTCGGCGACATCCTTGAGCGTACGTTCCTGGGCGAGGCGCTCGCGGCGCAGCACGTCACCGACGACGTCCCGCCACAGGGGCTCTTTTGCCGCCGGGAATACGGGAGTTGTGCGTACGGGGGCGGCTCCCGGGCGGGTCCGACCCGCTGTCTGCGGGCGCGGGCGCAACGGGATGACGCGGGCCCGCTGCTCGCTCGGCGGGGCCTGCTGCTCGTTCGGCGGGGCCTGCTCCGACTGGTGGTTCCGCTCTTCGCTGCTCACCTCTTCAGGGTAGGAGCCACGCGAGTATGGGGAAGTGATCAGCGTTCTGCCCCCGGCGAAATCAGGGTGCCGAGCGGAGCTCACCTCTACACCAGCGCCTCCGCCAGGCCGTCCGCCGCCATCACCCGCCACTGCGGGTCACCGTGCAGCCGCCCCCAGTACGCCATGGTCACCGCCCTGGCCTGCGTCCATCGGCGGGACCGCTCCCGTTCGACCCCGGCCGCGTCGGAGAAGACGGCGAGGCGGTGCAGAACGGCCGCCTTGGGGTCGGTGGCGGTGAGCAGGTCCTCGAAGCGGTGGTGGAGCAGCGTGATCGCGTCGTACGCCGGGTCGCCCGCGTACCCCTTGGGGTCGATGGCCAGCCAGGGTTCGCGCTCGCCCTTCAGTACGTTGCCGACGTGCAGGTCGCCGTGGATGAGGGTGTCCGGCTGGTCCGGTCCCAGTTCGCGCAGGGTGCCGATCGCGGCTTCGAGCACGCGGGAGGCGAGCGGTGAGCCCAACTTCGTGTCGTTGTCGCGCAGTTCCTGCTCCCACGCGCCGCAGCGGGCGCTCATCCGGGGCAGTTCCGCCGGCGCGGGAACGGCCAGCCGGCGTGCGAGGAGTCCCGCCGCCGTCAGGGCCTCCTCGGCATCCCGCACATCGGCGAGCGAGCCGGGGCCCGCCCGCTCGACGAGCATCGCGAACCGTGCGTCGTCCCGTTCGTGGAGGCGGACGGCGCCCCGGCCCGCCCACACCGCGAAGGCGTCCGGCTCGTGGACGTTGCCGGGGTGCGGGAAGGAGATCTTCAGTACGGCGGGCGTGTCGTCCTGGCGCCGCCGCACGGGGACGATGATGCCGACCTGCCCGTGGGTCACCGGGTCGGTCGGTACGCAGTCCCAGCGCCGGAGCAGCTCGTCGGCAAGCTCCGGCAGCGTCGCGAGCCATGCGCGGCCGCGCCCGCCCTCCCGCTGGACGGTGCTCGCGGCGAAGCCCTCCGGTACCTCGATGGGTGTCCCGATCATTCCGGCACCCTAGGGGCGGGGGCCTAAGGGGACCGTGTGATCGAGGTCTAAGAGGGTCTAAGGGACCGTGTGATTACGTTTCCCCATGCCCTTCGCCCAAGCCGCCGACGGCACCGCCCTGCACTACGAAGTCCACGGCTCCGGCCGGCCCCTGGTCCTGCTGAGCGGCCAGTCCAACAGCCGCCGCTGGTGGGACCCGGTGCGGGACGGCTTCGCCGCCGCGCACCGGACCGTCGTGCTCGACTGGCGCGGCACCGGCGAGAGCGGCCGCCCCGACACCGACACGTACAGCACGCCCGGCTTCGCCCGCGACGTCGTCGCCGTACTCGATCATGCGGGCATCGACCGCGCGCATGTGTACGGCACGTCGATGGGCGGCCGCGTCGCGCAATGGCTGGCCGCCGACCATCCCGGGAGGGTCGACCGGCTCGTCCTCGGGTGTACGTCCCCGGGGGCGCCGCACGGCGTCGAGCGCGGGCCCGAGGTGCGCGCCGCCCTCACCCAGGCCGATGGCCGTGCCGCGCGCCGCGCCCTCCTGGAGCTGATGTACACGCCCGGCTGGATCGCCCGGCAGGGTGAGGGGGCGGTGTTCCACACCCTCGGCGACCCGGCCATGCCCCCGCACGCGCGCCGCCGCCATCTGCGGGCCAGCGCCCGGCATGACGCCTGGGACGCGCTGCCGCGGATCGCGGCGCCGACGCTCGTCGTGCACGGCACGGACGATGTGTTCAACCCGACCGCCAACGCGCCCCTGCTCGCCGAGCGCATCCCGGGGGCGCGGATGCGGCTTCTCGCGGGGGCGCGGCATGCGTACTTCGAGGAGTTCGCGGGGGTGGCGACCCCGCTCGTCCTTGACTTTCTGTCGGAGACCTCGGACTAGGCGGCCTGCGGGATGTCACGTTCGTACCTGCGGGTGCATCGTGGTTGCTCGCGCAGTTCCCCGCGCCCCTTCGGGGCCCTACTGCCCGCTCCCGTACGGCCTGGTAAGGATCTCCAGCTTGTGGCCGTTCGGGTCGTCGAAGTACGTGCCCCGGCCGCCGTCGTTGGTGTTGATCTCGTTTTCGATCTTGTGATACGGGTCCGCCCAGTAGGTCAGGCCTGCCGCCTTGATCCGCGCGAAAATGGTGTCGAACTCGTCCTCGGAGACCAGGAAGGCGTAGTGCTGAGGGACGAACGGGTCCCCGTCGCCCTCGTAGTAGTCCAGCGTTACGCCATTGGGGATGGTGACGGGGAAGAAGGGGCCGTACTGGGGGCCGACTTCGAGGCCGAGGATGTCGGCCAGGAACTGCGCGGACGCCTTCTTGTCCTTGGCGACGACGATGGTGTGGTTCAGTTCGATGGACATTGCTCGACCTCTTTCTGTGTCTGAAGTGCCCTTGCCGACATCTTCGACACTAGGCCCGCGCAGGCCTCCCGGCATCGGCCACACGACCCCCCACCTGGTGCGCAATGCGGACTAGGGCCGCGGCCCGAGGCGACATCCGGCCACTCGCGAGGCCCTATCGCCCGTCCGGGGCCGGGCGGTGCTCGACGTACTCGACCATCGTCCCGTCGGGGTGCCGCGCGCTGAATCCCGCGCCGGTCGGCACCGGCTTCAGGGGGTCGGTGATCTCGGCGCCCGCGGCCGTCAGGCGGTCGAGATACTTCTGCGCGCTGTCCACGAGGAGCGTGCCCGCCGTGGCCCGGAAGGGCGCGACGCTCTCGTCCGTGCCCTCGATGAGAAGGAAGCCGCCGACCGCCGCGAGGCCGAGACGCAGATCGGGGTACGTGAACCACATGTCCCGCTCCACGCCCAGGAGTTGCTCGTAGAAGGCGGTGACGGACTCCAGGGTGCCGGGGCCCGTGAAGACCCGTACGAAGGTGCGGGGCTCGGTCAGGTCCGAGGAGTCGGTGGAGCGGCGCCACATGACGGCGCCGTCGGAGGGGTGTTCGCGTTCAGGGCTCTTCGTCATGCGTTCAGGCTCGCGGGCCGCGCCGCCCGCAACCAGTACGGCGATGATGGGGTGACCAGGAGTATCAGGATCGGCAGGACCGGATTTACGCTGCATCCATGACCACCACCGCCGAAGAGACCGCCCGGCGTGGCGAGTTGGGCACGTTCCTGCGGGCGCACCGCGAGCGCCTCGCGCCGGAGGCGGTCGGGCTTCCCGTCACCGCGCGCCGTCGCACCCCGGGGCTGCGCCGCGAGGAGGTCGCCGCGCTCTCCGGGGTCGGGGTCGCCTGGTACACCTGGCTTGAGCAGGGCCGTGTGGACACCTCGCGGCAGGTGCTCGACGCGGTGAGCCGCACCCTCCGCCTCGACGGTGACGCGCACCGCCATGTCCTTGCCCTCGCGGGGTACGCGCCGCCGCGCACCTCCGCCGATGCGGCCCCAGCCGACGCCCCCGAGCACGACAACCTCCGTACGATGATCGCCGGTTGGCCGGACTCGCCCGCCCTGGTGCTCGCCCCCGACCTCACCATCACGGCGTGGAACACCGCGTACAGCACGCTGTGGCCCGACCCCGGCCGCCTGCCCGCCGACCGGCGCAACCTGCTGCTCCTGCTCATCGACGACCCGGACCACCAGCGTCTGCTGCCCGCCTGGGAGCCCTTCGCGCAGGACCTGCACCGGCACTTCCGCGCCCACGCGGACACCCTCCCCGGCGACGAGGGGGTACGCGCCCTCACGGAGCGCCTGCACGCCACGCGACCGGACCTCGCGCACTGGTGGGCGTGCCGCTCGGTGGGCGGATTCGCTCCTCGTACGATCGAAGTGACAAGAGAAGAGCGGCAGTTGACATATCTGGTCACCCTGCTCACCCCGGCCGCTTCGACCGGCACCGCGCCCGGCTCGCTGCTGGTCCACACACCGGCACCGATCTAGCAGCGTCGGCGATGCTCGCCTCGCCCTCGATGTGGCGGGTGCGCAGGGGGAGGAACTCCTGGTAGGCCGCCGACTCGTACCAGTCGCGGACGGCGGCCCGGACGCGTTCCGTGCGGATCGGTTCGATGGATCTCGATGGATCCGATCCTGCCGGGGCGCGCCCACGCCGTCGATGACACCCGGGGCAATGCCGGCCGCGGCCCGCGGCCTCAGATCGTGGCGGTGTCGATCACGACGCGGTAGCGCACCTCGGAGTTGATGACGCGCTCGTACGCCTCGTTGATCTGGTCGGCGTCGATGATCTCGATCTCGGCGCCGAGCCCGTGCACCGCGCAGAAGTCGAGCATCTCCTGGGTCTCGGCGATGCCGCCGATCATCGAACCGGCGAGGGTCTTGTTGCCGCCGATCAGGGAGAACAGGTTGAGGGCGATGGGCTCCTCGGGGGCGCCCACGTTCACCAGGGCGCCGCCCGTCTTGACCAGGCCCAGGTACGCGCCGAAGTCCAGCGGCGCGGACACGGTGGAGAGGATCACGTCGAAGGAGCCTGCCAGCTCCTCGAACGTCTTCGGGTCGCTGGTTGCGTAGTAGTGGTCGGCGCCCAGCTTCAGGCCGTCGTCCTTCTTGCGCAGCGACTGCGAGAGGACGGTGACCTCCGCGCCGAGCGCGTGCGCGATCTTGACGCCCATGTGGCCGAGGCCGCCGAGGCCGATCACGGCGACCTTCTTGCCCGGGCCCGCGCCCCAGTGCTTGAGCGGCGAGTACGTGGTGATGCCCGCGCACAGCAGCGGCGCGGCCTCGTCGAGGGACAGGCCGTCGGGGATGCGGACGGTGAAGGCCTCGTCGACGACGACATGCGTGGAGTAGCCGCCGTAGGTGGGCTCGCCGTCCTTGCCGATGGCGTTGTACGTGCCGACGTTGCCCTTGAGGCAGTGCTGCTCGAGGCCCGCCTTGCAGTTCTCGCACTCGCGGCAGGAGTCGACCATGCAGCCGACGCCGACGCGGTCGCCCACGGCGAACTTGGTGACGGCGGAGCCGACCTCGGTGACGACACCGGCGATCTCATGCCCCGGGACCATCGGGAAGATGCCCTCGCCCCAGCCGTCGCGCGCCTGGTGGATGTCCGAGTGACAGATGCCCGCGTACTTGATGTCGATCAGTACGTCGGTCGCGCCCACCGGGCGGCGCGGAATGGTGGTCCGCTCCAGGGGGGCCTTGGCGGACGGTGCGGCGTAAGCGGAAACGGTGGTGGTGCCGGAGGTGCTGGTCTGTGCGGTCATGTCGTCAACCGTGCCAGCGTCGCGGACATCTACCCAGGTCACAGCTCTGCCTACGTCCAGTGGTCCTACTACTGGCGGGGACAGGCTCGTATGCCTACGACCCCGGATACTGGAGTACATGAACGCCGACGCCGGGCAGCCCCCGCACGCCCCCGCCCCCGAGCCCCTCGACGGGCGCGCCGAGCTCAGCGAGTTCCTGCGCACCCGCAGGGCCCGGCTGCAGCCCGAGGACGTCGGCCTGCCGAACTTCGGGCGGCACCGGCGGGTGCCGGGTCTGCGCCGTGAGGAGCTGGCGCAGCTCGCCGGGGTCTCCGTCGCGTACTACACGCGTCTGGAGCAGGGCAACGGCCGCAACGTCTCGGGCGAGGTCCTGGACGCGATCGCCCGCGCCCTGCGCCTCACGGACGCCGAGCACGCCCATCTGACCCATCTGGCCAAGCCCAAGCAGCACAAGAAGAAGCGGGCCGCCCGCCCCCAGCAGCTGCGGCCCGCGCTGCGGCACCTGATGGACGCGATGGACGGCGTACCCGCCTATGTGGTGGGCCGCCGCTCGGACATCCTCGGCTGGAACCGCATGGCGGCCGCGCTCTTCGGCGACTGGGGCGCTCTGCCGCAGGAGGAGCGGAACTGGGCGCGGATCTGTTTCCTGCACCCCGCGTCGCGCGAGCTGTTCGTGGACTGGGAGCAGAAGGCGACGGACATCGTGGCCTTCCTGCGGATGGACGCGGGCTGCTATCCGAACGATCCGCAGCTCTCCGCCCTGGTCGGCGAGCTCTCCGTGAAGAGCGAGGAGTTCCGAAGCCTGTGGGCCACGCATGACGTGAAGGAGAAGGGGCACGGCAGCAAGCGCATGCGCCATCCCCTGGTGGGCGAGCTCACGCTCTCGTTCGAGACGCTGCGGCTGCCCGACGACCACGATCAGTCACTGGTCACCTACCACGCGGAGCCGGACTCGGCGTCGGCCGACGCGCTGCGCCTGCTCGCCAGCTGGGGAGCGGACGCGACGCGGGCCGGGGCGGGCACCGGGAAGTAGGCGCCCGCCCCGCTCCGACAAGAGGCGGCTTCACGGCTGGTAGGGCGGCGCCGCTCCCCAGTTCCACAGCGGCACGGGCTGGTCGGTGGGGCGGGTCGCGTCCGGCCCCGAGAAGTAGAGCGCGAGGCGGGTGCCCCACTCGACGTAGGCGACGAAGGCGGACCGGAACTCGGCGTCCGTCGGCAGACCCGCGTCGTCCGCCGCGTCCTGCATCAGGTTGACCCAGCGGCGGCGCTGCGGCTCGGTGATGCCCTTGCCGAGGTGCTTGCCGACCATGTGGGAGTGGCCGCCGTGCTCCTGCGAGTAGGCGGCGGGGCCGCCGAAGACCTCGCCGAGCCACTGGGCTACGTGCCGGGCGTGCTCGGCGGGCAGGCCCTCGAAGAGCGGCGCGAGAAGCTCGTCCTTGAGGACCTTCTCGTAGAAGATCTCCGTCAGGCGCTCGAACTTCTCCTCTCCGCCCGCCCACGTGTAGAGCGTCGGCGTCGAGGCGCCCGTCCCGCGCACGGCGGTGGGTGTGTAGTGGCGCATCTCCTCGATGTTCTCGACGTACGGCCGGATCTCCGCGAAGAAGTCACGGAAGAGCTCCGAGCCCCGGAAGCCCTCCAGGTGGTCCTTGGTCGACGTCCAGGTGATGCGCAGGATGTAGTGCTCGAAGTCCTCCTCGCAGCGGGTGAGTTCGTAATCGACGCACTGCGGGGCGGCGGCCAGGGGGACCGCGGCGCGGGTGTACGCGGCGAGGAAATCGGCGGAACGCTCGGGCGGGATGCGGTAGCGGATGTACTCGACGGTGTGGGCGGTCATGTGACGTCGGCTTCCTCTGTGGTGGATGGTGCCGGCACGCGTGCTCCCCAGTCCCACAGCGCTTGCAGGACCGGGCCCAGTTCTCTGCCGTGGGGAGTGAGTTCATAACTGACCGTGGGGGGCCAGCCGGGTGTGCGGGTGCGCAGGACGACACCCGCGGAGACCAGCTGGGAGAGCCGCTCGGTCAGTACCTTGTCCGACAACTCAGGGAGTGTGGAGGCGAGTTCGCTGTACGCGTAGGAGTCCGCCCGCAGAAGTTCGCGGACGATCAAGGTGGTCCAGCGGCCGCGCAGGGCGGCGAGGGTGATCTCCACGGGGCAGGCGGGCGTGGGCGCCGTGACCCGCGCCCTGGGGTCGTCGGGAAGCCCCTGGTCCACCCCCTGGCTTACCGTTCGGTGAGTCACGAGGACGCCTCCTACTGTTGCCGGCACCGGTCCGCTCCCGTCCATTCCAGGAGGGTTACACATGTCGGCGATGGCACTTCCCACCCGCCCCGAGGACATTCCGGCGGCATTCGCCGCCCGGTTCAACAGCGGGGATCCCCAGGCGGTGCACGAGCTGTACGAGGAGGGCGCCGCCTTCGTGCCGGAGTCGGGGGACGCGGTGCACGGCCTCGCGGACATCGCGAAGGAGAACGGCCCGTTCCTCGCGATCGGCCTGCCGATCTCGGTGCACCCGCGCCATGTCCACGTCTCCGGCGACATCGCGCTGCTCGTCGTCGACTGGGAGATCGAGGGCGTCGTGCGGTCCACCGCCACGGACGTGGCGAGGCGCGGCGCCGACGGCCACTGGCGATACGTGATCGACAGTCCGTTCGGCGCCGCGGTGGCTGCGCCCCGAAGGGGCGCGGGGAACTGCGCGACCAGCCACGACGCGCCCGCAGATACGGACGGGCCGTGGGGCGCTTAGCTCACTTGCCGTAGAACGCGTTGTAGATCGACACCGTCGACTTGTTCCCCTTCTTGTCCGCGATCTTGGCGTGGAAGGAGATCCCCTTGCCCGCGGCCGGGTTCTTGACCTTGATCTTGCCGCCGCTGACGGTGGCCTTCTCCCAGGTCCGGCCGTAGTCGTACGACACGTACACCGCAAGGGACTTGAGGTTCGAGCCGGACGCAGCGCCCTGCACCGTCACCGGCACGGACTGGGTCTGTCCGGCCGCCGCCTTGCTGCTCAGGTCGACCGCCGGGGCGAACCGCGCCGTGGAGACCGGCAGCTTCGCGTTGTCGGCCTTCTTGGAGCGGAACGTCCAGCTCGCGTCGATGCGCGTGGAGGCCGCGGCCACCTTGACGCTGCGCTTCACGGACGTCGACAACCTGTACTCGGCCTCCGCCGCCGGAACCTTGAAGGTGGCGCCGCCGACCAGCGGGTCCTCGTTCTCGCCGATCTTGGTGGAGCCCTTGTACAGGGTGGTCTTCACCGAGGAGTAGAGCGAGGAGCCCGCGTGTGTCTTGCCGTCGGCGAACAGCGGCAGATACCCGCCGATCTCGTTGCCCTTGCGGGTGACGCCGAACTCGCCGCCGATACGGGGACCGAAGACGGCCGTGTTGAACGTCTTCTCGTAGCTCTTGCCGCCCGCGAACTTCTGCCCGGCGCCCAGTGAGTAGACCGCGTCGAGGATCGGCCAGCCGTCCGGGTCGACCCCGGCCTGCTGCTCGAAGTCCATGCTCCACTTCACGTCGTCGGCCGTGGACAGATGCACCGTCCGGGTGCCGGGAAGCGGCTGCGGAACGCTGATCGCGGAGCCGCCCGAGCTGCCGGGCAGGTTGCCCAGGGCACTGATCGTGCCCTTCTTGCCCTTGGCCGAGGCGCCCATGTTCACCTTCACCGTGGCCAGTTCGGACGCCTTGAAGTGCTTGGTGTAACCCGTGGCGACCTGCTTGACCTTGCCCCCGAGCACGGTGTCGTACTCGGCGTCGTCACCCTTGGTCCAGTGCCCGTCCCACTGCTGGTGCAGTGAGCCGTCGGTGACCTGCGGACCCAGGTGCGCGGTGCGGAAGTCGGTGTACGAGTCGAGCCACCACCCGAAGGAGTAGCTGCCGCGGGCCGTGTCGACCGTGTAGTCGGGCGACGCGAAGAAGGACTTGGCGTCCGCCGACGGGACCGTGATGTCGACCGGCTTCGCCTTGCGGGCGTCCAGCGTCACCGTGGTGTCCTTGGTGACGCTCAGCTTCGGCTGGGCGATCCAGTCGGCGCCCTTGGTGAAGTCGGCCGGGTCGGCGAACATACTCGTGTTGAGCAGGTAACCGCCCTTGGGGACACGGAGCTTGACCGTGCCCGACGCGTCGAACGGGTTGAAGGACTTGTCGGTGGCGAGCCCGGAGACACCCTCCAGGTCGCTGTCGTAGTACTTCGGCGCCTGCCCGTCGCGCCCGATGTGCTTCAGGGTCAGCTCGTACGACTCGACCTCGCGCTCGACGGCGGCCGCCGTGCGCACGGACTGCCCGCCGCCGGTCGCCACGACATACGCGGAGTACGCGCCGTCGATGGTCCCGCCCAGCTTGGAGTCGGCGGTCAGGTCGACCGCGGCCGTGCCGCCCGCGGGGACCTTCACGGTCTTCGCGCCCAGCTTGAAGAAGCCGGCCGGGGCCGGGGCGCCCTTGGGGTTGGTGGCCGTCACCGCGAGATCGAGGGTGACGTCCTCCTTGCCGAGGTTCTTGTACGTCACCTTCTTGGTGACCGGCTTGTCGTCGGTGTGCGGCCACGCCTGCGTGCCGAAGCTGACGGAGACCGGCTCGGCGACGACCGACTGCTTGATGGCCTTGTCGACGGCTATGCGTCCCGAACCCTGCTGGAACGGCGTGTACTTGCCGCCCTTCGTGGACGCGGTGAGCGCGCCCTTGAGCTCCGCGTACGTCCAGTCCGGGTGCTGCTGCTTCAGCAGGGCGGCGGCGCCCGCGACGTGCGGGGTCGCCATCGACGTACCGGAGATCGTCAGATAGCCCTCGGGCTTCTGGCCGACCTCCTTCTCGATGATGCTGCCGGGAGCGGCGGCCGCGGTGATGTCCACGCCGGGGGCCGTCACGTCGGGCTTGATGGCGCCGTCGCCGACGCGCGGGCCCTGGCTGGAGAAGTCCGCCAGCTTGTCGTTGTCGTCGACCGCGCCGACGGTGAGCGCCGCGTCCGCACTGCCGGGCGAGCCGACGCTGCCGGGCGACCCGTCGTTGCCCGCGGCGATCGCGAAGAGGATGCCCTTCTCGGCGGAGAGCTTGTTCACCTCGGCTTCGAGCGGGTCGACGCCGGGGGTGTCGCCGCCGCCGAGGCTGAGGTTGACGATGTCGGCGCCCTGGTCGGCCGCCCACTCCATGCCGGCGATGATCCCGGAGTCGTCACCGGAGCCGCCGTCGTCGAGGACCTTGCCGTTCAGGAGCGTGGCACCGGGCGCCACGCCCTTGAACTTGCCGCCGGACTTGGCGCCCGTGCCCGCCGCGATGGAGGCGACGTGCGTGCCGTGGCCGTAGCGGTCCTTGGCGTCCGTGGACGACGTGAAGTTCTTCTCGGCGGTCACCTGGTCCTTGAGGTCCGGGTGGGTGGCATCCACGCCGGTGTCCAGGACGGCGACCTTGACGCCCTTGCCGTCGAACCCGGCGGCCCACGCCTTCGGGGCGCCGATCTGCGGCACGCTCTTGTCGAGGCTCGCCTTGCGTACGCCGTCGAGCCAGACGCGGCTGACACCGGAGGCGGTGGCGTCGCCCTTCCCCGAGACGAGCGCGGACCACAGGTCGGCCGCGTCCTGCTTCGGGGTCGTGATGGCGTCGGCGTTCAGGGTCTTCAGGGTCCGGCGAACGGTCGTGTCACCGGCGGCCCGCACATCCGACCTGGCCCCGGCGGCGGCACCCTTGTAGCCGACGATCAGCTTGAGCCCCTTCTGCTGGGCCCTGCGGTTGTCCTTCTTGCTCAACTCGGTGACGTCGAACAGACGTTGGTCGAGCTTGCCAGTGGTGATCAGACGCTGTGCGTCGGCCGGGATCACCAGCGTGTGCCCGCCGACGCGCTTGGTCAGTACGGGTATCCGCTCCCGCCCCTTCGCCCGCTCGAAGCCGGTCACGCGGCCCTTCGCGTCGACGGCGACGCGATCGCCGGTGATCAGCGTGATGCGGTGCGCGGTCTGCCCTGCGACGGGCTGCGCGGCCGACGCTCCCGACGGCCGAGCGTCCGCCGCCTGCTCCTCCTGCTTCGCCGCCGATGCCGGGCTGGTCATGCCCGCGGCGAGGGCCACGGCCGCCGCTGTGGCGATCGTGGCCCCGTAAGCTCTCTTCACTTTTCGGCGCAAGTCTCCCCCTGGAGGTCAAAGGGGCTCCCGCCCCTGGACGAGGAAGTATTGCCCAGGGTCGAACATCTGCTCAATAGTGCGTCAGAAGTGATGAGTTGACGATTACCGGGGCTTATGAACCGGCCCTGCGCCACGGCCTATGAACCGGCCCGCTCCGTGACCTTGATCCGCCCGCCCCGGATGGTCGCGAGGCGCGGCGCCTTCCGGGCGATCGCGCTGTCGTGCGTGACCATCACGAACGTCAGGCCGTGCTCCTCCCACAGCCCTTCGAGCAGCTCCATGATCTCGTCGCGCATCGACTCGTCGAGGTTGCCGGTCGGCTCGTCGGCGAGCAGCACCTTGGGCCGCTTGACCAGGGCGCGGGCGATGGCGACGCGCTGCTGCTGACCGCCGGAGAGCTCGGCGGGCAGATGGCTGCGGCGCTCACCGAGGCCCACCGAATCCAGCGCGTCGGCGGCGCGTTCACGCCGGTCGGCGGCGCCGAGCCCCAGCGGGACGAGCGCCGTCTCGACATTCTCCTGGGCGCTGAGCGTGGGGATGAGGTTGAAGGACTGGAAAACAAAACCGATCGACTCGGCGCGGACCTTGGTGAGCCGCGCCTCGGGCAGCGCGGCCAGATCGACCCCGTCGAGCTCGACACTGCCGGACGTCGGCCGGTCGAGACCGCCGAGCATCTGCAGGAGCGTGGACTTGCCGCCGCCCGTCGGGCCCTGGATGACGAGCCGGTCACCGTCACCGATGGCCAGGTCGACCCCGGCGAGCGCGTCGACGATCGCCCTGCCCTTTCGGTACTGCTTGGTGACGCCCTTGAGCTGATACATGGTGTGACTCCTGCGATACGTAAGGGGGTTGGCGGCCTTGAGCGGTGCGGCTCGGCCGCCTACTCGACGCGGCGCAGGGCGTCCGCGGGCCGCAGCCGCGAGGCACGCCACCCGCCGAAGGCGCCCGCGATGAGCCCGCCGGCCACGGCGAGGCCGACGGCGAGCGCGATGGTGGTGGTGCCGACCGGCGCCGTCAGCGAGATGTCGAGCGCCTTGGACGCCGACTGGCCGAGGGCGTCACCGGGCCCGCCGGGGCCGCCGGCCCGCATGAGACCGCCGCCCGACTGCCCGCCGCCTGACCCGAGTTCGGCCGTCAGGGTGGGACTGATCGCCGTGACCACATACGCGCCACCGAGTCCGACGGCAATGCCGAGCGCACCCCCGACAAGGCCGTTGACGACTGCCTCGCCGACGACCTGCCGGGTGACCCGGCCGCTCTTCCAGCCGAGCGCCTTCAGGGTGCCGAACTCCCGTACGCGGCGGCTGACGGCGGAGGAGGTGAGCAGTCCGGCCACCAGGAACGCCGCGACGAGCACGGCGATCGACAGCCACTTGCCGACGCTGGACGCGAGGTCGGACGCGGTGGACAGGGAGCCCGAGACGGTGTCGGCGAGATCGGCGGAAGTCGTCACCGTCGTACCGGGGATGTTCTTCTGGATGGCGCTCTTGACGGCGCCGATCTGCTGCGAGTCCGCCGCCTTGACGTACACCGTCGTGATCTTGTCCTTCGCGTCGGCGAGGGTCTGCGCGCGCTTGAGCGGGACGTAGAGATTGGCGGCGGCGCCCCCGCTGTCGGGCGTCGCGATACCGACGACCTTGATCTTCGTCCCGGAGATCGTGACCGTGTCCCCCACGGCGAGCTTCTTCTCCTTGGCGTACGAGGCATCGGCGACGGCCACCTTGGAATTGGCCTCCGACCCCGTGAACGTACGCCCCTTGCTGATCTTGGAGGAGGTCAGCGGGCCCAGGTCAAGCTTGCCGACGTCGGTGCCGTAGACGCTGTAGGAGTCGACGTCGAAGTCGGCGCCGCCACCGCGCACCTCGCCCTGCTGCTGATCCGTGCCGCCGCCGGGCGGCTGTGCCCCGCCGCCCGAGCCACCGGGCGCCTGCTCGAACTCGCCCTGCTTGAACCGCCCGTCGACCTTCATGACCTGCAGGCTCAGCCCGCCGACGGCGTCCGCGACACCGTCCTGCCGGCCGACCTCGGCGACGGTCGACGAGGCCAGCGTCTGGAAGCCCTGGACCATCACCCGGTCACTGCTCTGCTCCTCGTCGCCCTCGCCCTTGGCGTCGAACTTGAACCGTGGCCGCCCGCTCCCTCCCTCGGACGGGGTGGCCGCCTTGGTCACGGTCATGTCGGTGCCGAGCCCGTAGAGGGATTCAAGAACCTTGCCCTGCGCCTGCTTCATGCCGGACGACACGGAGCTGACGACGATGACGAGCGCGATGCCGAGCGCGAGTCCGGAGGCCACGACGAGGGCCGCTTTTCTGCGGCGGCGCAGCTCGCGCCTCAGATAGGTGAAGAACATGTGCGTGAAAGTAGGTACGCACGGTGATGAACGGATAAGGGCGGCATAAGAGAACGATGAGAAGCCCAACGACAGCGGCCCGCACCCCTGTTGAGGGGTGCGGGCCGCTTACGTTGCGCGGGGAGGGCGGGGCTCCTAGACGGCGGAGCCGGCCTTCCACTCCGCCCAGTCCATGACCCAGCCGTTGAAGCCGTTGTCCGGCTGAACGGTCTTGTCGCCGGTGTTCCGGACGTCCACGACGTCACCGATCATCGAGTTGTCGTAGAACCAGGCGCCCGGAGTGCCCTTGTCGCCCGCACCCTTGGCGTCTTCCAGACCGACACACCCGTGGCTGGTGTTGGCGCCGCCGAAGATGGACTTCGCGCCCCAGTAGTTGCCGTGGATGAACGTGCCCGAGTTCGACAGGCGCATGGCGTGCGGCACGTCCTTGATGTCGTACTCGCCCTTGCCGTCGTCGTCCGTGAAGCCGACCGTCGCGCCGTTCATCCGGGTCTCCTTGAACTTCTCGGAGATCACCATCTGGCCGTTGTACGTCTTGTTCTCCGGGGAGCCCGCGGAGATCGGGATGGTCTTGACGACCTTGCCGTCCCGCATGACCTTCATCGTCTTCGTCTTGGCGTCGACGATGGAGACCTGGTTGCGCCCGATCTTGAACGTGACCGTCTTCTCCTGGACGCCGGTGACGCCGTCCGCGCCCTCGACGCCGTCCAGGGACAGCTTCATGGTGACCGTGGAGTTGCCCTGCCAGTACTTCTCGGGCCGGAAGTCGATCCGGTTGTCCCCGAACCAGTGCCCGACGACTTCCTGGCCACTGCTGGACGACACCTTGATGTTGGACTGGACGTCCTTCTTGTTGGTGATCGCCTTGTCGAAGTTGATCGACACCGGCATGCCCACACCGACCGTGGACCCGTCCTCGGGCGTGAAGTTCCCGATGAAGCTGTTGGCCGGCGAGACCGTCGTGAACTTCGAGTTCTCGTGCGCCTTGCGGCCCTCGGAGTCCTTGGCGGTGGCGGTGATCTTGTACGTCGTCGCGCGCTCGAGCTGCCCGCTGGGCTTCCAGCTCTTCTTGTCGGCAGCTATCTGCCCCTCGACGGCCGTACCGGCCTCGGTCGTCATCTCGACGTCCGTCAGCGAGCCGTCGCGCACGGTCACCTTGGCGGCATTGTTGATGCTCGCGTTGTCGGACCCGTCCTTGGGCGCGATCTTGATGTCGGCGTCGGACGACTTCTTGGCCGCCGCCTCGTCGACCTGGTTCTGCGACTCCTTGGTGCCTTCGGCGCCGTCGCCACCGTCGTCGCTGCTGCAGGCCGAGAGCACCAGAACGCCGCCGACCAGGGCGGACACGGCCGCGAGCCCCTTGCGCCTACCGCGCAGCCGCCTACTGTCCGTCATCACACGCTTCTCCATCGTTGCCGAATCCCCAACCACGCCAAGAACGCCGAGAGTCCCCGTAACCCCCCATAACGTCCTGCCCGGTACGTCCCGTTCCACTACCGCCGATTGTGTGGGGAACACCACGTCGCGCGAGAGCACCGGTAACAGCCGTGCACTCCTGAGACGACAGAACCCCGGGCGGCGGTTGCCACCCGGGGTCTTCGGTTCCGGATCAGCCTCTCCGGCTTCGATCCGTCCCTCTGCTACAGCCCCCGGCCGCCTACGCCGCCCTCGTCGTCGTCATCATCCTCGTCCGGGTCCCAATCCGGCGAATCGGGGTCGTACTCGATCTGCTCGCTGCTCCAGGAGGCCTGCGAGAGTTCCACTCCCGGCACCTGGCTGACCAGGTCGAAGGGGTCGACCAGATAGGCGAGCGCCTCCGCGTCGTCCTCCTTGACGGCCGCCTCGGCGTGCAGCCGCTCCTCGGCGGGCATGTGCTCGTCCTCCGCGATGCGGCTCAGTGCGGACTTGGCCAGCTCGCCGGAGTCGTCGATCTCGACGACCAGCTCGACGCGAAGCCGTACAAAACGTGATGTCTCATCTGTGCTCATGCTCCGGAGCGTACGACCCGCACCGACCCCTCGCCCCCGCGACTTTCCCGCGAGCCATCCCTTTCACTACCATCGCCCCACACGGCCAATTCGCCAGCGCCACAAGGGGGATCCGATTCCGTGTCCGCACGTCGATCGCTGCTGACCGCCTCAGCCGCGGGGGCCCTGCTAGGCGCCCTGTGCTTCATCCCCTCCGCGGACGCGACGGGCCACGAATCCCCTGCGAAGCGGACCACGGCCGCCGCCCCCGGCGAGCAGCAGCACCGGGCCACGCACGCGGAGACCACCACGGCAGACGCCCGCCTGGCTGACACGGGCACGGGCGTCGACACGACTCCGTACGTGATCGGCGGAACGGCGTTCCTGGGCCTGGGGGCGGGATTCATCGCGTACTCGGTACGCAGGGACCGGCGGGGCCTGGCTTACTGAGCGGGCTTCGCCGGGCCGGTGCTTGATCGGCACCGGCCCGGCGGAAACGGGTGCCGCTACGCCAGCGGGCCCGTGACTCCCTCGGCCGCCTCGACCACCCCGCCGGAGCGGACGAACTCGTCCGCCGCCGCCAGGTCAGGGGCGAGGAAGCGGTCCGGTCCCGGGCCCTCGACGCCCGCCTTGCGCACCGCCTCGATGACCGCACGGCTCGCGGGCGCCGGCGTCAGGCCCTCGCGGAGTTCGATCGCCCGGGTCGCCGCGTACAGCTCGATCGCGACGATGCGGGTCAAGTTGTCGACCGCCGTGCGGAGTTTGCGCGCCGCCGACCAGCCCATCGACACGTGGTCCTCCTGCATGGCGGAGGACGGGATCGAGTCGGCCGACGCCGGCACCGCGAGGCGCTTCATCTCGCTCACCAGGGCCGCCTGCGTGTACTGGGCGATCATCAGGCCCGAGTCGACGCCCGCGTCGTCCGCGAGGAACGGCGGCAGACCGTGCGAGCGGTTCTTGTCGAGGAGGCGGTCCGTGCGGCGTTCCGCGATCGAACCCAGGTCCGCCGCCGCGATGGCGAGGAAGTCCAGGACGTACGCGACCGGAGCGCCGTGGAAGTTGCCGTTCGACTCGACGCGGCCGTCGGGGAGTACGACCGGGTTGTCGACGGCGGAGGCCAGCTCACGGTCGGCGACCAGGCGCGCGTGCGCCATCGTGTCCCGGCCCGCGCCCGCGACCTGCGGCGCACACCGCACCGAGTACGCGTCCTGGACGCGCGGCGCGTCGTCCTGGTGGTGGCCGGTCAGCTCCGAACCGGCAAGAACGGCAAGCATGTTGGCGGCGGACGCGGCCTGGCCCGGATGCGGGCGGATGGCGTGCAGCTCGGGCGCGAGGACCTTGTCGGTGCCGAGCAGCGCCTCCAGCGTCAGCGCCGCCGTGACGTCCGCGGACTTGTAGAGGGCGTCGAGGTCGGCGAGCGCCATGATCAGCATGCCGAGCATGCCGTCGGTGCCGTTGAGAAGGGCCAGGCCCTCCTTCTCGCGCAGCTCGACGGGAACGATGCCGTGCGCGGCGAGCAGCTCGCCCGCGGGCTTCAGCTCGCCGTCGGGGCCCTCGGCGTCACCCTCGCCCATCAGTGTCAGCGCGCAGTGGCTGAGCGGCGCGAGGTCGCCGGAGCAGCCGAGCGAGCCGTACTCGTGCACGACGGGGGTGATCCCCGCGTTGAGCACGTCGGCCATGGTCTGCGCGACCTCGGGCCGTACGCCGGTACGCCCCGAACAGACCGTCTTCAGCCGCAGGAACATCAGCGCGCGCACGACCTCACGCTCGACGCGCGGGCCCATCCCGGCCGCGTGCGAGCGGACGATGTTGCGCTGCAGCTGGGCGCGGAGGTCGGGGCCGATGTGCCGGGTGGCGAGGGCTCCGAAGCCGGTCGAGACGCCGTAGACGGGCTCGGGCTTGGCCGCGAGCGCGTCGACGATCTCGCGCGAGGCGGCGAGGGCGGTCACGGCTTCGGCCGACAGCTCGATGCGGGCGTTGCCGCGCGCGACGGCGATGACGTCCGCTGCGGTTGTCCCGGACGTCCCCAGGACCACGGTGTGCATATCCATATTCAGCAGCGTACGGATTGAATCGACGCCTGTCACGGGTGAGTACGGTCTCAGCCTCTTACCGCCCCGTGGCCCCGGGGACGGCGGTCACCTCATCCGCGCCCCAGCGCGCCCCGCAGCGTGACGCCGTACCGGCTGCGCAGCCTGCGTATCTCCCACACCGAGAGCAGGGTCACCGACACCGGCGCCCCGAGCGTGAACGCGTAGAGCACCACGGGCGGCGCGGCCACCGCCGCGTCGTCGAAGAGCTGGAGGACGGCCAGGCCCCACAGCAGTACGGGGGACAGGACGGGCGGCAGGAGTTCATGGATGGCGCCTGCGCGGAAGCAGCTGTTCACGGCGTAGACGAGCAGCGCGATCGTGTAGAGGAGGCCGACCAGGATCCCTACGAGCGCGGCCAGGCCGGCGGCGAAGGAGAGGAGGAAGTAGAAGAGCCGCAGCAGGAACGGCCCCTGGTTGTCGGTGAGTCCGAGGCCTTCGCGCAGCACGTGCCAGCAGAGCCACAGCACGCCGACGCCCACCGCGAGGGCAAGGAGCGTACCCAGCGGCTGGGTGGTGCGGCGCAGATAGACGCGGCGCAGGGAGGAGTGGGCGAAGCCGATGAAGAGGGCGCTCGCGAGGAGGATCGCCACGACCGCGAACGCGGCGGCGACGAGCAGATCCTCGACCTTGCCGAGCACGAACTCCTCGCGCCCCTGCCGCAGCGGATAGGCGAACACCAGCCACAGCGTCGCGGCAAGCCCGAGCAGCGTCCGCCCGCTCTGCAGCGCGCTGATCGTCCGGTCCTCGATGGCTCCGGGGCGGTTCGGCGTGCCGAAGCGGCGGGCGAGATTCACCGGCTGGGCGGCGGCGTCACGGGCCCCGCGGACGGGGCGCGTCGCCGGCGGCACGGGATACCCCGGCTGATTCCCGTAGGGGTCGGCTCCCGCGTAGGGGTCGGCTCCTGCGTAGGGGTCGGCAGGCGCGTACGGATCCGCTCCCGGATGCGGGGCGGCCCCCGCGTACGGATCGGCGGGCGCGTACGGGTCGGCCCCCGCGTACGGGTCGGCAGGCGCGTACGGGTCGGCCCCCGCGTACGGATCGGCAGGCGCGTACGGGTCGGCCCCCGCGTACGGATCAGCACCCCCGTATGGATTCGTCCCCGCCCCGGGATACCCATACCTCTGATCGCTCAACGTCCGCTCCCCTGTGCGGCTTTGCGCACCGCGCAGCCCGTACTTCGGGCGCCGCACACCCTACCGATCATGAACATGCCCCCGCATGCCCAAGCTGCCCTACGACGCCCCCCGCCCCCGGAACCGCCGCCGCTCCCCCACCGGCAGCGCGCCCCGCGAATCCGCGAGCCGGACCACCGGATCGTCCGCGCCCTCGCGGCCCGCGACCACCGGCTTCGGCGCGCGCGCCGCCTTCGCGCGGTACTGCGCCGCGTCCGCGAGGCGGAACAGGCGGCGGCCCGAGCGGACTTCGCCGATCCGGTCCTCCGTCGACGCGACCCCGCACGCGACACCGTCCCCCAGCTCCAACTCGGCCGCCCGTACGCACAGTTCGTCCGCGACCCGCACCACCTCGTCGGCGGCGGGGCCCACCGAGAGCAGACAGAACTCGTCACCGCCGAGCCGCGCGGCCAGCGTCCCCGGCAGCATCGCCCCGCACAGCGAGAGCACCGAGCCGAAACGTTCGAGCAGCCGGTCGCCGACCGCGTGCCCCTGGGTGTCGTTGACGCGCTTGAGGCCGTTGACGTCGCACACGACCAGGCTCACCACCACGCCCTCCGCACGGTGCCGGTCCACCGCCTCCTCGAGCCGCAGATCGACCGCGCGCCGGTTGGCGAGGCCCGTCAGCGAGTCGGTGAAGGCGAGGCGCCGGGCCTCCTCCAGGCGCTCGGTCTGCGCGATGCCCGCCGCCACGACCGACGCGAGCACCGTGGCGAAGTCCGCGTCCGTGCGGTCGAAGACCGGCGCGCCCACCGGCCGCGCCACATACAGCTCGCCCCACGCCCGCCCGTGCAGCACGATCGGCGCGACCACACAGGCGCCGCGGCCGCGCCTGCGCAGTGCGGCGACGCGCTGGTGGCAGTAGCCGGGGGAGCCGTCGTCCGCCGGCCCCCCGGCCGTCTCGACCCAGGCGTGCGGCTCACCGCCGCCCGCCCACCGCTCGTGCAGGAACTCGGTGATCTCCGGGAACTCGTGCACCGGATACGACTCGCGCTCCGGGAACTCTTCCTCGCCCTCGGCCCGTTCGCCCACGTTCACAAGGACCCGGAGCCGCCCCAGGTCCCGCTCCCACACGGACAGCGCGGCGAAACTCCCCGACAGCGCGCGGCATGCGCCGACGGCCGCCGCCCGCCACGACTCGCGTGGGGTGTGCGCGGCGGCCATCCCCTGCGCAAGCTCCACCACGGCCCGCAGCCGGACTTCCTCTCCCATCTCCCTAGGCTAGGAGATTAAGGACATTTTGGGCGATCGGAACATTACTCAGAGTACAGAGTCCCCCCGGCGGCCCCTGCCGCTCCCCGGACCACTACTCCCCCGGCCACTGCGGCTTCCGCTTCTCGTTGAACGCCGCGACACCCTCCGCCCGGTCACCGGAGAAGGCCACCGAGCGCCAGGCCGCGTCCTCGACCTCGAGCCCGGCCCGCAGGTCGAGCCCGTGCCCCAGGCGCAGGGCGCGCTTGGCGGCGCGCAGCCCGACGGGCGAGTTGCCGGCGATCCGCGCGCCGAGCGCCAGCGCCTCTGCCCGGTCCTCGCCCTCCGCCGCCAGCTGGTCGACGAGCCCCAACTCCCGTGCCTCGCCCGCCTCCACGCGCCGCGCGGTGAACACCAGCTCGGCGGCCCGCGCCGCCCCCACGCGGCGCGGCAGGAGCTGCGTACCGCCGCCGCCCGGGATCACGCCGACCGACACCTCGGGGAGCCCGACCACGGCGGTCGGGTCGGCGACGATGAGATCGCAGGCGAGCGCGAGCTCGAAGCCGCCGCCGAGCGCGAAGCCGTGCACGGCGGCGATGGTCGGCATCGGCAGTTCCAGTACGCCGGTGTAGGCGGCCCGTGCGGTGGGGCGCTGGCGCACCAACTCGGCGTCGGAGAAGGAATTGCGCTCCTTCAGGTCGGCGCCGACGCAGAACGCCCGCTCATGGGTGGAGGTCAGGACCACGACGCGGGCGTCACGGTCATCGGCGAGGGCGGCGCAGGCGGCGCCGATGGAACGGGCCATCTCGGTCGAGACCGCGTTCATGGCCTTGGGCCGGTCAAGGACGAGCTCGGCGACGTAGCCGTGCCGCCGGACACCGACAAATTCCCCGTACCGCTGCTCGCCGCCCATTGCTTTCCTCCACGTGGGGTTAACGATCGTTATCGCACTGCACGAGGATCATGTCACCGCTACCGAGTGCCGGGTGGGCTGGCGGGAAAAATCCGCCGCGAAGCGGCGGCACAAACGGGCCTCAGCCCCGCCGAGCCAGAGTCCACGGCTCAACAACACCAAGTCCCCGCACAGGCCGCTGCCACATCGGCTGCAACGCAAAGCGATAGGAGGGCGGCTCCTCCCCCTCCTTCTCCGCGGCAGCGGCCGCTTCCGCGGCCTCCGCCTCGGAGGCCGGCGCATCGCCCGTACGCGTCAGCTCCACCGCGAACGCCCCGTCCACCAGGACCGCGTCCCGAGGCGCTATCGACGTGAGGCGGCTCGCGAGGTTCACCGTCGTACCGAAGACATCGCCCATCCGCGTGGTGACCGTCCCGAAGGCGATGCCGACGCGCAGCTCGGGCATGGTGTCGTCGTTGGCCATGGTCTCGATGAGCCGCAGCGCGATCTCCGCGGCGGTGCCGGCGTCATCGGCGGCGTACAAGACCTCATCGCCCAGCGTCTTGATGAGCCGTCCGCCGTGCGCCGCGACAAGATCCGCCGCGGTGGTCTCGAAGGCCTCGACGAGCTCGCCGAGTTCCTCCTCCTCCATGCGCCGAGTGAGTCGCGTGAAGCCGACAAGATCGGCGAATCCGACGGCGAGCCGCCGGTCGACCATCTCCTCGTCGTCGGCGGCCTGGACGACCCGCCCCGTGGCGGCGGCGAGCTGCCGCCGCCACACATACACAAGGAACTCCTCGAGCTCGGGCAGGAGAAGCTCTATCAACGGGTACGTCACTTCGGTCCGCGTCATGCCCGGCTCGGGCGGCTCCGTCAGACCCTCAAGGAAGGAGTCGATCTGCCACTCGGCCAGGCGGGCGGTGGTCTGCCCGGTCGACCGGGCCACCTGGACCGCCATCGCCTCGCTGAGCAGCCCCGCCTCGACGAGACCGGCGAGGCGGCGCAGCGCGAGCACGTCCGCCTCGGTGAGGGCCTTGGCCTGCCCGATGTCCGGGAACCCCATGGCCCGCCAGAAGCGGGAGGCCAGCTCCATGGATACGCCGGCGCTGCGGGCCGCCTGGAACGGGGTGTAGCGGCGGTCCGCGCCGAGGATCAGCCCTTCGAGGCGCAGTGCCAGGGGGTCCTTCTCCGGCTCCTCGTCGACCTCACCGGCCCTGGAGGGCGGCTCGGGCGGCTCTGCGGCCGAGTCGGAGCCCGTGTCGTCGACGGTCACGCCTGCTGCCCTTCCGATCTGCCGCGGTCAGGTATCGACCGGCGCCAACTTTACGGCAGGTGTGCCCCAGCTCACGCCTGGCGGGGCGCCCCGAACCGTTCCTGCGCCCCGTTTCATCCCACCGGCAGCACGGCCGACGAACAACCTTTCCCGCCCACCCGCCCGATCCCCGGCAGTCTCGGGTCGCCGAACAGGCCTTTCCCACCCACCCGCCCGATTGCCCGGCAGCGGGTTGGGGGGAGGCAGCGGCACCACACCACTCACCCGAGCAGGCGGTTATCGGCCCCCACGCACCCGCACCGCGCATCGAGACGCGAGGGGACGTGCCGGTATGTCCGCACGGAGCACGTTGCGCACGTCTCGCGAGCCGAAGCAGCAAGACGCCCAGACCGAGATGGCGAGTACGGACATACCGGCGCGGCCCCGCCCCCAAGACGAACAGCCCCGCAGACGGCGCCCCCGACCACCGCCCCGCCTCAAGACAGGCAGAACCGCACCCCCCTAAACCCCCCGCACATGCACAATGTCCCCCGCCCCCACCGGCTCCTGCACCCCATCCCCGGTGGCGAGGACCAACCGCCCGTCGCCGTCCACCGCCACCGCCTCGCCCGTGATCGACCGGTCGCCCGGCAGCTCCGCCCGGACCTTGCGGCCCAGCGTGGCGCAGCCCGCCGCGTACGTTTCCTGGAGGCCGGAGGCAGCCGGGTCGCCGCCGGCGTCGCGCCAGTCGCTGTACCACTGGTCCAGGGACCGCAGCACGGCCCGCAGCAGCGGGTCCCGGTCCGTCGCGGCCGCACCGGCAAGCGCCAGCGACCCCGCGCCGGGGACCGGCAGCTCGTCGGCCCGCAGCGTGACGTTGATCCCGACGCCCACCACGACGCCCGCGCCCGCGGTTCCCGCCCGCTCCGCCAGGATCCCGCCCGCCTTGCGCTCCTCTCCCCCCACCGTCACAAGGAGGTCGTTCGGCCACTTGAGTGCCGTGTCCACCCCGGCGGCCCGCGAAAGCCCCGTGGCGACGGCGACCCCGGTGAGCAGCGGCAGCCACCCCCACCGTTCGACCGGAACACCGGCCCCCGGCTTCAGGAGCACGGAGAAGAAGAGCCCCGAGCGAGCGGGCGCCGACCAGCGGCGGTCGAGGCGGCCGCGCCCCGAGCTCTGCTCCTCGGCGACGAGGACCGCGCCCTCGGGGAGCTCGTCCGCGCGGGCGGCCAGATCGGTGTTGGTCGACCCCGTCGCGGGCACCACGTCAAGGGAGGTCCACAGTCCCCCCTCCCGCACCAGCGCCCGCCGCAACGCCGCAGCGTTCAGCGGCGGCCTTTCCAGGTCCGACCAGCGGCCGGCGCCGGGGGTCTCGTCAGGGGTGTCCGAAGGGTCGTCTGAAGCATCTCGCGGCGTCATGCAAGCCACCTTAGGTGTGGTAAACGCCGCACTGCTGATCTGTATGCGCGCCGATACCCTACGAGTCAGTAGCCGGAGATCACCAGCATCCGCAAGCCGCATCCGCAAGCCGCCAGTAGCCCCTTTGAGCAGGCAGGGAGCCGCATCCCTATGTCCGAGCCGGAAGAGCCCAACGTGCCCGTGCCCAGCGCCGCAAGCGATACCGAGAACGCCACCGCCGCCACCCCCGGTATCGACATCCATACGACTGCGGGAAAACTCGCTGATCTGCAGCGCCGCATCGAGGAGGCCAAGCACGCCGGCTCCGCTCGCGCGGTCGAGAAGCAGCACGCCAAGGGCAAGTTGACGGCACGTGAGCGGGTCGATCTGCTCCTCGACGAGGGCTCGTTCGTCGAGCTCGACGAGTTCGCCCAGCACCGCTCGACCAATTTCGGCCTTGACGCCAACCGCCCTTACGGCGATGGCGTGGTGACCGGTTACGGCACCGTCGACGGCCGCCCCGTGGCGGTGTTCTCGCAGGACTTCACCGTCTTCGGCGGCGCCCTGGGCGAGGTCTTCGGGCAGAAGATCGTCAAGGTGATGGACTTCGCCCTGAAGACGGGCTGTCCGGTCATCGGCATCAACGACTCCGGCGGCGCCCGCATCCAGGAGGGCGTCATGGCCCTCGGGATGTACGGCGAGATCTTCCGCAGGAACACCCACGCATCCGGTGTGATCCCGCAGATCAGCCTGGTCGTCGGCCCCTGCGCGGGCGGCGCGGTCTACTCCCCCGCCATCACCGACTTCACGGTCATGGTCGACCAGACCTCGCACATGTTCATCACGGGCCCGGACGTGATCAAGACGGTCACGGGTGAGGACGTCGGCTTCGAGGAGCTCGGCGGCGCCCGCACCCACAACAGCACCTCCGGTGTCGCGCACCACATGGCGGGCGACGAGAAGGACGCGATCGAGTACGTCAAGTCCCTGCTCTCCTACCTGCCTTCGAACAACCTCAGCGAGCCGCCCGCCTTCCCGGAGGAAGCGGACCTGGAGCTGACGGACGAGGACCGCGAGCTCGACACCCTCATCCCGGACAGCGCGAACCAGCCGTACGACATGCACACGGTGATCGAACACGTCCTGGACGACGCCGAGTTCTTCGAGACGCAGCCGCTGTTCGCGCCGAACATCGTCACCGGCTTCGGCCGGATCGAGGGCCGCCCGGTGGGCATCGTCGCCAACCAGCCGACGCAGTTCGCCGGTTGCCTGAACATCGACGCCTCCGAGAAGGGCGCCCGCTTCGTCCGCACCTGCGATGCGTTCAACGTCCCGGTCATCACCTTCGTCGACGTGCCGGGCTTCCTGCCGGGCGTCGAGCAGGAGCACACGGGCATCATCCGCCGCGGCGCCAAGCTGATCTACGCGTACGCGGAGGCGACGGTCCCGCTGATCACCGTCATCACCCGCAAGGCGTTCGGCGGCGCGTACGACGTCATGGGCTCCAAGCACCTGGGCGCCGACCTCAACCTGGCCTGGCCGACCGCGCAGATCGCGGTGATGGGCGCGCAGGGCGCGGTGAACATCCTGCACCGCAAGACGCTGGCGGCGGCCGACGACGTCGAGGCGACCCGCGCGCGGCTGATCCAGGAGTACGAGGACACGCTGCTCAACCCGTACACGGCCGCCGAGCGCGGCTACATCGACGCCGTGATCATGCCGTCGGAGACCCGCTCGCATCTCGTGCGCGGCCTGCGTCAGCTGCGTACGAAGCGGGAAAGCCTTCCCCCGAAGAAGCACGGCAACATCCCCCTGTAGACCGCGTCCCGGCAAGGAGACCAGTCATGATCAAGGTCGTACGGGGCAATCCCACCCCGGAGGAGCTGGCCGCCGCACTGGCGGTGGTCCAGGCGCGCGCCGCGGCGGTGGCGAACCAGCCGTCCGGCGCGCCCGCGGTCCTCGACGCCTGGGCCGACCCGGCGCGGGTGGCCCGCGACAAGATGCCCGCGCCCGGGCCGACGTCGTGGGGGCGTACGTACTGGCCCGTGTAGGGCACAAGAAAATGAGCGGTACGGGCCGGGGCGCCTGAGTACGCGTACTCAGGCGCCCCGGCGCCGCCGCCCGCAGTATCGGGTCATGCTGTGGTCCGACCCGGAGAACAACCCGCCCAAGGACATGCGGGACATGCAGGCGAAGATGCGCCGTGCGGGGCTCGTCCTCGCCCTGGCGATGGTCGTCGCCATGTTCGTCCTGGGCATGCACTGAGCCTGGGCATGCACTGAGGTCGCGCCTCGCTAACCTGACGGCATGAGTGATCAGCCCCGAGGGCCCCGCCGTCTCGTCCTCGCGTCCAAGTCCCCCGCCCGGCTCGGCCTGCTCCGCCAGGCCGGCCTCGCCCCCGATGTGGTCGTCAGCGGGGTCGACGAGGACGCCGTCTCCGCACCGACCCCCGCCGAGCTCGCGCTGGCCCTTGCCGAGGCCAAGGCCTCGGTCGTCTCCGCGCGCCCGGACGTGAAGGGCGCCATCGTCATCGGCTGCGACTCCGTCCTCGAACTGGACGGAGAGGCCCTGGGCAAGCCCGCGGACGCCGAGGAGGCCACCGCGCGGTGGAAGTCCATGCGCGGCCGCGCGGGCGTCCTGCAGACCGGCCACAGCGTGTACGACACGGTCTCGGGCCGCCATGTCTCGGCGGTCGCCTCGACCGTGGTCCGCTTCGGCGACCCCTCGGACGCGGAGATCGCCGCGTACGTGGCGAGCGGCGAACCGCTGCACGTGGCGGGCGCGTTCACGCTGGACGGCCGCTCGGCGCCGTTCATCGACGGCATCGACGGCGACCACGGCAACGTGATCGGCCTCTCGATGCCCCTGCTCCGCCGTCTGCTCGCCGAACTTGGCGTCGGCATCACGGAGTTGTGGGACGCCTAGGAGAGGCGCTCAGGCGGGCTGCGGGGCGCCGTTCTCGGGCGTCCCGTTGCTCGCCGCGGCCTTGCCGTCCTGCGGCGCGTCCGCCTCGTCCTGCGCCTTCCTGTCGTATGCCACCAGCGTCAGGACGATCAGGCCGAGCACGACCATCATGAAGACGAACGCGGGCCAGCCCACCAGGCCGACCGAGAACGCGCCGAGCATTCCGTGCACGACGGCGGCGCTGATCAGGAGCAGCCGCCCGAAGCGGCCCGGCGCGCGGTCGCCGATCGCGGACCGCAGCAGGATGACGCCGCAGAGCGCGAGGTAGAGGCCGAAGAGGCCACCCGCGATCCAGGTCGACACGGTCATGGCCCGCGGGTCGAGGCCCGCGAGGGACATGTCCTGCTTGTCCACGACGAGCCCGAGGAACCAGTTGAGGAGTGCGATGCCGACCGCCTCCGCAAAGAGCACGATCGCGCCCACCCAGGCCACCGGTCTACGCGCCACGGCGCCCACCCTCTTCCGCTGTTACCCCTAGTACGTGCAAGACATCGCGAACGCTACTAACGGGTAAACCGGGGGACAAGGGCTCTGCCGAAGGCAAAGAATCATTGGGCCATTCGTAGGGACTCCACAAAGATTGCCGCTCCGCCGCAGGGCGCTCTCACAGAGACCTAGACCACATCCGAGGGCTACGCTGCCGGGGAGGGACCCTGCGTACCGTGGTACGACAAGGGATTTCGCGGGCCTAGCCAACCTCGAGTGACACTCCGTGTGGGCAAGCTCACCATTGGGGACGGGTCGTAAGCCCGTGTCGGCAGTCCCTAAACTCGGCTTGTTTCAAGGAGGGAGCCATCGTGCGCAAGGTGCTCATCGCCAACCGTGGCGAAATCGCTGTCCGCGTTGCTCGGGCATGCCGGGATGCAGGGATCGCGAGCGTAGCCGTCTACGCAGATCCTGACCGGGACGCTCTGCATGTACGTGCGGCAGATGAGGCGTTCGCCCTGGGCGGTGACACTCCGGCCACCAGCTACCTGGACATTTCCAAGGTGCTGGCCGCGGCCAAGGACGCGGGGGCGGACGCGATCCACCCCGGCTATGGCTTCCTGTCGGAGAACGCCGATTTCGCGCAGGCCGTGCTCGACGCGGGCCTGATCTGGATCGGTCCGCCGCCGCAGGCCATCCGTGACCTGGGTGACAAGGTCGCCGCCCGGCACATCGCGCAGCGCGCGGGTGCCCCGCTGGTGGCCGGTACACCCGACCCGGTGTCCGGCGCCGACGAGGTCGTCGCGTTCGCCGAGGAGCATGGCCTGCCCATCGCGATCAAGGCCGCCTTCGGCGGCGGCGGGCGCGGCCTGAAGGTCGCCCGCACGCTCGAGGAAGTCCCCGAGCTGTACGACTCCGCGGTGCGCGAGGCCGTGGCCGCCTTCGGCCGCGGCGAGTGCTTCGTGGAGCGCTACCTGGACAAGCCGCGGCACGTGGAGACCCAGTGCCTGGCCGACAAGCACGGCAACGTGGTCGTCGTGTCCACCCGTGACTGCTCGCTGCAGCGCCGCCACCAGAAGCTCGTCGAGGAGGCGCCCGCGCCGTTCCTGAGCGAGGCACAGAACGCCGAGCTGTACGCGGCGTCGAAGGCGATCCTCAAGGAAGCCGGGTACGAGGGCGCCGGCACCGTCGAGTTCCTCGTCGGCGTCGACGGCACGATCTCCTTCCTGGAGGTCAACACCCGTCTGCAGGTGGAGCACCCGGTCACCGAAGAGGTCACCGGCATCGACCTGGTCCGCGAGATGTTCCGCATCGCCGACGGCGAGGAACTGGGCTACGGCGACCCGCAACTGCGCGGCCACTCCTTCGAGTTCCGCATCAACGGCGAGGACCCGGGCCGGGGCTTCCTGCCCGCGCCCGGCACCGTCACCACCTTCGCGCCGCCGTCGGGTCCGGGCGTGCGCCTGGACGCGGGCGTGGAGTCCGGCTCGGTGATCGGCCCGGCCTGGGACTCGCTCCTGGCCAAGCTGATCGTCACCGGTGCCACGCGTCAGCAGGCCCTGCAGCGGGCCGCCCGCGCCCTCGCGGAGTTCAACGTGGAGGGCATGGCCACGGCCATCCCGTTCCACCGCGCGGTGGTCGTGGACCCGGCGTTCGCGCCCGAGCTGACCGGCTCCACCGACCCGTTCACGGTCCACACCCGCTGGATCGAGACTGAGTTCGTCAATGAGATCCCGGCGTTCGCGGCTCCCGCGGACACCGAGACGGACGAGGAGCCGGGCCGCGAGACGGTCGTCGTCGAGGTCGGCGGCAAGCGCCTTGAGGTCTCTCTGCCGTCCTCCCTGGGCATGACCATCGCCCGCACCGCGGCGGCGGGCGGCGCCCGCCCCAAGCGGCGCGCGGCGAAGAAGTCGGGCCCTGCGGCGTCCGGCGACACCCTCGCCTCTCCGATGCAGGGCACGATCGTCAAGATCGCCGTCGAGGAGGGCCAGGAGGTCAAGGAGGGCGACCTCGTCGTGGTCCTCGAGGCCATGAAGATGGAACAGCCCCTCAACGCCCACCGCTCGGGCACGATCAAGGGCCTCACCGCGGAGGTGGGCGCGAGCCTTACTTCCGGTGCGGTTATTTGCGAGATCAAGGACTGATCCCGCTGCGGCGCGATGTTCTTTTCCTGGCCCCGGCTGAAGAATTTCAGCCGGGGCCAGGACCATCCAGCCCGTCCGGCGATTGAGGACGAACTCGGCGAAGCCGGTGATAAACGGTGCGCACGCTTCGGGCAGACTAGAAACACGCGTACGTCCAGGGAGGCCTCGCATGACCCAGGACCCCCAAAAGCGCCCCCGCTCGCAAAGAGCCGACGCGCGCCGCAACTACGACCGGCTCCTCGCAGAGGCCCGCACCGCCTTCGCAGAGCAAGGCACCGGCGCCTCGCTGGAGGACATCGCCCGCCACGCGAACGTAGGCATCGGCACCCTCTACCGCCACTTCCCCAACCGGCACGCCCTGATGAGCGCCGTCTTCGAAGAGGCGGTGGGCGACCTGCTCGCCCACTCCCGCGCGCTGCTCGACGATCCGCAGCCCTGCGCCGCCCTGGTGACGTGGCTGCGCGCCATCATCACTCATGCGGGTGAGTACCGCGGGCTGTCCCGCGCGCTCATGTCGGCTTCGCACGACGACAGTTCGGCGCTCGCGCGGTGCAGCAGGCCGATGCGCGAGGCGGGCTCGGCCCTGCTGATCCGGGCCCAGCAGGCCGGTGCCGTACGCCCCGGTGTCTCCATCGGCGACCTGATGCAGCTGACCAACGCGATCGCGCTGGCCGCCGAAGAGACCCCGGACGAGCCGGAGTTGGCCGACCGCCTGCTGATGCTGACCCTGCGCGGCCTGAAGCCCGAGGGGTCGGCGCCCGCCGAGCCCGCTCCCGCGCGGGCCTCGGACTCAGCGGCGGCGTAGGTCCGCGACCCGCGCGGCCCGCTCCCCGGGCGGCTGCTCCCCGAGGACCGCACTGCGCAACTGCGGCCCCGCACCGCTTCCATGACCACCATGCGTACGACGCTGCCCCGGCAGGGGCACGTCCCGGCGCGGCTGTCGCGCCGGGACGGGATCCACCCCGTTTCCGGAGTTGGGTCCTGCGGTCCCGCCCGCCACGGCGATCTGCACACCCTGGTCGGCCAGGGCCTGCAGCTCGGTGGCCGCGCGGTCGTCATGAGTGGGCGGTTCGTCGGTGACCAGGCGGGTGATGACGTCCGTCGGCACCGTCTGGAACATCGTGTCGGTGCCGAGCTTGGTGTGGTCGGCGAGGACCACGACCTCGGCCGCCGCCTGGACGAGCGCGCGGTCCACGCTCGCCGACAGCATGTTGGACGTGGAGAGGCCGCGTTCGGCGGTCAGGCCACTGCCCGAGAGGAAGGCACGGGACACCCGCAGTCCCTGCAGGGACTGTTCGGCCCCGCTGCCCACGAGCGCGTAGTTGGACCCGCGCAGGGTGCCGCCCGTCATGACGACTTCCACCCTGTTGGCATGCGCCAACGCCTGCGCCACCAGAAGGGAGTTGGTGACGACGGTCAGGCCGGGCACCCGCGCGAGCCGGCGGGCCAGCTCCTGCGTGGTCGTACCCGCCCCGACGACGATGGCTTCGCCCTCTTCGACGAGACCCGCCGCGAGATCGGCGATGGCCGTCTTCTCGGCGGTCGCGAGATGTGATTTCTGCGGAAAGCCGGACTCCCGCGTGAATCCGCCCGGCAATACCGCACCGCCATGTCGGCGGTCGAGGAGTCCTTCTGCCTCCAGCGCGCGCACGTCCCGCCGTACGGTCACTTCGGAGGTCTGGACGACGCGGGCGAGCTCACGGAGCGATACCGCTCCGTTGGCCCGCACCATTTCGAGGATCAATTGGCGACGTTCTGCAGCGAACACGAAACTGACAGTAACCCCAACGACCGTCTGCTTTCAGCAGTTTGCGCCGAATTACAGAAGTTGTTCGCACGGCAACACCGGAAGTGGTATACGCGCCTACCCACCCCGCCTATGCCCCGCGAATGCTCCGCAACAGTGCGTGACCTGCGCAGAGTTGATACCCAGGCGGGCGCCGCCTCATCCGCGACGCACGCCTCCGGGGCCTCGCTCAGGCCTCGCCGGCCGTCTTGCGCGTGTGAAGTTGACGCGCGACCTCGGCGATCGACCCCGAAAGAGATGGGTACACGGTGAAGGCGTTCGCGATCTGTTCAACCGTCAGATTGTTGTCGACCGCGATCGAGATGGGGTGGATCAGTTCCGAAGCGCGCGGCGCGACGACCACTCCGCCGACCACGATCCCCGTACCCGGACGGCAGAAGATCTTGACGAAGCCGTCGCGGATGCCCTGCATCTTCGCGCGCGGGTTGCGAAGCAGCGGCAGCTTCACGACGCGGGCGTCGATCTTGCCGGCGTCGACGTCGGACTGGCTGTAGCCGACCGTGGCGATCTCGGGGTCGGTGAAGACGTTCGACGAGACGGTCTTCAGGTTCAGCGGCGTCACCGCGTCGCCCAGGAAGTGGTACATCGCGATGCGCCCCTGCATGGCGGCGACGGAGGCGAGCGCGAAGATCCCGGTCACGTCACCGGCGGCGTACACACCGGGAGCGGACGTCCTGGAGACCTTGTCGGTCCAGATGTGCCCGGAGTCCTTGAGCTTGACCCCGGCCTCCTCCAGGCCCATGCCGCTGCTGTTGGGGATGGCACCGACGGCCATCAGACAGTGCGTACCGGAGATGACACGGCCATCGGCGAGCGTGACCTCGACGCGGTCGCCCACGCGCTTGGCGGAAGCGGCGCGGGAGCGCGACATGACGTTCATGCCACGGCGGCGGAAGACGTCCTCGAGGACCGCTGCGGCGTCCGGGTCCTCGCCGGGCAGCACGCGGTCGCGGCTCGATACGAGGGTGACATTGGAGCCGAGTGCCTGGTAGGCGCCGGCGAACTCGGCGCCCGTGACACCGGAACCGACCACGATGAGCTCCTCGGGGAGCTCGTCCAGGTCGTACACCTGGGTCCAGTTCAGGATCCGCTCGCCGTCGGGCAGGGCGTCGGGGACCTCACGCGGGTGACCGCCGGTGGCGATGAGCACGGCGTCGGCGACGAGGGTCTCCTCGCTGCCGTCGGCGGCGCGCACGACGACCTTCCGTGATCCGTCGATGTCCTGCTGGCCCTCGAGGCGGCCGCGGCCGCGCAGCACGCGGGCGCCGGCCCGCGTGACGGACGCGGTGATGTCGTGCGACTGGGCGAGCGCGAGGCGCTTCACACGGCGGTTGACCTTGCCCAGGTCCACGCCCACCACGCGCGCGGGGGTGTCGATGTGCGGGGTGTCGTCCGCGACGATGATGCCGAGCTCTTCGTACGACGAATCGAAGCTGGTCATCACCTCGGCCGTCGCGATCAGAGTCTTCGACGGAACGCAGTCGGTGAGCACCGACGCCCCGCCCAGACCGTCGCAGTCGACGACGGTCACCTCCGCGCCGAGCTGGGCCGCCACAAGGGCTGCCTCATATCCGCCGGGTCCGCCACCAATGATCACGATCCGAGTCACGTACTCCATTGTCCCGCACGCTTCAAGGTGCTTCGCCCCGGGGCCCTGCGGAGCACTTCTGTTACGGGAGGGACACAGCTCGTCGCTGCCGTACCCTCGATCACATGTCGCTCTACGCCGCGTACGCCGGCAATCTGGATCCGCGGCTCATGTCACGCCGCGCCCCGCACTCGCCGCTGCGCCAGACCGGCTGGCTGAACGGCTGGCGGCTGACCTTCGGCGGGGAGCACATGGGCTGGGAGGGCGCCCTTGCCACGATCGTGGAGGCCCCCCGCTCCCAGGTCTTCGTCGCCCTCTACGACATCGCTCCCATGGACGAGGACTCCATGGACCGGTGGGAGGGCGTGGGCCTGGACGTCTACCGCCGCATGCGGGTCCGTGTGCACACCCTGGACGGCGAGGAACCGGCGTGGGTGTACGTCCTCAACGGGTACGAAGGGGGCCTGCCGTCCGCGCGGTACCTGGGCGAGCTGGCCGACGCGGCGGAGTCCGCGGGGGCCCCGCACGACTACGTGATGGAGCTGCGCAAGCGCCCCTGCTGACGGCATCCCGCGGGCGTTCCCTTCCCCCTTTGTCGGAAACGACAAGGCAACGATCCGAATCCCGTGAGCATCGTCATCTACGCGCGTAGGCTCCGAGCGGCTACTCTCGTCCGCGTGAACGCTTCAGTTATTCCGGACGACATCCAGGGCGACCCCTACGCCGCCGCCGACGCCGCCGCCGCGCGCCTGCGTGAGCTCACGGGCGCCGAGACCCACGACGTAGCCCTTGTGATGGGCTCCGGCTGGGCACCGGCCGTGGACGCGCTCGGCGCTCCCGATGCCGAGTTCCCGGTCACCGAACTGCCCGGCTTCCCGCCGCCGGCGGTTGCGGGACACGGCGGCCGCATCCGCTCCTTCAAGGTCGGTGACAAGCGCGCCCTGGTCTTTCTGGGCCGCACCCACTACTACGAGGGCCGTGGCGTCGCCGCCGTCGCGCACGGCGTGCGTACGGCCGTGGCCGCGGGCTGCAAGACCATCGTGCTGACCAACGGCTGCGGTGGCCTGCGCGAGGGCATGCGTCCCGGCCAGCCGGTCCTGATCAACGACCACCTCAACCTGACGGCCACGTCGCCGATCGTCGGCGCGAACTTCGTGGACCTGACGGACCTGTACTCGCCGCGGCTGCGGGCGCTCTGCAAGGAGATCGACCCCTCCCTCGAAGAGGGCGTGTACGCGCAGTTCCCCGGCCCGCACTACGAGACGCCGGCGGAGATCCGCATGGCCCGCACGATCGGCGCGGACCTGGTGGGCATGTCCACCGTCCTCGAGGCGATCGCCGCGCGCGAGGCGGGTGCTGAGGTCCTCGGCATCTCCCTGGTGACGAACCTCGCCGCGGGCATGACGGGCGAGCCCCTGAACCACGAAGAGGTCCTCCAGGCGGGCCGCGACAGCGCCACCCGCATGGGCGAGCTCCTCGGCCAGGTCCTGGGCCGTATCTGACGGGTGTCCCCGCTCGTCCGGTCACCCCGCCGCGGGTAACCGGACGAGTAGGTGCGAGTACCGCCTCCGACCAGGTGCGCGTGCCGGACCCCCGAGAAACTCCGCATACGAGAGGCTGACGTACGTGCTGGACGATTCCGAACTCATCGCGCGGGCCCAGGCCTGGCTGGCCGAGGACCCGGACCCCGAGACCCGCGAGGAACTCGCCAAGCTCATCGAGGCCGCGGACACCACAGAGCTGGCCGCCCGTTTCGGCGGCACCCTCCAGTTCGGCACCGCCGGCCTCCGCGGCGAGCTGGGCGCGGGCCCCATGCGGATGAACCGCTCCGTGGTCATCCGCGCGGCCGCGGGACTCGCCGCGTATCTCAAGTCCAAGAATCAAACCGACGGTCTAGTAGTGATCGGCTACGACGCCCGCTACAAGTCCGCGGACTTCGCGCGTGACACCGCTGCCGTGATGACGGGCGCCGGCCTCAAGGCGGCCGTCCTGCCGCGTCCCCTGCCCACCCCCGTGCTCGCCTTCGCCATAAGGCACCTCGGCGCGGTCGCCGGCGTGGAGGTCACGGCAAGCCACAACCCGCCGCGCGACAACGGCTACAAGGTCTACCTCGGCGACGGCTCCCAGATCGTCCCGCCCGCGGACGCGGAGATCGCGGCGCAGATCGACGCCATCGCGAGCCTGCACGACGTACCCCGCCCCGACAGCGGCTGGGAAATCCTCGGTGACGACGTCCTGAACGCCTATCTGGCGCGTACGGACGCGGTCCTGGCCCCGGAGTCCCCCCGCACCGCCCGCACCGTCTACACGGCGATGCACGGCGTCGGCAAGGACACGCTCCTCGCGGCGTTCACCCGGGCCGGCTTCCCCGCCCCGGTCCTCGTCGCCGAGCAGGCCGAGCCTGACCCGGACTTCCCGACGGTCGCCTTCCCGAACCCGGAGGAGCCGGGCGCGATGGACCTCGCCTTCGCGCAGGCCCGCGAGACGGACCCGGACCTGGTCATCGCCAACGACCCGGACGCGGACCGCTGCGCGGCCGCCGTCAAGGACGGCGCGGACTGGCGCATGCTCCGGGGCGACGAGGTGGGCGCGCTGCTCGCCGCGCACCTGGTGCGGCGCGGCGCGCGCGGCACCTTCGCCGAGTCGATCGTGTCGTCCTCGCTCCTGGGCCGTATCGCCGAAAAGGCGGGTCTTCCTTACGAAGAGACCCTCACCGGCTTCAAGTGGATCGCCCGCGTGGAGGACCTGCGGTACGGCTACGAGGAAGCGCTCGGCTACTGCGTGGACCCTGAGGGCGTACGCGACAAGGACGGCATCACGGCGGCGCTGCTCCTCACCGAGCTCGCGTCGGAACTCAAGGAGGCGGGCCGCACCCTGCTCGACCTCCTCGACGACCTGGCCGTCGAGCACGGGCTGCACGCCACGGACCAGCTCTCGGTGCGGGTGGAGGACCTCTCGCTGATCGCGGACGCGATGCGCCGGCTGCGCGAGCAGCCGCCGACGGCGCTCGCGGGCCTGCCCGTGACGAAGGCCGAGGACCTGACCCGGGGCACGGACAAGCTGCCGCCCACGGACGGCCTGCGCTACACGCTGGACGGCGCGCGCGTCATCGTCCGCCCCAGCGGCACCGAGCCGAAGCTCAAGTGCTACCTGGAGGTGGTCGTTCCGGTGGCGGACACGTCCGCCCTGCAGGGTGCCCGCGCGAGGGCGGCGGAGCTCCTCGCCGCGATCAAGCGCGACCTCTCGGCGGCCGCGGGCATCTGAACCACCCGGGCCACCCGTCCGAGTGGTTCCCGTACGACAGGTGACGCAGCGATCCGGTGCGCTGCCGGTCCCCCAGGAAGGGTCGACCGGTAGCGCACTTTCACGTTCCCGGAGCCGCCGCAGTGCCGTACGGACCGACCTCTGAGATCCCGACCGCCCCGGCGTCCACCGCCCCGTCACGGGTCCCGGCGTCCCGGAGCCGCGGCACCGCCGCTCGGGCGGCCCGCGCCCTGCGCCACGCCTCCCCCGCACTCCTCGCCTACGCGGCCGTACGCGTCCTGGGGGCGCTGGTCTTCGCCGTGTGGGCGCGCAGGGAACACCGGGACGTCTGGCACCTGCTCGCGGAGTCCTGGGACTGCGACTGGTATCTGAAGATCGCCGACAACGGGTACGCGCACACCCTGGGCACCCAGATCGACGCGAACAACCTGGCGTTCTTCCCGCTCTACCCGCTGCTCGTCAGGGCGGGCGAGGCCGTCGCGCCCGAGCCGCGCGGCGCGGTCGGGCTCGCGATCTCCGTAGGGTGCTCGTTCCTCGCCGCATGGGGGATCTTCGCGGTCGGCGACCGCCTCTACGGCCGCAGGGCCGGCGTCGTCCTCGCCGTCCTCTGGGGATCGCTCCCCGTCGCTCTCGTGCAGTGGATGGGCTATACGGAGTCCCTGTTCACGGCGCTCACCGCGTGGGCGCTGTACGCCGTGCTCACCGGCCGCTGGGTGTGGGCGGGCGCCCTGGCCGCGCTCGCGGGGCTCACCCGCCCGACCGGTGTGGCCCTCGCGGCGGCCGTCTCCCTGACGGCGCTGCTCACCCTGCGCCGCCGGACGTCAGGAGGATTCCCCCTGCGCGCCCTTCTGGGGGCCCTCCTGGCGCCGCTCGGCTGGCTGGCGTACGTCGGCTGGGTGGGGCTCAGGCTGGGCCGCTGGGACGGCTATTTCGCCGTACAGAAGCTGTGGCGCAACGAGTGGGACGGCGGCGTCGGGACGCTGCGCACGATGTACGACCTGCTCGCCGTCACGCGGCCGCAGCTGTTCCTGACGATGGTGACGGCGACGCTGCTCGCCGGTCTTGCGCTGTTCGTCCTGTCGCTGGGCGACCGCCAGCCGCTGCCACTGCTGGTCTTCTCCGGACTGCTCCTGGCGATCGTGCTCGGCAGCAAGGGCGTCTACTTCCCGCGGGCCCGCTTCCTGATGCCCGGCTTCCCGCTGCTGCTGCCGGTGGCGGTGGCGCTGGCCCGCGCGCGGACGCATGTCGCCGTGACGGTGCTGGTGTCGGCGGCAGTGGCATCGGCGGCATTCGGCGGCCACATGCTCCTGGCGTGGCTGGGCCCGCCGTGAGCGCCCCGAAGGGGCGCGGGGCTGTGACATGTGCGGCTCCGCCGCGTGGGCGCGACCAGCCACAGCGCCCCGAAGGGGCGCGGGGAACTGCGCGACCAGCCATAACGGACCCGCAGGCGAGAAACGCACTTCCCGCGGAGCGAATAGCGGGGCCTAGCCGACGATCAGCAGCACGGCAAGCAACACCGCGCCCGCGACAACCGGCGCAAGGATCTCGTAGCTCCAGCGCACCACCGGCTCCCCCTGCGCCGACTCCGCGGAGACGCGCCGCTCGGCGATCTCCCGCAGGTCGTCCATGATCTGGTCGCCGGGTGCGCGCAGCGGATCGGAGTGACCGGGGCGGCGAGTGGGCCCGGAGCCGACGCTCGGGTCGCCCGCCGCCGCGCCCTGCGACTGCCTGCGGGCGGCCTTCTTGCGGCCCCGCAGGGACACCGGGATGGCCCAGAGCTGGTATTTGGTGCCCGACTGGGTGAAGACCTCGTTCGAGTAGCCGGAGCGGAGGCCCGAGACGGACGCCCACGGCAGCGTGATCGTCCGCAAGGGGTTCCTGATGCGCAGCCGGTCGTCATTGGCGTACACGGCGGGGCGCACGGTGAAGGCGACGACGAGCGGCACCGCGAAGATCAGCCCGGCGAGCGCGAGCCACGGCGTGCGGCCCTCCCCCCGGATCACGGCGTCGATGCCGAGCCAGCCGCCGACGGCGAGCAGCAGGACGCCTCCGGCGATACCGCCGGACGACCGAAACGTCCGGTCCTTGTACTCGGGCTCCGCGACGGGAGGCTGGGGCTCGCTCATACCCCTGATTCTGCCTGAGCGATTCAGCACGGGGTGATCGGGTGGGTGGGCGGGAGAAATCCGCCGCGAAGCGGCGGTCTTGAACCCACCCCTATACAGCCGCTACGCGCGTAGATATGCTCCCCTCGTGACCATGCCCACTGCTCCCGCAAACGCACACGTACACGGACTGAGCGACGCCACAGCGTCAGACCGGACGCTGCGCCGCTTCCTCCACGGGCTGCCCGGCGTCGACACGGTCGGCCTGGAGGCGCGCGCCGCGGCGCTCGGCACCCGCTCGATCAAGACCACGGCGAAGGCGTACGCCATCGACCTGGCCATCTCGATGATCGACCTGACGACCCTGGAGGGCGCCGACACCCCCGGCAAGGTCCGGGCGCTCGGCGCGAAGGCGGTCAACCCGGATCCGACCGACCGCGGCACCCCGAGGACCGCCGCGGTCTGCGTCTATCCGGACATGGTGGCCGTCGCCAAGGAGGCCGTCGGCGCCAGCGGCGTGAAGGTCGCCTCCGTGGCGACCGCCTTCCCCGCGGGCCGCGCCGCCATCGACGTGAAGCTCGGTGACGTACGCGAGGCGGTCGCGGCCGGCGCCGACGAGATCGACATGGTCATCGACCGCGGCGCCTTCCTGGCGGGCGACTACATGACGGTGTTCGAGCAGATCCGCGCCGTGAAGGAAGCCTCCGGCGAGGCCAGGCTCAAGGTCATCTTCGAGACCGGTGAGCTCTCGACGTACGACAACATCCGTCGCGCCTCCTGGATCGGCATGCTCGCGGGCGCCGACTTCATCAAGACCTCGACCGGCAAGGTCGGTGTCAACGCCACCCCCGCCAACACCCTCCTGATGCTGGAAGCCGTACGCGACTTCCGCGCGCAGACCGGGGTACAGGTCGGGGTGAAGCCCGCCGGCGGCATCCGCACCACCAAGGACGCGATCAAGTTCCTCGTCCTGGTGAACGAGACCGCGGGCGCGGACTGGCTGGACAACCACTGGTTCCGCTTCGGCGCCTCATCGCTCCTCAACGACCTGCTGATGCAGCGCCAGAAGCTGGCCACGGGCCGCTACTCCGGCCCCGACTACGTGACGGTGGACTGACCCATGACTTCCACAGCTTTTGAGTACGCCCCCGCACCGGAGTCCCGCTCCGTCGTCGACATCGCGCCCTCGTACGGCCTGTTCATCGACGGCGAGTTCGTGGAGGCGGCGGACGGCAAGGTCTTCAAGACCGTCTCGCCCTCCACCGAAGAAGTCCTCTCCGAAGTCGCACAGGCCTCCTCCGAAGACGTCGACCGCGCGGTGAAGGCCGCCCGCAAGGCCTTCGAGAAGTGGTCGGCGCTGCCGGGCGCCGAGCGCGCCAAGTACCTCTTCCGCATCGCCCGGATCATCCAGGAGCGCAGCCGCGAACTGGCCGTCCTGGAGACCCTCGACAACGGAAAGCCCATCAAGGAGACGCGCGACGCCGACCTCCCCCTGGTCGCCGCGCACTTCTTCTACTACGCGGGCTGGGCCGACAAGCTCGACCACGCGGGCTACGGCGCGAACCCGCAGCCGCTCGGCGTCGCGGGCCAGGTCATCCCCTGGAACTTCCCGCTCCTGATGCTGGCCTGGAAGATCGCCCCGGCGCTCGCGACGGGCAACACGGTCGTCCTGAAGCCCGCCGAGACGACTCCCCTGAGCGCCCTGTTCTTCGCGGACATCTGCCGCCAGGCGGGCCTGCCCAAGGGCGTCGTCAACATCCTTCCCGGGTACGGCGACGCGGGCGCGGCCCTGACCGCCCACCCCGACGTCGACAAGGTCGCCTTCACCGGCTCGACCGCCGTCGGCAAGGCCATCGCACGCCAGGTCGCGGGCACCGACAAGAAGGTCACGCTCGAACTGGGCGGCAAGGGCGCGAACATCGTCTTCGACGACGCCCCCATCGACCAGGCCGTCGAGGGCATCGTCACCGGCATCTTCTTCAACCAGGGCCAGGTCTGCTGCGCGGGCTCGCGCCTCCTCGTACAGGAGTCGGTGCAGGACGAGGTGCTCGACGCCCTCAAGCGCCGCCTGACCACCCTGCGCCTGGGCGACCCGCTCGACAAGAACACCGACATCGGCGCGATCAACTCCGCGGAGCAGCTCGCCCGTATCAAGGCCCTGACCGAGACGGGCGAGGCGGAGGGCGCCGAGCGCTGGTCCGCCCCGTGCGAACTGCCCTCCGCCGGCTACTGGTTCGCGCCGACGCTCTTCACGAACGTCACGCAGGCGCACACCGTCGCCCGCGACGAGATCTTCGGCCCGGTGCTCTCGGTGCTCACCTTCCGTACGCCGGAAGAGGCCGTCGCCAAGGCCAACAACACCCAGTACGGCCTCTCCGCCGGCATCTGGACGGAGAAGGGCTCCCGCATCCTCGCGGTCGCCGATCGCCTGCGCGCGGGCGTCATCTGGGCCAACACGTTCAACAAGTTCGACCCGACCTCGCCCTTCGGCGGCTACAAGGAATCGGGTTACGGCCGCGAGGGCGGCCGCCACGGCCTGGAGGCGTACCTCAATGTCTGAGCGACTCACGGTCCTGAAGACCTACAAGCTGTACGTCGGCGGGAAGTTCCCGCGTTCCGAGAGCGGCCGGGTGTACGAGGTGACGGACTCGAAGAACAAGTGGCTGGCCAACGCCCCGCTCTCCTCCCGCAAGGACGCCCGTGACGCGGTCGTGGCCGCGCGCAAGGCGCAGGGCTCCTGGGCGGGCAAGACGGCCTATCTGCGCGGCCAGATCCTCTACCGCGTCGCGGAGATGCTGGAGGGCCGCAAGGACCAGTTCGTACGGGAAGTCGCCGACGCCGAGGGCCTTTCCAAGTCGAAGGCCGCCGCCGTCGTGGACGCGGCCATCGACCGCTGGGTCTGGTACGCGGGCTGGACCGACAAGATCGCCCAGATCGTGGGCGGCGGGAACCCGGTCGCGGGCCCCTTCTTCAACCTCTCGTCGCCCGAGCCGACCGGCGTGGTGACGGTCGTCGCCCCGCAGAAGTCGTCGTTCCTGGGCCTGGTCTCGGTGATCGCCCCGGTGATCGCGACCGGCAACACGGCCGTGGTGATCGCGAGCGAGGACTCCCCGCTCCCGGCGCTCTCGCTTGGCGAGGTGCTCGCCACCTCCGACCTGCCGGGCGGCGTCGTGAACATCCTGTCCGGCAGGACGGCGGAGATCGCCCCGTCGCTCGCCGCGCACCAGGACGTGAACGCGATCGACCTGGCGGGCGTCGAGGACGACGTACTGGCCAAGGAGCTCGAGGTCGCGGCCGCCGACAACCTCAAGCGCGTCGTGCGTCCACAGGCTGTGGACACCATGGACTGGTCGGCCGACCCCGGCACGCACCGCCTGACGGCCTTCCTGGAGACCAAGACGGTCTGGCACCCCACGGGGTCGCTTGGCGCGTCCGGCTCCTCGTACTGAGGCCCACGGGCCACTCCCCGCGGCGAAGCCCCGGTCCTCCTCCGTCCAGGAGGGCCGGGGCTTCGCCCATGTGTCCGTACGGTCAGATGCCGAACCGCGCCGCGATCCCGTCGAGGACGCACTCGAGGCCCGTCTCGAACGCCCAGGTCGGATCGTCCTTGCGCGTCGCCCGCAGAGCGTGGCGCCGATAGGTGGGGTAGCGGCCGGTCTCCATGAGGTACGTCATCTGCGGCGCGAGGCCGACGCGGGTCTCGGCGGCGGACGACCAGCCCTCGGCCTGAGTCCACTCCTGCAGGGCCACTTCGGACGAGGCCGCGCCGTGCGCGTAGGCGCTGACGGTACGGAACGCCACCATCATCGTGTCCTCGTCCAGGCCGAGCCCGTCGAGCGCCGCCAACTGCCGCTCGGCGATGGCCAACCGGCCCGGGGTGAGGACGAAGGTCGCCGTGGGCAGCTGCCCCACCCACGGGTGGCGCCGCATCGACTCCCGGGTCAGCAGGGCGAAGGCCCGCAGCACCTCGCGCCAGCCGGTCAGCTCCTCGGGGATCACGATCTCGGCCGCCACCCGCTCGCCCATCAGCGCCCACAGGTCGTCCTTGCCGGAGACATGGCGGTACGCGGCCATCGGCGCGACCCCCAGCTCCGTGGCGAGCCGGCGCATGGTGACGGCGGCGAAGCCCTCCGCGTCGGCGACCTCGACCGCGACGGCCCCGATCCGCTCCAGGGTCAGTGAGGCGCGGGGCGCGGCCGGCTGTTCGAGACGCTCCCAGAGCGATCTGTCCGCCGCCGCCTTGCCGTCCCTCTTCTGACCAGCCACAACCGGGCTCCTCTCCGTCGAGCGATCAGCGTACAACGTATCCCTCAGTAGACACTGTACACACCCACGTGTACGTTGTACGCATCTCGATACGCCGTACACATTCAGCACCCTCAGGGGGATCCTCATGACCAGCAGCACCGCCATGCCCAGCAGCATCGATCGGCCGCTCCAGGTCGCCGTCGTCGTCGGCAGCACCCGCGAGGGCCGTTTCGCCCCCGTCGTCATGCGGTGGCTGACGGGGCATCTCGACCGGCGCGACGACATGAAGGCCGATGTCGTCGACCTCGCCGAGACCCCGCTGCCCACCGCCCTGCCCGCCTTCGGACAGCCACTCGCACCCGGCGTCCAGGAGGCACTCGCCCTGGTGTCACCGCGCCTCGACGCCGCCGACGCGTTCGTCTTCGTCACACCGGAGTACAACCACAGCTTCCCGGCCTCCCTGAAGAACGCCGTCGACTGGCACAACACGCAGTGGCACGGCAAGCCGGTCGCCTTCGTCTCCTACGGCGGCCTCTCCGGCGGCCTGCGCGCGGTCGAGCAACTCCGCGTCGTCATGGCCGAGTTGAACGCCACGACCATCCGCAACACGGTCAGCTTCCACAACGCGTACGGAGCGTTCGGCGAGAACGGCACGGTCGACGACCCGGCCGTGGACGCCGCCGCCGAGGCCCTGCTCGACCAGCTCGCCTGGTGGGCGCACGCGCTGCGGGACGCCAAGTCCGTCCGTGCGTACGCTGCCTGACTTCTCGTCACATCCCTGGGGGGAACCATGAGTCAACGTACGGAAGGGACGAGCATCCCGCCGACGCCGGACGGCGCGACGCAACCGGCCGACGGGGGCGGCCCGTCCAAGCTCGTCCTCTTCGGGCTGCTGCTCGGCCTGATGCTCGGCCTGCTCGACGGCACGATCGTGGGCACCGCCCTGCCCACGATCGTGGGCGACCTGGGCGGCCTCGACCACCTCTCCTGGGTGGTGACGGCCTATCTGCTCACCGCGACCGTCTCCACCCCCATCTGGGGCAAGCTCGGCGACCTGTACGGACGCAAGGGCAGCTTCGTCTGGTCGATCGCGGTGTTCCTCGCCGGCTCCGTGCTCTCCGGACTCGCCCAGGACATGGGGCAGCTCATCGCCTTCCGTGCCGTGCAGGGCCTCGGCGCGGGCGGCCTCATGGTCGGCGCCATCTCGATCATCGGCGTCATGCTGCCCCCGTCACAGGCGGGCCGCTCGCAGTCGATGATCGGCGCGATGATGCCCGTGGCGCTGGTCGGCGGACCGCTGCTCGGCGGCTTCCTCACCGACCGGCTCGACTGGCGCTGGGTCTTCTACGTCAACGTGCCCATCGGCGCGATCGCCCTGATCGTCATCGCCCTGCGCCTGCGCCTGCGCACCGAGCGCGTCAAGGCCCGGATCGACTACAAGGGAGCGGCACTACTCTCCGCGGGCATCCTCGCCCTCACCCTCCTGGGCAGTTGGGGCGGCACCACCTACGGCTGGGCGTCGCCGCAGATCCTCGGGCTCGGCGTGCTCGCCGCGGCCGCCCTGGTCTGGTTCGCCCGGGTCGAGCGGCGGGCCGCCGAGCCGATCATCCCGCCCCGGCTCTTCGCCGACCGCAACTTCACCCTCGCCCAGATCCTCTGCTTCCTGGTGGGCGGCGCCATGCTCGGGGCGTCCAACTATCTGCCGCAGTACATGCAGTTCGTCCGCGGCGCATCGTCGACGGCCAGCGGCATGCTGCTGCTTCCGCTGATGGCGGGCATGTTCGGGGCGCAGCTGCTGCTGGGGCGGATCACGGCCAAGGGCGGCGGCTACCGCGCGTACCCCATCGTCGGTGGCGCGCTGACGTCCGTCGGCGGGCTCGCGCTGCTGGCGGTCGGCGCGGACACCCCGACGGCCGTGACCTCCGCGCTGACCCTCGTACTCGGCACCGGCATGGGCTTCCTGATGCAGAGCACCCTGCTGATCACCATCAACAGCGCCGGGCCGCGCGACATGGGCGCCGCCACCGGCACCGCGACACTGCTGCGCACGATCGGCGGCTCGCTCGGCGTCGCGGTACTCGGCGCGGTCTACTCCAGCCGGCTCGCCTCGGCCGGAATGCCGCAGGGCGGCACGTCCTGGACGCCCGAAGCCGTCCGGGGGATGCCGGACGCGGTGCGCGAGACGGTGCGTACGGCGGTCACCGGCGGGCTGCACGGGGTGATGCTCGGGACGGCGCTGCTCGGCGCGGTGGCATTCGCGGTGGCGTGGCTGGTGCGGGACGTTCCACTGCGGGAATGACGTCGTAGGCCTGCGGGCCGGTGGGGGCTGGCCGCGCCCACGATGGTGACGGTCACGCCCGCGTGCAGCAGGGCGCGCGAGACGGACTTGGGGCCTGCTGAGTTTCGTGCCATCGGTCCACCACCCACATCCACACTGGGTAATCATGAGCGCACGTAGCGTAGTTGAGGTGTGGTGCGGGCACCAAAGCCCGACCCGTGGGGTCGCCTCAGCGGCTCAATGCCGCACACTGGTCTCTCGTGAGTTCCCATCCCCCGATACCCACCCGCGTCGTGCTGCTCGCCGGCCCCTCCGGCTCGGGCAAGTCGTCGTTCGCCGCCCGCTCGGGCCTTCCGGTGCTGTGCCTCGACGACTTCTACAAAGAGGCCGACGACCCGACGCTGCCGCAGGTGCCGGGCAGCGCCGACATCGACTGGGACTCCCCCGCGTCCTGGGACCGCGAGACCGCCGTCGCCGCCATCGAGCGTCTTTGCCGTACGGGACGTACGAGCGTTCCCGTGTACGACATCTCCACCAGCTCCCGTACGGGCGAGTCCGCGATGGACATCGAGCGCACACCGGTGTTCATCGCGGAGGGGATCTTCGCGGCGGACATCGTGGAGCAGTGCAGGGAGATCGGCGTGCTCGCCGACGCGATCTGTCTGCGGGGGCGGCCGTCCACCACGTTCCGGCGGCGGCTGCTGCGGGACCTGCGCGAGGGGCGCAAGTCCGTGCCGTTTCTCCTCCGGAGGGGGTGGCGGCTGATGCGCGCCGAGCGGGCGATCGTCGCCCGCCAGGCTGCACTGGGCGCGCATCCCTGCGGGCGGGACGAGGCGTTGGGGCGGGTTGCCGCTGCCGCGGCCGGGCGTTGCGTGAAGGCTCGGGCGTACTAGACCGCCGCTTCACGGCGGATTTTTCCCGCCCGCCCACCCGAGCACCCCGCAACAAAGCAGAAGGACCGGAAAGACCCCCCGGCCTTCCGGTCCTGCTGCCTCTTTCCCCCGTGGTCCCCCGTGACCCCGTTTCCCCCGTGGATCCCCCCGATACTTCCCGCCGCTTCCCCCCTAGGAGCGGCGGCCCCCGTGATCCCTCAGGCGACCAACTCGCCGAAGGACTCCTCCTGGTCACGGCCGAAGCTGAGGACCTCGTCCTCGCGCAGCCGGCGCAGGGAGCGCCAGATGCTGGACTTCACCGTGCCCACGCTGATGTCGAGGATGTCCGCGATCTCGGGGTCCGTGCGGCCCTCGTAGTAGCGCAGGACCAGCATCGTCCGCTGCAGTTCGGGGAGGCGGGCCAGGGCCTGCCAGAGAACCGCGCGGAGTTCCGTGCCCCGCATCGCGTCCGTGTCGCCCGCCGTCTCCGGCAGTTCCTCGGTCGGGTATTCGTTCAGCTTGCGGCGGCGCCACGCGCTGATGTGCAGATTGGTCATGGTGCGGCGGAGGTACCCGCCGACCGCGGCCTTGTCGCTGATCCTGTCCCAGGCCCGGTACGTCGAGAAGAGGGCGCTCTGCAGCAGATCCTCGGCCTCGAAACGGTCACCGGTCAGGTGGTAGGCGGTTGCGTACAGGGAGGCACGACGCTCCTGGACGTAGGCGGTGAACTCCGCCTCCGACGCCGAAGTGCGCTCCCCCGTGTCCTCCCTGTACGCGGCTCCCCCGTGAGCTCCCCCGTCAGTTCCCCCGATTACGCCCGGGAGTACGTCAACCACCGTCATGAACGTGGTGTGCTGACGCCCGGTGCCGCGAGCGCACCCCCGCCCGCTCACGGCACCGGACTTCTCGTGCCTCTCGGCAGTCCGAGCCACGTCGTGGAGACGCGTGACAACTGCGCTTGAGCTGGTGCTGTGCAGCGTGTTCATCTCGCGCCCCCCGTCGGTGGAGTCTGGCTTCTTCCGTGTGACCAAAACTCTGCCCGAGGCACTTCATGACGGTGTCCGCCGACTGTCACAGGCCTGCAACAGCCCTCATGTGTGTAGGGGAGAAGTGTGGGAGGGCTCCCAACAGTCGAACTGTGGCCGCACCATGGGACAGAATGACGTCCGTGCCTTCCCTGTTGCTGATCGAGGACGACGACGCCATCCGTACAGCCCTTGAGCTTTCGCTCACTCGCCAAGGGCATCGGGTGGCTACTGCTGCCACCGGCGAGGACGGCCTGAAACTGCTCGCAGAGCAGCGGCCGGACCTGATCGTGCTGGATGTGATGCTGCCGGGCATCGACGGGTTCGAGGTGTGCCGTCGCATCCGGCGCACCGACCAGTTGCCGATCATCCTCCTTACCGCGCGCAGTGACGACATCGACGTGGTGGTCGGACTCGAGTCCGGCGCCGACGACTATGTCGTGAAACCCGTGCAGGGACGGGTGCTCGACGCCCGGATCCGTGCGGTGCTCCGGCGCGGTGAGCGCGAGGCCAATGACGCGGCGACGTTCGGTTCGCTCGTCATCGACCGCGCCGCGATGACCGTGACGAAGAACGGCGAGGATCTGCAGCTCACGCCGACCGAGCTGCGGCTGCTCCTTGAGCTGAGCCGCAGGCCCGGACAGGCCCTGTCGCGGCAGCAGTTGCTGCGTCTGGTGTGGGAGCACGACTATCTCGGTGACTCCCGGCTCGTCGACGCGTGTGTGCAGCGGCTGCGCGCGAAGGTGGAGGACGTCCCGTCCTCGCCGACACTGATCCGTACGGTGCGTGGGGTCGGCTACCGGCTGGACACTCCTCAGTGACCAAACCGCAGGACAAGCTCCGCGGTTGGGCCGCGGCGCGCAAGGCGATACTGGCAGGGCTGCGTTTCACGAGCCTGCGGCTCCGGCTCGTCGTGGTGTTCGGCCTGGTGGCACTGACCGCCGCCGTCTCGGCGTCCGGAATCGCGTACTGGCTCAACCGCGAGGCGGTGCTCACCCGTGCGCAGGACGCGGCGCTGAAGGACTTCCAGCAGGAGATGCAGACCCGCGCGGGGGCGCTGCCGCCCCATCCGACGCAGGACGAACTGCAGCAGGCCGCCGGGACGATGGCGAACAGCAGCCAGCGCTACAGCGTGCTGCTGATCGGTGAGAACGGCGACGGTGACACCGTCGTCGGCTACTCCGACCTGGACGCCTTCACGCTCGCCGATGTGCCCAAGTCGCTGCGGGTGACGGTGAACAAGGAACAGCCGCTCACCTCGAGCAACAAGAGCCCGTACCACCTGTACTGGCAGCGGACCGTCGACGACGGCACCCCGTATCTGGTGGGCGGCGCGAAGGTCATCGGCGGCGGGCCCACCGGTTACATGCTCAAGTCCCTTGAGCCGGAGGCGAAGGACCTGAGTTCGCTCGGCTGGTCGCTCGCCATCGCCACGGGGCTCGCGCTGATCGGTTCCGCGCTGCTCGCGCAGGCGGCGGCGACCACCGTGCTCAAGCCGGTGCACCGGCTCGGCGTGGCCGCGCGGCGGCTCGGCGAGGGCAAGCTGGACACCCGGCTGAGGGTGTCGGGCACGGATGAACTGGCCGATCTGTCACGGACGTTCAACCGGACCGCGGAGAGTCTGGAGAAGAAGGTCGACGACATGAGCGCCCGTGACGAGGCCTCGCGCCGCTTCGTCGCCGACATGTCGCACGAACTGCGTACGCCGCTGACCGCGATCACCGCGGTGACGGAGGTCCTCGAAGAGGAGCTGGACGCCGAGACCGGGTCGGTCGACCCGATGATCGAGCCCGCGGTGCGCCTCGTGGTCAGCGAGACCCGCCGGCTCAACGACCTGGTGGAGAACCTGATGGAGGTCACCCGCTTCGACGCGGGCACGGCCCGGCTCGTCCTGGACGACGTCGACATCGCCGACCAGATCACGGCGTGCATCGACGCCCGTGCCTGGCTCGACGCGGTCGAGCTCGACGCGGAGCGCGGCATCATGGTGCGGCTCGACCCGCGCCGCCTCGACGTGATCCTGGCGAACCTCATCGGCAACGCACTCAAGCACGGCGGCTCCCCGGTGAAGGTCTCGGTGCGGCTCGCGGGCGAGAAGCTGGTCATCGCGGTGCGCGACGGGGGCCCCGGCATCCCCGAGGACGTACTGCCGCATGTCTTCGACCGCTTCTACAAGGCGAGTGCGTCCAGGCCGCGTTCGGAGGGCAGCGGGCTCGGGCTCTCCATCGCGCTGGAGAACGCGCACATCCACGGCGGTGAGATCACAGCCGCCAACTCCCCCAAGGGCGGCGCCGTGTTCACGCTCTGGCTGCCGCGCGATCCCAGGCCGCTGATGGAGGAAGAACCGGACGACACAGACGACGCGGGCAACGCGGACAGCACCGACGAGCCCCGCAAGGGCGCGGACGGCGCGGGCAAGGGAGAGAAGCGATGAACCGGCGACGGCTGCGTGCCGCGCTCCTTGCCGCCGCGCTGACCGCGACGCTCGCCGGGTGCGGCATCCGGTCGACGGAGGTGCCGACCGACTTCGGCCCCGGGCCCTCGCGGGTGCCGTGTGTGATGTCCGGGTCGAGCATCGCGTCACAGTCGAGCGGCATCCCGGTGCAGGTCTTCCTGGTGTGCGCGGCACAGCTGGTGACCGTCGACCGCACGGTGCGGATCCCCGCCGACAAGGCGACGACCGACCGCGTACGCATCGCGCAGGCGCTCCTCGACGAGCTGGAGCATCCACCGTCGGACCCCGAGAAGCAGGCGGGCTTCGCCACGGACGTACGCGGCGGCACGGTCGTCAGCGGTCCCGGCGACGGCGATCCGGACGACGCACTGCGGTTCAGCACGCCGCCGGAGGATCTGTCGGCCTTCGCCCTCGCGCAGATCGTGTGCACCTACGCGGACAGCGCGGCGGCGGCCGGCGAGCGCTCGGTGATCCTGGGCGGCCCCGGTGACGCCCCGCTGCGCCGCTACGAATGCACGCAGGCCGTCAGGCAGCGCCCCGGCACGGAGGCACCGCCTGCGGAGACGGTGAAGTGACCGCACTCCTTGAGCGGCCGCAGTGACCACGGAGCGTCACACCGCCCGCGATTGAGACAGCCACCGCGCGTGATCAGGACAGCGCCCCGTACCGGGATGAGATACGCGGAACCGATCCTGCCGCTCGGGGCGTCTAGGGGGACGTGCGTCAAGGCTCGGGCGGCCACGGGGCCGCCATCCGCTTCCGCGCGGCGGGAGGATTCCTCCTCGTCGCGCACCTTCTGCTCGTCGGATGGTTCACGCTGCGTCCACTGGACGTGCCCTGGGTCAGCGCGGCGAATCTGCAGCCGTTCGCCGGCATCAAGGCGGATCTGGCGCTCGGTCCCGTGCAGGCCGCCCGGCAGATAGGCGGCAGCCTGCTGCTGCTCGCGCCGCTCGGCGTGCTGCTTCCGCTCGCCGGCGGGCGGGTCCATGTGTCGCCGCTGGGTTCGCTGGTCCGCACGATCGCGGCGGGGGCGCTGCTCTCGCTGGGCATCGAGCTGCTGCAGACCGGGGTGCCGGGGCAGGTCGTCGACATCGACTCGCTGTTCCTGAACACCGTGGGAGTGGCTCTCGCGCATCTCGCCGTGGTGCCCGCCGTCAGGGCCAGGCTCCGCCGCCGTGCTGATGGGGTGGACCGCGCGGCCCTCCTGCGGGAGGACGCTTCTCAGGGTGCGACCCCGACGATTCCCAGGGTCGGTATCGCACCGTAGAGCGACGCTTTGCCCGCTTCGTGAACGTAGCTTTGAGTCATCGGGGAAACGCCCCCGGACCTCATAGCTCGCATACCGACGGTTCACGAAGGAGCCACCATGACCGCCCTTGCCCGCCCCACGAACGGCCGGATGATCGGCGGAGTGTGTGCCGCCCTCGCCAGGAAGTTCGGCACGTCGGCGACGACGATGCGCGTGATCTTCGTGCTCTCCTGCCTGCTGCCCGGACCGCAGTTCCTCCTCTACATAGCGCTGTGGGTGCTGCTCCCCTCGGAGGGCAAGACCCAGCAGGCAGCCTGGTGAAAGGCCTCTATACGTACGCCGATGGGGCGCACCCCTGCGAAAGGGTGCGCCCCATCGGCGTACGCGGATGCGCGCGAGGGTCAGCCGAGCGGCAGACCGTTCACCGGCAGACCCGAGGTCTGCGGGCCCGCGAGCGGCAGGCCGCCGAGCAGGCCCGAGGGCGGGTTGGCGGGGGCCGACAGGGCCTCAGCCTGGGGCTGAACCTCGCTGTTGGGGAGCTTGGGGCCGTTGGCGAGCTGGTTCATGGTCGGCGCGGTGGCCTGCATGGCGGTGCCGAGCGCGTTCTGACCGGCGGCCAGGGCCTCGGGGCCACCGGCGGGCAGCGTCGTGGCGGCCTCGCCGACGGGGAGCGTCGAGGTGGCGGAGCCGAGGGCGGCCGTGGCGTTCGGCACCGACGGGGCGGCGTCGGCGGCACCCGCGCCGGCGGCGGCGAAGGCGGCACCGAGAGCGGCGACACCGAGGGTCTTGGCAGCAGACTGCTTCATCTTCAATGCGTCCTTGATGACGGGGACTTTTGAGCGGTCCAAGACCGTAAACACGTGAGCGAGCGGTCCGCAAACAGCAAAACGCGGCCGGGAATTAATTTTCCCGGCCGCGCCCGCAATGCTCGAATTGCTGCTAGGACCCGACAGAAGTGCTGGTCGAAGCGGTCTGGCGGAACAGCCATTCGGACTTCAGCTCGGCATAACCGGGCTTGATCACGTCATTGATCATTGCCAGTCGTTCATCGAAAGGAATGAACGCTGATTTCATCGCATTGACTGTGAACCACTGCATGTCGTCGAGCGTGTAACCGAAAGCGTCGACCAGGTGGTCGAATTCACGGCTCATGCTGGTGCCGGACATGAGGCGGTTGTCGGTGTTCACCGTCGCCCGGAAGTGCAGCTTGCGGAGCAGCCCGATGGGGTGCTCGGCGTAGGAGGTCGCGGCGCCCGTCTGGAGGTTGGAGCTGGGGCACATCTCCAGGGGGATGCGCTTGTCGCGTACGTAGCTGGCGAGGCGGCCGAGCTTCACGGTGCCGTCGTCGGCGACCTGGATGTCGTCGATGATGCGTACGCCGTGGCCGAGCCGGTCGGCGCCGCACCACTGCAGGGCCTGCCAGATGGAGGGCAGGCCGAAGGCCTCGCCGGCGTGGATCGTGAAGTGGTTGTTCTCGCGCTTGAGGTACTCGAACGCGTCGAGGTGCCGGGTGGGCGGGAAGCCCGCCTCGGCGCCCGCGATGTCGAAGCCGACGACGCCCAGGTCGCGGTAGCGGTTGGCGAGTTCCGCGATCTCCAGGGCTCGGGCGGCGTGCCGCATCGCGGTGAGCAGCGCGCCGACGCGGATGCGGTGGCCGTTGGCCTTCGCGCGCCGCTCGCCTTCCCGGAAGCCCTCGTTGACGGCCTCGACGACCTCTTCGAGGGTGAGGCCCTGCTCCAGGTGCTGCTCGGGGGCGTACCGGATCTCGGCGTAGACGACGCCGTCCTCGGCGAGGTCCTCGGCGCACTCGGCGGCCACGCGCTTGAGGGCGTCCCTCGTCTGCATCACCGCGCAGGTGTGGGCGAAGGTCTCCAGATAGCGCGGAAGCGAACCGGAGTCGGCGGCCTCCCGGAACCAGATCCCCAGCTTGTCGGGGTCGGTCTCGGGCAGTGACTCGTACCCCGTCTCGCGGGCGAGGTCGACGATCGTGCCGGGGCGCAGGCCGCCGTCCAGGTGGTCGTGGAGGAGCACCTTGGGGGCGCGGCGGATCTGTTCGGCGCTGGGTGTTTCGCGGTCCGTCTGACCGGCTTTGGTGGTCTGGCTCGTCATCTCGGCACTCTAGCGCCTACGCGCGTAGATCGCTGGGTGGATCTCACGGGTCGATACGTAACAGTGACCCCGCGGACGGGTGGCGTACACCATCGCTTCTGACACTGTTCTGTCATGGCACAGCAAGCGACGCCCGATTCCGTGCGCGCGGCCAGGCTCGGGCGCGTGATCGGTACGCGGCCTTCGGCGGTCAGCGGCGCGGTGCTGCTGCTCCCCGGCGGCCACGAGACCTCGGCCCGCAAACCACCACCGATCGCCGCGAGCGTGGTGCGCGCGCTCGGCCGCAGGCTGGCCCGTGACGGGCGGGACGAGGGGCTCGCGGTGCACGTCGTGCGGTACCGCTACCGCGGGTGGAACGGTGCGCAGGCGGAGCTCGCCGCCGACGCGAACTGGGCCGCGGACGAGATCGTCCGCCGCTACGGCGACGTGTCCGTCTGCCTGGTCGGCGTGGACATGGGCGGGCGGGCGGCGCTGCGGGCCGGCGGGCACGACGCGGTGAACTCCGTCCTCGCGCTGGCCCCTTGGCTCCCCGAGAACGATGTCGCGGCGTCGCCCGAACCGGTGAAGCAGCTGGCGGGGCGGCGGGTGCTTGTCGTGCACGGCACGAACGATGAGCGGACCGATCCTGAGCTTTCGTTCCGGTTTGCGGAGCGGGCGAAGAAGGTGAACCGGGATGTGTGCCGGTTCGAAGTCCACTCGGACGGGCACCGGTTGCACCAGCACCAGGACGAAGTCCTGGCCCTGGCCTCGGACTTCGTCCTCGGTTCCCTCTTCGGCCACGCGTACGCGCGCCCCCTGGAGGATGCCTTGGCGGCTCCGCCGCCGCTGGGGCTGCGGATGCCGTTGGCCTCCGGCTTCGGGGTGTCGATGCGGCACTGATCGCTCAGGACCGCCGCTTCGCGGCGGATCCTTTCCCGCCCACCCACCCGATTGCCCGGCAGCGCTTCCAACCTGCCGACGCGCCGTTGTCGGCCGCACCGCCGCACCGCCGCTTCGCGGCGGATCTTTCCCGCCCACCCACCCGAATCTCCGCAGCTGCCCGCCCGCCCCGCCGGCAGGTCTTCCAGTCCGGCCGCAGGCCTTGGGGAAGAGGAACTACTCCGGCAGCAGTCTCCCCCTCCGGCTCAGCAGGAACTTTTTGAATGCCGCCACCGGGGGTGTGTCCGGGTGGCCGTCCAGCCACGCCACGCCGATCTCCCGGACCGCACGCTGGCCCGTCACCGTCAGCTCCACAACTCCCGGGCGGGGGACGGCCGGTGGGGGCAGGAGGGCTACGCCCAGGCCCGCCGCCACCAGGCCCCGCAGGGTCTCCGCCTCCTCGCCCTCGAACGCCACCCGCGGCTTGAAGCCCGCCTCCTGGCAGAGGTCGTCCGTGATGCGGCGCAGACCGTAGCCGGGCTCGAGCGTCACGAACGCCTCGTCCGCCGCTTCCGCGAGGCGGACCCGCTTGCGGGCGGCGAGACGGTGATCGTCCGGCACCACGAGGCGCAGGCGTTGCTCGTCCAGGCGACGGGCCACGAGGTCTGGCGCATCCGGCACGGGTGAGGTGAGGCAGAGGTCGAGATCGCCCGCCCTCAGGCGCTCGATCATCGCCTCCCCGTAGTTCTGGACGAGGCTGAACCGGATCCGCGGATGGTCCGCGCGGAAGGCGCGGATCAGGCCGGGGACGGTCTCCGACCCCATCGTGTGGAGGAACCCGAAGGCCACCTTGCCCGACGCCGGGTCCGCGTCCGCACGGACGGACTCAGCGGCCCGCTCCACCTCCCCCAGCGCCCGCTCGACCGAGGCGAGGAAGGTCCGCCCCGCCGGGGTGAGCGAGACCGTGCGGCCGTGCCGGGCGAACAGGTCGACCCCCAGGTCCTGTTCGAGACGTACCAGCGCACGGGACAGGGTGGACTGCGGCACCTGCATCTCCTGCGCGGCCCGCGTGACGTGTTCGGTGCGGGCGACTCCCGCGAAGTACGCGAGCCGCGGCGAGAGCAGTGCCGACCAGGAGCCCGGCGTGAGCTCGGCGGGTGGCACCGCCGCCTCCCGGCCGCCGCCGCTCTTTCCGATGTCCTTTGCGTAACTGCTCTGCGACAGACGCCTCGCTGAACTGCCCTCATGCACCATGGGAACGATTATGGCCAGTTCATGCATTGGACGGATGATTCGCAGGTGCCTACGTTCGATGCATGCCTCCTGCCAGTAGCGGGGCGTCCGTCACCCACGCGGTCGCCCTCACCCCGTCGTCCCCTGCCACCGACTCCACCGACACGCGCCTCACGCCCGGCGGCCCCGGCTACCGCCGGATGAGCTTCGCCCTCTTCCTCGCGGGTGTCGCGACCTTCGCCCTCCTCTACTCCACGCAGGCGCTGCTCCCCCTCGTCTCCGCCGACTTCGGCGTCAGCGCGAGCACGGCGAGCTGGACGGTCTCGGCGGCCACGGGCGCACTGGCCCTCTTCGTACTGCCCCTGAGCGCACTCAGCGAGCGCTTCGGGCGGCGGACCCTGATGACGGTCTCCCTGACGGTCGCGGTGACCGTGGGGCTGCTCATTCCCTTCGCGCCCTCCATCGGCGTACTCATCGCGCTGCGCGCCGTCCAGGGAGCTGCGCTCGCCGGGCTCCCGGCGTCCGCGATGGCTTTCCTCGCGGAGGAGGTGCGGCCCAAGGCGCTGGTCGCCGCGATTGGCATGTTCGTCGCGGGCAACTCCATCGGCGGCATGAGCGGGCGCATCATCACCGGCTGGGTCGCGCAGGCCTGGGGCTGGCGCTGGGCGCTCGCCGTCGTCGGCCTCATCGCCGTGCTGTGCGCACTCGCCTTCCGCGCGCTGCTGCCCGCGCCGCGCCACTTCACGCCGGGCTCGCTCAACCCCAAGGCCCTTGGCAGGACGATCCGTTCGCACCTCTCGAACCCGCTGCTCTGCAGGCTGTACGCGATCGGCGCGCTGTTCATGACCGTGTTCGGCGCGGTCTACACGGTGATCGGCTACCGCCTCACCGAGGCGCCGTTCTCGCTGCCGCAGGGCATCATCGGCTCGATCTTCCTCGTCTATCTCGTCGGTACGGTCTCCTCGGCCGCCGCCGGGAAGCTGGTGGCGCGGCTCGGCCGGCGCGGGGCGCTGTACCTGGCGGTGAGCACGACCGCGGGCGGCCTGCTGCTCTCCCTCTCCGACTCGATCGTCATGGTCCTGCTCGGGCTCGTCCTGATCACCGCGGGCTTCTTCGCGGGGCACGCCGTCGCCTCCTCGTCCGTGAGCCGTACGGCCACCACGGGCCGGGCGCAGGCTTCGGCGCTCTACCAGTCGGCGTACTACCTGGGCTCCAGCGCGGGCGGCACGCTCGGCGCGATCGCCTTCCACTCGGGCGGCTGGGCCGGGACGGTGGCCCTGGGGCTCCTCGCGGTGGCCGGCGTCGTCTCGATCACCCTCTGGGGATCGCACGCGGCGCGGGCGCAGGAACGCCGGGCCCAGGAGCGCCGGGGGCTCGTGGCGGCGCACTGAGCGCCCTCGCAGGACCCTGCGAGGGACCCCTCCCACCTGCGGGTTTTCCCACTCCGGGGGCCATTGTCAGTGGGCTTCGGTAGCTTACGGAGTGCTGGGACTTTCGTGGCAGCCGCAGGGGTGGGTCGGTTATGAGTGGAATCGCAGGGACGACGTCCGAACTGGACGTCACGCTGGAGAAGCACCGGGTCGAGCTGACCGGGTACTGCTATCGCATGCTGGGCTCGTCCTTCGAGGCCGAGGACGCAGTGCAGGACACGATGGTGCGCGCCTGGCGCAGCTTCGAGAAGTTCGAGGGCCGCTCCAGCATCCGCTCGTGGCTGTACCGCATCGCGACGAACGTCTGCCTGGACATGCTGAACGCGGGCAACCGCCGCGCACGTCCCATGGACCTCACCGCGGCGGCCCCGCTGGCCCAGGCCGCGCTGACGCCCCGCCCCGACAATGTGTGGCTGGAGCCGATGCCGGACGCGCGGGTGCTGCCGTCCGTCAGCGATCCGGCCGAGGCCGCCGTGGCCAAGGAGTCGGTGCGCCTCGCCTTCGTCGCCGCCCTGCAGCAACTGCCGCCCAAGCAGCGGGCGGTGCTGATCCTGCGCGAGGTCCTCGCGTGGAAGGCCAGCGAGGCGGCCGAGCTCCTCGACACCTCGGTGGCCTCCGTCAACAGCGCGCTGCAGCGGGCGCGGGCGACGCTGGCCGAGGGGCCCGCCGACGACACGGCCGTCTCCGACCCCCTGGACGACGAGCAGCAGAAGCTCCTCGAGCGGTACGTGGCGGCCTTCGAGGGCTACGACATGGCGGCGCTGACGGCGCTGCTGCACGAAGACGCCGTCATGACGATGCCCCCGTTCGACCTGTGGCTGCGGGGCACGTCGGACATCACGGGCTTCATGTCCACGATGGGCGCGACGTGTGCGAACGGCCGGCTGCTCCCGGTCGACGTCAACGGCACGCCGGGCTTCGCCCAGTACAAGCCCGATCCCGACAAGGGCGGGTTCATGCCATGGGCGATCCAGGTCATCGAGATCTCAGGCAAGGGGCGGATCGCGGGCTTCCACTGCTTCCTGGACACGGCGCGGTGGTTCCCGCTGTTCGGTGCGCCGGCCCATCTCGATCTCCATGGGGAGCCCGACGAGGTGGAGTAGCTCGCGCAGGTCCGGGGCCGGGTTCCGCAGCCGGATCCGGCCGCCTGCGCGGCGGGCGGTGAGCTGGAGGCGGGCGAGGGCGTCTATCGCGGCGAGGACGGGCGGGCCGAGGTCTGCGACGTCGCAGACGAGGACGTCCGCGTCGGTCGCCTGAAGCATGGCGCGGGCTTCTTCGCAGAGGCGGTGCGTCGCCTCTCGGTCGAGGGTGCCGGTGAGGGTCAGGTCCGGCGGCGTCGTCGGGTTCACGTTGGGATGACCGTGCGGGGCGCCGGAACTCATCGGTAGGGGTGGAGGGGGAGGCCCTGCGGGGCTTTTCCCCAACCCCGCCCCTTCCCGAAAGTTCCGGCTCCGCCGGCCGCGAGGTGGCCGTAGATCACCGGCTCCGCCGAGTTCGTCCTCAAACTCCCCCAAGCTCTTAAAGAGCAGGGGGACCCCCTCGACGGGCTGAAAGGGTGGGCGGGCAGCTGCCGGGCAATCAGGTGGGCGGGCGGGAAAGATCCGCCGCGAAGCGGCGGTCTCGAGCGGGGCCTACGCGATGCGGTCCAGCACGATCGGCGACGGGGAGAACTCCGTGCCCTCGGGGGCGATGTCGAAGGAGCCTGCTACCGCCTGCAAGGCGTAGTCGAAGCGCTCCGGAGTATCCGTGTGGAGGGTCAGCAAAGGCTCACCCGCACGCACCGTCGCGCCCGGCTTGGCGTGCAGTTCGACGCCCGCGCCCGCCTGGACCACGTCCTCCTTGCGTGCACGCCCCGCGCCGAGACGCCACGCGGCGACGCCGACGTCGTACGCGTCGAGGCGGGTCAGGACGCCCGACGACGGTGCCGTCACGACATGCGTCTCCCGGGCCACGGGGAGCGTGGCATCCGGGTCGCCGCCCTGAGCCGCGATCATCCGGCGCCATACGTCCATCGCCGAGCCGTCCGCAAGCGCCTTCGCCGGGTCGGCGTCGGGCAGCCCCGCCGCGTCCAGCATCTCGCGAGCCAGCGCGAGGGTCAGGTCCACGACGTCCGAAGGGCCGCCGCCTGCCAACACCTCCACCGACTCCCGGACCTCCAGCGCGTTGCCCGCCGTCAGGCCGAGGGGGGTGGACATGTCCGTCAGCAGCGCCACCGTGCGTACGCCGCTGTCCGTTCCCAGGCCCACCATCGTGGACGCCAGTTCCCTCGCGTCCTCCAGGTTCTTCATGAAGGCGCCCGTGCCCACCTTCACGTCCAGGACCAGCGAGCCCGTGCCCTCGGCGATCTTCTTCGACATGATCGAAGAGGCGATCAGCGGGATCGCCTCGACCGTGCCGGTCACGTCCCGCAGCGCGTACAGCTTCTTGTCCGCCGGGGCCAGGCCGTCGCCCGCCGCGCAGATCACGGAACCCACGCCGTCCAGGACCGAGAGCATCTCCTCGTTCGAGAGGAGGGCGCGCCAGCCGGGGATCGACTCCAGCTTGTCCAGCGTGCCGCCCGTGTGGCCCAGGCCCCGGCCCGACAGCTGCGGGACCGCCGCGCCGCAGGCCGCGACCAGCGGCGCGAGCGGCAGCGTGATCTTGTCGCCGACGCCGCCCGTGGAGTGCTTGTCCGACGTCGGGCGGGAGAGCGACGAGAAGTCCATGCGCTCGCCGGACGCGATCATCGCGGCCGTCCAGCGGGCGATCTCGCGGCGGTTCATGCCGTTCAGCAGGATCGCCATGGCGAGGGCCGACATCTGCTCATCGGCGACCACGCCTCGCGTGTACGCGTCGATGACCCAGTCGATCTGCTCGTCGCTCAATTCACCGCGGTCCCGCTTCGTGCGGATAACGGAGATGACGTCCATGGCATAACCCCTTTGCGCCTAAAACGGTGAGCGTGAGACTGAGATTGAGATTGAGTGACTCTACGCGCATAGAGTCACCAAGTGAAGACGGCCCCCGCCCGCCGCGAAGCAACAGGCAGAGGCCGTATGTCAGTTGAGGTGCTGCGGGCCGAACGGGTCCGGCAGCATCTCACCCAGGGTGCGGACACCGGCGGCCGTCTCCAGGAGGAGCGTCGCGCCGCCGAACTCGTACAGCAGCTGGCGGCAGCGGCCGCACGGCATCAGGATCTCGCCCTTGCCGTCCACACAGGTGAAGTGGGTGAGGCGGCCGCCGCCGGTGAGCTGGAGCTGCGACACCAGGCCGCACTCCGCACACAGGCCCAGGCCGTACGACGCGTTCTCCACGTTGCAGCCCGACACCGTGCGGCCGTCGTCCACGAGGGCCGCGGCACCGACCGGGAAGCCTGAGTAGGGCGCGTACGCACGGGACATGGCCTCGCGCGCAGCATCCCGCAGCGCGTCCCAGTCGGTGTCGGTCACTTTCCTTGTCCCCTTCGGTAGGGCTGGCCGTCCGCCTTCGGCATCCGCAGCCGCTGGGCGGAGAGCGAGAGCACGAGCAGCGTGACGACGTACGGCGTCGCGGTGACGACCTGGTTGGGCACCTCGTCGGTCAAGCCGTACCACGCGAACATCAGCGCCGAGACGGCCGCGGTGATCACCGCGGGGATGTAGCGCTTGCGCCAGAGGAGGTAGATCGCGCCGATGACCAGCAGGATCGCGAGCAGCAGGAGCAGGGCGTGGACGTTCGTGCCGCCGCCCCGGAGCTTCAGGCTGTCGGTGTAACCGAACAGGCCCGCGCCGAGCGCGAGTCCGCCCGGCATCCAGTTGCCGAAGATCATCGCGGCGAGGCCGATGTAGCCGCGGCCGCCGGTCTGGCCCTCCAGGTAGATGTTGGAGGCGACGAGCGACAGGAACGCGCCGCCGAGGCCGGCCAGACCGCCCGAGATGATCACTGCCAGGTACTTGTACTTGTAGACGTTCACGCCGAGGGACTCGGCGGCCACCGGATTCTCGCCGCAGGACCGCAGGCGCAGGCCGAACGCCGTACGCCACAGGACCCACCAGCTCAGCGGCACCATCGCGACGGCGATGACCGTGAGCGGCGAGAGGTCGGTGAACAGGCCGCCGAGCAGACCCGCGAGGTCGGAGACCAGGAACCAGTGCTTTTCGTTGAGGTCCTGCAGCCAGTCGGAGAGGCCCGGCACGGAGAAGCTGCCGAGCGATTCGACGGGCGGCGACTGCTTGGACGTACCGCCCTCCTTGCCTTCGAAGGCGAAGGTGGAGAGGTAGCGGGTCGCGCCCAGGGCGAGGATGTTGATGGCCACACCGGAGACGATGTGGTTGACGTTGAAGGTGACCGTGACGATCGCGTGCAGCAGACCGCCGATCGCGCCGCCCAGGATGCCGAAGAGAATGCCGACCCACGGGCCCCACTGGTAGCCGGCGAACGCGCCGAACCAGGTGCCGAGGATGAGCATGCCTTCGAGGCCGATGTTGACGACGCCCGCGCGCTCGGCCCAGAGGCCGCCGAGGCCCGCGAGGCCGATCGGCACCGCGAGGCGCAGGGCCGTGGACATCTGGCCCGTGGAGGTGATGCCGTCGGCGTCGGTGATCATGCGGACCACGGACGTCAGGACGAGCACACCCGCGATGACCAGCAGGAGTATGGGGAGCGAGATGCGGCGGCGGCCCGGCGCGGGCTGCTTGGCCGGGGGCTTGGCCACGATTGCCGAGCTCATCGGGCAGCCACCTCCTTCACGGTGTCGTTGTTGCCGTTGCCGTTGCCCTTGCCCTTGGCGCGGGCTGCTGCGGCCAGTTCCTCACCGACGCGCTGCTGCTGGCGACGGAGCCCCCAGCGGCGTACGGCCTCGTAGGAGACGACGACCGCGATCACGATGAGGCCCTGCATGATCACCGCGATCTCCTTGTCGTACGCGACCGGAGTGGCGTAGTCGAGAGCGGGCGACGCCTTGTCGAGGAAGGCGATGAGCAGCGCGGCGAAGGCGATGCCGACCGGGTTGTTGCGGCCGAGCAGGGCAATGGTGATGCCGGTGAAGCCGAGTCCGGTGGGGAAGCTGAGGCTGTAGGTGTGGACGTCGCCGAGCAGGATCGGCATGCCCGCGAGGCCCGCGACCGCGCCGGAGATCAGCATGGCGCTGAGCACCATGCGCTTGGCGTTCACACCGGAGGCCGCGGCGGCCGACTGGGAGGCGCCGGTGGCGCGCAGGTCGAAGCCGAAGCGGGTGCGGTTGAGGATCAGCCAGTACAGGACGCCGGCGAGCGCGGCGATGACGACGAAGCCGTAGATCTCGCCGGACTCGCCCATGCTGATGCCGGGGAACCAGCCGGACTCGGACATCTCGCCGGTGGTCTGGTTGTTGCCGACCGGGACGCCGAAGTTCTCGGTGAGGGTGAGGTAGCCGATGAGGCTCGTCGCGATGGCGTTGAGCATGATCGTCGCGACGACCTCGCTGACCCCGCGGGTGGTCTTGAGGATGCCCGCGATGCCCGCCCAGAAGGCGCCGGTGAGCATGGCGACCAGGATGAGGAGCGGGATCTGGAGGGGCGCGGGGAGGGCGACATGCGCGCCGACGACCGCGGTGGCCATCGCGGCGAGGCGGTACTGGCCGTCCACGCCGATGTTGAAGAGGTTCATCCGGAAGCCGACGGCGACCGCGAGCGCGGCCAGGTAGTACATGCCGGCCTGGTTGATGATCAGGACCTGGATGTCGGAGTAGGTGGCCTGCTCGAACATCAGGGTGTACGGCTCGATCGGGCTCTTGCCCGATGCGAGCAGCACGACCGAGGTCAGCGCCACGGCCGCGATGAGCGCGATGACCGGTCCGGCCACCGCGAGGAGCACCCGCTCCTTGTCGAACTTCTTCATCGGGCCTCGTCCTCCGGCACTTCGGGGCCTTCTTCTATGTGTTCCAGGTGGCCCGAGGCGGCGCCGGTCATCGCCGAACCGAGCTCCTCCGGCGTGATGGTGGCCGGGTCGGCGTCCGCCACGAGCCGTCCGCGGTAGATCACGCGGAGGGTGTCGGAGAGGCCGATCAACTCGTCGAGGTCCGCCGAGATCAGGAGTACGGCGAGTCCCTCACGGCGTGCCTCGCGGATCTGGTCCCAGATCTGGGCCTGCGCGCCGACGTCCACACCGCGGGTGGGGTGGGCGGCGATCAGGAAGCGCGGCTTGTGGCTCATCTCGCGGCCGACGATCAGCTTCTGCTGGTTGCCGCCGGAGAGGGAGGCCGCGGTGACGTCGATGCCGGGCGTACGGACGTCGTACTCCGCGACGATGCGGCGGGTGTCGGCCTGGGCGCCCTTGGGGTCCAGCCAGAATCCCTTGGCGTTCGGCTTTTCGGTGACGTGGCCGAGGATGCGGTTCTCCCAGAGCGGCGACTCCAGGAGGAGGCCGTGGCGGTGGCGGTCCTCGGGGATGTAGCCGATGCCGTCCTCGCGGCGCTTGCGCGTCGGTTCGGCGGTGATGTCCTGGCCGGCCATCCGGATCACTCCGGAGTCCGCGTGCTTGAGGCCGATGAGCGCGTCGATCAGCTCGGTCTGGCCGTTGCCCTCGACGCCCGCGAGGCCGAGGACCTCGCCCTCGTGGATGGTGAAGGAGATGTCGTCGAGGAGCGCGCGGCCCGACTCGCCGTCGGCGAGCAGCTTGAGGCTCTCGACCTGGATCATCGGGCGGTCGGTGACCGTCGACTCGGCGGTCTCGGGAGTGGGCAGTTCGCTGCCGACCATCAGCTCGGCCAGCTGCCGCGGCGTCGTCTCGGACGGGACCGCCGTGCCCACCGTCGTACCGCGCCGGATGACGGTGATGTCATCGGCCACCGACAGGACTTCGCCCAGCTTGTGGGAGATGAAGATGACGGACAGGCCCTCGGACTTCAGCTCGCGCAGGTTGTCGAAGAGCGCGTCGACCTCCTGCGGCACGAGCACGGCCGTCGGCTCGTCGAGGATCAGCGTGGTGGCGCCCCGGTAGAGGACCTTGAGGATCTCCACGCGCTGCCGGTCGGCGACGCCGAGGTCCTCGACCATCGCGTCGGGGCGCACCCCGAGGCCGTACCGCTCGGATATCTCCACGATCTTGCGGCGGGCCGCGCCACCGATGCCGTGCAGCTTCTCGCTGCCGAGAACGATGTTCTCCAGGACGGTCAGCTGGTCGGCGAGCATGAAGTGCTGGTGCACCATGCCGATGCCGCGCGCGATGGCGTCGGCGGGGCTGGAGAAACTGACCTGCTCGCCGTCGACCGTGATGGTGCCCTCGTCCGGCTTCTGCATGCCGTAGAGGATCTTCATCAGGGTCGACTTGCCCGCGCCGTTCTCGCCGACGAGGGCGTGCACGGTGCCCTTGCGGACGCTCAGGCGGATGTCATGGTTGGCCACCACGCCCGGGAAGCGCTTGGTGATGCCGTCGAGCTCGACGGCGGTGGCCTGGGCGGTGGTCGTGCCCTTGTCGGGACTAGTGGACGCGTCGATGGCGCACTCTCCTCGGGAGTCCTCGGGAGTCTTAAGGAAAGGGGCCACCTACGCGCGTAGCGCCCCTGGTTCAACGGGAGTTGAGGTGTCGGCCGCGCGAACGGGGCGCGGGGGAACCATCGTCCCCCACACCCCGTTCCGCGGCAGTGACTTCGCTGTAACAGCGCGGGCTGCAGTGGCAGCGCGGTCTGTTGTTACAGCGTGATCTTGACCTTGATCTTGCCGCTGATGATGCCCTGCTCGGCCTTCTTCAGCTCGGCCTGCAGGTCCTTCATCTTCTTGAACTCGGGGTTCGAGTCGGCGAGCGCGACGCCACCGGACTTCAGGTCCGCACGGACCACGCCGCCCTTGGCGTTGCCATCCTGGACCGACTTGGTCAGGTTGTACACCGCACCGGCGACGTCCTTGGTCGCCGACGTCAGGATGTACTTCTTGTACTTGTCCAGGGCCTTCTGCTTGTACTGGTCGGAGTCGACACCGATCGCCCACACCTTCTCGGCGGCGGCGGCCTCGATGACACCCTGACCCGAGAGACCGGCCGCGTGGTAGACCACGTCGGCGCCGTCCTCGATCTGGCCGCTGGCGCCTTCCTTGCCCTTGTCCGGGCTGGAGAAGCCGCCGTCCTCGGCCTTCTCGGTGAGGAACTGGCGCTTGATCTTGACCGACTTGTCGGTGGCCTGGACGCCCTGGACGAAGCCGGCCTCGAACTTGCGGATCAGGTTGTTGTTCACGCCGCCGATGAAGCCGACGGTCTTGGTCTTGGTGGCCTTGGCCGCGGCGACGCCCGCCAGGTACGAGGACTGCTCCTCGTTGAAGACCAGGTCGGAGACGTTGTCCGCCTTGATGGTGGCGTCGTCGACGATGCCGAAGGTGACCTTCGGGAACTTCTCGGCGACCTCCTTCACGGCGGGCGCGTAGGCGTAGCCGATGCCGATCACCGGGTTGTAGCCCTGCTTGGCCAGCTCCGTGAGGCGCTGCGCCTTGTCCGCGTCGGACTCGCCGTCGGTCGGCTCGACGGCCTTGGAGCCCACCTTCAGGTCCTTGGCGGCCTTGTCCATGCCGGCGGTCGCGGCGTCGTTGAAGGACTGGTCGCCCTTGCCGCCGACGTCGTACGCGATGGCGACGCCCTTGCCCTTGCCGTCGCTCTTGGAGCCGGCGGCGTCGCTGGACGTGCCACCGCAGGCGGTGGCGGAGAGGGCGAGGGCGGCGGTCGCGACGCTCGCGGCTGCGATCTTGGAAACGCGGCGCATAGAGAGGAACTCCTTTGTACAAGCAAGCACAAGCACGTACGAGCGCCTCACCTGGCGCTGATTTCGCCGCAGCGTAACGCGCGTAGACCTGACATAAGAACCCTTCTGTCCCGTCCGTTATCGAGCTGTGGCCGCGAGGTTGCGGCGCCATGCACAGGGCGTTGCGGCGGCATGACAAAGGGCAGGGTTTCCCCGGCCGCTCCGGCCTGTGGGACTCCCTGCCCTCTGCCTGCGGACTGCTACGGAACGGTCTTGACGGTGACCTTGCCGTCGACGATGTCCTTCTTGGCCTTCTCCACGGCTGCGACCACGTCCTTCATCGCCGTGTACTTCGGATTCGAGTCGGCGAACCCGACACGTCCCGACTTCAGGTCGTAGCGCTGCTCGCCCGTCATCGGCTTGCCCTCGACGACCGACTTCGTCAGGTCGTAGACGGCGCCGCCGACGTCCTTGAGGGCGGACCCGAGGATGTAGTCCTTGTACTTGGCGAGCGCCTTCTGCTTGTACTGGTCGGAGTCGACGCCGATGGCCCACACCTTCTGCGAGCCGGCCTCCTGGATGACGCCCTGCCCCGAGAGCCCCGCCGCGTGGTACAGCACGTCGGCGCCCGCCTCGATCTGACCGCTCGCCGCGTTCTGCCCCTTGTCGGGGCTGGCGAAGCCGCCTTCCTCGGGCTTCTCCGTCAGATACCGCTTCTCGATCTTGATCTTCGGGTCGACGGACTTCACGCCCTGCACGAAGCCGGCTTCGAACTTGTGGATGAGGTTGATGTCCACACCGCCGATGAATCCGACGTGATCGACCTTGGTCGCCTTGGCGGCAGCGACACCGGCGAGGTAAGAACCCTGCTCCTCGTGGAACACAAGATCGGCTACGTTGTCGGCCTTCACCGTGCTGTCGTCGATGATCCCAAACGTGACCTTGGGAAACTTCTTGGCGGCTTCCTTCACGGCGGGCGCATAGACGAATCCGACGCCGATGACGGGGTTGTAGCCCTGCCGAGCGAGCTGCTCAAGGCGCTGGGTCTTGTCGGCACTGGACTCGCCGTCGCCCGGCTCCATGTCCACGCCGCCGATCTTGAAGTCCTTGCGGGCCTTCTCGTAGCCGGAGTACGCGGCGTCGTTGAACGACTGGTCGCCCTGACCGCCGATGTCGTACGCGAGGCCTATGCCTTTGCCCTTGTACTCGGAAGACGACGACCCACCCTTGTCGTCACCCTCGTCCTCCGAGGCCTCGTTGCTGGTCTTGCCGCACGCCGATGCGGCGAGGGCGAGAGACGCCACGACGACGGCCAGTTGGGAAATCCTTGATCCACGACGCAAACGCATAGGACGCACCCCTTACGTTCCCCGACGCGCCGTTGACGGCGCTGATTGCGGCGCACAGTAACGCGCGTAGAAAGGGAGGGGAACGGGGTTTCGCACTGCCGTTACCTATTCGTGCCGAGGGCCGGTTACGTCCGGATGAACGGGTCCGGCGCAACCGGCCCATAGCGGGCCCGCGGCGGCCTCGGCTACCGCGCGGCGTCGAGGAGCGCGGCGGCGGTGAAGAGCTCGACGCCGACCGTGATCGCCGACTCGTCCGCGTCGAAGTCGCCCTGATGGAGGTCGCGGACGGCGCGCTCGCCGGGCGTACGGACGCCGAGGCGGGCCATGGCGCCGGGAACATGCTCCAGATACCAGCTGAAGTCCTCTCCCCCCAGGCTCTGTTCGGTGTCCTCGACGGAGTGCGCGCCGCGCCGCCGCTCCATGGACTGGTGCAACAGGTCGGTCACATCAGGGTCGTTGACGACCGGCGGGACACCCCGGATGTAATTCACCTCGGACTTGGCGCGGTAGAGATCGGCGGTTTCCTGGATGGCGCCGTGTACGAGGTCGGGCGCCTGCCGCCAGGCCTTGAGGTCGAGGCAGCGGACGGTCCCGGAAAGCTCCGCGTGCTGCGGGATGACGTTGCAGGCATGCCCGGACTCGATCCGGCCCCAGGTCACCGCGAGCCCGGACCGGGCATCGATACGACGGGCGACGAGAGCCGGTACGTCCGTCACGATCTTGGCGGCGGCGGTGACGAGGTCGGTGGTGAGGTGGGGGCGGGCGGTGTGCCCGCCCGGCCCGTCCAGCGACACCTCCAGCCGATCGCAGGCGGAGGTGATGGCGCCGTGCCGCAGCCCGATCCGCCCCGCGTCGACCCGGGGATCACAGTGCACGCCGATGATCCGCCCTACCCCTTCGAGCACTCCGGACTCGATGGCGTCGGGGGCACCTCCGGGCAGGACCTCCTCCGCGGGCTGGAAGATCAGCCGTACGGGATGCGGGAGTTGCCCCTTCTTGGCCAACTCGGCGAGGACGAGCCCGGCGCCGAGCACCACGGTGGTGTGCACGTCGTGCCCACAGGCGTGGGCGCGGTCGGGCACGGTGGAGCGGTACGGAACGCCGAGCTTGGTGTCCGGGATGGGCAGCGCGTCGATGTCGGCGCGTAGGGCGAGCATGGGCCGAGCGCCGCCGCTCTCCCGCTCACCGCTCTGCTCAATACCGATGTCACATACGAGTCCCGTACCGATGTCGAGTACGCGGGGCTTGAGACCCGCGAGTTCGAGCCGGGCCTTGAGGGCGGCGGTGGTACGGAACTCCTGGTTGCCGAGCTCCGGGTGCATGTGCAAGTCGCGTCGGAAGGCGATGAGTTCGGCGCGCAGGTCGTCGGGGAGCGCGCCGGGAAGCACGGCTTCCCCACCTGCTTCCCCGGGCAGGTCGGCCTCGGACTCTCGTGACATCAGTTGGTTCACCCTTTGAAGGGTAGGGCGAGGCAGGGGCCAACTGACCCACGATCAACAAAAGTTCAGCCCGATAGGGTAAGAAAAAGTGGCCGCGTGACGCATGGCTCCTGGTTGAGCTGGGTAAACTCCACCCCTTCTTGAGCGGACCGCGAGCCTCCGCGCCCCGTTCCGCCGACCCGGTGGTGGTGTTCGTACCGGGGCCGCCCGGTTGTCCCGAGGTTGGCGGTTCCGGGCCGGGTGTAAAGGGCGCTCCGCTGCGCTGCGCGTCGGCTGCGCCGATTCCGCTTCGCTTCACCCTTGACACCCGTCCCTCCACCGCGAGAAGGAAGACGACCGGGCGGCCACGAAGCGGGGCTCACGGGGACGGGTCCTTGGGGCGTCCGGCTTCGCGGCCGGGTGCGGACTTGTTCGTCGCAGCGTGCCGCCGGCTGAAGGGGTGGGAGGGGTGCGCGGTCCGCTCGCGGATGGGTCCCGGCTTCGTCAAGCGTCTGCCGACCGGATCTCCCGGCCCCGGCCGGGAGAGAAGAAGAGAGAGGGGGTGTGGGGGACCTACTTTGGGAAAGTTGCGTTTCGCAGTGCCGCGCGCCCCCCTTGTGTCAGAACACTACTTTTCCAAAGTAGGTCCCCCACCCCCACCACCTGCCCATAACCGTGACGGTCACCCCGGAAGATCCGGCCGGCAGACGCTTGACGAGACCGGGGCCGATCCCCGGACCGGCCGCGCAGCCCTCCCACCCGGCCGCGCTGCTACGA
>NZ_JBFACK010000019.1:0-223965 GCF_040640795.1 Streptomyces sp. NPDC021622
TTTGGTGTTGTGCTTATCGCCGTTCCCCCTCCCGTCGGGGCCGGCCCACACCCCCCGCGCGCCCGGGGGGGGGCCGTCCTCAACCCCCCACCCCCCCCCCCCCCGCCCGTACGACACGTCAACGGTAGCGTCAGAGCTGCAACTTGAAGCCCACATGCGATGCCGTGAACCCGAGCCGCTCGTAGAAGCGATGGGCATCGGTGCGGGTGGCGTCGGAGGTCAGCTGCACCAACTGGCAGTTCTGGCGCCGGGATTCCTCGATGGCCCACTCGATGAAGCGGGTGCCGAGGCCGCTGCCTCGTTCGTCGGCGTGGATGCGTACGGCCTCGATGATCGACCGGGTGGCCCCCTTCCGGGACAGCCCGTGAATGATCGTGAGCTGAAGGGTGCCGACGACGCGTCCTTCGCGTACGGCGACGACCTGGTGCTGGTTCGGGTCGCCGGCCAGTCGCTCGTACGCGGCGAGGTACGGCGTGAGGTCGTCCGGCGACTCGCGATGGTTGCCCAGCGAGTCATCGGCGAGCATCTTCACGATGGCGGGGATGTCGTCGGCCACGGCCGGGCGTATCTCAAGATCTCCCATGAGCCGCAGCCTATGCGGCCAGCTGCCGGTCGGTCGGTCCTTACGCCGGTACGCGCACCGCTTCCACGGCCCTGACCAGCGGCGCGAGCTCCGGTTCCAATGCCGCCGCGTCGAGCGCCTCGCGCAGCGCGGTGTCATTGGTGGGCCGCGCCTCGGCGAGCAGCGCGGCGCCCGACTCGCTGACGTCCGTGTAGATGCCCCGGCGGTCGGTCGGGCACAGGTAGCGGGCGAGCAGCCCGCGGTCCTCGAGCCGGGTGACCAGGCGTGTGGTGGCGCTCTGGCTGAGCACGACGGCGTCGGCGACCTGCTTCATCTGCAGATGGCCGCCCTCTCCGTCGTGCTGTCGGCTGAGGACGTCGAGCAGGGAGTACTCGCGCACGCTCAGGCCGTGTTTGGCCTGCAGGGCGCGCTCGATGTGGGTCTCGATCTTCCCGTGAAGCAGGGAGAGCGCGCACCAGCCCTGTGCAAGGGCGGTCAGTGCGGGGTCCGTCGCTGTCATGGCTCTTGTTCCTCCGTCCCGGAGCGGCTGAAACCAGGATAGTGCACGTACGCAATATCCAGCGGTTGCAAGTATCCCGCGTCTGCAACTATTGTGTACGCAAGCTAAGCGCACCTGCAATCGTCTTGGAAGGTCGAACCATGCCTCTCGCGCTACTGGCCCTCGCGATCGGGGCCTTCGGAATCGGGACCACAGAGTTCGTGATCATGGGACTGCTCCCTGAGGTCGCGGGTGACTTCGGCGTCTCCATCCCCACGGCCGGTCTCCTCGTGACCGGCTACGCACTCGGCGTCGTCCTCGGCGCTCCCCTGATGACCGTTCTCGGCACCCGTATCTCACGCAAGCGGATGCTGATGATCCTTATGGGCCTGTTCATCGCGGGCAATCTGCTCTCCGCCGTGGCCCCGGCCTTCGGCGTGATGCTGGCGGGCCGGGTCGTCGCCTCGCTCGCCCACGGCGCCTTCTTCGGCATCGGCTCGGTCGTCGCGGCCGAACTGGTCGCACCGGAGAAGAAGGCCGGAGCGATCGCCATGATGTTCACGGGCCTCACCGTGGCCAATGTGGTCGGTGTGCCGCTCGGCACGCTCGTCGGGCAGACCCTCGGCTGGCGCATCACCTTCGCCATCGTGGCCGGCCTCGGCGTCATCGGCCTCGTGGGCATCGCCAAGCTGGTCCCGGACCTGCCCAAGCCCCAGGGCGTACGGCTCCGCCATGAGCTGGCCGCATTCCGCAACGTACAAGTACTGCTCGCCATGGCGATGACGATCCTCGGCTTCGGCGGTGTCTTCGCGGCCGTCACCTACCTCGCGCCGATGATGACGGACGTCGCGGGCTATGCGGACTCCTCCGTGACCTGGCTGCTCGTCCTCTTCGGCCTCGGCATGGTCGCGGGCAACCTGATCGGCGGGAAGTTCGCGGACCGCGCGCTGATGCCGCTGCTCTACGTCTCGTTGAGCGGGCTTGCCGTGGTGCTCGCCCTCTTCACCTTCACCGCGCACAACAAGATCGCGGCAGCCGTGACCATCGCCCTGATCGGCGCCCTGGGCTTCGCGACCGTGCCGCCGCTGCAGAAGCGGGTGCTCGACCAGGCCTCCGGCGCGCCCACGCTCGCCTCGGCCGTGAACATCGGCGCCTTCAACCTCGGCAACGCCCTCTCGGCCTGGCTCGGCGGCCTCGTGATCTCCGCGGGCCTCGGCTACACCGCCCCGAACTGGGTGGGCGCGGTCCTCGCGGGCTCCGCGCTCGTCCTGGCCGTGCTCTCGGCCGTGCTCGAGCGCCGCTCGGCCACCCCGAGCCTGGTCGTCGCGGGAGCGGCCCCGCTGGAGCAGCCGACGCCCGTCCTCCACCACTGACCCCACCCCCCCATAGCCCCCCCCCCGCGCAAGCACCACCGCACAAGGAGAATCCCCATGAGCACCACCGCCACCGCTGTCGCCCCGCTGACCATCGAGGACGCCGAGGCGCTCGTCTCCGCGGCCCATCGTGTGGCCGAGGCCGCCGGTGTCACGGTCAGCGTCACCGTCCTCGACGCGGGCGGGCATCTGCTGGCCTTCCGGCGTGACGACCGGGCCGTACTGATCTCCGGAGAGACCAGCACCCGCAAGGCGTATACGGCGCTTCAGCTCAACGCCCCGACCGCCGACCTCGTCGACCTGGTCAAGCCTGATGGCCCCTTCCACACCCTGCCGACCGCCCTCGACCGGCCGCTGCTCTTCATCGCCGGCGGCATCCCGGTCCACCGCGACGGCCGGCTGATCGGCGCCATCGGCATCGGCGGCGGAGCGCCCGAGCAGGACCACGGGTTCGCTACGGCGGCCGTGGAGGCCCTCGCGTAGTACGCCGCCATACGTCGCCGCGCGAGCACATGACGAAAGGCCCACCCCCAAGCGCCGAGATCTGTCCGGAACTTGGGGGTGGGCCTTTCGTCATGCGGTGGCCGCGTGGGTACGTGCTCGCCGCTCAGCCGGCCGCCACCGTCAGCGGCGCGAAGCGACGCGACCAGTCGCCGGGCAGCTCGGGGATGCCGTACGTCATCACGGCGTTGAAGGCGATGGGCTCCAAGCCGCGTTCCTTCACCCAGGCGAGCAGCTCTTCATGGCGTACGTCGATGTCGGTGCGCAGCGGTCGGTCCGAGCCGGCGGCGAGGGAGCCGATGAGGGCCTTTGCCGTATCCGTGTCGCGGGCGATCAGCGGGCCGATGACGTGGGTCTCCATGTTCGGCCAGGCGCCCGCGTAGCCGATGATCTCGCCGTCGGCCTCCGCGACCCGCAGCTGGTCGACGAAGGCCGGAAGGCGGGTGATCATGTGCGTGCGGTCGACGCCGAAGACCTCGTGGTCGAGCCGGAGGATCGCGGTCAGGTCCTCGGCGGTGGCTGGCCGGGTGGCGACGTCGGGCAGCGGGCCGTCCGCGGTGAACCGGCCGCGGACCATTTCGGCGCGGCCGGTGGTCTTGAAACCGAGCTCCTCATAGAGAGGGCGGCCGTTCGGCGTCGCATGAAGGGTGAGCGGGGTGGTGCCTGCCTCTTCGACGACGTGGCGCATGAGGCGGCGGCCGATGCCCTTGCGGGCGTGCCGCTCGGCGACGAGGACCATACCGATCGCTCCGAGGCCCGGGCGCTCATGCGGTCCGTACTCGGTCACCACACAGGCGGCGATGAGGCCGCTGCCGTCGGGGTCGTCGATGCCGAGGCCCGTACCGGCCGAGAGCAACAGCCCCCATTTGTGGTCCTCGCGTGGCCAGCCCCGGTCCTGGGAGAGGTCGGCGCAGGCGGTGACGTCGCGGAGGGTCAGCCGGCGGATGGGCAGTGCGGAGAGGGAAGGTGTCGACACTCGGGTCAGGCTGTCTGACGTACGTCCGTGACGTCCACCGGTTTGTGGGCAGAAGCACGCTGGTTCCGGCCACGTTGCTTCCGGCCACGGCGGGTCAGACCCCAGGGCTTGAGCACCGAGACGACCGTCATGAAGAGATAGGCGCTCAGGGAGACGATGGGCCCCGCGATCAGGTCGGTCGGATCCGCCACCGGTGAGCCCGCGGCCACCGTGGCGACCGTGTCGTTGATGCCCGGGCGCAGGGCGAAGGCCGATGCGGCGGTGGTGGCCAGGGTCAGCCAGAACTTCGTGTAGACCCAGCGGTGCTTGGCGAGTCCCCAAGGAGTTCCGAGGGAAAGCAGCAGTCCGCTCAGCAGCGTGAGCAGCGCCAGGGGGAGCACCAGCCAGTCCGCGAAGAGCTTCATGGAGCGGGCGGCGGCTTCGGTGGTCGCGGCTGAATCCGTGGTGATGGCGGCGAAGGCGAGCGCGAGCAGCCCGAGCGTGAGCCCGAGCCAGCCCGCGGCGGCGGCTACGTGGACGACGAGGGTGGCCCGGCGAGCGGGGCGGCTTAGTTTCACGTGAAACACGGTGCCGGGAAAGGCGGCCGGAGGCGTCTGACAGCGGGAGTAACCGTGGCTACTAGCCTCGGCGTACATGCCACGCCTTCACCTCTTCGACCTGGACGGAACGCTGCTGCACGGCACGGCAGCCCCCGTGGAGATCTCCCGTCGGCTCGGTCTCGACGCGGAGATCGCGGAGCTGGAACGCGACTTCGTGGCCCGGCGTATCGATCCGCCTCAGTACGCGGTCCGGGTGCGTGCCCTGTGGGCGGATCTCACCGAGGCGCACGTGACGGCGGCCTTCGAAGGGGCTCCCTGGCTCTCCGGGATACGGGAGACCTGGGCCGAGATCCGCGAGGGCGGTGACTATTGCGCCGTGATCTCGCTGTCGCCGTCGTTCTTCGTCGAGCGGCTTCTGGCATGGGGAGCGCATGCCGCGTACGGATCGCGATTTCCCTCCGTGCCGTTCACCGAGCCGGTGAATCCGGCGGGCATTCTCAATGCCGCGGCCAAGGTGAAGATCGCGGACCGGCTCTGTGAAGAGTTCGGGGTGGGCAGGTCCGATTGCGTCGCATATGGCGACTCGCTCTCGGACGTGGAGTTGTTCGGGACGGTGCCGGTTTCGGTCGCCGTCAATGCGGATCAGCGGCTGGTTGGGCTCGCTACCCACTCTTATGCCGGGCGGGATCTGCGTAAGGCGTATGAATTGGTGTGCCCCGCCCGGTAATTGGCGCAATTGGCAGGCGTGGTCCGCTGAATTCCAGGTGAAGGATGGCGGACTTGTGTGCCGGACGGCTGCCGGTATGGTCGAGTCCGGTTCGTGCCGGGTGTATCTCTGCGCACCCCTGGGGGCACGGACAGAGGTCAACGCAGCCTAACGGGGCGAAGAGATCGAAGACCTGAACTTTCGGTTATGCGGCCGGCGCGATGGCGATGGATGGGACGCTGCGGGGAGATGACTGCGGCCAATGTCACATTCCATCCCTACTTGTCCGTAGGGTCCGGAATCCAAGGTTCAATGCGGGCACACGGGGACACGGGGCGAGACGAAGCGGGGAAAGCAGGCAGCTTCCTACAGGGAAGTGCGCGGACCGACCGAGAGATGTTCGAGGCGAGGCACAGCATGGACTCTCCGACCACCACGTCGGCGGGCAACGGCACTTCCGGCGACAACGGCGGTGGAGGCGGCTGGTTCACCCCACGCAAGGCGCCGCAGCGCCCGGAGGACGTCGAGGCGTCGCGTCCCGCGGCCGATGAGTCCGAGACCCCCGAGGGGCGCCGTGTGGCGTCGATACGCCCCCTGAACAGGCCCGCCGCGGGGCCCGCCCCCGCGTCCCCCGCAACGGAATCCGCCGCTCCCGTGGAGCCCGCGCGCGACTCCGGGCCCCGGCCTGTGACCGAGGGGCGAATACCGGATGCACCCGAGCAGAGCGAGCCCGTCCGGAACGTGGTGGGAACGGCCACGGAGGCACCCCGCGCGGAGCCTCGTCCGGAGCGCGTGCCGGAACCACGCCCGATGCCGGAAGCCACGCCGCGGCCCGCGCCCGCCCCCCAGGGATCCCCCGACGCGATCCTCGTCCAGCGCACCATGGCCGAGATCGGCCCTGTCGCCGACAAGGTGACCTCGTACTTCTACGCGCTGCTCTTCACCCGGTACCCCGATCTGCGGCCCCTCTTCCCGGCGGCCATGGACACCCAGCGCGACCGGCTGCTCAAGGCGCTGCTGACCGCCGCCGAGAACGTGGACAACACCGCTGTGCTCGTCGCGTATCTGAAGAACCTCGGCCGCGGCCACCGCAAGTACGGGACGCAGCCCGAGCACTATCCGGCGGTCGGCGAGTGCCTGATCGGCTCGCTCAGCCGCTACGCGAGCGCGGTCTGGGACGACGAGACCGAGGCCGCCTGGGTCCGGACGTACACGACGATCTCCCAGGTCATGATCGACGCGGCGGCCGCGGACGAACTGCGCGCCCCCGCCTGGTGGTTCGCCGAGGTCGTCTCGCACGACCTCAGAACGCCCGACATCGCTGTCGTCACCGTCCGGCCCGACCAGCCTTATCCCTTCCTTGCCGGGCAGTACACGAGCCTGGAGACGCCGTGGTGGCCGCGGATCTGGCGGCACTACTCGTTCGCTTCGGCGCCGCGCTCCGACGGGCTGCTCTCGTTCCATGTGAAGGCCGTCCCCGCCGGCTGGGTGTCCAACGCCCTGGTGCACCACGCCCGCCCCGGTGACGTCATGCGGCTCGGCCCGCCCGCCGGTTCGATGACCGTCGACCACACCACCGACAGCGGACTGCTCTGTCTGGGCGGCGGCACTGGCATCGCCCCCATCAAGGCGCTCGTCGAGGACGTCGCCGAGCACGGCGAGCGGCGGCCCGTCGAGGTCTTCTACGGCGCTCGCACCGACCACGACCTGTACGACATCGACACGATGATGCGGCTCCAGAAGACCCATCCCTGGCTCGCGGTCCGCCCCGTCGTCGACGACCACGCACAGTTCCCGGACGCCGTGCGCGAGTACGGCCCCTGGAACGAGTACGACGCCTACCTCTCGGGTCCGCCCGGCATGATCCGCAGCGGTGTGGACGCCTTGCGGGACCTCGGCATTCCGGCCGGCCGGATCCGCCACGACTCCGTAGAGGAACTGGTGGCCGCGGGCGACTAGCCCGGTCCGGGAGCGTGCGGCTAGCCCAGGTCAGGCGCGTGCATCGCGCGTACGCCCTCGATGTTGCCGTCCAGATAGTGCCGCAGCGACAGCGGCACGAGATGGACCGAGGCGATCCCGACGCGGGTGAAGGGCACGTGGACGATCTCGTACTCGCCGCACGGCTCCTCCACCTCGGGGCCGTGCCGCAGTGCGGCGTCCATGGACTCCAGGCGGCAGACGAAGAAGTGCTGCACCTTCACACCGGTCGCGCCACCGTCCTCGCCGATGTGCTCGACGGTGTCGACGAAACAGGGCACCACATCCGAGATCTTGGCGCCGAGCTCTTCATGGACCTCGCGGTGGAGCGCGTCGACGACGGTTGCGTCCTCCGCCTCCACGCCGCCGCCCGGAGTGACCCAGTACGGATCGACGCCGGGCTTGGTCCGCTTGATCAGGATCAGGTCGTTGCCATCGAGCAGGACGGCGCGTGCGGTGCGCTTGACCACGGGTCGGACGGTCATGGGAGAAATGTGGCCCGGACTGTTCCACGTGAAACATCGCGAACCAGGCGGAGACCCCGTCAAGCCCAGTCGACGGCAGCACGCAGCAGCCACTCGTGCGCCCGCGCGATGTGCGGCATGGCCAGCGTGCCGGTGCGTACGACGAGGAAATAGGTGCGCAGCGGGGGCACCGCCGGGTCGTGCAGGGCCACGACCTCGCCACTCTCCAGGGCGGGCGCGCACAGATAGCGCGGCAGTACGGCGAGGCCCGCACCGGAGGCGGCGCAGGCGAGCACCGCCCGCAGGTCGGGCACGATGACGGCGCCCGATGCCGCCGGACGGGTGTCGAAGACGGCGGCCCAGTAACGGGCGACCAGCGGCAGCGACTCGTGAACCTCGACCACCGGCAGGTTCTCGAGGGCGGACGCGCCCTTCCGCCGCAGCTTCCCGGGGCCGATACGGGCGGCCCAGCGTGGGCCCGCGACCAGGACATGCTCCTCGTCGCAGAGTGGTGTCGCGGTCAGCAGGGCGCCGCGTGGACGGGCCGTGGTGATGGCCAGATCGTGGTGCCCCGCGGAGAGCCCTTCGAGGACCTCCTCCGCATTGCCGAACGAAGCACGCAGCGCGAAGCCCTGGCCGTCCTGCCCCGTCAGCGCGGTGAGGGCGGGCAGCGCAAGGGCAGCCGTGAACTCCGGTGGCCCCGCGAGGTGGAGCGTGCGCACCGAAGAGTCCTCGTCGAGCCCGGTCTCGGCGATCTCCACCAGGGCGTCGAGATGCGGGGCGGCCTTGTGCGCGAGTTCGTCGCCGATGGTCGTGGGGGTCACGCCGCGCGCCTGGCGCAGGAACAAGGGGCGGCCCAACTGCCGCTCAAGGGTGCGTATCTGGGAGGTCACCGCGGGCTGAGACAGGCCGAGCAGGGCGGCGGCGCGCGTGAAGGAACCGGCCCGGTGCACGGTGACAAATGTGCGCAGCAGGGCCAGATCCATGGCAGCGCCCTCCCCTCCAGGCCCCCGGGCCGCGCCCAACTATAAATATGTCGATAGGTCTCTGTCGCTACTGTGATTGGACACTGACACAGAGTCAACTAGCCTTGTTCGCGCGGTTCTTCGCGCGCAGAACCGGGACGGTCCGAGCCACGAGGGGGGAGGCTCGGGCCGTTCGTTGTGCGTAGCGGGGTACTAGCCGGGGGCCGGCAGAGCACCGGAATCGGTCAGTTGTCCGGCTCGGCGGACGCGGCCGCCTCGTCTGCTTCGTCGAGTGCCCGCAGCACGTCCGCCACCAGATCCGCCGGGTCCTCGGCCCCTGCGGAGAAGCGGACGAAGCCCTCCGCGACCGCGTCCCCGCCCCAGCGGCCGCGCCGCTCGGCAGTGGACCGTACGCCGCCGAAGCTCGTCGCGTCGTCCACCAGACGCAGCGCGTCGAGAAAACTATCGGCACGCGCGCGTGAGGGCAGCGTGAACGAGACCACGCACCCGAAGCGCCGCATCTGCTGCGAGGCGATCTTGTGCGAGGGATCGTCGGGCAGCCCCGGATAGCGAAGCCCCGTCACCTCGTCGCGGCCGCGCAGCGCTTCGGCGACGGCCAGGGCGTTGGCGTTCTGCCGCTCGGCGCGCAGCTGGAGTGTGGCGAGCGAGCGGTGCGCGAGCCAGGCCTCCATCGGGCCCGGAATCGCGCCGACGATCTTGCGCCAGCGCTTCACGGAAGCGGCCAGCTCGGCATCGCGGCAGACGACGTACCCGAGAAGGATGTCGCCGTGCCCCGTGAGCTGCTTGGTGCCGCTGGCCACGGAGAAGTCGGCGCCGAGCTCCAGGGGACGCTGGCCCAGCGGCGTGGCCAGGGTGTTGTCGACCGCGACCAGGGCGCCACGCGCGTGTGCCGCGTCGGCGAGGCGCCGCACGTCGCACACGTCGAGCCCCGGGTTGGACGGGGTCTCGATCCACAGCAGCTTCGCGCCGTCCAGGACGTCGAGCTGGGCGTCGCCGCCGGTCGGGGCGGTGCGCACCTCGATGCCGTACGCGGCGAGCTGCTCGTGGACCAGGGGCAGTGCTTGGTAGCCGTCGTTCGGCATGACCACCACGTCGCCGGCGCGCAGTTGCGAGAAGAGCACCGCCGAGATCGCGGCCATCCCGGAGGCGAAGACCAGGGTCTCGACGTCGTCGCCGGACTCCGGCGCCTCCAGCTCGCCGATGGCCCGCTCCAGGAGCGTCCAGGTCGGGTTCTCGTCGCGTCCGTAGGTGTACGGCCCCATGGGGTCGCCCGGCAGGTGGAAGTGCGCGGCGAACACCGGGCCCGGCAGCGTCGGCTCGTGTTTCACCGGCTCGGGGAGGCCGGCCCGCACCGCTCTCGTGCCGTCGCCGATCCCTGAGCCGATCCCTGAGCCGATCCCAGAGCCCGTTCCTGCGGCTGTGCCTGCGGTTCGTGCGGAATCCGTCATGCCGCCCGCCCTTCCATTACTTCGCGTACGGCGTCGAGCAGACCGTCGCTCGCCGCCTCGACCATTCTCAGGCACGCCTCGAAGCCGTCGTCGCCGCCGTAGTACGGGTCGGGAACGTCCAGGTCGGTCGCGGCGGGGTCGTACGAGCGCAGCAGCCGGACCTTGTCCGCGTCCGCGGATGTCGGCGCGAGGCGGCGCAGCGTACGCAGGTGGCCGGCGTCCAGGGCGATCACCAGATCGAGGCGCGGGAACCAGGAGACCTGGAAGCGCCGCGCCAGATGATCGCTCTCGTAGCCGGCCGCCTCCAGGACCGAGACGGTGCGCGGGTCGGCGCCGTCCCCCTCGTGCCAGCCGTCGGTGCCCGCGCTGTCCACCTGCACCAGGCCGCCGAGTCCGACCTCGTCGACCCGCGCGCGGAAGACGGACTCGGCGATGGGTGACCGGCAGATGTTGCCGGTGCAGACAAAACACACGGAGAAGGGCAGGGCCATCGGGCGGGCTCAGTCCTTGTCGTCGGGCAGGACGACGTTCATCGCCCAGGACACGACCGAGATGATCAGGCCGCCCAGGACGGCGGTCCAGAACCCGTCGACGTGGAAGCTCAGATCGAACTTGTCGGCCAGCCACGACGTGAGCAGCAGCATCAGGGCGTTGACCACGAGGGTGATCAGACCCAGGGTCAGGATGAACAGCGGGAAGGTGAGGACCTTCACGATCGGCTTGACCAGGAAGTTCACCAGGCCGAAGAGCAGGGCGACGACGATCAGCGTGCCGGCCTTCTTGCCGGTGCTGTCGCCGGTCAGGGTGATCTTGTCGAGCAGCCATACGGCGACGGCCAGGGCCGCCGCGTTGGCGATCGTCTTGACTACGAAATTCTTCATGTGTCTGATCGTGGCAGACGTAGGGCCGGAGCGGTCGGTCCGCGATCAGTGGCGAGGGGCGTACACGGACGATGAAGGCATTCCGACTGGATGAGCTGGAGGCGGAGCGCGCCGCGAACGACGGTGCGTATCTGCAGTTTCTGCGTGAGCGGAACATGTCGGTCGGGCTGTACGCGCTCGATGCCGGGGAGTCCGACCCCCAACTGCCCCACCAGCAGGACGAGGTGTACATGATCGTCAGCGGCAGGGCGTCGATCACCGTCGGCATGGAGACCACCCAGGTCGCGCGGGGCAGCGTCGTCTATGTGCCCGCGGGCGTGGCCCACAAGTTCCACCACATCAGCGAGGACCTGCGCGTCCTCGTGGTCTTCTCGCCGCCGGAGGGATGACTTCTCAGGGCCGGGACCTCGGGGTTCCCTAAGGGACGGATCAGGGGAGGACAAGGGATCCGAGGCCCCCGTCGAGGACTTCGCCGCCCTAGCATCGAATGCAGGAAGTCAGAGATGCAGAGACGCAGAGATGCGGAGATGCAAAGACGCGCAGAGAGGTAAGGAAGATGGCAGCACAGGAGATCTTCTCGGGATTGCCGTGGTGGGTGAAGTGGATCGCGGTGCCGGTCATCGCCCTGGTCGTGTTCGGCAGCGTGATAGCGACCGTTGTCGGATTCGTCGTCGGCCTGTTGTTCAAGGCACTGATTTTCGTGGCGCTCGTCGGTGGACTCATCTACGTCGTACGGAAGTTCATATCGGGATCGGCCTCGTCACGCAGCGATTGGTGACTTCTCGCAACAGTTCCCTCGGGCGGGGGAAGTTTCCCCGCATGGGGTCTCGGGCCGGTGTCCAGCGGTTAGAGTCCGAAATCCGACGCCGGGTCCGTCCCGCGCGCGGGCGCAATGCGCTTCCTCCCGCGTGATCGCGGGCACGGGCAGACATCCCACGCGCTTCGGGAGTGAACCTTGGCCACGGTTGATGCCGCACTTTCAACTGCCGCCGCGCCGACCCTCATCGGCTCCGTGCAGCGGGCGACGCGACTGCTGGAGGCCGCCGCCGCGCATGAGGGCGGGGCACCCGCCAAGCAGTTGGCCCGTGAGTCGGGGCTCGCGCTTCCCACGGCCTATCACCTGCTGCGCACGCTGACGCACGAAGGCTATCTGCGCCGGGAGAAGGGGCTGTTCGTGCTCGGTGAGGCCGCCGAGCGGCTGAGTGCCAGCGGGGCGCAGCAGAATCGTCGCGGCATGATCAGCGAGGCCTTGGCGCACTGGCGCGACGCCATCGGCGTACCGGTCTATTTCGCCGTCTACCGCGAGGGTGAGATCGAGATCGTGGCCGTCGCGGACACGCCCGGGAATCCGGCCGTCGAAGAGTGGGCGGACTTCCGCGAGACCGGTCATGCCCATGCGATCGGCCAGTGCCTGCTCGGCCAACTCGACGACGAGCAGCGCAAGGACCATCTCGACCGTCATCCGGTGCAGTCGATCACGCGGTACTCGGTCCGTGACGACCGGAGCTTTCTGCGCCGCCTGGACGCGATGGGCCGGATGAAACCCGTGGTGGAGCGGCAGGAGTACGCGCTGGGAACGGTCTGCGCCGCCATTCCGATCACGGCGGGCAACACGGCCGCCACGATGGCGATTTCCGTTCCCTCCTATCAAGCCGACCGGCTGCTGCCCGCAGCAGACCGGTTGCAGAATGAGATCGGAAAGCTACTAGGGACACTCGCCTTCTCTATCAGCATCTGAAAACTCACTCCTTGTGATCTGATGTGTACGTTAAGCAAGATGCCATGGGTGTCAGGGAGTTGGTTCCTGGCCGGTCGAGGTTTAGCGACGGGGTAGGCGGGCGATGCGAGAGCGCGAGTCGGTGCAGGCAGAGGTCATGATGAGCTTCCTTGTTTCCGAGGAGCTGTCGTTTCGCATCCCGGTGGAGCTGCGCTACGAGACCGGAGATCCCTATGCCGTCCGGCTGACCTTCCACCTTCCCGGCGACGCTCCTGTGACCTGGGCGTTCGGGCGGGAGTTGTTGATCGACGGGGTGGGCAGGGCGTGCGGCGACGGGGATGTGCGCATCGCGCCCACCGATCCCGAGCTGCTCGAAGAGGTCCTCATCAGGCTTCAGGTCGGCGGTGACCAGGCGTTGTTCCGGGTGGGGATTCCGCCGCTGCTCGCATTCCTCGACCGTACGGACAAGTTGGTGCCGCTCGGGCAGGAGCGGGCGCTCGCCGACTTCGAGACACACCTGGACGAGGCGTTGGACCGGATCCTCGCGGAGGAGCAGAGCGCGGGCTGACCTCCGGGGGGCCAACGGGCACAGCCGGATGGCAGATTGGTGCATTTCGCGGCATTGCCCTGAGGGCTCGGCGTCGGCTCCCCGTTGGCTGGCTCCCGGCCCCGGTTCGCGGCCCCGCCCCCTCACGGCTTGCGGCGTCGGCCACCGCCTCCGCCGCGGCGCTGCTTGGTGGCCGAGGGAGCCGCGGGGGCCGGGGCGGCCGACGCGGCGGTGGTGCCTCCGGTGCGGTCGGCCGAGACGACCAGGGCGGCCAGTGCCGTCGTCACCGGGACCGAGGCGACCAGGCCGATCGAGCCGATCAGGGTGCGCACGATCTCCTCGGCGACCAGCTCGCTGTTGGCCACCGTGCCCACGCTGCTCTGTGCGATCGAGAAGAGCAGGAGCAGCGGCAGCGCGGCGCCGGCGTACGCGAGGACCAGGGTGTTGACCACCGAGGCGATGTGGTCGCGGCCGATGCGGATGCCCGCCCGGTAGAGGCCGCGCCAGCCCATCGTCGGGTTGGCCTGGTGCAGTTCCCAGACCGCGGACGTCTGCGTGACGGTCACGTCGTCGAGGACACCGAGTGAGCCGATGATGACGCCCGCGAGCAGCAGACCGCTCATGTCGATATCCGGAAAAAGGCCGTGGATCAGGCCCGTGTTGTCGTCCGTGTTGCCGGTCAGCGAGGCCCAGCCGATGAAGACCGAGCCGAGCAGCCCGATGAGGAGGAGCGAGATCAGCGTGCCGATCACCGCGACCGATGTACGGGCCGTGAGCCCGTGGCACAGATAGAGCGCGATCAGCATGATCGCGCTGGCCCCGACCACCGCCACCACCAGCGGATTCGAGCCCTGAAGGATCGCGGGCAGGATGAAGAAGGTCAGTACGAAGAAGCTCAACGCCAGCGCCACCAGGGCCATGACGCCGCGCATCCGTCCCACCACGACGACGACGAGGGCGAAGATCCCGGCGAGCAGTGCCATGGGGACCGTGCGGTCCACATCGGTGACCGAGTACTGCAGCGCCTCCGGGGCCTTGGGCTCATAGGCGACCACCACCTCTTGCCCCTCGCGCAACTGCCGAGGCGAGTCCGGCTGGACGATCTCGGTGAACGTGCGGCCCTTGTCCTTGCCGCTGGTCACCTCGACCGTCGCCTTCTTGCACATGCCCTCCGCGCGCGACTGCGCGGTCTGGCCCTCGGGAGTGGAGGTGTCCCCGGTGGGCGGCGGCTGCGAGGCGTTCACGTCCTTGCAGGGCAGCTCCTGCACCTTCGTCACCGTCGCCGACTCGGTCTGCCGGTCGAAGCCGACCCCGGTGCGCTCATGGCCCGGCGCGCCACCGGGCCAGAGCACGACGAGGCCCACGACGACCGCCGTGGCGAAAGGAATCAGCACCGCGGCGATGACCTTGCGCAGATGCTTGGAGACGGGCGCCGCCGGGCCGTGGCTGTGCGAGTGCCCGTGCCCGTCCCCGCCCCCGGGCGGGTTCGAGAAGGGCGGCTGGGACGGCGGCTGAGACGGCGGCTCGGACGGCGGGCGGGGCGGCGGCTCTGTGGTGGTCACTGCCCGATCATCGCAAGAACGGAGGGGGCCCTCTGTTCAGCACGCCCGATATGACGCTAGCGTGGGGGCACCTTTGCAAACGCGGGAGCTCGGAGCACCGGGCTGAGAGGGCGCTGACCTCCGTACGAAACGGCACGAATGGTGCCGGTGCCGTACGGGATCCGCTGCGTCGACCGCCGAACCTGTTACCGGGTAATGCCGGCGTAGGGAGTAGGTCTCATGACCACATCGGACGCACGCACGCCTGCCTCGACGCAGAACCAGAGCGACGAGGCCGGGAAGTCCATCGGCTGGCACAAGGCGTACGTCGAGGGCTCACGCCCCGATCTGCGCGTGCCGGTCCGCCAAGTGCACCTCACCAACGGCAAGGCCGTGACCCTGTACGACACTTCGGGGCCGTACACCGACGAGTCCATCGACACCGACGTCCGCAGGGGTCTCGCACCCCTCCGCGAGAACTGGATCATCGCCCGCGGCGACACCGAGGAGTACGTGGGCCGCCCGCCCCGTCCCGAGGACGACGGCATCAAGCACACCTCGCCCCGCGGCGGGCTGAAGAACCTCGACGCGGTCTTCCCCGGCCGTCCCCGCCAGCCACGCCGCGGCCGTCAGGGTCAGGCGGTGACGCAGCTCGCGTACGCCCGTCGCGGCGAGATCACGCCCGAGATGGAGTTCATCGGGATCCGCGAGAACCTCGACCCCGAGGTCGTGCGCGCGGAGGTCGCCGCGGGCCGCGCGGTGATCCCGGCCAACGTCAACCACCCGGAGATCGAGCCGATGATCATCGGCAAGAAGTTCCTGGTGAAGGTGAACGCCAACATCGGCAACTCCGCGGTCACCTCCTCCATCGAGGAGGAGGTGGACAAGATGACCTGGGCCACCAAGTGGGGCGCCGACACGGTCATGGACCTGTCCACCGGCCGCAACATCCACACCACCCGCGAGTGGGTCCTGCGCAACTCCCCCGTCCCCATCGGCACCGTGCCGCTCTACCAGGCCCTGGAGAAGGTCGACGGCCAGGCCGAGGCGCTGACCTGGGAGATCTACAAGGACACGGTCATCGAGCAGGCCGAGCAGGGCGTGGACTACATGACGGTGCACGCGGGTGTGCGCCTTCCGTACGTCCCGCTCACCGCGCGCCGCAAGACCGGCATCGTCTCGCGCGGCGGCTCGATCATGGCCGCCTGGTGCCTGGCGCACCACAAGGAGAGCTTCCTCTACGAGAACTTCGAGGAGCTCTGCGAGATCCTCGCGGCGTACGACGTGACGTACTCGCTCGGCGACGGCCTGCGCCCCGGATCGATCGCGGACGCCAACGACGAGGCGCAGTTCGCCGAGTTGAAGACCCTCGGGGAACTCAACACGATCGCCAAGCGTCATAACGTACAGACGATGATCGAGGGCCCCGGTCACGTCCCGATGCACAAGATCAAGGAGAACATCGACCTCCAGCAGGAGATCTGCGAGGAGGCGCCGTTCTACACGCTCGGCCCGCTCACCACGGACATCGCGCCCGCCTACGACCACATCACCTCCGGCATCGGCGCCGCGATGATCGGCTGGTGGGGCACGGCGATGCTCTGCTACGTCACGCCCAAGGAGCACCTGGGCCTGCCGAACAGGGACGACGTGAAGACGGGCGTCATCACGTACAAGATCGCCGCGCATGCGGCGGACCTCGCCAAGGGGCACCCGGGCGCGCAGGACTGGGACGACGCGCTCTCGGACGCGCGCTTCGAGTTCCGCTGGGAGGACCAGTTCAACCTGGCCCTCGACCCGGTCACCGCACGGGAGTTCCACGACGAGACGCTGCCGGCCGAGCCCGCGAAGACGGCGCACTTCTGCTCGATGTGCGGGCCGAAGTTCTGCAGCATGAAGATCTCGCAGGACATCCGCCGCCAGCACGGCGGTGACCTTGAGCAGGACGAGATCGAGGCGGGCATGGAGCAGAAGTCCAAGGAGTTCGCCGCGGCGGGCAACCGGGTCTATCTGCCGATCGCGGACTGAACCGAGCAGGCCACTGAAACGGCCCACGAGGTTCCGGACAGCGCGAATCTGTGGGTCTCCCAACAGCCGTTGGGGGACCCACAGCCGTGCTCGCCCGCGGCCCCGCTACTCCGGCTTGTGGTCGGGCCCGCCGAAGTCGGGGCTTGAGAAGTCCGGACTCGAGTAGCTCGGCCGCGGCCCCGCTGAGGGACCGCCGTCCGGGCTGCTGAACCCGGGCCGGTGGTAGCCCAGTTGAGGCATGCGGCTGCTCGGGTCCGCCGACGGCGTACGGGCCACCTGTGCAGCCCCCGGATCCGCGAGCGCCTCCCGCAGGAACGGAAGGACGCCGCGCTCCAGAAGTGCCTCGCCCCAGGCTTCCCTGGCGCGGACCACCTCCTCGTTCCGTTCGCCGTGCGAGCCGGCCTGGAGCGAGGTCGAGCCATTGCGCAGAGCGGTCAGGAGCAGGCCGATCGCAGCGACCAGGATGCCCCCTGCGGTGAGCGCGCCGAACAGCCATCCCGCGGTGAGCAGGGTGTCCGCGAAGGCGGGCTCGGGGTTGAGCATCTTCAGGATGTAGCCCACGAGCAGGAAGATCGCGGCGGCCGCCCCGGCGAGCACGGGTGCGAGCACCGCGACCACGGCGATCGCCCCCGCCCCCGCCCCTGTCTCGGCGGTGACCTCCCCCATCGTGGTGGCGAGACCGAGGCCGCCCGAGCCGGCTTCCGCCTCGCTCTGGCTGCTCCGTTCCCGTATCGATGGTGCGGCAGATCCGCTTTCGCGCAGCTTCTCGCGGACCTTCACATAGTGCGTGTACTCGGTCGTGGCAGCGGCAGTGATCAGCGCAGTAGCGTTCAGTGCCATGGTGCGCAGCTGCTCGGGATTGAGCCGCTCGCCCACTGCGGCGAGATCCGGACGGTTCGGTGCGGTGCGCAGCGCCTCATCGAGGATCCGCTCGAACTCGGGGCGGTCCTCATTGAGCAGGTGTGGAGCGCTGTTCATGTGCATCCCCCGATGCTCCGTAGGGCTTGGTGGCTCGCATGGGTACGAGCCGTCGGGCAGAAACGGAGGGGAGCCTGCTACGGATAAGCCGATGGTAGAGCCGTGACGGCACGCGGTGACAGGGGGTTTCCAGAAATAGGCCCCCTGGCCAGCGTGATCCTGTAATGGATCGCCTGCCCAGCGAACGCTCAGCTATCCAAGGGGAGTTGGCAGACCAGTAGCTTTCCGGCCATGGTCACTCCGCCGTCCATGGCGATGGCCAGTCCGCCTGCGTAGATGTGCGGTCCCTCGATGACGGGCCCGCCGCCGTCCGAATCGTCCTCGGAGCCGACATCGCCCAGCAGATACGGGATGGGGCTGTGGCCATGGACGATGCGGTGGCCGCCGTACATGTCGAGGAGTTCGCGTACGGCCGCGGGGCCGGACTCGTCGCGGAAGGCGAAGCGCTTGGTGAACTTCCGGAAGAGGTCCCAGCACTCGTCCGCGTCGTTGCGCGTGAGTGTCTCGCGGACGGTGTCGTTCACGGCCTCGATCGAGTCGCCGTAATCCAGATAGGCGGTGGTGTCGGAGTGCATCAGGAGATGACCGTCCTCCGCCTCGATCGCGTCCAGGCGGGCCATCCACTGCAGGTGGTGGTCCTCCAGGCGCTCCATGTCGGTCTTCTGGCCGCCGTTGAGGAGCCAGGCGGCCTGGAACGTGGCGGTGCCCGCGCCCGAGTTGACCGGGGTGTCCCCGAACCGCTTGGCGCCGAGAAGGAGCAGCTCGTGGTTGCCCATCAGGGCCTTGCAGTAGCCGCCGGCTGCGGCGGCCTGGGCGGACAGGCGCATCACGAGGTCGATGACGCCGATGCCGTCGGGGCCGCGGTCGGTGAAGTCGCCGAGGAACCACAGTCGCGCGTTGCCCGCGGACCAGTTGCCGTCGGCGTCGATGAGGCCCTGCTCCTGGAGGGCCGCGAGCAGCTCCTCCAGATAGCCGTGCACATCGCCCACGACGTACAGCGGACCGTGCTCGTCGGACGCCGGCGCCTGTGGAGGCTCGGGCATGGCCTGCACCTCCACTTGCACGGTGTCGCCGCGGTTGATGACGGGCAGGTCGCGCTGGGTGGGGGTGTAGCCGTTGTCCGGCACCCCGGGAACCTCCCCGGAGCCGCCAGGACCCGCCGCGTCCCCCGCACTTCCCTCGACCGGACCGGTCTCATGGACGTACGCCGGTACGCGGAAGTCGCGCAGCGTCGCCGTCCGCACATCGGGTCCCTGACCGGCCCCCTGAGTCATCGACCCCTCCACCACCATTGCGCCGCATCTGCACCGAGATCGGACTGCCTGGTCGCAGCGGCCCGCGGTGTCGTCCGCCCATCATAGGAATGCGGCTCGCGCTGTGTGGTGCACCAGGGGTGGTGAATCAGTACTGAACCCCAGTTCACCGAGGTTTTCTCCCGAATTGGGTAGGGGTTTCCCCGTAGATCATGACCGGGCTGTGCTGGTGGGCGCCGGGCAGCGCGGGCCGACAGGGTGTCTCTCCCCGCCGGCCGGCACCGTCAACCAGGTCCTGGCGAACGGGGTGAGCTGACCGTCGTACGCGGTGGACGTCGCTCGGACGAGGTGCGCACGATCAGCTCCGTCGGTATCACCTGCTCGACCGGGCGGCCCGAATCGAGCCCTTCGATGGCGTCGATGAGCAGTTGGACGACGGCTGTGCCGATGCGCCGGGGTTTCAGCGAGAGCGTGGTGATGGGCGGTTCGGTGGTGGCGTAGACCGTCGACTCGCTGCAGCACACGAGCAGCAGATCGTCAGGGACGCGCAGTCCGTACCGGCGGGCGGCCGCGAGGAGATCGGTTCCGTTCGGATCGAACAGGCCGTAGACGGCGTCGGGCCGGTCGGGCCGGGCGAGCAGCCGGTCGGCCGCGACGGCGCCGGCGCACGGGTCGTGGGCCGGATAGGACTCGTACACCGGGTCCTGTCCGACGCGCTCGCACCAGCGCAGATAGGCGGTTGTGGACAGGTGGGTGTACGTGTCGGTGGTGGTCCCGGTGAGCAGTCCGATCCGCCGGGCGCCGGCCGCCGCGAGGTGGTCGAGGATCTCCAGGACCGCCGCCTCGTGGTCGTTGTCGACCCAGGCGGTGACGGGGAGAGACCCGGCTGGGCGGCCGTCGGAGACCACGGGCAGGCCCTGGCGGACCAGCTCGCTGACGACCGGGTCGTGGTCTGAAGGATCGACGACGACTGTGCCGTCGAGCGCGACGTTCGACCAGACGTCGACCGGGCTGCGCCGGGAGGTGGCGGGCAGGATGACAAGGGCGTAGCCGCGGGCCAGCGCGGCCGAGGTCGCGGCTCTGGCCATCTCCGCGAAGTACGCGAATTCGGTGAAGGTGAAAGGTTCATCCCCGTATGTCGTCACGGTCAGGCCGATGAGGCCCGACTTGCCGGTACGGAGCGTTCGGGCCGCCGCGGAGGGGCGATAGCCCAGCCGTTCGGCGACCTCGCGGACATGGCGTCGGGTGGCGTCCGGGAGGCGTCCCTTGCCGTTAAGAGCGTCGGAGACAGTCGTGATGGAGACACCGGCTGCGGCGGCGACGTCTCTGATGCCCGCTCGGCTCTGCCGGTTGCCCCGGCGGGCGGTCTCCGCTCGGCTCACCTGGTGGTTCCCTGCTGCTGTCATGGCGAGCCGATAGTAGGGCTCATGAGGGTGGGTAGTGCGGGCGCATATTCACTCGTTGACAGGCACGTTTCTGCATGGTGAGTACGGGCCAATGACCTTGGAATGCAAGGGAGTTGGCGGGATTCGGGGGAGTCGGTCCCTTGTCGTCGCGCACAGGCCTGCCAAATGAGCGATGTTTCGAAGAGGTCTCAACTCACCTTCACGGGTGATGCGCGCCACGGAGTGAGCCACCGGCGCGTGACGTAACGGGGAGCGCTCCCCCCTCATCGTGCGCCTTCGTATCTCGATGCCCCGGAACCCATTCGCAGCGGGGCTGAATCCTCATAAGGTGAGCAGTATTGAAGTCAGGGTGTTCAGGTGTTCAAGAGGAGGACTGCGGTGAGCGAGACGAACCCGAGGCTGCGCGCCGAGCTGGAGGGTATCCCCACCTACAAGCCCGGCAAGCCTGCCGCGGCCGATGGTCCGGTGGCGTACAAGCTGTCCTCGAACGAGAATCCGTACCCGCCGCTCCCCGGTGTCATGGAGAGCGCGCTCGCCGCGGCCGGTTCCTTCAACCGGTACCCGGACATGGCCTGCACCGGCCTGATGAGTGAGATCGCCGACCGCTTCGGGGTGCCGGTGTCGCATGTGGCGACGGGCACCGGTTCCATCGGCGTCGCGCAGCAGCTGCTTCAGGCCACGTGCGGACCGGGTGACGAGGTCATCTACGCCTGGCGGTCCTTCGAGGCGTACCCGATCATCACGCAGGTGAGCGGGGCCAAGTCGGTGAAGGTACCGCTGACGGCGGACGAGGTGCACGACCTGGACGCGATGGCCGAGGCCATCACCGACCGGACGCGGCTGATCTTCGTCTGCAACCCGAACAACCCGACCGGCACGGTCGTGCGCCGGGCCGAGCTCGAGCGGTTCCTCGACCGGGTGCCGAGCGATGTCCTTGTCGTCCTGGACGAGGCGTACATCGAGTTCATCCGTGATGTCGAGGTGCCGAACGGCATCGAGCTCTACCGCGAGCGTCCGAACGTCGCCGTGCTGCGTACGTTCTCCAAGGCGTACGGCCTGGCCGGCCTCCGCGTCGGTTTCGCGATCGCCCATGAGCCGGTGGCGGCCGCCCTGCGCAAGACGGCGGTGCCCTTCGGGGTGAGCCAGGTCGCGCAGGACGCGGCGGTGGCCTCGCTGCGGGCCGAGGACGAACTGATGGGCCGGGTCGGCTCGTTGGTGTCCGAGCGCACGCGGGTGGTCGAGACGCTGCGGGCGCAGGGCTGGACGGTCGCCGAGACGCAGGCGAACTTCGTGTGGCTGCGGCTCGGGGAGCGCACCGCCGACTTCGCGGACGCCTGCGAGAAGGCCGGTGTGGTCGTGCGGCCGTTCGCCGGCGAGGGGATGCGGGCCACGATCGGGGAGACCGAGGCCAACGACATCTTCCTGCAGACGGCGGAGGCGTTCCGCAAGGAGCTCTGAGCCTGCGCGGCTTTGCTGCAGCGCGGTTCGGCGTGGTCAGCCGGTGGTGAGCTCGACGCGGACGGGATCGCCGGAGCGGACGGTGGCCAGCAGGCGCGGGTCGCCGTCGATCCGGCCGAGGAGATTGCACGGGCTCGCGAGGCGGCACTCGTCGCCCCGTGAGATCGGGGTGGGTCCGTAGGGGAGGGCGAGCGCGTCGCCGTCGGTCCAGAAGGCGACCGTGCCGGGCTCGACGACCTGCTGGGCGCCGTCCTCGATCGGGACGCTCACGCCCGTGTCGAAGTAGACCTCCTCGCCCCAGGTGTGGGCGGTGGAGGCGAGCGGCAGGACCTTGCCCAGGGCCTGGGCGGTCGGGGTGTCCTCGATCGTCGCGGTCAGGTGGCCTGAGGGCCAGGAGATCCGTATCTGCATGGCGCGGATTCAACAATATGTTGAAGCCGTTGGGAAGGCCCCGGGGGACGCACCCCGGGGGCTTTCTTCGCGTTCCTGTCGATACGTCCCTGTGTACCGCCCGGTAGGGGACCCCCCCCTTACGGGTACCGACAGGCGGTACGACATAATGCTTGTGAATGTGAACGCGTTCACAAGCGTGTCTCGTTCATCCCGGAATCAGTGGGATTAAAAGCGCAAACTGCCGATGTGACTACGGCACGTAAGGAGAAGTCGCGTGGACCTGGCTCTGGCGCCGGAAACACTGGCGCGCTGGCAGTTCGGCATCACCACCGTCTACCACTTCCTGTTCGTACCGCTCACGATCTCGCTGGCCGCTCTCACGGCGATCCTCGAGACCGCCTGGGTGCGCACGGGCAAGGAGCACTACCTCAGGGCCACCAAGTTCTGGGGGAAGCTGTTCCTGATCAACATCGCGATGGGCGTCGTCACCGGCATCGTCCAGGAGTTCCAGTTCGGCATGAACTGGTCCGACTACTCGCGCTTCGTCGGTGACGTCTTCGGGGCCCCGCTCGCCTTCGAAGCCCTCATCGCCTTCTTCTTCGAGTCGACCTTCATCGGCCTGTGGATCTTCGGCTGGGACAAGCTCCCCAAGAAGCTGCACTGCGCCACGATCTGGATCGTCTCCATCGGGACCGTCCTGTCGGCGTACTTCATCATCGCGGCGAACGCCTTTATGCAGCACCCGGTCGGCTACAAGATCGTGGAGCGGGACGGCACCAAGCGCGCGGAGCTCACCGACTTCGCGGCGGTGCTCTTCCAGGAGACGACGCTCGTCAACTTCTTCCACGTCATCTCGGCCGCCATCCTGGTCGGTGGCGCCTTCATGACCGGCATCGCGATCTTCCACCTCCGTAAGAAGCAGCACATCCGCACCATGCGGATGTCGATGCGACTCGGCCTGGTCACCGCGTTCGTCGGCACGCTGCTCACCGTCATCAGCGCCGACACCCTCGGCAAGGTCATGTACGAGCAGCAGCCGATGAAGATGTCGGCCGCCGAGGCCCTGTGGGAGACGGAGAAGCCGGCGCCGTTCTCGCTCTTCGCGTACGGCGATGTCGCCAAGGGCCACAACACGGTCGCCATCGAGATCCCCGGGATACTGTCCTTCCTCGCCAAGAACAACTTCAGCGCCGAGATCCCGGGCATCAACGACATCAACAAGGAGTCGCAGGAGAAGTTCGGGCCCGGCGACTACCGGCCCAACATCCCCACCACGTACTGGTCCTACCGCTGGATGATCGGCTTCGGCGGCGTCTCGATGGCCCTGTGCACCGCCGGCCTCTGGCTCACGCGCAAGAAGTTCTGGCTCGCTCCGGAGCACCGCACCGGCGAGGACGACATCCCCAAGCTGATGCTCACCAAGAACAAGCAGCTTGCGCCGAAGCTCGGCAAGTGGTGGTGGCTGCTCTCCCAGTGGACGCTGATCTTCCCGCTCATCGGCACCGCCTGGGGCTGGATCTTCACCGAGACGGGGCGTCAGCCCTGGGTGGTCTACGGCGTGCTGCGCACCAGGGACGCGGTCTCGCCGGGAGTCTCGCAGGGTGAGGTGCTCACCTCGCTGATCGTGTTCACCGCGATCTACGCGATCCTCGCCGTGATCGAGGTGAAGCTGCTGCTCAAGTACGTCAAGCAGGGGCCGCCCGAGCTGACCGAGGCCGATCTCAACCCGCCGACCAAGATCGGCGGCCCGGGGTCGGGCAAGGACTCCGACGCAGATGACGACGCCGACCGGCCCATGGCCTTCTCGTACTGAAGGAGCTGATCGGACATGGAACTCCACGACGTCTGGTTCGTACTGATCGCCGTCCTGTGGATCGGCTACTTCTTCCTGGAGGGCTTCGACTTCGGGATCGGCATCCTGACCAAGCTGCTCGCCCGCGACCGGGTCGAGAAGCGGGTCCTGATCAACACCATCGGTCCCGTCTGGGACGGCAACGAGGTGTGGCTGCTCACGGCGGGCGGCGCGACCTTCGCCGCCTTCCCCGAGTGGTACGCGACGCTCTTCTCGGGCTTCTATCTGCCACTGCTGATCATCCTGCTCTGCCTGATCGTGCGCGGTGTCGCCTTCGAGTACCGCGCCAAGCGGCCCGAGGAGAACTGGCAGCGCAACTGGGAGCACGCGATCTTCTGGACCTCGCTGGTCCCCGCGGTGCTGTGGGGTGTGGCCTTCGGCAACATCGTGCGCGGCGTGAAGATCGATGCCCACAAGGAGTACGTGGGCAACTTCTGGGACCTGCTCAACCCGTACGCGATCCTCGGCGGGCTCGTCACGCTGACGCTCTTCACCTTCCACGGCGCGGTGTTCGCCTCGCTCAAGACGGTGGGCGACATCCGGGTCCGGGCACGGAAGATGGCGCTGGGGCTCGGCCTGGTCACGGCCGTGCTCGCGCTCGGCTTCCTGACCTGGACGCAGGTGGACAAGGGTGACGGCAAGAGCCTGGTCGCGATGATCGTGGCCGTGGCCGCGCTGGTGGGAGCCATCGGGGCGATCAAGGTCGGGCGCGAGGGCTGGTCGTTCACGCTGTCGGGCATCACGATCGTGGCCGCTGTCGCGATGCTCTTCCTGACGCTCTTCCCGAACGTCATGCCGTCGTCGCTGAACGAGGAGTGGAACCTCACAGTCACCAATGCCTCGTCGAGCCCGTACACCCTGAAGATCATGACCTGGTGCGCGGCGATCGCGACGCCGATCGTGCTGCTCTACCAGTCGTGGACCTACTGGGTGTTCCGCAAGCGGATCGGTACGCAGCACATCGCTGACGCCGCTCACTAGGTTCTGACGTCCCGTGGTTTCCCGGAAGGTGTGTTTCACGTGAAACCGATCGACCCGCGTCTGCTCCGGTACGCCCGTGCCACCCGGTTCTTCCTGATCGCGGTGGTGGTCCTCGGCGTCGCCGGGGCGGGCCTGGTCGTGGCCCAGGCGATGCTCATCGCCGAGGTCGTCGTGGGCGCCTTCCAGCGAGGGCTCTCCGTAGGCGACTTGGGGACCCCGCTCGTCCTGCTCGCGGTGGTCGCGGCGGGACGGGCCCTCGTCTCCTGGCTGACCGAACTCGCGGCGCACCGGGCGAGCGCGGCGGTCAAGTCGGAGCTGCGGGGGCGGCTGCTCGAACGGGCCGGACAGCTGGGTCCGGGGTGGCTGACCGGGCAGCGGGTCGGCTCGCTCGTCTCGTTGGCCACGCGCGGTGTGGACGCGCTCGACGACTACTTCTCGCGCTATCTGCCGCAGTTGGGGCTCGCGGTGGTCGTGCCGGTGGCGGTGCTCGCGAGAATCGTCACCGAGGACTGGGTGTCGGCGGCGATCATCGTCGTGACGCTGCCGCTGATCCCGGTCTTCATGATCCTGATCGGCTGGGCGACACAGAACAGGATGGACCGTCAGTGGCGGCTCCTCTCCCGCCTGTCGGGGCACTTCCTGGACGTGGTGGCGGGCCTGCCGACCCTGAAGGTGTTCGGGCGCGCCAAGGCGCAGGCCGAGTCGATCCGGCAGATCACGGGCGAGTACCGGCAGGCGACGATGCGTACGTTGCGCATTGCCTTCTTGTCGTCGTTCGCGCTGGAGCTGCTCGCGACGCTGTCGGTGGCGCTGGTCGCGGTGACCATCGGGATGCGGCTCGTCCATGGAGACATGGATCTGTACGTGGGGCTCGTCATCCTCGTCCTGGCGCCCGAGGCCTATCTGCCGTTGCGTCAGGTCGGTGCGCAGTACCACGCGGCGGCGGAGGGGCTCTCGGCCGCCGAGGAGATCTTCGAGGTCCTTGAGACTCCGGTGCGGGTCACGGGGGAGGCGGCGGCGCCTACGGGGACGCTGAGCGTGGAGGGCGTGACGGTCCGGTATCCGGGGCGGGCGTCGGACGCGGTCTCCGGAGTGTCGTTCGCGGTGGAGCCGGGCGAGACGGTGGCTCTGGTCGGGCCGAGCGGCGTGGGCAAGTCGACGCTGCTCGATGTCGTCCTTGGCTTTGTGGAACCCGCCGAGGGGCGGGTTCGGGTCGGCGGCGTCGACCTCGCGGACGTCTCGCCGGATCTGTGGCGTGAGCGCATCGCCTGGGTTCCGCAGCGGCCTCATCTGTTCGCCGGGTCCATCGCGGAGAACGTACGGCTCGCGCGGCCGGACGCGGACGATGCTTCCTTGCGGGGCGCATTGCGGGCCGCGGGGGCGTGGGAGTTCGTGTCCGCGCTGCCGGGCGGGGTGGAGACCGTACTCGGGGAGGACGGGTCGGGGCTTTCCGCGGGGCAGCGGCAGCGGCTTGCGCTGGCGCGGGCTTTCCTGGCCGATCGGCCTGTGGTGCTCCTTGATGAGCCGACCGCGGCTCTGGACGGGGAGACCGAGGAGGGGGTTGTCGAGGCGGTTCGGCGGTTGGCTGTCGGGCGGACGGTGCTGCTGGTGGTGCATCGGCCGGCGTTGCTTGGCGTTGCCGACCGGGTCGTACGGCTGGACGCCTTGGACATCGCGGCCGCCCGGGTGCCCGTCCAGATGGGCGGGGCGGCCGACGGACAAGGGGCTGCCGAAGGCACTTCTGGCGACCCGGTGGTGACGGGTGATCAGGCGGGGGCCTGGGGTGGCTCGCACTCCGGGGGCGGGGTTCTGGCCCGGCTGCGGGGGACGGCGCGCCAGCGGAAGGGCAAGCTCGGGCTCGCCCTCCTGCTGGGCGCCCTCGCGATCGGCAGCTCCGTAGGGCTGATGGGCACCTCCGGGTGGCTGATCAGCCGGGCTTCGGAGCAGCCCCCGGTGATGTACCTGATGATCGCCGTGACGGCGACCCGCGCCTTCGGCATGGGGCGCGCCGTCTTCCGCTACGCCGAGCGCCTCGTCTCGCACGACGCCGTCCTGAGGATGCTGGCCGACACCCGTGTCGCCGTCTACCGGCGCCTGGAACGCCTCGCCCCCGCCGGGCTCAGAAACCGCCACCGCGGCGACCTCCTGTCCCGTCTCGTCGCGGACGTCGACGCCCTGCAGGACTACTGGCTGCGCTGGCTGCTTCCCGCGTCGGCAGCCGCCGTCGTGGGCGCCGGAGCCGTCGGCTTCACCGCCTGGCTGCTGCCGGAAGCGGGCGCCGTCCTCGCCGTCGGCCTGCTGCTCGCAGGCGTGGGCGTACCGCTGCTCTCCGGAGGCGTCGCCCGCCGCGCCGAGCGGAAGCTCGCTCCCGCGCGCGGGGTGCTCGCCACAAGGGTGGCCGATCTGCTCACCGGGACCGCCGAGTTGACGGTTGCGGGCGCGCTGCCCCGGCGTACCGCGGCGGCGAAGGAAGCCGATGCCGAGCTGACCCGGATCGCGTCACGGACCGCCACGGCCACCGCGCTCGGCGACGGACTCGGTGCGCTCGCGTCCGGGCTCACCGTGGCCGCCGCCGCCCTCGTCGGCGTACAGGCGGTGCACGAGGGCCGGTTGAGCGGGGTCGCGCTCGCCGTCGTCGTCCTCACGCCGCTCGCCGCCTTCGAGGCGGTCATCGGGATGCCGCTCGCCGTGCAGTACCGCCAGCGCGTCAGGAAGAGCGCTGAGCGCGTCTACGAGGTCCTCGACGCCCCCGAACCCGTACCCGAGCCTGCCGAGCCGGCACAGCGTCCGCAGTCACCCTTCCCGCTCCGTCTCGAAGGACTGCACGCCCGCTACGAGGGACAGGACCGGGACGCCCTCGCGGGTGTCGGCCTGACGCTGGAGCAGGGCCGGCGGATCGCCGTGGTCGGCCCGTCCGGCTCCGGCAAGACGACGCTCGCCCAGGTCCTGCTGCGCTTCCTGGGGACGACCGAGGGCACGTACACGCTGGGCGGCACCGAAGCGGCCGTCCTGGACGGTGACACCGTGCGCGAACTGGTCGGGCTCTGCGCCCAGGACGCGCACATCTTCGACAGCTCCGTACGCGAGAACCTGCTCATCGCGCGGAAGGACGCGAGCGACGCCCAACTGCGCGACGCCCTGACGCGGGCCAGGCTCACGGAGTGGACCGACTCGCTGCCCGAAGGCCTCGACACCCTGGTCGGTGAGCACGGGGCGCGCCTCTCCGGAGGCCAGCGCCAGCGCATCGCCCTGGCCCGCGCGCTGCTCGCCGACTTCCCCGTCCTCGTCCTCGACGAGCCGGCCGAGCACCTCGACCTGCCGACCGCGGACGCCCTCACCGATGACCTGCTGGCTGCCACCGAGGGGCGTACGACGCTGCTCATCACGCACCGTCTCGCCGGGCTCGACGCGGTGGACGAGGTGATCGTCCTCGACGCGGGCCGGATCGTGCAGCGCGGCGCGTACGCGGACCTCGTGGCGGTGGACGGGCCGCTGGCGCGCATGCGGGAGCGGGAGAGCGCGGCGGACCTGCTGCTGACCGCCGGGTAGGGCGGGACTCCGGTGCCGACCGGGCAGGGGCGTCAGCCCCGACTTTCCTCGCCAAACAGCCCCGACTTTCCTCGCCAAATAGGACTAACTACTCTCAAAGCATGTCAGCCCCATCGGCCTCCGCCGCCTCACCGCCTCCCGACGGCACTCCGGACCCGATCGAGGCGGCGAAGCGGGCGACCCGCAGCCTCCAGGGGCTCTCCCCCGAGCTGACCGCGCGGGTGCCGCAGCTGCTCGAGGCGATGCGGTCTGTCGGCGCAGGGCTCGAACTGCACACCACGCTCGACCGCATCTGCGAGACGGCCGCCGAGCTCGCGGACGCCCGTTACGCGGCCATCGGCGTCGTCTCCGAGGACGGCAAGGGGCTCTCGGACTTCGTCCACACCGGCATCGACGAGGAGACGGCCGAACGGATCGGGCACCTCCCCGACGGACACAAGGGGCTGCTCGGCGCCCTCATCCACCAGCCCGAGACCCTCCGCCTCGCGGACCTCTCCGCCGACCCGCGCTCCTGCGGCTTCCCGGCGAACCACCCGCCGATGCGGACCTTCCTCGGCGTCCCCATCCGCGTCCAGGGCGAGATCTTCGGCAACCTCTATCTCACCGAGAAGCGGGACGGCGCCGAGTTCAACGAGTACGACGTGCACATGGTCCGCGTGCTCGCCACGGAGGCGGGCATCGCCATCGGCAACGCACGCCTCTACGAAGCAGCCATGCAGCGCGAGCGCTGGATCGACGGCTCCGTGGCCGTCACCACGGCGCTGCTCTCGGGCAGCGATGCGGAAGAGGCCCTCTCCGTAGTGGCCGAACAAGCCCGGCATCTCGCCGACTCGGCCGCCGGGATCGTGCTGCTGCCCGAGGACGAGGGCGGCATGGAGATCGTCGCCGTCTCCTCGGACGAACCCCTGGGCGCGCTCGGCATGGTCATCCCCGCGGAGAGCCGGATCGTCACCGATCTCCTGGCCGGGGAGTCCGTGTTCGTCGACGACGCGGCCACGGACCCGCGGATCATGACCGACCTGGCCCGCGGCTACGGCCCAGTGATGATGCTGCCGCTGCAGAGCGACGGCCGTGTCATGGGGACGCTCGTGACGCCACGCGCGCGTGGCGCCCGCCCGTTCAGCGAGACCGAGCGGACGCTGGCCACCCAGTTCGCCTCGCAGGCCGCGCTCGCCCTGATGATGGCCGAGGCGCAGCGCGACCGTGAACGGCTCGCCGTGTACGAGGACCGGGACCGCATCGCACGGGACCTGCACGACCTGGTCATCCAGCGCCTGTTCGCCACCGGGATGATGCTGGAGAGCGCACAGCGCAGGTCCGTCGTCCCCGAGGTGCGGACCGGTGTGGGCAAGGCCGTCGACGAGCTCGACGTGACGATCCAGGAGATCCGTACGGCGATCTTCGCCTTGCAGCAGGGGCCCGCTGAGGCCCCTTCGGGGCTGCGCACACGTGTCCTGCGCGAGATCAACATGGCCGCCGTGCCGCTCGGCTTCAAGCCGTCGCACCACTTCGTGGGGCCCGTCGACACGGTGGTCGGCGAGCTCGCGGGCAAGAACCTCATCGCCGCGCTCCGGGAGGCGCTGTCCAACGCGTTCCGGCATGCGCGGGCCGACCACATCGACGTCGTCGTCGACGCGACGGTGATCCTGCCCGACGGGCAGCAGGGCGTCCGTCTGACGGTCTCGGACGACGGCGTCGGCATCGCGCAGGGCGGCCGGCGCAGCGGCCTGAAGAACCTCAAGAGGCGTGCGGAGTCGCTGGGCGGCGACAGTTGGTACGGCCCGGGCATCGGTGAGGACGGCGGCGGTACGACGGTGGTGTGGCAGGCGCCGTACTGAACCGGTCTCTGCGGCGGATCTGCGGGGACTGAATCGACCTCTACGGGTGGGGCGTTACCGAACCCGGCCTCTCCGTAGAGCCCTGTTCGGCCGTACGGCAGTGGGCCGTTCGGGGCACCGGGTGCCCCGGGTGTACGAGTTGAGCAGGACCGGGTGAGGGTGGCGGGACAACGATCCGTGACATGCGCCTGAGCCACCGCGGTATCCACCCTCTCGTCACCGTGTCGGTACTGCTGTGCGCACTCCTTGTCCCCACGCCGGCCCCTGCCTCCGAAGGGCCGGGCGCCAGTGCCGAGGTGGCGCGGCTCTACGAAGAGGCGTCCGCGGCGACCGTGCACTACGAAGCGGGGCAGCGGGCCGCAGAGGTGCAGCGGGCCGAGGTCCGGAAACTGGACCGACTCCTCACGAAGGAGCAGCACGCCGTCGCGGTGCTGCAGGGCGACCTCGGCCGGATGGCCAGCGCGCAGTACCGCACCGGTGGCGGACTCCCCCAGACCGCCCAACTGCTGCTCGCCGACAGCCCCGAGGAACTGATGCGAGGTCAGCGGGTCCTGTGGCAGGTGGATCTCGCGGTCAGCAACGCCGTCGTCAAGACCCAGCGGGCAGCAGCCAGACTCGCCGACGCCAAGCACGCGGCGGACCGGGCCAAGCGCACGCTCGACCGGCGCAACGCACATCTGGCGAGACTGAAGCGCGGCATCGAGAGCAAGCTGGCGTCGGCGCAGTGGGCCCTGCAGGGCGAGGCCGACCGGTCCGCGGCCGCCGGGCAGTGCCGCGGTGCCGTACGCCTGGAGCAGCCGCACATCGTCGACACGCGCGCGTGGGTGCCGCCTGTGGAGACGTACGAACTCTCGGCGGGCTTCGCCAGTGCGGGCGCGCGCTGGGCGAGCCGGCACACGGGGCAGGACTTCGCGGTCGGCATCGGGACACCGGTGCGGTCGGTCGGCGCGGGCCGGGTGGTGAAGGTGTCGTGCGGGGGCGCCTTCGGCATCGAGGTCGTGGTGGAGCACGAGGGCGGCTACTACACGCAGTACGCGCATCTGGCCGCCGTCACCGTCGACCAGGGGGACCTGGTGGCTCCGGGGCAGTGGGTCGGGCAGGCGGGCACGACGGGCAACTCGACGGGGCCGCACCTCCACTTCGAGGTGCGGCTCACGCCGTATCTGGGGTCCGGGATCGATCCGGCGACGTGGCTGGCCGAGCGGGGGGTGCCGCTCTGACGCCGGGTGGCTCAGCCGCTCAGGCGGTCAGGCGCTCGGGGCGGTCCCACAGGATCGGTCAGTCGGTCAGCCGGTCAGTCGGTCCTGCAGGATCTGCTCGATGACGACCGCGACGCCGTCTTCGTTGTTGGCCACCGTGCGCCCCGACGCGGCGGCGATCACGTCCGGGTGCGCGTTGCCCATCGCGTACGAAGTGCCCGCCCAGGAGAGCATCTCGATGTCGTTCGGCATGTCCCCGAAGGCGACGACCTCAGCGGGCGTGATGCCGCGCTCGGCGCAGCACAGCTCCAGGGTGCTGGCCTTGGAGACGCCGGGGCCGCTGATCTCCAGGAGCGCGCTCGGGCTCGAGCGGGTGATCTCGACGCGGCCGTCCACAGCGGTGCGGGCCACGGCGAGGAACTCATCGGGGGCGAGCTCGGGGTGGTAGGCGAGGACCTTCAGGACGGGCTGGTCCACGGCGTCGGAGTCCTCCGCCAGGAGCTTCTCGGCGGGCGCGACGCTCTCCCCGGGCTCCAAGTGCAGGGGCGGGTACGTCGGTTCGTGGTGCAGCCCGCCGGTGCGCTCGACCGCGAAGGACGTACCGGGGGCCGCGTCGCGCAGGACGTGCACGACGTCGAGCGCGTCCTCGCGCCGAAGCTCCCGCAGCTTGACGAAGCTATGGCTGCCGGCGCCGCCGTGCAGATCGACGACGGCCGCGCCGTTGCCGCAGATGGCGAGGCCGTGGCCGTGGACATGGTCGCTGACGACATCCATCCAGCGGGCCGGTCGGCCGGTGACGAAGAAGACCTCGATGCCGGCCTCCTCGGCGGCGGCGAGCGCGGCCACGGTGCGGTCCGATACGGACTTGTCGTCGCGCAGCAGAGTGCCGTCCAGGTCCGTGGCGATCAGCCGTGCCTTGGGTCGGTGCGGGACGGAGGCGGCCGGGGTCTGGGGCCGTGGGGTAGCTGAGGTCACGCCACCGATTGTCCCGCATCTGGGTGCACGGGCGTGCGCTGGGGCGCACATTTGAGTGCCTTTACGCCTCTGGTGTGGCGCCGCCCAGCTGGACCAGGGCCTCCGTCGCGATCCGCTCGAAGAGCTTCTCGTCCGCCGCGAAGTCCGTCCCCGGCAGCGGCCAGTGCAGCACGATCTCGTTGAAGCCCAGCTCAGCGTGGTTGCCGGCGAAGTCGATGAACGCGTCGAAGGAGTCGAGAGGGCGATCCGGCGTGAAACCGGTGAGAAGGATCTTGTCGAGCTCGGCGACATCGCGGCCGATCGCCTCGCATGCGGCGCCGAGCTTCTCGGCCTGGCCGCGAATGGCTTGAAGTGACTGCTCCGGGGTGCCGTTCTCGAAGAGCTTCGGGTCGCCGGTGGTCACCCATGCCTGGCCGTGGCGCGCGGCCAGCTTCAGCCCGCGCGGTCCGGTGGCGGCCACCGCGAAGGGCAGCCGGGGGCGCTGCACGCAGCCCGGGATGTTCCGCACCTCGGACGCCGAGTAGTACTCGCCGTCGTACGAAACGACGTCTTCTGTAAGAAGGCGGTCGAGCAGCGGAACGAACTCTCCGAAGTGGTCGGCCCGCTCGCGCGGCGTCCAGGGCTCCTCGCCGGTCTTGAGCAGCGAGGTGGCGTCGAAGCCGTTGCCGCCCGCGCCGATGCCGAGGGTGATCCGGCCGTCGGACACATCGTCGAGGGTGATCAGGTCCTTGGCGAGGGTCACCGGATGCCGGAAGTTCGGCGAGGTGACCAGCGTGCCCAGGCGCAGCCGGTCTGTGGCGGCCGCGGCGGCGGTCAGGGTCGGCACCGCGCCGAACCAGGGCCCGTCACGGAAGGTCCGCCAGGAGAGGTGGTCGTAGGTGTACGCGGTGTGGAAGCCCAGCTCCTCGGCCCGCTGCCAGCGCTGCTTGCCGCCCTCGTGCCAGCGGGTGACGGGCAGGATCACTGTGCTCAGACGCAAACTCATGTATCAGAGCGTATGCCCGGTCAGTCCCGGTCGGGAAAGTGATCATTGCCGGTCGGGGAAGCGGTCAGTGCCGGCTGGGAAGGATCAGTGCCGGTCGGGGAAGCGGATATAGCCGGGTGGCACGGCGGCGGTGAGCCAGACGCCGTTGGCGCTGACCTGGAAGGTGTGCCCGTCGCGGTGCATCGCCCCCGCGTCCACGGAGAGCACGACGGGGCGGCCACGGCGGGCGCCGACCCGGGTGGCGGTCTCGCGGTCGGGCGAGAGATGTACGGCATGGCGGTTCATGGGCCGCAGGCCCTCGGCGCGGATCGCGGCGACATTGCGGGCCACTGTGCCGTGGAAGAGATACGCGGGCGGGGTCGCCGGCGGCAGTTTGAGGTCCACGTCGATCGAGTGGCCCTGGCTGGCGCGGATCCGGCCGTTCTCGACGGCGAAGCGCTGTTTGTCGTTGGCGGCCACCACATGGTCGAGCTCGGCGCGGGTGAAGCGGAATCCGTGCCGAGCGGCCGCGGCGATGAGGGTGTCGATCTCCACCCACCCGCTCTCGTCGAGCGCGAGACCGATCCGCTCGGGCTGATGGCGCAGGTGTTTCGACAGGTATTTCGACACCTTCACGGTGCGTCGTTCGTCGGTGGGGGGTTCTTCAATCACCCGTTCAGAGTCGCGCACGGGCCGTTCTCCCCGCACTTGATTTTCGTCCACCGACTTTTCATCGGTCGATTTGCGTCCACAGGTTTGATCCACAGCCAAGTCCAGTTATCCACAGGGGAATTGGCGATTCTGTGGACAACACACAGGCTGTTTAGGTGCTTTGGGCAACAGATCCTGGATTGGTATGAGTTGCGGCAAGTGAGTCCAATGTCCTGGCCTGCAGCTCACGTTCGGTGGCCGCCGCGATGAACGCCGCGACGTTCTCCCGACCAACCAGGGCCTCCACGGCCCGGGTTGTCGACGCGGGCAGCGCTACGGGAAGCGCCTCATCCGTACGAGATGCCGGCATCCCCGATGTGAGGTGCTGCTGGAGGTGGCGGGTGGCGAACAGGCGCATGGCTCGGGCCAGTTCGGCGTCGACCGACTGCTGCGCCAGCGGCCGCAGCCGACGGACGAGCGAGGCGGCCTCCGCGGCATCTGCGTCGGTCGGCGGGTGGTGTCCGAGATAGCGCGCGAAGACATGCTCGGTGGTGAACTCGAGGAAACGGGAGGCTATGTGCTCCACCTGCCCCCTCAACTCCCGCAGATGGCCGGAGATTGCCAGAAGCGGAACTCCCGCCGCGTGCAACTCCACTGCCACAGCGAGCTCTTGGGGACTCGGAACCAAGTACTCGTCGTCCCGCCCCGGCATCGGCTCCAGCACACCGAGCGCGACCGCGTCGGCGACCGCCGCGTCGTCCGGCTTGCCGCCGAACGCCGCGTCCAGCTCAGCCCGCGTGATCCGGTCGGCCTTCTCGTCCGTCCACGGACCGCCGACCTCCGCGGCCAGCCCCAGCACACCGCCGAGACCCCGGCCCGCGTCCCAGGCCTCAAGCAGCTCCTTGATGGAGGCCAAGGTGTAGCCGCGGTCGAGCAGATCGGCTATCTGCCTCAACCGCGCCAGATGCGCGTCGCCGTACACATTGGCCCGCCCGCGCCGCTCGGGCCGGGGGAGCAGCCCTCGGTCCTGGTAGGCGCGGATCGTGCGCACCGTGGCGCCGCTGTGATGTGCCAGGTCCTCGATGCGGTACTCCACCGGTCTGTGCCCGGTGCCGTCGTGCTCCACCAGTCTGTGCCCGGCGCCCGACTGCTCGTCCACGCTCCCCGCCCCTCCACGAACCCTTGTGCTAGGCGATGGCCGCCCTGCCGACAGCGGCCGCCGCGGCCCGCGCCGCGGGCGACTCGGCCAGATACTCCACGGCCCTGCGCAGGGAGCCCTCCTGCGAGGGATGGTACGACCGCCGCAGATAGCGGGGTATCGCCGCACCCAGCTCACGCCATGTGGGCAGCAGACCCTTGCGCACCGCCCTGTTGTGCTCGGCCAGGGAGTAGCGCAGGCGTCCCGCCAGCTGCGGGTCGCGGCGCATCAGGTAGGCCGTGCCCCAGACCCACAGGTACAGCATCACGGGTGCCGTGACCGCCATGCCCGCGATACGACGGGCGTAGCGGGGCAGGCCCTCGCCGCCGCAGTGCTGGTACATGTCGAAGGCGACCGAGCGGTGCTCGACCTCCTCCGCGCCGTGCCAGCGCAGCAGGTCCAGCATGACCTCGTCGGCGTCCGCGTGGTCCAGGCCGTCGGCGTGCAGCACCCAGTTGCCCAGGACGGCGGTGAACTGCTCGATCGCCGCGACGATCGACAGGCGGTAGCGCAGCCACTCCTGCGTCGGTATCGGCACTCCGAGCGGCGGCTTCTCGCCGAGGATCTTCTCGAAGAGCAGGTCGACGTACTTGGTGAACGCCGCGGTGTCGAGCCGCTGCGCCGCCAGGTGGTCGAGCACATGCGCGTGCTGCACGCTGTGCGTGGCCTCCTGGCCCATGAACCCTTTGACGTCCTTGAGCAGCACCGGATCGGTGACCAGGGGCAGGCCTTCCTTGAAGACCTTCACGAACCACCGCTCCCCCGCCGGAAGCAGCAGATGCAGCACGTTGATGACGTGGGTGGCGGTGGGCTCGTCCGGTATCCAGTGCAGCGGGGTCTCTTCCCAGTCGAAGGAGACCCGGCGCGGAACGATCGTGTAGTGCTCCTCGGTGCTCGTCTCGGCGTTCTTCTCCGTGCTCACAACGGTGGCTCCAATCGGGCTATCGCACGCAGGGCCTTGGGAGTGAAGCGGGACATGAGGTGGGCGCCGCGGGCCTCCGGGGTGACCGGGACCACCGCCTGGTTCTTGACGACCGCGCGCAGGACCGCGTCGGCGACCTTCTCCGGCGGGTAGTTGCGCAGGCCGTACAGCCGCGACGTCTTCTTCTGGCGGCGCTTCTCCTCGTCGGTGTCGACACCGACGAAGCGGGACGTCGCCGTGATGTTCGTGTTCACGAAGCCCGGGCATATCGCGGAGACCCCGATGTCCTGGCCCGCGAGCTCGGCGCGCAGGCACTCGCTGAGCATCAGGACCGCCGCCTTGGACGTGCTGTAGGCGGGCAGCGCCTTCGACGGCTGGTACGCCGCAGCGGACGCGGTGTTCACGATGTGACCGCCCTGGCCGCGCTCGGCCATCTGCCTGCCGAAGAGCCGGCAGCCGTGGATCACGCCCCACAGATTGACGTCCAGGACCTTCTTCCAGTCCTCGGCGCTCGTGTCGAGGAACGAGCCGGAGAGGCCTATGCCCGCGTTGTTCACCAGGACGTCGACGATGCCGTACTCCCTGGCGACCTTCTCGGCGAGCTTCTCCATGGCCTGCTCGTCGCTGACGTCGACCGTCTCGCCCCAGGCCTGCGGGGCGCCGATCAGGCGGGACATCTCCGCGGTGCGCGCCGCGCTCTCCGCGTCCCGGTCGACGGCCACCACGCGAGCTCCCGCCTCGGCGAACGCGAAGGCGGTGGCCCGGCCGATGCCGCTGCCCGCGCCCGTGACCAGGACCAGTTGGCCGCCGAAACGATCGGCGTGCTTCCCTGTGGCCACACTGTCGTTGGCGGGCACGCCGTCCTCGTTGGTCGTCACGAACTCGCTGATCCAGCCGGCCAGTTGGTCGGGGCGGGTGCGCGGCACCCAGTGCTTGGCCGGCAGGCTGCGGCGCACCAACTGCGGGGCCCACAGCTCCAGTTCGTCATAGAGCCGCTCCGAAAGGAAGATGTCCCCGGACGGCGTGATGAGCTGCACGGGCGCGTGCGCGTAGGCGTCCGCGCGGGGCCTGCGCAACCGGGCGCGGACGTTGTCCCGGTAGAGCCAGGCGCCGTGCGCGGCGTCGGAGGGCAGCGACGGCGTCGGATAGTCACCCGCCGGGACCTTCTCCACGCGCTGGAGGATCTTCGGCCACTGCTTGCCGAGCGGCCCGCGCCAGGCCAGCTCGGGGAGCACCGGCGTGTGCAGCATGTACACGTACCAGGACTTGGCGCCCTGGCCGAGCAGCTGACCCACCTTGCGCGGAGTCGGCCGTGACATCCGCTTCTTGATCCAGTGCCCGAAGTGGTCGAGCGAGGGTCCCGACATCGAGGTGAAGGAGGCGATCCGCCCCTCCGTCCGCCTGACCGTGACGAACTCCCAGGACTGCACCGACCCCCAGTCGTGCCCGACCAGGTGCACCGGCTTGTCCGGGCTCACCGCGTCGGCGACGGCCAGGAAGTCGTCGGTCAGCTTCTCCAGGGTGAAGCCGCCGCGCAGCGGCTTCGGGGCCGTCGACCTGCCGTGTCCGCGCACGTCGTACAGGACGACATGGAAGCGGTCGGCGAGACGCTCGGCGACCTCAGACCACACCTCCTTGGAGTCCGGATAGCCGTGCACGAGCAGCACCGTGGGCAGCGTCGGGTCACCGAGCTCGGCGACGCACAGCTCCACTCCGCCCGTACGCACCCAGCGCTCGCGCGCGCCGTTGAGTCCCTTGGCGACTCCGTTGGTGAATCCCCCCGCGCTCATGCGACGGCCCTTTCCTCAGCCCAGCGCCGCACATGCGGCAGATCGTCGTCCAGCCAGAAGGCGCTCTGCTCGGGGTCCTTGGAGTCGGTGACGACCAGGATCTCCTCGAACTTCGCGCCCGTGCCCCGGAATCCGAGGTGCGGCTCGACCGCCCACAGCCCCTTCTGGGGCGGGTGGTCGGAGAACTTGTACGGCGACCAGAGCGGCGACCAGCCGTCCCGGTGGCCATGGATCGCGTCGCTCGCCAGGCCCTTGAGGGACTGGGTGCCGAAGCCGAAGACATGCGGCGTCAGGCGGCGCTCCTTCACACGGTCGACCTTGTGCGCGATGACGCCGAAGGGATACGCGCGGTGGCGGTTGGCGTACCCCTGGCGGACCATGAGGCGGTCCACGTCCTCATAGATCTCGCGCAGCGGGCGGCGCTCACGCACCTCGCGCAGGATCAGCTCACGGTGCGCCTCGAGGTCCGCGAGCAGCTTGTCGTGCACGGGGTTGAGGCCGAGACAGCCCGAGTAGCCGATATCCGCCGTATATCCCTTGTAGACCGGGGCCATGTCGAGGATGAAGGGCATCCCCGGCTCCAGCCTGCGGTTGGTGGGAAAGAACTGCAGTGGTATCCGGAAGTTCACGAACGCCGTGCGGTCCCCGAACCAGGCGAAGGGCAGGTGGAACCAGTCCCGCACGCCCCGCTCGCGCAGCCACTCACGCTGCATCCGCGCCGCCTCGCGCTCGGTCACCCCGGGCTTGAGCTGCGCCGCGACCGCCTCCGCGCATTCATACGCGAGGGTCTGCACTTCCCTGAACCCCCGCAGTTCCGCCGAGAGTTCGCCTGCCACTGCTGAGGTCATGCCACCGTCCGTCCCGTGTCCGGTCCACCCGTGTCCGGTCCATCGCCGTACGCGGTCGTAACTTGACACTGATGAATGTGACAATGCTCAGCGGCTGCGTCAATAGTTCTGCACAACCCTGCGGGACAGGTCCGGAAGATCCCCCAGGGGTCGACTTCCGGACGACCCTTACGGGCCCGTAATACTCCAGAGTGAGGGCAGGGCAAGCCCGTGGTCTGACGACTGGTGTGGTCTGCGCCACTACCGTCGAATGCGTGACTGTGATCGCGACCGAAAGCCTGAGCAAGCGGTTCCCGAGGGTGACCGCGCTTGACCGGCTCTCCATGGATATCGGGCCCGGTGTGACCGGACTCGTCGGAGCCAATGGAGCCGGCAAGTCCACACTGATCAAGATCCTGCTGGGTCTGTCCCCCGCCACGGAGGGCACGGCCGCCGTGCTCGGACTCGACGTCGCAACGCGCGGCGGCCAGATCCGTGAGCGCGTCGGCTACATGCCCGAGCACGACTGCCTGCCGCCCGACGTGTCGGCCACCGAGTTCGTCGTCCACATGGCGCGCATGTCGGGGCTGCCGCCCGCCGCGGCCCGCGAGCGCACGGCGGACACCCTGCGGCACGTGGGCCTGTACGAGGAGCGCTACCGCCCCATCGGGGGCTATTCGACGGGCATGAAGCAGCGCGTGAAACTCGCGCAGGCGCTTGTGCACGACCCCGACCTGGTCTTCCTGGACGAGCCGACCAACGGCCTCGATCCCGTGGGCCGTGACGAGATGCTGGGCCTGATCCGCCGGGTCCACACGGACTTCGGCATCTCCGTCCTGGTCACCTCGCACCTCCTCGGCGAGCTGGAGCGCACCTGTGACCACGTCGTCGTCATCGACGGCGGCAAGCTGCTGCGCTCCAGCTCCACCACCGACTTCACCCAGACCACCACGACGCTGGCCGTCGAGGTGACGGACACCGACGAGCACCCGGACGGCACCAGCGCGTTGCGCGAGGCGCTGAAGGGACGCGGAGTCGCCACCCACGAGGGCGGCACCCTCCCCGGCGCCGGGCACACCGTGCTGCTCGAAGCGGAGAGCGAGGAGACGTACGACCTGGTGCGCGACCTCGTCGCGGACCTCGGCCTCGGCCTCGTCCGGATGGAACAGCGCAGGCACCACATCGCGGAGGTCTTCCACTCCGGTCAGTCCGATCAAGCCGATGACGCCGATCACGCCGATCACGAAGCAGAGGGGAAGGAGGCGGTCCGTCATGGCGGTTGAGCAGACCCCGGCACGCGCCGGTGAACAGACCCGGATCCACAACATCGGGTATCGCAACTACGACGGTCCGCGCCTTGGCCGCGCCTACGCCACCCGCTCGCTCTTCTCACAGAGCCTGCGCGGCGCGTACGGCCTGGGCCGCTCCGCCAAGTCCAAGGTCCTCCCCATGATCCTCTTCGCGGTGATGTGCGTCCCCGCAGCGATCATGGTGGCGGTCGCCGTGACCACGAAGGCGAACGACCTCCCCCTCGACTACACGCGCTACGCGATCGTGCTGCAAGCCGTCATCAGCCTCTACCTGGCGGCCCAGGCCCCGCAGACCGTCTCCCGCGACCTGCGCTTCAAGACCGTTCCGCTCTACTTCTCCCGGCCCATCGAGCACAGTGACTACGTACGCGCCAAGTTCGCGGCGATGGCATCCGCCCTCTTCATCCTCACGGCCGCCCCGCTGCTCGTGCTCTACGTAGGGGCGCTGCTCGCCAAGCTCGACTTCGCGGACCAGACGAAGGGCTTCGGCCAGGGACTGGTCTCCGTGGCGCTGCTCTCGCTCCTCTTCGCCGGCATCGCCCTGGTCATCTCGGCGATCACCCCCCGCCGCGGCTTCGGGATCGCCGCCGTCATCGCCGTGCTGACCATCTCCTACGGAGCGGTGTCCACGGTCCAGGCGATCGCCTACGAACAGGGCAGCACCGATGCCATCGCCTGGCTCGGTCTCTTCTCGCCGATCACGCTCATCGACGGCGTACAGACCGCCTTCCTCGGCGCGACCTCCGCCTTCCCCGGAGGGGAAGGCCCCTCGTCCGGCACGGGCGTGGTCTACGTGATCGTCGTCCTCGCCCTCATCGCGGGCTGCTACGGCGCGATGATGCGCCGCTACCGGAAGGTCGGACTGTGAGCACCATCAACATCGATCACACCTCACGCTGGTTCGGCAACGTGGTGGCGGTCAACGACATCACGATGAACGTGGGCCCCGGCGTCACCGGCCTCCTCGGGCCGAACGGCGCGGGGAAGTCCACCCTCATCAACATGATGGGGGGCTTCCTCGCCCCCTCCACCGGCAGCGTCACGCTCGACGCCAAGCCGATCTGGCGCAATGAACAGATCTACAAGGACATCGGCATCGTCCCCGAGCGCGAGGCGATGTACGACTTCCTCACGGGCCGCGAATTCGTCGTCGCCAACGCCGAGTTGCACGGCCTGGACGAGCGCGCCGCCCACCGGGCGCTCGCCACGGTGGAGATGGAGTACGCGCAGGACCGCAAGATCTCGACGTACAGCAAGGGCATGCGCCAGCGCGTGAAGATGGCATCTGCCCTCGTCCACGAGCCGTCCGTGCTGCTGCTCGACGAGCCGTTCAACGGCATGGACCCCCGCCAGCGCATGCAGCTGATGGACCTCCTGCGGCGCATGGGGGACGAGGGCCGCACGGTCCTGTTCTCGTCGCACATCCTCGAAGAGGTCGAGCAACTGGCCTCGCACATCGAGGTGATCGTGGCCGGACGGCACGCGGCGAGCGGCGACTTCCGCAAGATCCGCCGCCTGATGACGGACCGCCCGCACCGCTACCTGGTCCGTTCCAGCGACGACCGCGCTCTGGCCGCCGCACTGATCGCCGACCCGTCGACCGCCGGCATCGAAGTCGACCTCAAGGAAGGCGCGTTGCGCATCCAGGCCGTCGACTTCGGCCGTTTCACCGCCCTGTTGCCACGCATCGCCCGCGATCACGACATCCGGCTCCTCACGGTCTCGCCCTCGGACGAGTCCCTCGAGTCGGTCTTCTCCTATCTCGTCGCGGCCTGAAGGGAGCCACCGTGTACGACCCCACTGTCGCCCGGCTCACCTACCGGGCCCTGCTCGGCCGCCGCCGGGCTCTGATCCTCTTCGCCCTGCCCGTCCTGCTGATCGTGATCGCCGCGGCGGTCCGCGGATTCAGCGGCGCCGACGACCAGATCGCCGTCGACCTCCTGGGCGGATTCGCGCTCGCCACGATGGTGCCGATCATCGGCGTCATCGCCGGCACCGGCGCGATCGGTCCCGAGATCGACGACGGTTCCGTCGTCTATCTCCTGTCCAAGCCGGTCAAGCGGCCGACGATCATCTTCACCAAGCTGATCGTCGCCATCGCCGTGACCATGGCCTTCTCGGCGATCCCGACCTTCATCGCGGGCATGATCCTGAACGGCAACGGCCAGCAGATCGCCGTGGCGTACACCATCGCCGCCCTGGTCGCCTCCATCGCGTACGCGGCGATGTTCCTGCTCCTCGGCACGATCACCCGGCACGCGGTGGTCTTCGGCCTGGTCTACGCCCTCGTCTGGGAGGCCGTCTTCGGGTCGCTGGTCTCCGGGGCGCGCACGCTCAGCGTCCAGCAGTGGTCCCTCGCCGTCGCGCAGAGGACAGCGGAGGGCGATCTGGTCACCTCGGACGTCGGCCTGCCCGTCGCCACGGTCCTCCTCGTCGGCGTCACGGTGCTCGCCACCTGGTACGCGGGACAGAAGCTGCGGTCGCTGACGCTGGCCGGGGAGGAGTAGCCGCCCGGTTCGGTCTTGACGGCGTCTTCACCCTCCTGCCAGGACACTGGTGGGAGGGTGCGCTGTTTCCAGGGAGCCGTCGGCGGCGGCTCCGCCAGGGCGGATTAATTCGGTGGCGGTGAACTTCCGGCGCGGGCAGAGTAGTTGATGTCACCGCGCCACAGCCTGGCGCCCACCTTCTGGGAGAGGAGCCGACGTGTCCATCAGCAGTAGTCCGTCGAGTTCCCAGCAGGGCAGCCCGCGGCAGGCTTCGGAGTAGTTACTCACTCCGTAGAGCCCCGCCCACGGGGGAGATGCCCGGGGCGGCCGCTTCGAGCGCGCACTTCGCTGCGCGGGCCGCCCACCCGGAGGATTGGCCGAGTGGTAAGGCAGCGGCTTGCTAAGCCGTCGTCAGGGCTGACACCCTGCGCGCGTTCGATCCGCGCATCCTCCGCGAGACGTTGCACTGGGCTTGGGCCCCATCAAGGCGCCCGGGGTGAAACCCCTCAGCCCAGCATCCGTTCCAGCACCGCCGCGATTCCGTCGTCCTCGTTGGATGCCGTCACCTCGTCCGCCACCGCCTTGAGTTCCTCGTGGGCGTTGGCCATGGCTACGCCATGTGCTGACCAGCCGAACATCGGGATGTCGTTGGGCATGTCGCCGAAGGCGATCGTGTCCGCGGCCTTCGCGCCCAGGCGGCGGGCCGCCAGGGAGAGGCCGGTCGCCTTGGAGAGGCCGAGCGGGAGCAGCTCGACGATGCCCTCGCCGGCCATCGTCACGCCGACCAGACCGCCGGCCACCTCCCGCGCCACAGCGGCCAGCGCGTCATCGCTCAGGCCCGGATGCTGGACGTACACCTTGTTCAAAGGAGCCGCCCACAGCTCGGCGACATCGGTGAACGGGACGGCGGGCAGCGGGCCGTCCTGGACCGCGTACCCGGGACCGACGATCACTTCGCCGTCGAGGCCGTCCCGGCTCGCGGCCAGTGCAAGCGGGCCGATCTCCGCCTCTATCTTGGCGAGCGCGATGCCCGCAAGCTGCCGGTCGAGCGTGACCGACGTCAGCAGGCGGTGCTCCCCCGCGTGGTAGACCTGCGCGCCCTGCCCGCAGACCGCCAGGCCCTCATAGCCCAGGTCGTCGAGGATGTGCCGGGTCCAGGGCACGGCACGGCCGGTGACGATGATGTGCGCGGCGCCCGCCGCGGTGGCCGCGGTGAGCGCGTCGCGCGTACGCGCCGAGACCGTGTCGTCGGAGCGCAGGAGCGTTCCGTCGAGGTCGGTCGCGACGAGTTTGTACGGGAAGGACGGGACGTCGGGAGCAGGGTGGCTCACTTGTTGATGGGCTCCAGGATCTCTCGTCCCCCCAGGTACGGACGCAGCACCTCGGGCACCCACACGGAACCGTCGGCCTGCTGGTGATTCTCCAGGATGGCGACGATGGTGCGCGGGACGGCGCAGAGCGTGCCGTTCAGCGTCGAGAGCGGCTGCACCTTCTTGCCGTCGCGGACCCGGATCGAGAGGCGGCGGGCCTGGAAGCCGTCGCAGTTCGAGGCGGAGGTCAGCTCGCGGTACTTGCCCTGGGTGGGGATCCACGCCTCGCAGTCGTACTTGCGCGACGCCGAGGAACCGAGGTCACCGGTGGCCACATCGATCACCTGGAAGGGCAGGCCGAGGCCGGTCAGCCACTGCTTCTCCCACTCCAGGAGCCGCTTGTGCTCGTTCTCCGCGTCCGCCGGGTCGACGTACGAGAACATCTCGACCTTGTCGAACTGGTGCACGCGGAAGATGCCGCGGGTGTCCTTGCCGTACGTGCCGGCCTCGCGGCGGTAGCAGGGCGAGAAGCCCGCGTACCGCAGGGGCAGCTTGTCGGCGTCGATGATCTCGTCCATGTGGTACGCCGCGAGCGGGACCTCGGAGGTGCCGACCAGGTAGTAGTCGTCCTTCTCCAGGTGGTACACGTTCTCGGCGGCCTGGCCGAGGAAGCCCGTGCCCTCCATGGCGCGCGGGCGGACCAGCGAAGGCGTCAGCATCGGGATGAACCCGGCCTCCGTGGCCTGCGCGATCGCCGCGTTGACCAGGGCCAGCTCGAGCAGCGCGCCGACGCCCGTCAGGTAGTAGAAGCGCGATCCGGAGACCTTCGCGCCGCGCTCGACGTCGATGGCGCCGAGCGCCTCGCCGAGCTCCAGGTGGTCCTTCGGCTCGAAGCCCTCGGCCGCGAAGTCGCGCGGGGTGCCGATGGTGTCGAGGACGACGAAGTCCTCCTCGCCGCCGACCGGGACGTCCGGGTGGACGATGTTGCCCAGCTGCTTGAGGAGGTGCTTGGTCTCCTCGTCGGCCTCGTCCTGGGCGGCGTCGGCCGCCTTGACGGCGGCGGAGAGCTCGCCGGCCTTCTTGAGGAGCTCGGCCTTCTCGTCACCCGAGGCCTTGGGGATCAGCTTGCCGAGCGCCTTCTGCTCGGAACGGAGCTCGTCGAAGCGGAGCCCGGACGACCTGCGCCGCTCGTCGGCGGAGAGCAGGGCGTCGACGAGGGCGACGTCCTCTCCACGGGCGCGCTGGGAGGCGCGAACACGGTCGGGGTCCTCACGGAGCAGGCGAAGGTCAATCACCCCACAAGGCTACCGGTGCCCGCTTCCGGCCCACGACTCGATATTCCACTCTGTGTGGTTATGTCCCATTTGCCGGAGTGTGAATTCCGGATAGAGGTGCGGCTGGAATGGTTCGCCATGGGGCGACAAGTGTCGATCGGGTGCCGGTCGGGCGCCGGTCAATAAAAAGGGCGTCATTCCCCGAAACGGGGCAGAGGAGGCGCACTGCCTTGACTCGATCCCCTTGTGGGAAGCGGGACTTGAGGGTGCCGTTGTCCACAGGAATGGGCGCTCCGGAAAAGTTATCCACAGGGTGTGCGAAAGATCTGTGGATGCCGGAAGTGATCATTCCGAAAGCCGCATGTGCGACGAAGGATTCCCGCCCCAAACCATCTCCACACCCACTTTCGAGTGGAAATGGTTCGCTCCAAAGAGTTGATCAAAGGAAAAGGGTGGACGAGGGGTGACGTGCTCGGCTGTGGATGGACTTGCGGGGTGTAGGGCGATTTGTCGACCATGTCGTGGATCGTTGTCGACTTGTCCCCAGGTCGAGAACCCAGCCTGTGGATAACTTTGTGGACAACGTAAATCTGCAGGTAAGACTGGTCAGAACCGGCCGTCTTGGCACTGCGTCAGCCAGTCCGACGCCGCAAGGAACTCGCTGTCGGACGTACCGGGCCGCAGCGTGCGTACGTCGTCGGGTGCGACCCCCGCACGCGGGTACGAGCCGAGGAAGCGCACCTGTGGGCAGATCCGCTTCAGACCCATCAGGGCCTCGCCCACACGGCGGTCCGTGATGTGTCCCTCGGCGTCCACGGAGAAGCAGTAGTTGCCGATGCCCCGACCGGTCGGCCGCGATTCGATCCGCATCAGGTTGACCCCGCGAACGGCGAACTCCTGGAGCAGTTCGAGCAGGGCGCCCGGGTGGTCGTCGCCGAGCCAGATGACCACCGAGGTCTTGTCCGCGCCGGTCGGCGCCGCGGGGCGGGCCGGGCGGCCGACCAGGACGAACCGGGTCTCGGCGTTCGCCGCGTCGTGGATCTCGCTGACCAGCGGCTGAAGGCCGTACGTCGCCGCCGCGAACTCGCCCGCGAAGGCCGCGTCGAAGCGTCCCTCCTGGACCAGGCGGGCGCCGTCCGCGTTCGAGGCCGCCGACTCCCACAGGGCGTCCGGCAGGTTCGCGGCGAGCCAGTTGCGGACCTGGGGCTGGGCCACGGGGTGGCCGGTCACCGTCTTGATGTCCTTGATCTGCGTGCCGGGCCGCACGAGCAGCGCGAAGGCGATCGGCAGGACGACCTCGCGGTAGATCATCAGCGGCTCGCCCTTGGCGAGCTCGTCGACGGTGGTCGTGACGCCGCCCTCTACGGAGTTCTCGATCGGCACCAGCGCGGCCGCCGCGTCGCCGTTACGGACCGCGTCCAGCGCGGCCGGCACGGACACCATCGGGACGAGCTCCCGGGTGGCAGCTTCCGGGAGCGTGCGGAGGGCGGCCTCGGTGAAGGTGCCCTCGGGGCCGAGATAGGTGTAGCGCATCGCCGACATACCGTCACCCTAATGGCCTGCCCGTGGCGCGGCTCACGCGTCTCACGGAGCGGCACCCGTCCCACGTAACGGAGCGGCACCCGTCCCACGTACGAGAAACCGCACAAGTCCCAGGTACGAGAAACCCGCACAAGGGGCAGGCCTACGCCTCCAGCAGTCGCTGCCCCACGTACTCGCCCTTCGCGGCCCCGCCCGGCACGGCGTAGAGCCCGCTCGACTCGTGCCGGATGAACTCCGAGAGCGCGTCCCCCCGGTCGAGTTTCCGCTGCACCGGTACGAAACCGCGGAGCGGGTCGGCCTGCCAGCAGATGAACAGGAGCCCGGCGTCCGGCTCCCCGTCCTTGCCGAAGCCGTCGTGGTACGAGAAGGGGCGGCGCAGCATGGCGGCGCCGCCGTTCTGGTCGGGCCGTGTGATGCGGGCATGCGCGTTGAGGGCGATGACGTACTCGTCGTCCGCGCCGGCCTTCTCCAGCTTCGGCTCGGTCGTCTCCGTGCCGCCGGTCAGCGGTGAGCCGTCGGACTTGTGCCGCCCGATGACCGCCTCCTGATGCTTCAGGTCCAGCTTCTCCCAGTCGTCGAGGAGCATCCGGATGCGGCGTACGACGGCGTAGGAACCGCCGGCCATCCACGCGGGGTCCCCGTCGCCCGGCACATAGATCCGCTGGTCGAAGTCCTTCTCGGACGGCTTCGGGTTGTTCGTGCCGTCGATCTGGCCCATCAGATTGCGGGTCGTCATGGGCTGCGCGGTCGCGCCGGGCGATCGGTTGAAGCCGTCCATCTGCCAGCGGATCCGGGCCGCGTCGCCCGCGTCCTTCTGGACGGCGCGCAGGGCGTGGAAGGCGACGAGCGCGTCGTTCGCGCCGATCTGCACCCACAGGTCGCCGTCGCTGCGGGCCTTGTCGAGACGGTCGGATGAGAAGTCCGGCAGCGGGTCGAGCGCGGCCGGGCGCTGCTTCTCCAGGCCGGTGCGCCCGAAGAAGCTGCGGCCGAAGCCGAAGGTGACCGTCAGGGACGAGGGGCCCGCGTCCCGCGCGACATCTGTGTCGTCGCTCGCGGCGGCCTCGCCCGCCATGAGCCGCTCGGCCGTCGCCGACCAGCGGCGCAGCAGGGCCGCCGCTTCCTTGCGGCCCGCGCCCGCCTTCAGGTCGAAGGCGACGAGGTGGCCGCGGGACTGGTTGGGCGTCGTGATGCCCGGCTGATGTTTCCCGTGAAACATGACCTCGTCCGCGCCCAGCGACGTCAACGCCGCCGCCCGGGACGGGCTGTCCGACGGCGCCGCGGCATATCCGGCCGCGCCGCCCGCGGCCCCGAGCGCGAGGCCGGTGGCGCCCGCGGTGCCGAGCAGCCGCCGCCGCGAGATGCTGCGGTGGTTCTCGACGCGGTCCGCCTCGCGGGCCGTCTCGTTGTCCGCCATGGTCGTTCAGCCGATCTGCGCGTTCTTGTTCACGGTCACTTGGTCGATGTCGGAGGTCCGCACGGTCACTGCGACCTTCCATTTGCCTGCCATCGGGAGCTGGACGCCGGTCGCGCTCCAGTGTCCGGTGGCGACGCGGTCGGGGGAGACCGGCAGCGGGCCGAGGTCCTTCGACTTGAGGGTGAAGGAGACCTTCACCTCCGGGACGTCGAAGGCGCTGCCGTTGGGCCGCTTCACGTAGAGGTGGAAGTCATTGCTGCCGGTGCGGCCGGGGTCGAGGTCGAGTCGGACCGTGCCCTTGCCGTCTTCGGCGCCCGTGTCGAAGGGGATGGTGACGATGAGCGGCCCGGACCGCTGGGCGGCCGCGGCGGCCGTCTTCGAGGCGGCCGCTTCCTCCTCCGTGCGCCCGGGCTCGGTGGAGGTGAGGACCGTCGTCACGGCGAGCAGGACGACGGCGACGCCCGCCTCGGCGAGCACGGAGCGGCGCAGGCCCGATCGGAGCGGGTCGGCGTCGCGGATCCGCTTCTCGCGGGCGGTGTTCATGGCGGCCTGCTGGCGGGCGAGCTGAGCGGCGCGCTGCGAGTCCTTGGCTTCCTTGGCGGGGGCCTTCGACGCGTTCTTGGAAGACGGCGAGTTCTTGGAAGACGAGGCGTCGGACGACGGGCTGTCGGAAGCCGCGTCCTCCGTAGACGGCTCCTCCGAATCCATGCCCTCCGTAGACGGCGCCTTCGAGGACGAGCTCTCCGTAGACGGCGCTTTGGAAGATGCGCTCTCCGAAGACAGCGCCTTGGAAGAGGAGCCCTTAGAAGAGGCGCCCTTCGAAGACGGGCCCTCCGAAGAGGCGGCCTCAGAAGAAGCCTCCGTGGACCCCGCCCCAGAGCCACCGGCACCCCCGACAGGCACCGTCACCGGCTTCCTCCGCGCCCGCTGCTCGACCACCGTGGCGGCCGCCGCCTCGGGAGCCATCCCGCCCGCCGTGCCCGCGATCCGCGCCGTCCAGCGCCGCGAGATCCAGGCGATGCCGACAAGGACGACGACCAGGCCGATCTTGACGAGGAGCAGCTGTCCGTACGACGTACCGGTGAGCGCCGACCACGAACCGACCTGCCGCCAGGACTGGTAGAGCCCGGTCGCGGCCAGGGCGACGACGCTGCAGAACGCCACGCGTGAGAAGCGCCGCACCGCCCCGGAGTCCACCGACGGCGCGAAGTAGAGGGCGACGACCAGGGCCGCGAGCCCGCCGAGCCAGGCGGCGACGGCGAGCAGATGGACGACGTCCACGGGCATCGCGATCCCCGCCTGGATGCCGGTCGACGCGTGCTCGGACATCGCCCAGGTCGCGCCGAGCCCGATGGCGACGACCGTGCCGCCGATCCCGAGCCCGAAGGCGAGATCCTTGCGCTCCTTGGGGTCGGTTCGCTTTTCGTACGCACCGAAGAGCACGGCGATGAAGAGGGCGGCCGCGGCGAGCAGCAGCAGTCGGGAGACCAGCGCGGCGCCCGTCTTCGTCTGGAGCACATCGCCGAGCTTGGCCATGTCGAAGGCGTCGGCGATCTTCCCCGACCCGGTGTAGGGCGCGCGGAGCAGCAGCATCACGAGGGTCGACGCGGTGAGCGTGAGCCAGCCGGACACCACCAGGCGCTGCACGGGCCGCACCCCGGCGCCGCGCGGCCAGCAGCCGAGCACGAACGCCGCCCCGCCGACGACGAGGATGAATCCGGCGTACGAGAGGTAGCGCGCGAAGTCGTAGAGACCGCCGACGAATCCGCCGCCCACCTCCTGGTCCGGCAGCGCGACCTTCGTGTCGGACGGCGCGCCCACGGAGAAGGTGAACGCCCCGGAGATCGGGTGGCTGTCGGCGGAGACGACTTGGTAGGCGACGGTGAAGGTGCCGTCGGGCAGCCCCTTGTGCAGCTTCACGCCGTACGTGTTGGACCCGAAGTCACTGGTCTTGCCCGAGTCGACGCGCTTGCCGGACGGATCGAGCACCCGCACCGAGCCGTCGGACATGGCGACGCTCTCGGAGAAGGTCAGTGACACCCGGTCCGGCGCCTTGTCGACCACCGCCCCCTGCTTGGGGTCGCTGCCCGTCAGCGCGGCGTGCGCGGAGACGGGCGTCGCCGCGGCGAGCAGGGCGCCGAGGAAGAGGGCGACGACGAGCAGGAGCCGCCCGGCACCGGGAGTGATCCCGAGCCGGGAGACAGCTCCGGAGTGGGCTCCGAAGCGGGGAGCGATGGTCCGCATCAACGATCAGTCCCTCAGTGCGACGAGTGCTTGCCGTGCTCGGGGTTGTACGTTGCGGCCTTCACCGGAACCTCAACCTCGATCGGGTCCGACTTCTCGAAGCGCAGCAGCACCGCGATCTTCTCGCCCTGCTTCGGCTTGTGGTTGAGCTTCTCGAACATGAGGTGGTTGCCGCCCCGGGCGAAGTCGAGTTCGCCGTCGGCCGGCACGTCGAACGACTTCTGCTCGCGCATCGCGTTGTTCGTGGTGCTGTGCAGCGTGACCTTCTTCGCCAAGGGGCTGGTCACCGAGACGAGCTTGTCGGCGCCGCCCTTGTTCGTGAGGGTGAAGAAGCCGGAGGCCATGGTGTCCATGGTGGGCTCGGGCACGAAGGCCCCGCTGACCTTGAGCTCGGGCTTGTCCGATGTCGACACCGATGCCTTGCCTGCGGACGAGTCCGAGCAGCCCGCGAGGGTGAGCCCCGCCGTCAGCGCTATGGAACCGGCGAGGAGGGCACGGCGGTTTGCGGGGGTCTTCACGGGGTCTCTCCCTTGATGAGCTTGGGGAGGTCCTTGACGTAGTCGTCCACGGAGGCGTCCTCGCCGTACAGGACGTATCCCGCGTCGGTCTTCGGGGAGAACGCGATGACCTGAGTGCCGTGCATCGAGACGATCTTGCCCTTCTCCTTCTTGGAGGGCTCGATGCTGATGCCGAGGGTGCGGGCGCTGGCCTGGATGGTGTCGAAGTCACCGCTCAGGCCGATGAAGTCGGTGTCCTGGGCCTTGAGCCACTTGCCGAGGGCGGCGGGGGTGTCCCGTTCGGGGTCGGTGGTGACGAAGACGACCTGGAGCTTGTCCTGCTCCGCCTTGGGCAGCTTCTTCTTGGCGACGGCGATGTTGTTCATCGTCAGCGGGCAGACGTCGGGGCAGTTGGTGTACCCGAAGTAGACGAGCGTCGGCTTGCCCTTGGTCTGCGCGCGCAGGTCGTACTTCTTGCCGTGGGTGTCCGTGAGGACCATGTCCGGCTTCTCGAAGGGCTTGTCGAGAACGGTCGCGGCCTTGTCTCCGTCGGACTCGACGGAGACGTCCGCGACGGGCTTCTTGCCGTCGTCACCGCCGCCGCAGGCGGAGAGGGTGAGGGCGGCCGCGGCCAGCATGGCGGCGGCGAGCAGCTTCTTCTTGCGCATACGAAAATGTCCCAGATGTGAGGAGGCCCGGCCGCACCGGGGCGCTGGAGCGCCCGCGGTGCGGTCCGATGGGTTGGCTCAGCTGTTGGCGCGCCGGCGGCCGGCGAGCACTCCGAAGGCCACGCCCGCGGCGCCGACGACGATGCCGACGATGCCGAGGACGCGGGCGGTCGAGTCGCTGCTGTCGGCGGACGCCGTCTCGCTCTTGTCGTCCGACTCGGCGTCTTCCTTGGCGTCGTCGTGCGATGCGGCGGCGCCGTGACCGTCCTCGGACGCGGCGACCAGCGCAAGGGTCGGCGCCGGGAATTCCGGCTCCTCCTGGCCCTTCTGCTGGGGCTCGATCCAGCGGACGACGTCCTTGTTGTCGTACGTCTGGACGGCCTTGAAGACGAGTTCGTCTGCGTCCTCGGGCAGCGCGCCGATGGAGAGCGGGAACTTCTGGAAGGAGCCCGGCTGGACGCCCTTGCCGTCGGCGGTCCAGGTGACCTTGGAGACGGCCTCGGTGATCTTCTCGCCGTGCATCTCCAGAGGCTTGTCGAGCTTCTCCTTGGTGACCTTCGCGGTCCAGCCAGGGACGGGCTGCGTCATCACGGACGCGAGCGGGTGGTCCTTCGGGAAGGAGATCTCGAGCTTGTTCGTCGAGGCGTCGTCCTGCTCGTTCGGCACCTTGAAGTTGACCGTGGCGTACCCGCCCTTGGCGGCCTCGCCCTCGGCGGTGACGCTGACGTGCGCGAAGGCGGGGACGGAGAGCAGCAGGACGGCGGTGGCGGCGACGCCACCGACGACGGAGACGCGGGAGGCCTTCACGGAGGACAGAGCAGACAGAGCAGACATGGCGGAACACTCCACTTTCGGCAGCGGTGATCAGTCGGGGAGGGGCGCGCGGCGACGAACCGAGCGGGCACGCGCGCGTGGGGGCCACCGGCCGCGATGCGCCTCTCCGTAGTACTGCGTTGGAGCGAGTACGAGGGTGGAGTGCGTCGCGTCAGGCGGCGAGTACGAGTGCGGCGGCCGTCGGCGGGCCGCGCCTGATCACCGTGTGCTGCAGCGCCGTGGTGTGCGGCTTCGGCGGTACGAGATGTCCGGTGCGCGGGGTCAGGGGACCCGTCTCGGGCGCCCCGGGAAGGCCTGCCCGCAGGGCGCGCACAAGGGCGAGGGCCCCGCGCAGGGAACGTACGAGCGCTCCTTCGGCGACTCCATGCGCCCCGTCCGCCGAGAGCCGGACGAGCCGGAGCAGCGCGACGTCGCCGCGGCGCAGCAGCCATCCGGCGGCGACCGCGGCGAGCACGTGCCCGAGCAGCATGGGCAGCGAGGGAAGCAGCGACATCGAGCCCATCGCGGTGTCCGCGGTGCCGTGGTGCGGGGAGTGGGCGGTGCCCTGTACACCGGCGTTCGTCAGGATCCGCTGGGCCTCGGCGGGGCTGAGCGTCGCCGCGCCCGCACCGCACACGAGCCGCGCGGCCCGCTCCACCAGGGAGGCGTCGCCGGACTGCGGCACGGCGCCGCCGTGCTGGCCGACGGCGAACAGCGCGTGCAGACCCACCTGGCCCGCGGCGAGCGCGGCGGCGATGCCGGGCAGCGAACGCTCCCGCCCGGCCAGCGGCGCCGCGACGGCGAGAACGGCGAGGAAGCCCGCCCCGAGCGTCCACAGCGGGACGCTCGCGCAGGAAGCGAGCACATGGCCCCCGGCGGACAGCACGACGCAGAGCACGGCGAACACCGCGGCTCTCAGCAGCCGTACGTCGAATCCGGCGCGCGCTTCGCGCTGGTGGGGGGCAGTCATGGCCGGGCCATCATCGCACTGGGCCCACCGGCCGCACACGGCAGGTCCACAAGCTCCCGGGGATGCCGTTCGGCACCGTTCGGCTCCGATGAATGGTCATGAGGGGGGAAATGCGCACCTTTGGGTGACCCGGCTACACCGTTGCGCGCGGTCCGCGCGTCGGCCGTATGGGCGGCATCACTTCAGCTACGCGCTTATTGACGGGCGCTTGCGGCAATACGTATCGGTATGTCGAGCCGCGGCCAGGAGGCTGGAGCATGAGCATGTGGTGGTCTCTCCATTTGCGGCGCGAAGCTGCGAGCGTCCCGCTGGCCCGTCGACTGCTGATCGGCACGATGGAGACTGCGGGGGTGGATCCGGACGTCTCCTACGACCTGTCGGTGGCTCTCAGCGAGGCCTGTGCCAACGCGGTGGAGCACGGCGGGGCGCCGGCCTCCGGGGGGCGGGCCGGGGCGTACCGGGTCACGGCGTATCTGGACGGCGAGAAGTGCCGTATCGAAGTGGCCGATTCCGGCCCGGGGTTCGTCCCCGTCACGCTGCCCGCCTCCGAGACGGCCGAGCACGGCCGGGGGCTGTGCCTCATCCAGGAGCTGGCCGATCATGTGCACTTCGGCAACAAGCCGGGACGAGGCGGCGCGGTGATCAGCTTCGACAAGATCCTCAAATGGCGCGAGGACACGCCACTGGTCACCGCCTGACGGGGTCTGCCACGGTCTGCTTCAGCCGGGCGGCAGCGCCCTGCACAGCGCCTCAAGTGCCGCGCCGTACGCGTGCTCTGGAGGCGTCGAGTAGCCGACCACCAGCCCGTCCGGAGCAGGCATCGTGGCGTCCGGGTGGCGGAAGTCGGCGAGGCCGTCCAGCGCGAGGCCCTGCCAGGCGGCCGCCTTGGTCGTGGACTGTTCGGTGCCCGGCGGCAGCCGCAGGACGGCGTGCAGGCCCGCGGCGACGCCGGTCGGGCTGATGTGCGGGGCGTGCGCGGCCAGGGCGTCGACGAGCTGGTCGCGGCGCCGCCGGTAGCGCTGACGCATCCGGCGGATGTGGCGGTCGTAGTGGCCCGACTCGATGAGGTCGGCGAGGGTCAGCTGGTCGATCACACTGGCCCACGCCTCCCGTTCCCCCTTGGCTGCGAGTACGTCGTCGATGAGGTGTTCGGGCAGCACCAGCCACCCCAGACGTACCCCTGGAGAGAGGCTCTTGCTGACCGAGCCCATGTAGATGACGCGTTCGGAATCCAAACCCTGTACGGCGCCCACCGGCTCCCGGTCGTAGCGGAATTCGCCGTCGTAGTCGTCCTCCAGGACGAGGCCGTCCTGGGTGCGCGCCCAGTCGATGACCGCGGTGCGCCGGGTCGGGTGCAGCGGGCCGCCGGTGGGGAACTGGTGAGCGGGCGTGAGCAGCACTCCACGGACGCGCTGTCCCTCGGTCAGTTCGTCGATCCGGGCGCCCTGTTCGTCGAGGCCGAGCGGGACCGTGCGGACGCCGGCGGTCTCCAGGATCGAGCGGTGGAAGCTGAGGCCGTACGACTCCAGGGCGATGGGGTATCCCCTGCTCGAGCGGAGCCGAGAGCTTGGCGAACGCCCTCGCAGCACGCCGCCTCTTCCGGCGCCGAACAGCAGCCGCAAGGCATGCGCGAACCCGGAGCACACCACGATCCGCTCCGGATCGGTGCGCACCCCACGCGCGCGCCCCAGATACTCGGCGAGCGCCCGGCGCAGCTCCACGCGCCCCTGCGGGTCACCGGGCCCGAAGGCCTCGTTCGGCGCCGAGTTGAGGGCACGCCGGGCCGCGGCGAGCCACGCGGCGCGGGGGAAGGACGCGGCGTCCGGCTGGCCCTGGCGCAGGTTGTACGTCGGCGTGGCGGGCCGCGCGGGCGCCCGCTTGGGGACGCGGGCCCGCTGGGGCGGCGCCGCCCGGTCGGCCACCTGCGTACCGGAACCCTGCCGCGCGGTCAGCCAGCCCTCGGCGACCAGCTCGGCGTAGGCGTCGGCGACGGTGTTGCGGGCGATGCCCAGATCGGCGGCGAGGGAGCGGTAGGGCGGGAGCCGCGTCCCCGGAGCGAGCCGTCCCTCGCGCACGGCGTCCCGCAGGGCGCGGATGAGGACGGCGCGGCGGCCCCCTGCCCCGGAGAGCTCCAGGTGCAGGTCACTGCCGAGACGCTCCGCCAAATTGACCCATGTTTCTGGCACGGGAATGCACCCTACCCAAGGTCTATCCGCCCCGTAGATTCATGGTCATGACGAACAACGAGAACGCCGCGCAGCCCCTGACCCGCATCAACTTCGCCAAGGCCGCCCCGAAGGCCTTCAAGGCCCTCATCGGCTTCGACGCCGCTGCGCGCGACGGTCTCGACCCGGCCCTGGTCGAGCTGATCCAGATCCGCGCCTCGCTCCTGAACGGCTGCGCGTACTGCCTCCACATGCACACCTCCGACGCCCGCAAGGCGGGCGAGGACGAGGCCCGCCTGCACATGGTCGGCGTATGGCGCGAGGCCCGGAACTTCTTCACGGAGAAGGAGCAGGCGGCGCTCGCCCTGACCGAGTCCGTCACGCTCGTCGACCGGGGCGGTGTCCCGGACGACGTCTACGCCCGCGCCGCCGAGCACTTCGACGCGGAGGAGCTGGCCCGCGTCCTGGCGCTGATCTTCACCATCAACACCTGGAACCGCATCGCCCTGAGCACCGCCAAGGTCGCGGGCGAGGACGAGCGCTGAGCCCCTCCCTGGGGGCAACGCGAAGGGGCCGGGCATCCAACAGGATGCCCGGCCCCTTCTTAAGAAGACGCTCGGTTTGAGAAGCAGACCCTCAGCCCCTGAACCCTCAGCCCTTGAGCCCTCAGCCCTTGAACCCTCAGCCCTTGAGCTCAGCCATCCACGCCTCGACGTCGTCGGCACGCCGCGGCAGCGCCGCGGACAGGTTCGTGTTGCCGTCCGCCGTCACGAGAATGTCGTCCTCGATCCGCACGCCGATGCCGCGGTACTCCTCCGGCACCGTCAGGTCGTCCGCCTGGAAGTACAGGCCGGGCTCGACGGTCAGGCACATGCCGGGCTCAAGGACGCCGTCCGCGTACGTCTCGCGGCGCGCGACCGCGCAGTCGTGGACGTCCATGCCGAGCATGTGACCGGTGCCGTGCAGCGTCCAGCGACGCTGCAGCCCCAGCTCCAGGACCCGCTCGACCGGACCCTCCACCAGGCCCCACTCGACGAGCTTCTCGGCGAGCACACGCTGCGCGGCGTCGTGGAAGTCGCGGTACTTGCCACCGGGCTTGACCGCCGCGATGCCGGCCTCCTGGGCCTCGTACACGGCGTCGTAGATCTTCCGCTGCAGCTCGTTGAAGCGGCCGTTGATCGGCAGCGTCCGCGTAACGTCGGCCGTGTAGTACGTGTGCGTCTCCACGCCGGCGTCGAGCAGCAGCAGCTCTCCGGAGCGCACCGCGCCGTCGTTGCGCACCCAGTGCAGCGTGGTGGCGTGCGGTCCTGCGGCGCAGATCGAGCCGTAGCCGATGTCGTTGCCGTCGACCCGGGCGCGCAGGAAGAACGTGCCCTCGATGTAGCGCTCGCTGGTCGCCTCGGCCTTGTCCAGGACGCGGACGACGTCCTCGAAGCCGCGGGCCGTCGCGTCGCACGCCTTCTGCAGCTCGCCGACCTCGAACTCGTCCTTGACCAGACGGGCCTCGGAGAGGAAGACGCGCAGCTCTTCGTCGCGCTCGGCGGTGACCTTGTCGGTCAGCGCGGCCTCGATGCCGGCGTCGTAGCCGCGGACGACCCGGACGGGACCGGTCGCCTCGCGCAGCGCCCCGGCGAGCTCACGCACGTCGGACGCCGGGATGCCGTACAGCGTCTCGGCCTCGGTGAGGGAGTGCCGGCGGCCGACCCACAGCTCGCCCTGGCCGTCCAGCCAGAACTCGCCGTTCTCACGGTTGGAGCGCGGCAGCAGGTAGATGGTGGCCTCGTGGCCGCTGGTCCCGTCCGCGAAGTCGGTGGGCTCCAGGACGAGGACGCCGTCCTCCGTCTGGTTGCCGGTCAGGTACGCGTACTCGACGGAGGCGCGGAAGGCGTACTCGGTGTCGTTCGAACGGGTCTTCAAATTGCCCGCGGGGACAACGAGCCGCTCGCCCGGGAAACGCGCGGAGAGCGCGGCGCGGCGGGCAGCGGTGTGTGCGGCCTGGGCGATCGGCTGCAGATCGTGCAGCTCCGTGTCGGCCCAGCCGGACTTCATGTTCTCGGCGAGCTCGTCGGAGACGCCCGGGTACAGGCCGTTCTTGCGCTGCTTGATCGGCTCTTCTTCGGACTCGATCTCCAGGGTTTCCGGGGTCTCCGGGTACTCCGGAATGAGCTCCTCCGACACGATCTGCCTCCTATGTACGACACTGGGCCCTCTCCATCGTACGGGCGTACGGAAGGGGGCCCAGGGCCGGAAGGCCTGTTACATGCCGTATTGCGGGGGTCACGGTGACCCCCGTCCGGGCGTCACTCGAACCGGGCCGCCAGGAGCACCACGTCCTCGTCGCTCTCGACCGCGTCGAGCCCGTCCGGCAGGACGGTCCGCAGCACATGGTCGACGAGCGCGTCCGGGTCGGCGCGGACGGATCTCGGCACGCTCGCGGCGGCCGAGTGCAGCCGCGCGAAGGCCCGGTCCATCGGATCCCCGGTGCGGTGCAACAGCCCGTCCGTATAAAGAAGCACCGTTTCTCCGGGCTCCGGCTGGATCTCCACGCTCGGCGCCTCCCAGCACGCGAGCATCCCGAGCGGCGCCGAGAGCGAGGTCTCCACGAACTCCGTGCGCCGCTCGCCGATCACGAGCGGCGGGCTGTGCCCGGCCCCGGCCAGGACGATCTTGCGCAGGGCCGGCTCGCAGAACGCGAAGAGGGCCGTCGCCGACCGGGCGGGTTCGGTGAGACGCAGCAGCAGCTCCAGATCGGACAGTACGGCGACGGGGTCCTCGCCCTCCATCACGGCGTACGCCCGCAAGGAAGCCCGCAGCCGCCCCATCGCGGCGACGGCGCTCGGCCCGGACCCGGTGACGGACCCGACCGCGAGGCCGAGCGCGGCGTCGGGCAGCGGCAGCGCGTCGAACCAGTCGCCGCCCCCGCGCGCGCTGGTGCGGTGCCGGGCGGCGAGCTGCACCCCGGCGACCCGCGGCAGCCGCGAGGGAAGCAGCTCCTCGCGCAGCGTGGCCTCCGTGGTGCGGGCCCGGTCCAGCTCGACCAGCCGCGCCAGGTGCTCGGCGGCGTGCCGTGTGTAGAGGCCGATGAGGTGGCGCTGGCGCTCGACGGGCGCCGCGGGCTCGTCGTACAGCCAGACCGCGGCGCCGACCCGGCCCGCGGCCTCGGCGGTCAGCGGCAGCGCGTAGCTGGCGGCGTAGCCGAGCCGGGTGGCGACCTCGCGGTGCCGGGGGTCGAGGCCGTCGTCGGCGAGCAGGTCGGCGTCGACGATCTCGGTCTGGGTGCCGGGCGGCGCGGGCGGGGCGTCGAGCAGCCGCCCGAAGGAGGTGGAGCCGCGGGGCACCGTCTCGATGTGGCCGAGGTCGGCGCGGGCCAGGCCGAGGCCGACCGTGGTGTCGGGGCCGAGGCCGTCGGAGGGCTCCAGGACGAAGAGGCCGCGGCGGGCGCCGACCAGGGCTGCGCCGGCCCGCAGGAGCTCCTGCAGGGCCTCGTCGAGGGTGGCCGTGCGGCCCAGGCGTTCGGTGAGTTCGTGCAGTGTCGTCAGATCGGAGACCCAGCCCGCGAGCCGGTCCTGGATCATGACCGTCGGTGCGGCCGAGGCGCTCTGGGCGTGCGGGACAGGCGCGACAGTGTGGGCTGGTGGCGGAACAGTTGAATCGATTCCGGCCACTTTCGGGAGGTGCGGAGCGTTCATGGCTGACGGCTTTCCGGCCGGTGCGTATTGCTCAATAGCATCGCAAACCCCCATGTGATTCTGCGCCGCTAGCAATGTTCTCCACATCTACACGCACTGGAGAGGGGATGTCCAGCATTGTCCAGCTGGGATTCCTGGTGTCCGTGGGAATTCTGTGGCGTTCTGGCGATCTTGGTAACTTGGCTCAAAAGTGCCTGAGGCGACGGCATATTGCGGTCGACTGACATTGTTCAGCAAGGGGTACCTCCCAGCCCTCAGGCACGGGAGGCGCGTCACAGCGGCCGTGTTGGGTACGTACTCGGTGATGACCAGGGGCAGTTGAGATCCGCCCGGAACCTGGCGACGGACCCGGGCGTCTTAACTCACGACGACCGTGCCCCATCCTCCCGTGGGGGAGGCGGCGAGTAATACGCGGGACAGCAATCGCCAGGCACCGCCACCCCACGCCACGTTAACGCTCGGCCCATAGGGGTTCCCCATGCCGCAGGCTGGGGTGTGATGCGCCAGTTGTACGCACAGCGAAGTGATCCACACATGGTGTGATGTGGCCCGCCGTGTTCCTCGGCGTGTAAACGGAAAGGAACGAGCGCTCATGCGCGAGATCCTCGGAAGGCGACGCAGGCTCCTGTCCAGGCTCATTGGGCTCACCGGTTTCACCGGGCTCACTGGGTTCACCGGCAGGAAGCCTGACCAGAGTCCCGGTCTGATCGGCGCGGCCCTGACCTTCGCGACGGCATGGAAATGGCCGGTGCTGCCAGGTGTCGGTCTCGACCGGCAGGACGGCACCCGCTGCGCCTGCCCCGACCCCGACTGCACGGTGCCAGGAGCGCATCCCCTCGACCCCGGCCTGCTGGCCGCGACCACCGACGCGCGCATGGTGCGCTGGTGGTGGACGAACCGCCCGGCCGCGCCCATCGTGCTCGCCACCGGCGCCGGCGCCCCGTGCGCCGTCAGCCTTCCCGCGCTCGCGGGCGCGCGCGCCCTGGCCGCGCTCGACGAGGCGGGCATCAGGCTCGGCCCGGTTGTGGCGACCCCGGCCCGGCTCTTCCTGCTCGTCGCGCCCTACTCCATGGAGCAGTTGGGCGAGCTGCTGTACGCCAAGGACTGGGTGCCCGGCTCGCTGCGCTTCCACGGAGAGGGCGGATATCTCGCGCTGCCGCCCTCCGAGACGGGACAGGGGCCGGTGCGCTGGGAGCGGGCTCCGCTGCCCGGCTCCGCGGCGCCGTGGGTGCCCGATGTCGAGGCCGTGGTGGACGCCGTGGTGGACGCGCTCACTCGTACGGGTGTGAGCGCGCCCGAGTTGTAGGGGAAATGGGCGCGCGGCGAGCCGTGCGCCCATCAATCGTCGTTAATGTCAGGGCCCATGAACCCCCGCCTGATCGCGCTCATGGGCGTAGTGGCCATCACGGTTCTCCTGCCGTTCGCCGGCGCGTCCGCGGGGCCCGTGGGCGACGACGACGCCGGCGCCGGGCAAGCGGAGCGGCCGACGGATCCGGCGCCGAGTCCTGACGCGAAACAGCCCTCCAAGGGGCGGCCGTCTTCGAACCAGCCCGCTCCGGAGAGGCCGAATTCGAACCAGTCCGCCACGAAGGAGCCGTCGCTCCTCTCGGGGCTCGGACTCAGCAGCACCGCCCGGTGCGGCCCCGAGCTCACCTCTTCGGAGGGCATCGAGGCCCAGACCTGCGTCCTGACCCAGCAGAGCGACACCTGGGCGCGCACGTACTACCGCAACGCGACCGGTGATGAGCTCAGCGCCGTACTGACCGTTATGGCCCCGGGCGGGCGCACCGTGCAGATGCATTGCGCGGTGAGCGCGGAGGACGAGCCAGGCACGTGCGAGACGCCACGGGAGCGCACTGTGGGGAATGCCGCGGCGTATTCGGCGGTGGTGGAGTTCGCTGACGGGAGTGGCGGACCGTTGCTCCTGCGCTCGGGGAGCAACTCGGCGCGGCCGAAGGTCAGTTGAGACCGCAGGTCAGACCCGATATGGGGCCGGATATGGAAGCGCCCGGTTGCTGGCGACGGGGGATGCACCAGCAACCGGGCTACCTGAACGGTAACAAGAGATCTGCTCTTGGCAAATTCGATCTCGGTTATCCGGACAGGGATTTACCTGCGACGACGGGGAGTTGTGACAGGAGTCACCCATTCCCCTCCGACTGACTGGTGGGTCAGCTCAAGGTCACCTGGCGGTTCGTGAGACCCCCGCGAGCCCTGCGCTCCTCCGGGGTCAGCGGGGCGTCCGTGGCGAGCGCCGCGGCCAGCCGCTCGGCGAACTCGGCGGCGGGCTTCTCGATGTCGTCCGCGCCCATCCCGGTCGGCAGATCCCACACCGGCACGGTCAGACCGTGCGCCCGGAAGGAGCCGACGAGGCGGGTTCCCTCACCGAGGCTCGACGTGCCGGCCGCGTGCAGCCGGGCGAGCGCGTCCAGGAGCTGCTCCTCGGGGTGCGGCATGACCCAGCGCAGGTGGTTCTTCTCCGGGGTCTCGCACCAGTAGGCGGATTCCACGCCGGAGAGCTTCACGGTCGGGATGGCGGCGGCGTTCGCCCGCTCCAGGGACGCGGAGACCTCCGTGGACGTGTTCTCCGAATCCGGCACCCAGAACTCGAAGCCCTCGTGCACGACCGGCTCGAAGGCGCCGTCGGGGTCGAGGATGTCCTGCAGGCGCGGTCCGTCCGCAGGCGCGCGCCGGGACTGCACCGGCGATCCCGGCTTGGCGGCGAGCGCCCGCAAGAGGGTGTCGGCGAGGTCGCGGCTGATGTCGCCGGACGCGGTGTCGTTCTGCAGGCCGAGCAGGACCGAGCCGTCGTCGCGGCGCAGGGCGGGCCAGGCCATCGGCAGGACCGTCGCCAGCGAGACGGAGGGCACCCCGTCGGGCAGCCCGTCCTTGAGCGGCAGTTCGACGGTCGCCGCGGGGACGAGCTCGCGCAGCGCCACCCAGTCGCCCTCACCGGCCAGGCCCTCGAAGGGGCGGTGCACCAGCTCGGTCACCGCGTGCGCGGCGGCCCGGCCGTGACAGGCCTTGTAACGGCGGCCCGAACCGCAGGGGCAGGGTTCGCGGGCGCCGACGACGGGAACCTCTCCGTCCTTCAGCTGCGGCTGCTGCTTGCCCTTGGTCTGAGGGCGCTTCTTGGCCATCTTGGGTGTCTCCCGGATGCGGCTCTCTTGCGTGGCTCTTCGTACGTCTTGGGCGTACGGGCGCGAGCCTAGCCGCTCGCCCAGGGGGCGTCGGGAACACACCGGAACGGCTGTCGGGCGAGGGGCCGTCAGTCGAGATCGTCGAACGGGTCCGCGTACGCGAGGTCGGGTATCGAGGCGGCCGACGGGGCCGCGACGCGCGTAGCGAAATCCTCAAGGCGGTGCCCGGCATGTACGACGACCCACACCGTGACCTCGCCATGGGTGTCGTCGCGCACGCCCCAGGCATCCGCGAGAGCCGTGATGATGTTGAGCCCGCGGCCGCCGTGCGCGGTGACCGAGGGTGTGGCCGGAACGGGGCGGGTCGGTCCTCCGCCGTCCGTCACCTCGACCGTCAGCCGGCCCGCCGCATCCACGCGCCAGGCGGCCCGGACATCACCGTCGCCGACCAGTCCCTGGCCCAGCGGCCTGCCATGCCGGCAGGCATTGCTGAGCAGTTCCGAAAGAATCAGTACGGCATCGTCGATGACCGAATCCGACACCCCGCTCCTGCGCAATTGCTCGCGCATCCGGTGTCTCGCTTCTCCCACGCCCGCCGGGCCATGGGGTACGGCCATGCTCGACGACGCGGGCACCTCCCGTGCCACCACCAACGCCACCCCCGAGACCTCCTTCGCCCCACGCCACGGTGTGAATGCCCCAATGGACTGGACCGGAAACCGGCCAATCCCTGTGCGGTGACGCACTCGTAACGATCGAATACGGACCGAACGCGCCGGTGCACTCCCTGTAACCGAAGGGGCTCCCGTTAGTCGCGGCCCAGTTGGGACAGGACTTGCTTGGGGCGGTTGGTGATGATCGCGTCGACGCCGAGTTCTGCGCAGAGCTCGACATCCTCGGGTTCGTTCACGGTCCAGACGTGGACCTGGTGGCCGGCGCGCTTGAGTTTGGCCACGTAGGAGGGGTGGTTGCGCACGATCCGCATACCGGGGCCCGCGATCCGTACGCCCTGGGGCAGACGGCCGTCGCGGTGGCGCGGCGAGACGAACTGCATCAGGTAGACCGTGGGCAGGGTGGGGGACGCGGCCCGCACCCGGTGCAGGGAGCGCGCGGAGAAGCTCATGATGCGCACCGGGGACGGGCCTTCGGCGGGTGGGGCATCCAGACCGAAGCGCTTCAGTAGAAGCAGCAGCCTTTCCTCGACCTGGCCCGCCCAGCGCGTGGGGTGCTTCGTCTCGATGGCCAGCTGGACGTTGCGCCCCGAGGCGTTGCTATCGGCCACCAGCTCAAGGAGCCGCTCCAGGGTGAGGACGGAGGTGTCCTCCCAGTCGGGGCCTTCGTCGGCCTCGGCGTGGTTTCTCTTCCAGGAGCCGAAGTCCAGCGTGGCGAGATCGGCGAGCTCCAGGGCGGAGACGGCTCCTCGGCCGTTCGACGTACGGTTGACGCGTCGGTCGTGGACGCAGACGAGATGGCCGTCCGCGGTCAGGCGTACATCGCATTCGAGGGCGTCGGCACCGTCCTCGACCGCTTTCTTGTACGCGGCCAGCGTGTGCTCGGGAGCGTCTTCGGATGCTCCGCGGTGGGCGACGACCTGGATCTGTTGCTGTCGTGCGAGAGTCACCGCGTCATCGTGCCATCACGGGGTACGCGCAGGCTCACCCGAGGCCGGGTGCACACAGCGCCGGATCCACAGGATCGGCTTATGGTGCCCTGACAGCCCATGGGAAAAGCTGACTGCAGACAGAATCACAGTTGGCCACAGCCAGGCCGTGACCGAGAACGACAGCGTGGACCGAGGAGAGAGCTGTGAGCACCGAGAACGAGGGCAACGAGGTACCCAAGGCCCCGTCCGCACCTCCCGTGCCGGTGGACACTCCCGCTGCTTCCGCCGATCCCGCGCCCCCCGCGGGACCGGCGCCGCACGCGCCGGGCGCCGCGGCCGGAGCCTGGCCGCCGCCCCCGCCGCCGCCCGCCGTTCCTTCGTACGCGCAGGGCGCAGGAGCGGGCTCCACGTGGGGCGCCTCGTACGCGGCGCAGCACCCCGAAGGGCCGAAGCCCGCGGGCCGGCGCGGTGGCCTGATCGCAGCGGTGCTCGTGGCCGCGCTGGTCGCGGGTGGAATCGGCGGCGGCATCGGCTTCTGGGCGGCCGACCGCAACGACGACGACGCCACGGACTCGACCACGGTCTCCGCATCGGACACCCCGGCCGACCTCAAGCGGGAGCCCGGCTCGGTCGCCGGCATCGCCAACAAGGCGCTCCCGAGCGTCGTCACCATAGACGCCCAGGGGGGCAACGGCGAGGGCGGCACGGGCACCGGCTTCGTCTACGACAAGCAGGGCCACATCCTCACCAACAACCACGTGGTGGCCTCCGCCGCCGACGGCGGAAAGCTCGCGGCGACGTTCTCGAACGGCAAGAAGTACGACGCCGAGGTGGTCGGCCGTGCCGAGGGCTACGACGTGGCGGTCATCAAGCTCAAGAGCAAGCCCGCGGACCTGAAGCCGCTGCCCCTCGGCAACTCGGACCGGGTGGCGGTCGGCGACTCGACGATCGCCATCGGCGCCCCCTTCGGCCTCTCGAACACGGTCACGACCGGCATCGTCAGCGCCAAGGACCGCCCGGTGACCTCCAGCGACGGCGCCACCAGCAAGAGTTCGTACATGAGCGCCCTGCAGACCGACGCCTCCATCAACCCGGGCAACTCCGGAGGCCCGCTGCTCGACGCGCGGGGCGCGGTCATCGGCATCAACTCCGCGATCAAGCCCGCGGAGAGCGGCGGCGGCCTCGGCGGCGGCGGCCAGTCCGGTTCCATCGGCCTGGGCTTCGCGATCCCGGTCAACCAGGCCAAGTACGTCGCCGAGCAGCTGATCAAGAACGGCCAGGCGGTCTACCCGGTCATCGGCGCCTCGGTCTCCCTGGGCGAGGACACGGGCGGTGCCACGATCTCCCAGGAGGGCGCGAGTGGTTCGCAGGCGGTCACCCCGAACGGCCCGGCGGACCAGGCGGGCCTCAAGCCCGGCGACGTCATCACGAAGCTCGACGACACGGTGATCGACAGCGGTCCGACCCTGATCGGCCAGATCTGGACCCACAAGCCGGGCGACAAGGTCAAGATCACGTTCGAACGCGACGGCAAGGAGCGCACGGTCGACGTGGTCCTGGGCCAGCGCAAGGGCGAGAGCTGACCCGCTACTCTTGACCCCGCACCGCCCTGACCGGCGGTGCGGGGTGGGTTGCCCGAGCGGCCTAAGGGAACGGTCTTGAAAACCGTCGTGGCGCGAGTCACCGTGGGTTCAAATCCCACACCCACCGCTTGCAGGTCAGAGTATTGACTGGTCAGAAGGGGTGTCTCTCACTGAGAGGCACCCCTTCTGCGTTGAGCCTGTCTCACCCTGACTCGCCCGTATCCCACCTTTGACCAGTACGTATGGGCCATCTGTGGGCCAGGACGGCACTACTCGTCATCGGCCAACCCTTGGGCGATGAGCTGGTTCGAGCGCCCCTGATTGCCCTTGAGGATCTTGGCGTAGAAGCGGTAGAGCACGGCGATGCTGTGCCCTGCTCGCGCCGCGACCTCCACGGGGTCTACGCCCGACTTGATCCAGAGGGAGACGCCAGCGTGGCGGAGCGAATACGGCACCTTTGCGAGGGGAGTTGCCGCATCCTCCTCGGACAGAACCTCAGCACGAGCCGCCTCCCACAGATCGCAGTACTCGGTCGAGCGAACCCGCCCACCCCCGGCAGCACGGAACAGACGACCATCTGATGCAGTCCCGTGCTCCGCGAGGTGCGCCCGCAGCAGCCGCACGAGGACGGGCGGAATCGGCACTGAGCGGGTCGCCCCCCGAGCCCTTCGCTTCAAGCTTCGCGCCTCGTACGAAGCCCCGTCATCCGTCCATCCACCACCCACTTCCGGGCGGCTTTCACCGAGCAACAGCTCACCCCAATGCTCCCGAGATTCCTCGTCGTCTGGAGGCAGCGTGCAATCCACATGCTTCAACGAAGCGATCTCAGCGGGACGCATCGCGGCGTAGTACAGGCACCCGAAGAACGCTTCGAGATGACGGCCGCGCCGCCCGGAATCCCGCACGGCCTTGAGGAACGAGCGCGCCAGAGCGGGGCCAGGGACGTACCGGAAATCGATCTCGTCATCGGTCTCGGGGGGCGTCCAGTCGACGCGAGCGAGGGGGTTCGCGGACAGAAGGCCTTTCTCCTCGACGGTGTACCGAAGGAAGTTGCTCAGGACCATGCGCTTTCTGCGGGCCGTGTTCTCTGCTGCCTTCTTGCCGTCCATCCGGCGGGAGAGAGCTTCCAGGGCAGGGCGAAGCAGCGCGGGGTCCTCCAGCGCGCTGACCTTCATCGAGTGGCCAGAGAGCCAGGACAGGGCTTCACGGATCTCTGCCGTCGGCTCCTCGACCTTGTGGCGAGAGGCCAGCTTGCCGTCAGGGTCCGGCAGAGCCCGGAAGGCCCACTGATAGAGAGCCGCTCGCAAGACCTTCGCGTCCGGCGCCCCACGGGTCGTGGTGACGAGCGTCGGCGTGACGACCGCGAGTGCTTCGGCGATGCCGGCGCGGTGCTTGGCCGCAGCGCGGGGCCACTTCATGAGCGCGTATGCGGTCGCGTGCTCGTACCAGGTGGGAGAGGAGAGAGCGGCCAACTCGCGTGCAGGCAGGCCGGTTTCCTCGTCGAACTGCTCTCGCTCCCGCAGGGCGGTCAACAGTTCTGACTGACGTCCTTCTGCCTGCGGCTTGAGCTTGTAGCTGCGTGAGTGCGGGCGGGGGCCCACCCTCCAACGGAGTTCGAAAGGCTTCGGACGCCCCGCGCGCTTGCGGATGGACCAGACATCAACGTCGTACGTGAGCATGAGGCTCCCAATGGCGAGGGGCCCACCGGATCGGTGGGCCCCTGGGGTCAGTTGAGTTGGACTAGGCGGCGTTCTGCTCGCAGAGTTCCCACCACACGTCCAGGTCGCGGCGGCTCACGCGAACCTGCCCGTTGGGGAGCTTGCGGAGCTTGGGGGCACGGCCGCGTGCGCGCATGCGGTAGAAGGCGGCGCGGCTCATGCCGATCTCGTCGAGGACTTCGGGGAGCTTGAGCATCTGGGGGCGTGCCACGGGTGCGACTCCTTCATGCGAGAGCGAGGGGGCGACGCCCCCTACCTGTCAGGTCCGCTACTTCCGCTACCGCCGCTACCGCGCAGGTCAGGGGCCTGTTGGAGGTAGCGGGAAGGGGTAGCGGTAGCGGATAGGTAGCGGCAACCGTGGTCGGTTGCCGCTACCGCATCGCTGCTGGTCAGGCCGCGTTTTCGGTGCCGGGTAGCGGAGGTAGCGGACTTTCAGGGGGTGGGGGGCAGTACCGCTGCCACGCGTCGTGGAGATCACTGGCGTAGTAGCCCTTGAGGACCCCGCCTCCGGTCTTGATGTTGCGGGAGGTGACGGGGTCGCCGTCGGCGGTGACGTACTCGCTGAGCATCCGAGACAGGCGCCGGTTGTCGAGGGGCTTGCCGCCGATGTCGGCCCATGGGGCGTCGTCCAGGGCGTTGAGCCGGTCGAGGATGGCGACGGTGGGAAGTCGGTCGATGCCGCTCAGGACGTGGTCGCGCAGGTCCGTGAGCAGGCGGATGCCGATGCTGCCTTTGTCGTTGATCCGGGAGGCTTTGACGAAGGCGATGCAGGCTTCGCGGGCGCGGTCGGGCCAGTGGCCACCGGCCGCGTCTGCGATGGCGAGCAGCGGTTCCCACACGTCGGCGGGCCGGTCTGCCACGCCTTCGGGCATCTCGGGGAAGACGTCGGTGACTTGCTCCTGGATGCCTTCCGTCCACTTGGCGAGGCGGTCACGGATCTTGTTGCCTTCGCGCACGTGGATGCGGGTGCGGAAGGCTTCGACCTTCTCGTTCCTGGCCCGGCGGCGCATGCGGACGATGACCGAGCGAGTCATGATCGTGTCGGGTAGCCTGCCGAGCCCTGCGACAGCCACGGCGCAGTACGAGGGGAAGGCCTGTACTTGCTGGTTGGCGCCGTCTCCGACACACCGGTAGGTGTCGCGCCCCCGGGTGTGGCCTGCGTTGATGAACCCTCGGAGCTGCTCGTTCTCTCCGGCCTTGGGGCCAAAGATGGTGTCGATCTCGTCGAACAGGATCGTGGGGCGTCCGCCGTCGATGCCCGAGACGGACCGGAACAGGGCTGCGGCGGATGCGTCCACGGCCGCCATGGCGCGCGGCACGAGCGTCTCAACCACTTCCAGAGCGCGCGACTTCCCTGATCCCGGTTCAGGGCTCAGGAAGGCGAGCCGCGGGGTGGAGTCGAAGGCATCGAGCAGATGCGCGTGCGCGTCCCACAGCGTGACCGCGACGTATCCGGCTTCGGAGGGGAAGACGTTGAAGCGGCGGTGGAAGGCTTCCACCTCGTCCAGCAGTGCGGCGCCGTCGGTGTGGTCGGTCATGCGGCGGCCCTTCCTTCCTGGGGAGTGCGCAGGGGACATGCCTCGCGGTGTGCGGCGTGGTCGTCGATGAGGGCGAGCACCTTGCGGTGGCCGACGGCGCTGCGGTCACGGCCGCACAGGCACCGTGACGTCGCGGTGGGGACGGCGCCCTTCGGAGCGACGATGTGCAGCCACGCCACGGGGAACCGTCCGTCGCCGCGTGGCGGGTCAGGGAGAAGAGCTGAAAGGACGCCTTCGGCGACGCCCTTCGGCTCGCCCACGGCCGTCCGGGGCGCGGCTTGTTCGGCGCGGCGGGGGCCCGTCGGGGCAGGGGTGATGCTCTTCAGAGGGGGGCGGGTCGGGGCGCTCATGCCGCGTCCCGGCGACGCTGGTTGTGTGCGATGGACCAGTTCAGTGCGCTGCGCAGAGTCGATCGGCACTCGGATGCGGACAGGCCGGCCGCCTCCCCCGCCTCCTGAAGAGCCTCCTCAACCACGTACTGGGGCAGGTCGCCCCACGCGACGAACCGCCCCAGGGCTCGCGCCGCCGCGAACAACCTTGCCTCGCGCTCCCCGAGTTGAGCCCCGGAGACGTTGCGGGTCTCATTGGCGAGCGCGATGTCAGCGTATCGACGGGATTCTGCCGTTACGGCCACTGAGGGAGCCCGTGACGGCTTGGGGGCGGGCTTGAGGATGCTCAGCAGCCATCCGGGCAGTGAGGCCGCCACAGGGCCTCCTGCGGCTTCGTACCGTCCGGCGGGGGTGATGCTGCCCGCCCCGACGACGTAGCCGCCCCATGCGCGGGTGTCGACCAACGGCGCGATGGTGCCTGCGGTATTGGTCAGCCGCACGCCGGACGGAGCAGCGAAGTACAGGTGCTGTCCGCCGCTTGCGGTCCGCGTCCGGCAGGTGTCGGGGACGGTGTGGCCGGTGCGCTCGCAGAGCGCCTTGAAGGTCGTCACGCCGCAAGGCGTGTCCGAACTGCCGTTGTCCTTGGGCATGTCGAGATCGACGACCAGCAGCCCAGACGGGCCGGTGGCGATACCGACGTTGAACGCACCGTGCGACCAGGTGGCGCGGATACGCTCCGGGTCGGTGGTGGCGCGCTGCTCCCACTTGCGGTGTCCGTTCGCGCAGACGCCGGTGCGGGGGCAGGCGGTTTCGCCGTGCAGGGCAGGCCGCTTGGTGCCGGGGCGGAGCGGGAAGACGTGCCAGCCACGCTCAGCAGCCGCCAGAGCAGCGTTCAGCAGGCGCTCACTCATGCCGCCACCCCCAACGATGCGTGGGAGGTGAGGAAGGCGCGGCCGATGTGCTCGCTATAGGCGGGCGGGATGGCTTCGGTCAGTTCCTCGCGGACGTCGGTCCAGTCGATGCCCATGGCGACCTGAAGCTCCGAGACGGACGGTTTACCCCCGCCGTTGCCGTAGGCGGCCACGTACGGGCCGTCGAAGTACCGGCCGTGGCGGTAGCCGCGCACCCGACCCCGGTGAGGGACGTGCGCCGGCTGCTCGATGCTCCAGCCGCCCAACTCGAAGTTGCGGTGGCGGATGACGCCCAGTCCGAACATCTCGCCGCACAGGGTGAGGTCTTTGCGGATGGCGGCGCGGCCGTTGGGCTGCTCGATGACGTAGGGCAGACCTGTCTTGTCGAGCAGCTCACGCGTGGGCGCCACCAGGTCGACGTGCGAGCCGCCCCATCCCTGCGACCGGTTGGTTCCCACGGTCAGCGCGCACCCTGCCTGGCACGGGCAGGAAGCATGGACGAACGCGTACTGCTTGATCTCGCCCGTGGTGATGAGGTGGGCGAGGTGTTCGAGGGCGTCGCCCTTGTGCTGCGGGAAGGGGTAGTTGGGTCGGTCGGCGATGTCGCAGCCGTGCACGGCGAAGCCAGCGTGGGCGTAGCCCGTGGCGGCGCCGCCGGCGCAGGAGAACAGGTCCAGCAGTAACGGCCGATGGCCGTCTCGCCGGATGTCAGTGGGTTGCGTCATGCTGGGGTATCTCCAGTTCCTTGGTTGGTTCTGGCTGGCAAGGGCGGCCCCGGTTCTTTGGCGAGATGCGGGGGCCGCCCTTGGCGTAGCTAGAAGGGCGGTTCGTCGCTGAAGCCGGCGGGCGGCTTCGGGCGCGGGAGCGGCAGGATGAGCAAGCACCAGAGCTCGTTCCAGCACGAGCACGGCTCCCAGTCGGAATCGACGTACTCGCTGTCGCCGTAGAAGTGCTCGATGGCACCCAGGCCCGAGCAGCGCGAGCAATTCGGGCGGGGCGTGTCGGTCAAGGCCAGCGCCCGGCGGGGGCAGCCGACGACCGTGAGGCGGAGTCGGAGCATGGGGGTGGGTCTCCTTTCAGGGCAGTTCAGGGCTGGTTGTTGGTCTTGGCCCACACGCCGCTCGTGCGGCTGTGGACGGTTCGCCGGTCCTGGTGGACGGGGCCCTGGTAGTGGTGGTGGATGTCCGGGGCGGGCTTGGCGCGCTTGGCGAGCCGGGCGAGGGCGAGCACGAGCGCGGTCGGGGCGCCGAAGACGAGGCCGCACACGATCGGGTCGGCGAACTGGGACACGTACATGAGCACGGCGGCCGTGCCGCCGACCATGGCGGTGGTGGTGCCGCCGGCGAGCATGAGCACGCTGGCGTCGGTGGCGCCCTGGCTCATCGGGGGCCGTCCGGGCTGGGCGACGGCTGGCGTGTCGCCGTGGGCGGGCACGGGGGTGTCGTCGCGGTAGGCGGTGGGCCGGTAGGCGTCGGCGATGATCCGGCGAGCCTCGATCTGGGCCTGAACGTCACTCAGTCCAGTACCTGTGGACGTCGCTTCCGGGGTGGTATCGGAGTGCATGCGGAATCCCTTCGGGAGAACGGGCAGGGAGGCGAAGGCACCCCCTGCCGGTGGCGGTGTGGAGGGGGTTTCCGGGGGCTGACCTGCGGTGCCTCCCTGCCTCCCTGATGGGTAATTTGTGCAGGTCAGGGCCAGGGATGCGGGCCAGGGAGGGGTTCAGGGAGTTCTCCCTGCCTCCCTGACCCGCAGGGGGTGCGTCTCCCTCTACTTCGTGGCGGAAGCGGAACCGTCGCCGTCGCGGTTCTTGAGGGCGCGGGCGAGGCGCTCGCGGCCTACGACCATGACGCCGTCGGACTTGTAGGGCTCGGCGCCGGTGCCGTCGAGGGCGCGCTTGAGGTTGAGGAACGACCACGTGCCGTACGCGTCCTCGTTGAGCGCGGCGAGCCGCTTGAGGACGTCCTGGGTGCGCACGCGCGAGGCATCCCCGAGCACGGAGAAGATGTCGGCGAGCTGGTCGCGCTGCTTGCCGCGCTCGATGACGTGCAGGGTGGTGACGCCGTCGCGCAGGGCCTTGGCGCGCTCGGTGATGGCTTCGGCCGCGTCGTCGTCGATGTAGTGCGTGCGCACCGTGATGGACGACTGTCCGGCGGGGATGGCGATGCCGTCGGACGCAACGACCAGCGTTCCCCGGTCCAGGCCCGGACGCAGCAGATTCGGCGCGGCCCCGCCGTCCACCGCCTTGTCCCCGAGCGCCATGCGGGCCTGCGACTCGGTGCCCAGCGCGAGGGAGGCGCGGGTGTGGGCGCCCTCGCGGACCAGCTTGGGCAGGTTCTCGTTGGTGGGGTCCTGGGTGCCCTGCCACATCAGCACGTTCACGGCCCGGCCCTGGTTGTGGATTTTGCGGACGGCCATGAAGTAGCGGGAGTTGGCCTTGGAGCCGCCGTAGGGGCGCTTGTCGTCGTCCTTGGCCGGGCACATGAACGCCACCTGCGCCTCATCCACCAGCACGATCAGCGGCGGGAACACGGTGCCGGGCGGGGCCTGGATGCGGCGGTTCATCTCGTCGACCGCGCCCTCGACCATCTCGGTGACCTGGATGACGTGCTCGTCGGTCGGGCCCTGGATCAGGGTGGTGGCGAGGCCGTCGAACATGGCCCAGTCGCCCACGCCCTTGAGGTCGCCCATGAGGAACTGCACCGACTTGTCCAGCGCGAGCCACAGGGCGAGCGAGCGCAGGGCGACGGTCTTGCCCTGGTTGGACAGGCCGGTGATGAGCAGATGGCGCTGGTACAGGCTCAGCGCCGCCGCATCGCCGCGCAGGTCCTGACCCCAGGGGGCGCGGCCCTTGGCGTAGTCGGCGGTCATCGTGTCGTCGGTGACCAGCGGCGAGGGGCCGATCGGCTCATCCAGCGCGCCGGAGTCGGCGATCCACAGCCGCACCGTGCGGGCGGCTTCGGGGATGGTGATGAACACCTCGTGCTCGTGCCGGGTCAGGTTCTCCGCGAGCTTGCGGCGCTTGTTCTGCACCTCGATCGTCGACACCCCCGAGGGGAGGGTGACATCGACTTCCACGCCGCATCCGGCGATCCGGATCGGGCCGAGCATGGCGGCGCCGGCGTCGCCCATCTCCTTGATGGCGTTGCGCAGCGCGGGCACCCCCAGGTCGCCCAGGGCCTTGACGACGATGGAGGGGGTGATGGGCTCGCCCTCGCCGTTGCGCACTCGTTCAGGCAGTGCCCAGTTGGGGGCGGCCTGCTGGTGCCGTCCCACGCTCCACAGCGCGAGCAGCGCGAGGAACGGGCCGATCGTGAGCGCGGGGCCCCATACGACCTGCACGATGCGTATCAACAGAGCGATGAAGTCGATCGTGGCCGCGAGCGGGGTCAGGACGTCTTTGGCCTCCCCGTTGTTGATGGCCATCACGATGCCGAGCGCGACCAGCGAACCGATGCCCATCCCGGTGCCGACCACGACGCCCTTGGCCGCGTCGACCGGGGAGTGCAGCAGGTCCATGCGGCGGCGGTGACGGGCCTCGCGGAAGCGCTGAAGGCGGTCCTCCCACTCTTCGGCCACCTCGTAGTTGCCGGCCGCCTCGGCCGCACGGAGCAGGCGCTCGTAGCGGGCCCCGGTACGGCCATCCCACGTACGACGGCCCACGATCCTGGTGCCGCCCACCACGTACATGGTGTGGCGGACCGCCAACCGGCCCGCGCCCTTGGTGCGTTCGTGCGTCGCGGCGGTCTTGATGGCGCGTCCGGAGCGCACCCACAGCGGCACCACCGGCGCGGGCGGAACCGTGGGCATCGGCGGGACGACGGTCAGGGCCGGGGTGGTGTCGGGGGTGGACGGTTCGGGGTTCTTGTGCAGGTGAACGACGTTCTCGCTCATGACGGACAAACTCCTGACTACCCCTACAGGGGCGGGAAGTTGAGGGGGCGGGGCGCCCGCGGGCGGGTCACCACCAGCAGCCGGAGGACTTCTTGGCGGCCTTGGCGGTGGCGGCCTCGTTCACCACGCGCTGCCGCTCGCTCTGCAAGGCGGTGATCTCCGCCTCCAGCCGGGTGACGGCCGCGTCCCAGGCCGTGTCCGCCCGCTCCTCGTCGCGGTCGCCGCTCTTGTGCCGCGCGACCTTCATCGAGCCGCTCGCGGCGGCGGAAAGGAGGGCGCGGCGCTCACGGCCGGTCAGCGGCCACAACTGCCGATCCCGGGCGGCCTCCAGCTTGCGGGTGGTCACCCGGATCTCACGGTCCAGACGGCGGGTATCGGGCTTGCCCATGGTCAACCCCTCCTCGGGGACATGTAGTTGAGGTCAGCGGGTTGTTCGTCGCGGCGGATGCACGGTTCGCAGGCGCCTTGGGAGGTGCGGATGACGTATCCGGCATCGACGTGGCAGCGGGGGCAGATCCGGCGGGGCCGCATCATCGCCTCGTGCGCCCGCCAGCGGGCCGGGGTCATCGGCCGTACGGGCTTGGCCCGGTCGACGCGGTAGAGGTAGGCCACCCCCAGACCGCGCGACCAGCGCCACAGCACCTGAGCGGCCACGTCCTGCCCGCCGGGCCGCAGGCCCCGCGCCCGCAGCTGCGTGCGGGTCGCCAAGCCGTCGGGGGCGCAGTGCAGGGGGTAGGTGGGGATGCCGTACTTCTCGCCGTCCGGATCGAAGTACCGGGCCAGCGAGCGGGCCATCAGGCCGCCGCCGCAGCGTGCTGAGCGCGTTCGGCCTTGAGCGTGTCGCGCAGCATGCGGGCGTTCTTCGGCGAGGTGTGCACCGCCAGGCGGATGCCCTCAGCGGTCAGCCTCGCATCCGGCCAGTCGGTCGTCACCGTGCGCGCCTCATCGAGCAGCTGCTCCGGGGTGCGCTTGGGGCGAGGTGATCGGGCAGCGTCGGGGACGCGGCCGGTGGCCCCGCGCGGGCGGGTCGATTCCGCCGCCACCGCGCGCGGCTCGATCGGGGCGGCCGGGGTCGGCTCGATCGCCGGAAGCGGCTTGAGCGGGAGAGTCGACTTCAGGAAGCCGACCGGCACCGGAGTCGGCAGCGCCACCCGGTTCACGGTGATCGGCGCGGGGGTCGATACCGGCAGGTCAGCCGTAGACTGATTACTGATGGTATCGGTAGATTCCTCCGCATTTGTGGTCGGAGGATCGATCGGGGCGGGCCGGTGGTGCAGGACCTTGGCGACCAGATCCGATCCGAAGTAGATCGACCCGACCGGCAACGAGGTAGCCAGCAGCACCAGGGCCCAGTTCGCCGGGTCCCAGTCCGCGAGCCGACCCCAGTCGACCGTCCGGCCGTGCAGTTCCGGCACCAGCCCGTGGACGTAGTTCAGGACCAGCGAGGCGAGGGTGTAGGTGCCCAGCACGCGCAGCGCGAACGTCCGATCCCGCCCGGCGAGCACGAGGGTGGCGACCAGGGCGAGCGCCATCAACCCGTCGACCACGAACGGGTAGAGCGTCGCCGCCGTGGCATCGGCGCCCACCGCGTTGGCGATGTCCCGCAGCGCGTTCCACGAGACGCGGAAAGCCATGCCGACCACCGCGACCAGCGCGGCAATCAGGAGGATCTTTCCCTTGCGGTTCATGCCGCACCGCCGATCCGACGCAGCCGACGGCCGTGCAGCAGCCAACCGGCGAACTGCACCGCAGCCCCGCCCACCACCGTGAACCGGCAGGCGGGCTCATGCAGCACGAGCAGGCCGACGGCCGCGCCCATCATGGCCAGCGAGCCCAGCATGATCAGGGCCAGAGCCCAGCCGCCGGGGGAAGGCTTCGCGCTCATACCAGCGCACCCCCGACCTGGATGAGGGCGGCGAGGATGAGCAGGGCGCCGCCCGCGCGGGTCAGGTCGATCGCGCGCTGAAGGCCGGTGAACTTGACCACCGCGATGCGAGACAGACCCGCGATGTCCGCGCTGAGGTCCATGGCCAGGGTGGCGCTGATCTCCTCAGCGGTGAGCGTGGCCCACAGCGGGAAGCCGTGCCGGCCACCCAGGTTGGGACGCACCGACTTCAGCAGCAGCGCGGCCGCCGCGAGCAGCAGCCCCGTGCCCAGACCGCCCGCGATGTAGGCGGGCACCGAGAGAGGCGCGTCCTTGGCGACCGTCCAAGTACCGGCGAGCAGCGCGCCGATGAAGGCGAGCAGCAGGCTGGTCTTGGTATCGGTCCGGGCGATCTCCGCTTTCACTTCGGCGTGCGCGGCCCGCAGATTCGACTCAGTGGCACTCACGCGCCCACCCCCGCGGTAGCCGTGGCGGCGGTGTTGGCGAGCGTCACGCGGGCGGCGAGGGCCTTGCGGCGGGCCCGGCGAAGGCGCCGTGCGTCCAGATCGTTGGGCGTGCGGTCAAGGGTGATGATCTGCGCGTCCAGCAGCTCGACGTCCGCCAGGATGACGGGCATCTCCAGCTCGATGGCCTCCAGCTCAGCGGCCGTCGGCTCCATGAACGGCTCGAACGCGGTAACAGCCTCTTGAACAGTGACGATGTGCTTCATGGGTCGTGACTCCTTAGAGGTGGAACGGCCCGAACAGCGGCTCCTGGGAGGCACCCCAGGAGCCGCGCGCCGTTAAGTGGGGAAAGCCGCGTCTCTTCGCGCGGCACGGTCGCCGGGGCGACCGCGGTCACCGCCAGATGGACTGCTTCTTGGGCGCCTTGCCCTCGGGCGGGCAGCCGTTGTGCAGGTGATCCAGGCACGGCCCGCAGTCCTCGCCGGGCTTCAGCCGGCGGTGGATGCTCTTGTCGTGGGCGTGCGTCCAGCACTGCCGGCACTGGCCAGGAGGCGGCGGCTTCATCGGTTGGCCTTCTTGTGCTGCTGGGCGATGTTGGCGGCGGTGAGGCTGTTCCGGCCCGCGTACTTGTGGAACCCGCAGCGGCACTTGACGACCCAGGTGCCGTCAAGCGCGGTCGAACGTCGGATGGACGTGACGTGCTTCGCCATGACAGTCCTCTCGGGAAGGAGTTCGGGTCTCTCCCGGCTCCCCCCGCCCCGCCCGTACGACAACGTGAGCGGCCGGACGGGCGAAGGAGGCAACCGGCCGCAGCGCATGGGCGCTGCGAAGGATGTGGTTGCGCTGTACATCACGCGGAGGTTCCGCGTAGCCGCCTACTTGGCCGAGGAGAGGCGGCGTGATCCCCATTCAGTTGTCAAAGACCAACCACTCCCCAGCGAGCACTCCCGCGTGAAGCGGGACCCGCCGGGCATGGTGCTGTACGTGACACCCCGTACGCCTTGTCTGGAGGAGTGCCGTGACATGAGAATGCCCACTGGCACTTGGAGAGTCAAGCCCCCTGGTCTAACTTGTATGGAGTAGTTGGAGCGGTGAGACGGAGGGGACACATGCGGCGCGGACTTACGAAGGCGCAAGAGATCGCGGCTGACCTGCGAGAGCAGATCGATTCGGGTCAGCTAGAGGGCGGTCAAGCGCTTCCCAGTGAAGCCAAGCTGATGAGCCAGTACGGCTACAGCCGCGAAACCGTTCGTGCCGGCGTCCGGGCCCTGGTTGATGAGGGCCTGGTCGTGACGGGGCAGGGGCAGGGGAAGTACGTCCGTGAGGACTACCCACCGGTCGTTTGGAACTGGACGACCCTAGAGAGCCGCAAACGTCACGCCACCGCCGTGGAAGGGCAGACGGCTGGCGACCAATGGGCCAGCGCCGTTGCCGATGAGGGCAAGAGCCCCCGGCAGGAGATCAGCGTCTCCATCGTCGAGCCTCCCAAGCATGTCCATGCAGCGCTAGCTCTGCCTGAGGGCGGCCTTGCGGTGGCGCGCAAGCGGGTGCGATACGTCGACAACCGGCCGTACGCCCTCGCGGACTCGTACTTTCCGCAGGAACTCGTTTCCGGTACCCCGCTGATGGAACCCCGTGACGTGTCCGCACCTGGAGGAGTCCTCGCATCCGTCGGTCTCGTTCAAGCGAAGTACCGCGATGAGATCGCCGTACGGATGCCGACCCTCAAGGAGGCTGAGCTGCTGGCACTGCCATCAGCAACCCCGGTCGCCGAGCACACCCGGACTGGTTACGACGGAGACGGAAAGCCTCTCCGCTGCATGGTCACGATCCTCCCAGGAGACAGGCACAAGATCCTCTATGAAGTCGATGCCGACTGAGTACCTTCGCCCTGCCGCAGCTGAGGACGTACCCGCGCTCATGGCGTTGAGGACGGAAGCTGAGCAGTGGCTGCACGCAAGAGGCACGGATCAGTGGAATGACCGCGAGGCTGGTGAGAGAGCGATCAGCAAATGGCACGCCACGATCGATGACGGACGGGCTTGGATTGTCGTAGACGACAGCGGGGCAGCGCTGGCCACCGTCAGCCGGGGGCCCATTGATCGCGACTTCTGGAACGACGACGACAGGCCGGAATCCGCGTTCTACCTCTACAAACTGATCGTGGCGAGGTCGGCGGCAGGGAGGCAGCTCGGCGTTCGAATCGTCGACTGGGCTTCCCGCGTCGCCGCCCTGGAGGGGCGCGACTGGGTCCGCATCGACACCTGGCGTACGAACACGGGACTGCATGCCTACTACGAGCGTCTGGGCTTCAAGCATGTTCGGACGGAGGCGCCTTCGCACCGCCGGTCCGGGTGGCTTGCACAGAGATCGTCAGACGCCATCTCGCTGCCGGACCATCCTTTGGCCGTAGGTAGGCATTGACAATCGCGAGCCCTCGATAAAAAACGGCCCTGGTCTGTTGACCAGGGCCGTTCTTCGTAAGCCTTCACTGTGCTCCGGCTAGCTCATCCAGCGTCTGGAAGTAGCGGGCGTGAGTCTTAAGCAGGTCATCTCGACTGCGTGCCGTGAGAACGACCACTTCGATGTTGTCGTGATCACCCTGCTCGCGCTCGACGCGGAATCGCGCTGCCAAGGCATCCTTGCGATGCGTGAACTCTTGCTCGCGCAGGAGGCGGCCCGCAGCGCGGTCGTACACCACAAGCACGTTAGTCATGCTCCGAGCGTACACGTCCGAAGCGCTCAGCGAGAGACCTCGCTTCCCGCTCAAGCGTCTTGTAGCCAGTGATGCTGACCTCGACACCTTCGATCACCGACCGTGCCTCATCGAGGTGCTCTCCCATCGTCGCCTTCAAGGCTTCCGCTCGCTTGGGTGGCGTAAGCGGGTCGGTAAGAAGGTCCTCCAGCTCAGCGACGTTGGCGCTCATTTCCAGGAGGAGTTTGATCAAAGTATTTACGTTCTTCTTGGTGAAGCTGATCGCTTCAATAGTTCTTTTCAGTGGAGGATCAGCCTCGGGGCTCAGCCCTAGGAGCTGAGGAACCTCACGCTCCCCCGGCAGCCACCATTCTTCGCCGTACCGGATCTCGCGCCCGACGAGGTCAGCCAACTTCTCAAACACTTCCGCCCAATTGTGCTGAAAGCGAGTGCGAACTTGCACCTCAACTGGGACGCCGTCAGGGAAGACGATCACGTGTACTGCACGGTAGCCCTGCCGAGGGTCTTCCCTGCGATCAATCAGCTTGGGAGTCTTCGCACACCCTGAGAAGCGCTGCATGACTTCCTCGGCTACCTGATCTTGCGCGCGCAACCCACCTTCGATGACCACACGCAGGCCAGCTAGATCCTGAATGCTCTTCAACCAGGTTCCACCGTGCCGCCGCAGTTTTTCCAAGATCGTTCCGGTGTTTTTCAAGCGCCCCGTTGGCGCATAGCCAAGGTCGCGAACCTCACTACTGGCAGCATCAAGTACCTCGTCATAAGCGCCAAGCAGTGCAGCGAGGTCATCAAGATCAGCCTGAGCAGGAGGCGACTGGTCGACCAGACGCCGACCCAAGCGCTCAATCTGCGACTTCGAGAAGGGCAGGACCATACCCCCTCTTGTAGCACCTTCCGCAGCCTAGCCAGCTCGATTTAGCACCTCACGGAGGGCAGGACCCTACGCTGACCACAGCGCACATCGTGCACCGTTCGGTACAGGCATTCGCCCTAAGGTCCGGGAGTGATGGCGCTTGCCGTGCGCTGGATCCTCGCCCAGCTCTGAGCGGACCAAGCGAGGAGGGGAGCGGGAGCCCATTTCAGGACCTGGTGGGCCATGTGTGGGCCAGAAGGCGCCTGCGGGTGGGACGTGACGGCGTTTTAGCAGCTCAATGCAGGTGTAGGGGGCGATGGCGCGGCGGTCTTGAAAACCGTCGTGGCGCGAGTCACCGTGGGTTCAAATCCCACACCCACCGCTTAAGGGGCCTGTTGGGCCTGGTGAGAAGGGGCGTCCGGAAGTTTCCGGGCGCCCCTTCCTCGTGCCGTCTCGCGCCGGTTCATTGCGCCGGTTCCCCGTGCCGTCCTCGCGCCGGGGGTGGGGCTGGCGACACCCCCAAGAGGCCGGGTCGCCGTATGTCGGCGGGCGCGCGGATTCGCGAACGTGGAGGACATCAGCACGGCACGTCCCCACCGTCCTCACCGCGAAGATCTGAGGCCCCGCCATGAGCACAAGCACCCTGCCGTACGCAGCCGATCCCTCTGCTCCGTCCGCTCCGTCCGCCGCGGGTCCTGCGCGGTCCCCCGGCTTCTGGCGGGCGCCGTTCGCCGCCACGACCTACCGGGAGATCGGCTACACCGTCGCCTCGCTGCCCATCGCCGTCGTCGGTTTCACCTTCGCCGTGACGATGTTCTCGCTCGGCATGGGGCTGTTCGTCACCGTGCTCGGACTGCCGGTGCTTGCCGCCGCGTTGGCGGGCGCGCGGGGGCTCGGTGCCGCCGAGCGGGGGCGGGCGCGGGCCGGCCTCGGGGTCGACGTCGCCGGGCCCGCCCCGGTGCGGACCTCGCCGGGAGAGGGAGTGTGGGCCGGGATGCGCGCCCGGCTCGCGGACGCCGCGGGCTGGCGGGCGCTGCTCTTCCAGGTCGTGATGTTCCCCGCGCGCGTGACGTCTTTCGTGCTCACCGTGACCTTCCTGGTCACCGGCTGGGTGGTCGCGCTCCTGCCGGCGTACTCCTGGGTGTTCCCGCACTACCTCGACTGGCCGGGCTACCGGCTGTTCGACTACACATCGGGCGGCGAGCACCACGCGTACTACCTGGAGTCGCCGTTGCAGATCGCCGGTGCCTCCTTGCTCGGCCTCGCCATCGTCTTCCTCACCCCGAAGCTGGTCCGCGCCCTGACGAACATCGACCGCGCGGCGGTGCGTTCGCTGCTCGGGTAGTGGCCCCCTACGCGTGACCGGTGAGGCGGGCCGCCGACGCGATCGTCGAGCGGGCCTCGCGTTCCGTCAGGCCGACCCGGAGTGCGGCATCGGTGAGTTCGCCCGACAGGGCCTCGCCGATGCCGTTCTCGTACGCGCGGCAAGCGGCCCAGAAGAGACGGGTGTTGCGCTGGCCCTCGTGCGCGGCGAGCACGAACTGGACGAGCCCCTGGCCGTGCTGGACCTGCGGCTTCGCAGGTCCCGTGTGGTGCGCGCGGGGCGGCGGCATGAGCAGCCGCAGGAGCGCGGGCGGGCATGCGCCGGGCGGGAGTTGAGCGGTGCCCGGCACGGTGCTGTAGACGCCGTGTTCGGTGCGCGAGCCGGGGCCGACGAGATAGCCGCCGGCGCCCCGGATGTCGATGCCGGGGGCGAGGCGGCCCGCGGAGTTGGGGATGACGGCGTCGGGCGGGCCCGAAAGCCAGATGTGGCGGCCGCCGCTCGGGGTCACCACGACGACCGTGGCCGGGATGGTGAACAGGTGGCGCAGCGCCAGTTCCCGCAGGGCGGCCGAGGCGTCCGTACCGGACTTGGTGTCCAGGTCGATGCCGATCAGATGGTGTGGGGGCAGCCCGCAGGCGATGCCGTATCCGCTGGCCCAAGGGGCGGCGGCGAAGAGCTCGCGGATACGGCGCGGGTCGGTCGACGCGTCGTACACGCCGTGTCCGAGGCGGCCGCATTCGCCGTGGCAGGGCGTCGGTTCGGGCTGCTCGTGGTGGGGGGAGCGCAGGGCGGGCAGCTTGGTGCGGGAGAGCGGGATGACGGCGAGGCCGCGCTCGGCGGCGGACAGGGCGTGGGCGAGTGCGAGCGCTGTGGCATGGCGGTCGATGGTGGCCATGCCACCATTTTCGTACGAGTGTTCGAAGAAGGGAAGAGGGGGAGGCCCCGACACGCGCCGGAAGCGCGGATGGGAGCCCTCTTCTTCGTGGGACGCCGGAACGCTTCAGCGCTTGCGGCGCCTGGGTTTGGGCGGGTTGCACGGGGCTGAGCTGGGGCTTTGGCGGCGCGAAGCGTGTTTATCGACTTGTACTCACGCTTGCGGGGGAATCGGGGCTTCCGGGGTGGTTCGCCGGGGATTCGGTGGGCAACTCTGGACTCGCGACGTCGTGCAGAACCCGAGGCGGTCGGCCAACTGCCTTGGAACAAGCCGTACTTCTGGTACTCCCGGCACATTGCCGGTGCGTACCTCCCGTTCTGGAGGAATTGACATGGCAAGCATCCGTACCGCCCGCGTCATCGCCGCTGCCGCGGCCCTGCCCTTGGCCGCCGCGCTCTTCTCCGGTGTCGCGATGGCTGACAACGGCTCCTTCGCGGACGACGGATCGAACGCGGGCGTGGCCACCGTCAACGGCAGTGGTGTCGGCGACGACAACAGCGGCAACTCGAACACGACGCAGCAGCAGGCGGTCGGCAACGGAGCCTCGAACCAGAACAACAATGCTCAGGTGAACGGCTCCGGGTTCACGGCGATCGACCAGGCGAACGCGAACGTCGCGGTCAACTTCACCGAACTCTGGTGAGGTAACGGCCGTCTGGGGGTTGCTCCTTGGGCCGGCTCGACGGGGTGTGTGTGACGGTCTGCGCGGCGGTGCGAGTGCACCGCCGCGCAGGCGTGTTCGGCCCCGCATTGCCGCCGGGGGTCCCGCCCTTCGTATCCGGGGTGATCTCTTGACACTCACACAGTTCCTGACGGACAGTCAGAAACCCTTGTCGGTGCGACGCCCGTACGCGAAGGAGAGGCCGCCGCCGTGCACCTCGCCCCCACCGAACGCCAGCAGCAGCTGCGCTCAGAACTGCGCGCGTACTTCCGCGATCTGATGCCGGGAGGGCCGCCCGAAGGCGACGATCTGGAGGGGCAACGCCGCCTGCTGCGGCGCATCGGGGCCGACGGCATGCTCGGCCTCGGCTGGCCCGTCGAGTACGGCGGTCAGGGGCGGGGCGCCGACGAGCAGTTCGTCTTCTTCGACGAGGCCTATCGCGCGGGCGCGCCGGTGTCGATGGTCACGCTGAACACCGTCGGCCCGACGCTCATGAAGTACGGCACGCAGGAGCAGAAGGCCTCCTTCCTGCCGCGCATACTCAGCGGCGATCTCGTCTTCGCGATCGGCTACAGCGAGCCGTCGGCGGGGACGGACCTCGCCTCGCTGCGTACGCGGGCGGTGCGCGTCAAGGATGGATCCGACGACGCGTGGCTCATCGACGGGCAGAAGATCTTCACGTCGAACGCGCAGAACGCCGACTGGATCTGGCTCGCCTGCCGCACCGACCCGCAGGCGCCCAAGCACCAGGGCATCTCGATCATCCTCGTACCGACGGCGGCGCCCGGTTTCTCGTGGACGCCGATAGAGACCGTGGGCGGGCTGACCACGACGGCGACGTACTACGACGGGATACGCGTGCCCGCCACGAACCTCGTCGGCGAGGAGAACGGCGGCTGGGGGCTCATCACCAACCAGCTGAACCATGAGCGGGTGGCACTCGCCGCGATCGGCATGCAGGCCGAGGACTTCTACGCGGCGGCCCTCGCCTTCGCGCGTACACCCGATCCGGTGACGGGCGAGCGTCGGATTGACGCTCCGTGGGTCCGTTCCAGACTGGCCGAAGCACGGGCACGGCTGGCGGCTACGCGCCTGGTCAACTGGCGTTTGGTGGGCGACGTGGGGGCGGGCCGGCTGGCGCCCGGAGACGCGAGCGGCGTGAAATTCATGGGAACCGAATCGGCCGTTGAGGTGTACCGGATATGTCAGGAAGTCACGGGCGGCGCGGGTCTGGTGAGAGCCGGATCGCCCGGGGCCCTGGCGCTCGGCACGGGCGGTGAGGGGGAGTTGGAGCGGATGAACAGGGCGGCGCAGATCAATACGTTCGGCGGCGGGGTGAGCGAGGTGCAGCGGGAGATCGTGGCAACGATGCGGCTCGGGATGCGGAGGGGACGGCGGTGAGCGATCTTTCGTACGAGGCGCTGAAGGTCTTCGAGGGCAGGGCGGCCGCGACCTCGGGCGTGGGCAAGGACCGGGTCAACGAGCCGATGATCCGGCACTGGTGCGAGGCGATGGGGGACGCCAACTCCGCCTACTCCGGGGCGGATCCGATCGCGCCGCCGACCATGCTCCAGGCCTGGACGATGGGCGGGCTCTCCGGACACCAGGGGCGCTCGGCCGCCCACGACGAACTGTTCGCCCTGCTCGACGGCGCGGGCTACACATCGGTGGTCGCCACCGACTGCGAGCAGGAGTATCTGCGGCCGCTGCGACCGGGGGACGAGATCACCTTCGACGCGGTCATCGAATCGGTCTCGGAGCGCAAGACGACGAAGCTGGGCACGGGCCACTTCGTCACGACGCGGATGGATGTCAGGGCGGGCGGCGAACCGGCCGGGACCCACCGCTTCCGGATCCTCAAGTACGCACCAGCGCGGCGCAAACCGCAGGGCAGGCGACCTCGCCCGGTCATCAACAGGGACAACGCCGGATTCTGGGAGGGCGTGGCGCGCCACCAGCTCCTGATCCAGCGCTGCGGTGACTGCCGGGCACTGCGCTTCCCCTGGCTGCCGGGCTGCAATGCCTGCGGATCGCTGGAGTGGGACACGGTCGAGGCGAGCGGCCAGGGCACCGTCTACTCGTACGTCGTCATGCACCATCCGCCCTTCCCCGCCTTCGATCCCCCGTACGCCGTCGCACTCATCGACCTGGCGGAGGGTGTGCGCATGGTCAGCAATGTGGTGGGCGTGCCCAGCGACAAGGTGCGGATCGGGCAGCCCGTCCGGCTCGAATTCCAGCGGGTGGACGAGGAGTTGGAGCTTCCGGTGTTCCGGCCCGCCGAGGCCATGGAAGAGGGTGGGGTCTGACATGGACTTCACACCCACGGACGAGCAGACGGCCGCGCGGGAGCTCGCGGCGGAGATCTTCGGGGATCTGTCCACGCCCGATCGGCTCGCGGCGGCGGGGACGGGATCGGACGCCGAGCTGTGGAAGGCGCTGTGCGCCGCGGGGCTGCCGGGTGCGGTGGAGGACGTCGGGCTGCTGGGGCTCGTGCTGCTGCTGGAGGAGCAGGGGCGGGTGACGGCACAGGTGCCCCTGGCGGCGAGCTGTGTCTACGGCCTGCTCGCCGTGGCGGTCCATGGCACGGAGGAGCAGCGGGGGCGGCTGCTGCCGGGGCTGCGGGACGGCACGGCGGTCGCCACCGGGGCGTTTCCGGCGGGCGGTGGCGTGGTGGTGGCGTCCGCGCAGGAAGGTGCGACGGGGTCGTTGGAAGGGCAGGCGGGGTCGCTGGATGCGCCGATGGGATTGCCGGAAGGGCCGACGGGATCGACGGAAGCGCCGACGGGGTTGCCGGAAGGGCCGACGGGTTCGCTGACCGGAGCGGTGCCGTGGGTGCCGTGGCTGCGGGATGCCACACACGTCCTGGTGGCCGTGCCGGATCGCATACGGCGGGGCGGCCACAGCCTGTGGATGGTGCGGGTGGCCGACGCGGCGACCGAGCCGGTCGAGCTGACGGCGCCCTGGGCGGCCGGGCGGCTGGTGCTCGACGGGACTCCCGGGGAGCGGATCGGCGGGGACGGGGCCTACGCCGATGTGCTGGCGAGTGCGCGGACGGCCTTCGCGGGGCTGCAGGCAGGTGTGTGCGCCGGATCGCTGGCCCGCGCGGTCGCCCACACGAACGAACGGGAGCAGTTCGGCCGGCCACTCGCGGCCAAGCAGGGGGTCCAACTCCGGGCTGCGGACGCCTATATGGACACCGAGGCGATACGTGTCACGGCGTACGAGGCGGCTTGGCGGCGCGACGCGTCGTTGGCGTACGGCGAGCATGCGCTGACCGCGGCGTGGTGGGCGTCGGAGGCGGGCAAGCGGGTCGTGCACGCGGGCCAGCATCTGCACGGAGGCATGGGCGCCGACCTTGACCACCCCGTGCACCGGCACTTCCTGTGGGGGCGCCAGCTGGACGCGTATCTGGGCTGCGGGAGCGAAGTCCTCGCGGAACTGGGCGACTTGATCGCCGAGGAGGAGTCGGTATGAGAGGAGGCGGTGAGATGAGCGGGGGTGAGGAGATGAGCAGGGGCGTTGGGGTTCGCGTGGGCGACAGGCTGCCCGAGCTCACCATCCCGGTGACCCGGACGCTGATCGTCTCCGGTGCGATCGCGTCGCGGGACTACCAGGACGTGCACCACGACGCGGTGGCGGCGCAGGAGAAGGGGTCCCCCGACATCTTCATGAACATCCTGACCACGAACGGCCTGGTCGGTCGGTACGTCACCGATCATTTCGGGTCCGGCGCCGTGCTCCGCAAGGTGGCGATAAGGCTCGGGGCGCCCAACTACCCGGGGGACACAATGGTGTTCACGGGCTCCGTCGAGCAGGTCGAGGGCGACACGGCCACGGTCAAGGTGGTCGGGGCCAACGGCATCGGCAAGCACGTCACCGGGACGGTCACGGTCTCGGTCACGGCGCCGGCTTCGGGTGGCGCGTCGGCGGGAGGCACGGCATGAGCGTGCGGACGCGCGATCGGCTCGGCGGGAAGGCGGCCGTCGTCGGCATCGGGGCCACCGAGTTCTCCAAGGACTCGGGGCGCAGCGAGCTCAGACTCGCCGTGGAGGCGGTGGGCGCGGCACTCGACGACGCGGGACTCGGGCCCGGCGATGTCGACGGCATGGTCACGTTCACGATGGACACCAACCCGGAGATCACCGTCGCGCAGGCGGCCGGGATCGGGGAGCTCTCCTTCTTCTCGCGTGTCCACTACGGAGGTGGCGCGGCGTGCGCGACCGTCCAGCAGGCGGCGCTCGCGGTGGTGAGCGGAGTGGCCGAAGTGGTGGTCTGCTACCGGGCGTTCAACGAACGTTCGGGCCGCAGATTCGGCTCGGGGGTGCAGCATCGTGAGCCGTCGGCGGAGGGCGCGGCGCTCGGCTGGTCCCTGCCGTTCGGACTGCTGACTCCCGCGTCGTGGGTGGCGATGGCGGCCCAGCGCTATCTCCACACCTACGGCCTGACTCCGGATGCCTTCGGCCATGTCGCGGTCACCGACCGGAAGTACGCGGCGACGAACCCCGCGGCCTACTTCCACGGCAAGCCGATCACCCTCGCCGATCACGCCGAGTCCCGCTGGATCGTCGAGCCGCTGCGGCTCCTCGACTGCTGCCAGGAGACCGACGGCGGCCAGGCGATCGTCGTGACGAGCGTGGAGCGGGCCCGGGATCTGCCGCATCCGCCGGCCGTGATCACGGCGGCGGCCCAGGGTGCGGGGCGGGCGCAGGAGCAGATGACCAGTTTCTACCGCGACGATCTGAGCGGGCTGCCCGAAATGAGCGTGGTGGCACGGCAGTTGTGGCGGAGCTCGGGTCTGGCGCCCTCGGACATCGACGTGGGCATTCTCTACGACCACTTCACGCCGTTCGTGCTGATGCAGCTGGAGGAGTTCGGCTTCTGCGGGCCGGGTGAGGCGGCCGGCTTCGTCGCGGAGGAGCGGCTGCCGCTGAACACGCACGGGGGACAGCTCGGGGAGGCGTATCTGCACGGGATGAACGGGATAGCGGAGGCGGTACGACAGGTGCGCGGCACGTCCGTGAACCAGATACCGGGCGCCGCGCGCACCCTGGTCACCGCGGGCACCGGGGTCCCCACATCGGGGCTGATTCTGGGGTCGGACGGCTGAACGCGCGCGTGTCCCGGACGGGGTGCGCGACCTTGGCCCTTCACTCGGCGTATGCGCTGCCAAAAAACGATCATGGGACTTGTCCTCGCTCTCGCCCTGACCACGCTGGCCCTGTGCGCGGTGCCGACGGGCGCCACGAGCAGACCTGACGGCACGTCGGAGGCCGGGCGCGGCCGGGCGGCCGCCAGGGTGTCGACCTTCCACGGGCGGGGCTTCGACACCTGCCACACCCCGCCCGTGGGCACCATGCGCCGCTGGCTGAGCTCCGACTACCGAGCGGTGGGCGTCTACTTCGGAGGCCGGGGCCGGGCGTGCAAGCGGCAGGCCCATCTGAGCCGCGACTGGATGCGTGCGGTGCGGGGGATGGGCTGGCGGGTGCTGCCGCTGTACGTGGGGTCGCAGTCCCCCTGTGTCATCGCGAAGAACAAGCAGGGCGTACGCATCGGACGGAACGCCTGGAGGCAGGGGACGGGCGAGGGGCGCGACGCGGTCAGCAGGGCGAAGGCGCTCGGGATGCTGCGGCACAGCGCCCTCTATTTGGACATGGAGGCGTATGGATACCGGAACGAGAAGTGCGCGCGCACCACGCTCGCCTTCGTGCGGGCGTGGGACCGGGAGGTGCGAAGGCGGGGGTATGTGCCGGGGTTCTACAGCGGCGCGGACTCCGGGGTGCGGCACATGGAGACGGCGCGGCGTGCGGGGGTGCGGGACCTGCCGGCGGTGATGTGGTTCGCACGCTGGCACGCACCCCGGCACCTGTACCGTGAGCCCGCGCTGCGGCGGGACGCCTGGCGCCCCGCGCGTCGCATCCACCAGTACGCGGGGAACGTACGGGAGCGGCACAGCGGACGTTCCCTGATGATCGACCGGAACCTCGTGCACGCGCCGGTGGCCCGGATCCGCTGAGGACCGTCTCAGGGATGAACCCTCAGGGGTGCGCTCTGTCTCCTCCACCTTCAGGAGGTGGGGCTACCACCCTTCCTACAACCTGAGGCGGACACCGCTTCGGGACCTGCGGCCGATCCGCTGAAGTAGGGGGCGCTTCTAGCGTGGAGCCATGACCGTATCCATGGTGCCCATGTGCACCAGCGCATCGAAGGCCGCGACGCGGACGGCGAGTCCTTCGGCGTATCCGTCGTTCGCGTCCTACGTACGGGCACGTCAGCCCGTGTTGCTGCGCACCGCACGCTCGCTGACCGCGAATCCGAGCGATGCAGAGGATCTGCTGCAGACCGCTCTCACCAAGACGTATGTCGCATGGGACCGCATCGAGGACCACCGTGCCCTCGACGGCTATGTGCGCAGGGCCCTGCTCAACACCCGTACTTCGCAGTGGCGCAAGCGCAAGGTCGACGAGTTCGCATGCGACGAGCTGCCCGAGCCCGAGGTGACGCCGGTCGGGGATCCGGCGGAGCAGCAGGTGCTCCGGGACGCGATGTGGCGCGCGATCATGAAGCTGCCGGCGCGGCAACGGGCGATGGTCGTCCTTCGGTATTACGAGGATCTCAGCGAGGCGCAGACGGCCGAGGTGCTCGGGGTCTCCATCGGCACCGTCAAGAGCGCGGTGTCGCGTGCGCTCGGCAAGCTCCGCGAGGACCCGGAACTGACGCCCGTCAGGTGATCCATGCTGCTCCGCCGGACCTTTCTTCTCCCGGACTAGTGACATACCGTGCGGTATGCGGCAAGAATCTGGCGAGCCCTACTGCCAGGTAGGTCATCCGGGAGCCGCCCCGGATGAATGCCGCGCGCCCACCGGGAGGACGCCGTGCTGAGCACGATGCAGGACGTACCGCTGACAGTCACCCGCATCCTTCGGCACGGGACGACCGTGCACGGGTCGTCGCAGGTCACAACATGGACGGGCGAAACCGCTCCACAGCGGCGCAGCTTCCGCGAGATCGGTGAACGCTCGGCCCGGCTGGCGCACGCGCTGCGCGAGGACCTCGGGGTCGTCGGCGACGAACGCGTGGCCACCTTCATGTGGAACAACGCCGAGCATGTCGAGGCCTACTTCGCGGTCCCCTGTATGGGAGCCGTCCTGCACACCCTCAATCTGCGGCTGCCCGCCGACCAGTTGACCTGGATCGTGAACCACGCGGCCGACCGCGTCATCATCGTCAACGGCTCCCTCATCCCCCTGCTCGCGCCTCTGCTCCCGCAGCTGCCGACCGTCGAGCACCTGGTGGTCTCGGGCCCCGGCGACCGCGCCCCGCTGGCCGGAGTCACCGCGCAGGTGCACGAGTACGAGGACCTGATCGCCGGTAAGCCCACGGTCTACGACTGGCCCGAGCTTGACGAGCGCACGGCCGCCGCCATGTGCTACACCTCCGGCACCACCGGCGACCCCAAGGGCGTCGTCTACTCGCACCGCTCCATCTATCTGCACTCGATGCAGGTCAACATGAGCGAGTCGATGGGGCTCACGGACGCGGACACCACCCTCGTCGTCGTCCCGCAGTTCCACGTCAACGCCTGGGGCCTGCCGCACGCCACGCTCATGGCGGGCGTGAACATGCTGATGCCGGACCGCTTCCTGCAGCCCGCGCCGCTCGCCGAGATGATCGAGTCGGAGCGGCCCACGCACGCGGCCGCCGTCCCCACCATCTGGCAGGGCCTGCTCGCCGAACTCACCGCGAAGCCCCGTGACGTCAGCTCCCTCGGCCAGGTCACCATCGGCGGCTCGGCCTGCCCGCCCTCGCTGATGGCGGCGTTCGACAAGCTGGGCATGCGGGTCTGTCACGCCTGGGGCATGACGGAGACCTCCCCGCTCGGCACGGTGGCCCGCCCGCCGGCCAAGGCGATCGGCACCGACGAGGAGTTCAGCTACCGCCTCACCCAGGGCCGCTTTCCGGCCGGCGTCGAGGCGCGCCTGGTCGGCCCCGGCGGCGAACACCTGCCGTGGGACGGCGAGTCGGCGGGTGAGCTGGAGGTGCGCGGCCCGTGGATCGCGGCGGCGTACTACGGCGGGGCCGGCGAGGACGTGCTCAAGCCCGAGGACAAGTTCAGCGCGGACGGCTGGCTGAAGACCGGTGACGTCGGTGTCATCACCGTCGACGGATTCCTGACCCTCACGGACCGCGCCAAGGACGTCATCAAGTCGGGCGGGGAGTGGATCTCCAGCGTCGAGCTGGAGAACGCGATCATGTCCCACCCGGATGTCGCTGAGGCGGCGGTCGTCGCCGTCCCCGACGACAAGTGGGGCGAACGCCCGCTCGCCACCGTCGTGCTGAAGGAGAACGCGAGCGTCGACTACCTCGCCCTGCGCGACTTCCTCGCGGGCACCATCGCCAAGTGGCAGCTGCCCGAGCGCTGGGCGATCGTGCAGGCCGTGCCGAAGACGAGCGTCGGCAAGTTCGACAAGAAGGTGCTGCGCAGGCAGTACGCGGAGGGGGAGCTGGACGTCACCCAGCTCTGAGCCGGGCGCCGGGTGCCGGGTGTCGAGTGATGCCCGGCAGCCCCAGGCCTGACCCGGCCGCCGAACGACCGCACGGCACCGGCCCCGCGCGATACGCCGCTCTCACGTGGAGCGGCGTATCGCCGTGACCCAGCCCAGGGCCAGCCACACCGTCGCGATGACGCACACCCCGCCCCAGCCGCCGTGGGTGAAGGCGGTCCCGGCGAGGGCCGAGGCCAGCGCGCCGCTCGCGAATCCGCCCACCACATAGGCGGTGTTGGCGGTGGCGGGCAGGCTGGTGGCGGTCAGCGCCAGGGTCTGGTTGGCGACATGGCTCGCCACGAGCGCCGCGTGGATCAGGATCCCGGCCGCGCACAGCGCCCACAACTGCCGCCCGCCGAGCCAGAACAGCGGCAGACAGACGGCCGCACCCGCATAGGCGGTCGCCGTCACGCGCGCCGCCCCGAACCGGTCGACGAGACCGCCGGCCAGCGGCGCGACCACGGTCGCGGAGAGCCCGAGGAGGCCGAAGAGTCCCGCGGCGCCCGTCGACATGTCGTACGCATCGCTCGTGAGGAGCAGGGCGAGCGAGGTCCACACCGCGCTCCACGCGCCGTACATCCCGCCTTGGCGCAGGCAGGCGCGGCGCAGCTCGGGCGACTCCTTCAGGACTTGGGGCAGCCGGGCAAGACCGGCCAGGGCCGGACCGCTGTGCCGCGGCCGGGTCTCGGCGGGCAGCAGGGCGGCGGTGACAAGACCGAGCACCAGGGTCAGCGCGGCCGCGCCCACGAAGACGACGCGCCAGCCGTGCGCCTGCGCCACGAGACCGCCGAGCACCCGCGCGGCGACGACCCCTGCGAAGAGCCCGGCGATCACGGCAGCCACATGCCGGGCCCGGCGGTCGGCGGGTGCGCGCTCGGCGACGAGCGGCACGAGGAGCTGCGGTATGACGCTCGCCGCGGCGGCCACGAACAGGGCGCAGGCGAGCGCGACGGGTCCCGGGCAGACGGCGGCCGCGCCCATGGCCAGGGCGGCGACGGCCGACAGTATGCCGACGAGGCGGCGGCGGTCGGCCGTGTCGCCGAGCGGGGCGAAGAACAGCAGCCCCGCCGCGTACCCGAGAAGGGAGACCGAGGCGAGCCAGGCCAGGGCGGAGGGTTCGCTGCCGAAGCCGTGCGCGATGAGGGGCAGCAGGGGCGCGGCCAGGTAGATGTTGGCGACGGTCACCGCGGTGCAGACCGCCACCACGGCGAGCAGCAGCCCGGGCGGGACGGCGCGTCCGGGCGGGACGGCCCGCCCGGACGGTGCGTCCGCGTCCCGGGCGATCACAGGCGTCCGATTCCTGGTGTCTGAGGGCGGCATGAGGGGCGGCATGAGGGGCATGACTCCTTGCGTCAAGCGACAACCAACTGGTTGGTTGGAAAAAGTCTGCGCCCGTGACCAGCGCGCTGTCAAGCAACCAACCAGTTGGTTACCCGAAAGGATTGGCTACCCTGTCCCCATGGCAGTGAGAGACCCCGAGGCCACCAAGGCCCGGATCTTCGAGGCGGCGGTGGCCGAATTCGCGCGGTACGGCATCGCGGGTGCCCGCATGGACCGCATCGCGACCGAGGCGAAGGCCAACAAGCAGCTCATCTACGCCTATTTCGGCAACAAGGCCGAGCTCTTCACGCAGGTCCTCGAGAAGCGCATGCTCGACATGGCGATCAGCAACCCCGTCGACGCCGACGACATGGACGGCTGGATGGACCGGCTGATGGACCACCACGCCGCCCATCCCGAACTGCTGCGGCTGCTCTTCTGGGAGGGCATCGAGTACGGCACGGACGAGCTCCCGGACGAACGGGAGCGGGCCGACCACTACGACCGGAAGGTCGCCGTGCTCGCCGACGCTCAGGCCCGCGGCGTCATCAGCGACGAGATCCCGGCCGCCCACCTGCTGTTCATCGTGGTCGCGCTGGCCGGCTGGTCCACGGCCGTACCGCAGATGCGGCGGATCCTCGTCGGCGACGAGCAAGCCGACAAGGAACGGCTGCGCGCCAGCATCAAGGCCGCGGTGCGCCGCATCACCGCCTGAGCCCCGGGCGACTACCGCTCGAGCCCGGGGGCCTACCGCTCGAGCCCGGGGCGCCGGGACGTTAGTTCGTGCCGATCTTCGCCAGCAGATCCACGATGCGCCCCTGCACCTCGCCGCTCGTCGAGCGCTCCGCGAGGAACAGCACCGTCTCCCCCGCCGCGAGCCGCGGCAGCTCCGTCTCGTCGACGGCTGCCGTGTAGACGACGAGCGGGGTGCGGTTCAACTGGCCGTTCGCGCGCAGCCAGTCGATGATCCCGGCCCTGCGGCGACGCACCTGCATCAGGTCCATCACCACCAGGTTCGGCCGCATCTGCGCCGCGAGCGTCACCGCGTCGGCGTCGCTCTCGGCCCGCGCCACCTGCATCCCGCGCCGCTCCAGTGTCGCGGTCAGGGCCAGCGCGATCTCCTCGTGCTCCTCGATGAGCAGGACGCGCGGCGGGTGCTGCTCGCTGTCGCGGGGCGCGAGCGCCTTCAGGAGTACGGCGGGGTCAGCGCCGTACGCGGCCTCGCGGGTCGCCTGGCCGAGTCCCGCCGTGACGAGTACGGGAACTTCCGCGGCGACGGCGGCCGTGCGCAGCGACTGCAGGGCCGTACGCGTGATGGGGCCGGTCAGCGGGTCCACGAAGAGCGCGGCGGGGAAGGCCGCGATCTGGGCGTCGACCTCTTCGCGCGAATGAACGATGACCGGACGGTAGCCGCGGTCGCTGAGCGCCTGCTGGGTGGTGACGTCGGGCGCGGGCCAGACGAGGAGCCTGCGCGGGTTGTCCAGCGGCTCGGGCGGCAGTTCGTCGTCCATGGGCTGCGGCTGGGGCCGGTTGGCGACCTCGACCGCGCCGCCGGGACCGTCCAGCGGCTCCGGGCCCTCGTCGGCGTCCTCGTCCGGAGCGCCGATCGCGTACGCACGGCCCGCGCCCTCGGTGGCGGATCCGATACGGGACTGCGGCTGGGCACCGGGAGCCGCACCCGGAGTGGAGGCGGAAGCGGGAGCCGGAGCCGGAGCGGCCTGCGGATGCGCGCGCGCCGCCGTCTCGGGGCGCTCATCGGCGGTCGGCTCCGGAGGCGTGGACAGCCTGCGCCGACGACCGGAGCCGCCGAGAGTGTGCCCCTGGGCCGACGGCTGCGCGGGAGCCTGCTCCGGAAGCGGTCCTGCGGCCGGGGTGCCCGAGGCGGTGGCCGGAGCCGGAGCCTGGGGCGGCAGCGGCCCGGCAGCTCCGGACGCCTGCTTGGCCTGCCCCGTCGCGGACTTGGCCGGCCCCTGGGCAGCCTGAGCAGGAGCCTGCGGAGGCTGCGGCGCCTGCGGGATACGCGGACTCTGCGTGCCCTGCGGACTCTGCGGCGACGCCTGCTGGGCCTGGCCCTGCGCCGCCCCCGGCTGATTGCGCTGCTGCTCGGCGATCTGCTGGCCGAACGGCACGCCCTGCCCGAGCGTACGCACGCTGATCGCGCGCCCCTGCGTCGAGTTGGGGTCGCCGGGCGCGGCGGCCTCGGCGGGCAGCGGCTGCGCGGCACGTGCCTGCGTCCCGCGCTCGGGCGGCAGCGCGACGCCCCGGCCGGGTGTCGGAACACCCTTGGCGGCAGCGGAAGTTCCTTCGCCGTACGTGGTGGCCTGCGTGGGCACACCCGCGGCCGGGGTGCTCTGCGCGGCGGCCTCCCCGGCAGGCGCCGAAGCAGGTGCAGCCGCAGCGGGAGCAGCCGAAGCAGCCGCAGCCGAAGCAGCTGCAGCCGGCGCCGCTGCCGGACGCGACCGTCGGCGTCCCGTCGGCGCATCCGCCGGGTGCGGCTGCGGCGGGGTGTGGTCGTCGCCCGGGTGGTGCAGCGCCGCCTCGTGCTGCCCGGTGTCGTCCTGGTCCGCCGTGGCGGGCGGCAGCGCGAACACGCGCCCGCTGGGTGCCTCGTCGGCGGCGGCCCGCTCCTTGGCGGCGGCCAGCGCACGGCGTCGACGCCCGGTCGGACGCGGCGCGGCCTCGCCGGACTCACCGGCAGGCGCACCCGCGACGGCAACAGCGGTACCGGCCCCCTCGGCGGCCCCGGCATCCTGCCCACCGCCCGAAGGCAACGCGGGCAACGCCAACTGATCACCGTCACGCCGCGCACGCCGCCCCGAAGCCGAAGCCCTCGGAGCCGTCGCGCCCGCGGGAACGGGAACGCCCTGCGGCGGCACCGTCTCCCCCAGCGCGGCGGACCCGGCCGCATGCTCGGCAGCGGTCACCACCGAGCCGACGGCGCCCACGGACTCCACAGCACCCGCCGACCCACCGGCACCTTCAGCCGCACTGGGCCGAGCACGCCGCCGCCCCGTACCGCCAGAGCCAGAGCCGGAGCCGGAGCCAGAGCCGGCGCCGATGCCGGTTCCGGAGCCGGAAGTCCGCGCCCCCTCGCCCTGCGCAGCCGCACCGGCCACCTCAGAAGCACCCGGCACCCCAGCCCCAGTGGCAGCAGCAGCGGCAGCCTCAACACCCTGCCCAGCCTCAACACCCTGCCCAGCCTCAACACCCTGCGGTGCCTCAGCCGCACGCCGCCCCCGACGCCGCCCGGTCCCACCGGACGCAGCCACGCCCGCGGAGGAAGATCCCCCCGATGTGCCGTCGCCAGGAACTCCACTCTCCAAGAACGAGTCCACCGAAGGCCCGGAAGCCCGCCGGGCCCGCCGCCGCCCGCCACCGGACGTGGTGGCCGAGGCCTGCTCGGGCACGGTGACCCCTGCGCCCACCGAGGCATCGGCGGCCTCGGGAGCAACAGAAACCGCATCGGCAACAGCCCCGGCCCCCGCCCCGATAGGCACCTCAAGCACATACGCGCTGCCGCTCATCCCCGGCACTTCATGCGTCTGCAGCACGCCTCCGTGCGCCCGCACGATGCCCCGCACGATCGGCTCGTGCACCGGGTCTCCGCCGGCGTAGGGGCCCCGCACCTCGATGCGTACGACCTCACCGCGCTGAGCCGCGGCCACGACGATCGTCGAGTCCACGTACCCACCGGCGGCCGGGGCCGAAGCGCCCGCGCCCGCCCGGGCGTTCCCCGTGGCGTCGATCCCCGCGACGTCCGCGACCAGGTGGGCCAGTGCCGTGGCGAGCCGCCCCGGGTCGACCTCGACCTCCAGCGGCGGCGCGTGCACCGCGAACTGCGCGCGGCCGGGCCCGATCAGCTCGACCGCGCCCTCCACGCCGTTCGCGACGACCGCGTCGAGCATGACTTTCGCGCACGAAAGCTGATCGGCACCCGAGTCGAGCAGCTGGAACCCCAGCACATTGTCGACAAGCGTGGTGATCCGCGCGTACCCGGCCGAAAGGTGATGGAGCACCTGATTCGCCTCGGGCCACAACTGCCCGGCGTCATCCGCCGCCAGAGCCGAAAGCTCGCGCCGCAGCTCGTCCAACGGGCCCCGCAACGACGAGCCGAGCACGGCGAGCAGCTGCTCGTGCCGGGCGGCAAGAGCGTCGTACCGCGTCTTCTCGCGCTCGGTCAGTTCCTCGAACCGGTCCTTCTCGCGTTCGGCGAGCGCCGCGTACCGCTCCTGCTCGGCCGCGGCCTCCTCGGCGCGCTGCTCGGCGGCGGCGGCCAGTTCGGCGGCGTGCCTCTCGGTGGCGGCCCGCAGCTCCTCCGTGCGCCGTTCGGTCGCGGCCCGCATCTCCTCGGCGTGCTGCGCGAGCGCGGCCTCGTGCTCCTCGGCAAGGGCGTCGTAGGGCCGCCGGTCGGTGAACGTCATGACCGCGCCGACGAGCTGGTCGCCGTCCCGCACCGGAGCCGTCGTCAGGTCGACCGCGACCCGGTCGCCGCTCTTGGACCACAGGACCTGCCCGCGCACCCGGTGCTTGCGCCCCGAGCGGAGCGTGTCCGCGAGCGGGGATTCGTCGTACGGGAAGGGCTCGCCGTCAGCGCGCGAGTGCAGCACCAGGTTGTGCAGCTCCTGCCCGCCCAGATCGCTGGCCCGGAAGCCCAGTATCTGCGCGGCGGCGGGGTTGACGAGAACGACCCGCCCCTCGGTGTCGGTCCCGACAACACCCTCGGCGGCGGCGCGCAGGATCATCTCGGTCTGCCGCTGCGAGCGCGCGAGTTCGGCCTCGGTGTCCACGGCGCCCGAAAGGTCGCGGACGACGAGCATGAGCAACTCGTCGCCGGTGTAGCCGTAATTGTCGTAGGCGTCCCGGATGTCCTCGAGGTTCGAGCTGGTGACCTCGACCGGGAACTCGCTGCCGTCCGTGCGCCGCGCGGTCATCCGCTTCGGCTTGGTGCGCCCGCGCTCGTCGATGGAGTCGGGCCTGCGCATCGATCCGGGAATCAGCCGGGAGTCGAACTCCGGCAGCAGATCGAGCAGCCCGCGCCCCACGAGGGCGGTGCCCGGCGCCTCGAACGCCTCAAGCGCGATCGCGTTCGCGTTCACGACGGTCCCGTTGGCGTTGACGAGGACCAGCGCGTCCGGGAGCGCGTCGAGTATCGCTGCGAGGCGAGCAGCGCCTCGGGATGGCCTGCTGCTCACGACGACGCTTCCTCCCTGATTACTGCTGCTTGCCGACCCGCTCAGGCCATCTTGCCCCTCGGCCCGTGGCGTGTCACGGGAGGGAGTCTACGGGGAGTGGTTGTGCGTGCGAGGCCGGATGAGAGGGAGGTCGCACGCAGAAGATGTGAGCGGGGAATGAAGACGGGTGAACGCAAGGCCCTCTTGAGCTAGGCCGTGACCTCGGGCAATACCGGTACGAGCCGGTCCCAGCGGCCGATCTCGCAGCCGTTGCTGCGGTCGAACTTCGCGTCGACGGGCCGCCCGTTCCAGGTCCCGGTGATGTGCGCGGTGGCGGGCCCGCCGTACTGCATGGTGCAGATCGAGTCGGCCGGCACGGGTGCGAACCTGTCGCTCCCCCATGTCCCCTCGTCGAGCTTCCCGCACGCCTTCGCCGGGTCCCGGTGCGTGCCGCCCGTCGGGTGGCATTCCAGCTTGTACGTTCCGTCCCCCGCGCCTCCCGAGCCGGTGACCTTCACGGTGAGCCGGTCGGGGGTCGGCTCCGTGAGCGGCGTCAACAGGTGCAGCGGGCCCATGTCGGCGTGGGCGGCGGCGGGCACGGCGCAGAGCGCGGCGACGGACGCGGCGGCGGTGAGGGCGATGCGGCGCAACATAACGGGGCTCCACTGGGTGCGGGGTACCGGGTACGCGAACACGTACGGGCTCTACGGCTTCTAACGCCGCCCGGTGCGCGACGTTGCGGGCGCGCGGGACGCTTTGCCCTGTGGGCCTGACCACTAGTACCGTGGAGTCCGCGATTGGTGACACACCGCTCGGCTGTGTCATCATCTGCACGCACCCCTCGCGCTCGCGCAGGTGTGCAAGCTGGAGGCGTCGCCTAGTCCGGTCTATGGCGCCGCACTGCTAATGCGGTTTGGGACTTAAATCCCATCGAGGGTTCAAATCCCTCCGCCTCCGCTTCATGATCCGAAGCCCCGGTCCTGCTGGACCGGGGCTTCGGTGTTTCCTCGCCGTGAAGCACGTTTCCGCAGGTCGCAAGGGGTGCGGCAAACGGATTTCACATGGCGGCGGCGGTCATGTAATGTTCTTCCTGTCGCCGCGAGCGGGCCGAAAGGCCGGGGAGCGAAGACAGACAAAAGAAAAATCAAGCACTCGTAGCTTAACGGATAGAGCATCTGACTACGGATCAGAAGGTTGCAGGTTCGAATCCTGCCGAGTGCACAGCAGACCAGAGGCCCCGACGAGAAATCGTCGGGGCCTCTGGCTTTTGCGGTGACGGCGGTCGTTGACGGCAACCGTCCTACTAGAGTCTGGGCGCCGTCCGCACTATCTGGGGGAGTCATGACGAGCAGGTTCACCGAGTTGACCGTTGACTGCCATGATCCGGAGGGGCTCGCGGCCTTCTGGTGCGCGGTCCTGGACTTCACAGTGATCGACCGGGGCGAGGGCAGGGTCGAGATCGGCTCCTGGGTGCCGACCGTCGAGGACATTCGGGCCCGCCAGATGCCGCCGACCCTGCAGTTCATCCAGGTGCCCGAGGGCAAGACCGTCAAGAACCGGCTTCACCTCGACGTCAGCCCGATCGACGGCAGCACCGAGGACGAGGTGACCAGGCTGCTCGCCCTCGGCGCGACCACGACGGACGTGGGCCAGGGCGCAGACCGGAACTGGGTGGTCATGGCCGACCCCGAGGGCAACGAGTTCGACGTCCTGCGCACCCTGGCACCGCAGAAGTAGGCCGCGAGGGGGCACCCGCACCATGACTGGACCAGAGTCCGTCGCCTGGCCGCCTGCCCCGATCGAGACCGAGCGGCTGGTGCTCCGCGAGTCCGAGTCCCGGGACCGTGCGGCGTTCATCGAGCTGTTCGCATCGCCAGAGGTGGGCACCTACCTGGGCGGCCCTCGACCGCGTGCGGAGCTCGAACGCTCAGTCCCTGAGGTGCCCGGGCGGCGCCCCGGCCTTTTCGTGATCGAGGTCGACGGAGCGATGATCGGCACCGTCGAGCTCAACCGGCGCGACGCGGAGCGTCGGAGCCATGTCCGCCCGGATGCCGGGGAGGCCGAACTCGGCTACCTGCTCCTGCCGGAGGCATGGGGACGCGGGTACGCCGCCGAGGCGTGCGCGGCGGCGCTCGACTGGTTTGCCGGCGCGCTTCCCGGTGAGCCGGTGGTGCTCTGCACCCAGACCGCCAACGACCGCTCGATGCGCCTCGCGGCGAAGCTGGGGTTCACCGAGGTGCAGCGGTACGAGGCGTGGGGCGCCGAACAGTGGATGGGTGTGTGGGTCTCGGGCACGCCGTCCGGCGAGTGATCGCGGCCGTCGGCGATCACCCGGACCGGCCGTCGAGCCGCCGCCCCGTGATCGTCAGTGTGATCGCCAGCACAGCTGAGGCATTGGTCAGCGGAGTCACGTATTCCGCACATAGCGTGATCAACGACCAAGTAAGTCCTGCTTTATTGGAGGATCGATGCGCAAGGTTTTGACGGGGAAGCGCAAGCTGGCGGTCGTGGCGCTGACGGCTGTGGCCATCGGGCTGCCGGCCGTGGGTGCGGTCGCGGGGGAGATCAGCGGGAGCAGGCTTCCGTTCTCCATAGCCACCGCGGGCAGCAAGGAAGACGGTGACCGCTGGAAGGGCAAGAGCAGCGGTCACGCCAAGGCCTGTGGCGATGTGCCGGTGAACGACACCCGGACGTTCAGCGCCTACATCTACCAGGACAAGAGCTTCCGCCCTGACCCGCAGATCGCCGGCACCTCCCGCAGCTACAAGCAGGGGTACGGCTGTGGTGGCTACAAGGGCACCAGCACGGGTGGCAAGTACTACACCAAGGCCACCTGGGCCGGGATCCCCGGCAGCCGGGCCTACGGTTACGTGAACGCCCAGAACTGATCAGTAATCAGGATCAGTAATCAGGAATCAGGAATCACGTGACCAGTAGTAACAGCGCTGCCGCGGCCGGCTCCCAGCCGGTCGCGGCGGTCGCGGCCGTGACCGTCCGGTATGGGTCCACGGTCGCCCTCGATGACGTTTCCCTTGAATTCCCCTCCGGGGTCACCGGGCTGCTCGGGCCCAACGGGGCGGGAAAGAGCACCCTGTTGTCGCTGTTGAGCACGGCGCGCAGACCCAAGTCCGGCTCGGTCAGCCTCCTCGGGGACGAGGCGCCGGGGCGGGCCAGGGTGCAGCACATCAGACAGCGGATCGGGGTACTTCCGCAGTCCTTCGGGTTCTATCCCCGCTTCACCGTCCTGGAGTTCACCGAGTACGCGGCCTGGCTGCGCAAGGTGCCCGCCGCCCGGCGCCGTGAGCGGGCCCGCGAGGCGCTGCGGCTCGTGGAGATGGAGAAGCACGCAGGGAAGAAGATGGGGGCCTTGTCCGGCGGCATGCTGCGGCGCGTCGGCATCGCCCAGGCCATGGTCAACGAACCGTCTCTGGTGCTCCTCGACGAACCGACCGTCGGCCTCGACCCGGCCCAGCGCGTCGGATTCCGGGGTCTTATCCGGGAGTTGGGCGAGCGGTCCGCGGTCGTGATGAGCACCCATCTCGCCGAGGACGTCGCCCATGTGTGTGATCGGGTTGCCGTGCTCCTGGAGGGTTCGGTCCGGTTCACGGGGACGGTCGGCGAGTTGTGCGCACTCCCGGACGGGGGCGTGGACGGCACGGACGTCGACGGGGGAGCCGTGGAAGCCGGGTATCTGCATCTGGCCGGTACGGAAGCGGTGGCGACCTGATGCGTGTGCTGCTGACCGAGATGCGGCGCGGCGAGGCCAAGTGGGCCGCAGCGCTCATGGGCGCGATCGGCGTGTACTACTTCACCGCCGAGAGCCCCGCCGAAAGCGACTGGATCGGCTGGTGGACCCAGACCAGCCTGCAGGTCCAGCTCTACGCGGTGATCGTGATGGGCTCGGTGATGAGCGCCGCGGCCGCCTGGGGAGCGGGCCGCGCCTTCCGGCACCGGACGCGGGTCTGGGCGGACACCGCGGCCCGCGGCGGCTGGGCGCAGGCGCTGCTGCTCTGGCTCGCGGTGTGGCTGTGGGCGCTGATCGCGTACGCCGTGCTGATTGCTGTGGCGTTCTCGCGGACCGCTGGGGTGAGTGAGGTCGGCGGGCCCTCGTGGACGCCGTTGTTGCTCGGGGCCGCGATGCTGGGCCTGGAGATCGCCGTGGGCGTCGCGATCGGTTCGGCGCTGCCGTCCCGTGTGGTCGCGCCCTTCGCGGGGATCTTCTGGTACGGGCTTTTTGTCTTTGTGGCGTTTGTTCCGGACACCCCGCTCGACAAGCTCTTTCCCGCGATCGACGAGTTCTGGAGTTCGGAGTTCGAGCCGAACACCACGCGCATGCTGATCGCCGTCGCCTGGTGTCTGGCCTTCGGTCTGCTCCTGACCGCGCTGCCCGCGCTGCGGCGCCGTGCCGCGCTCGCGCCGCGGCCCCTCGCCCTGGGGGCGCTCGCGGTGGCCGCGCTCGTCGCGGGCGGCACGCTGGTGGGCTTCCGTACGCCGGTACCGGATTCGTACTGGGCGGTGCGCAAGGCCCAGCCCGCGCAGCCGCTGTGCGCCACCAGCGGACGTACGAAGGTGTGCCTGTGGCCGGATGACCGCCATCTGCTGCCGCAGGCCAAGGGCGCCGTGCGGACCGTCGACGAGCGGCTCGGCTTGCTGAAGGGGCTCAACCGCGCCTTCTACGCGACCGGCCTTGACAGGCCCAAGGGTCACACCGCCGAGCTGTCCCTGATGACGCCCGCCGAGACCGAGGCCGACCTGACCGACGCCCTGTTCGCGGCCTCCCTGCCGCAGCCCGCAGCCACGGACTGCGAGCCGCCGGTGCTCAAGGAGACCGGCGGCTACCCGGGCACGTTCCTCTTCGAAGCCGTCATCCGTGCCCGCGCCGGCGCGCCGAGCGACTACTACGGAGAGAAGTTCGGGCGGGCCCTGGAGCGCATCACCAGTGCCCCGCGCGAGAAGCAGGACAAGTGGATCGAGGCGGCGGCGCACGACATCCGTGCCTGCCGTGCGCTTCCGGAGCTGCCGCGGTGACCCCTGTGCGGACCCTCCTCGCGCCACGGAGTCCTCAGACGTGGGCCGTGCTCGCCTTCGTACGCTGTCGGGGCCTGCCCCGGGCCACGGGCGTCGCGCTGATCGTCGCCCTGGTGGCGACCGCGTTCGCCGGGCAGCGGATGGCGGTGCCCGAGTTCCGCTATCTGGTCGACTTCAGCGTGCCGGTGGCCGAGGTCGTGCCGATGGCCCACGCGGTGATCCTCGCGACCACGCTGTTCTCGCCGATGGCGGACCTGGAGCAGACGTCGGCCCAGCCGATGATCCGCCACCGGGGCCTGTACCTGGTGGTGCTGCTCGCCCTCGCGGTCGGCCTGAGCGCGCTGCCGCTGCTCACCGGGGCGACCGCGGAGGTGTTCGGCTCCGCGGCGCGCAATGTCGTCGGCTATCTCGGCCTCGGCATGATCAGCGCCCGGCTCTTCGGCAGCGGGCTCGCCTGGCTGCTTCCGCTCGGCATGTTCGGGCCCACGCTGCTGCTGGGCGTCGACAGCAACAACACGCCGGAGTCGTGGGCCTGGTCGCTGCATGCGTCGTCCAGTACGTCGGCTGCTGTCGTGGCTGCGGCGCTGTGGGTGATTGGCGTGGCCGCGGCTGCCACCGGGCGGCCCCGTCAGACGGAGCGTGCGGAGCAGTAGCGCTCCGCTGGGTGTGCGGTCTTCGGCTGCGGGTCCGTCTTGGCTGGTCGCGCAGTTCCCCGCGCCCCTTCGGGGCACGGACTTCGACAAGACTGGCCCCATGGAGTGGCGTAGTGCAGGGCTGAGCTGGGCGGACGGGGCGCCGGTGCTCGGTTGGGAGCGGGGGGACGTCAGCCCCTTGGTGGTGGGGCGGCACGTTGGGTTCCGGGCCGCCGGGCCGCGGCGGTGCGTGGGGGCGCGGGGGAATCCGTGCCCCGATGCCGCCGTGGTGGCGGGGCGGGCGACGCAGGCCCGGTGTGCGCAGTGCGCGCGGCTCGACCGGGCGCACTCGGTGGCCGCCGACACCATCGCCGACGATCCGCGGACCTACCGGGTCTATCTGGCGTGGTTCGGCCCCGGCATGGTGAAGGTCGGGATCACCCGGGAGGAGCGTGGCGCCGCGCGGCTGCTCGAACAGGGGGCCGTGGCGTTCGCCTGGCTGGGCCGGGGTCCTTTGATGGCGGCGCGGCGGGCCGAGGAGCTGCTGCGGGTCGCGCTCAAGGTGCCCGACCGGATCTCGTACGCCAGGAAGCGCGCGGTCAGGTCCGCGCTGCCCGGAGAGGCGGCGCGGCGGGGCGAGTTGGAGCGGATGCACGGCTTCGCCGTCGCGCTCGACGGGTGGCCCGAATCGCTGGAGCGGCTGTCCGCCGGGATCGTGGACCACGGGGAGGCGTTCGGGGTGGAGCGGCTCGCGGGGACCCGTGGGTACGCCGTCACGGAACTCGTCGACGGCGGGGTGGTCTCGGGGGAGCTGGTCGCCGTGGCGGGGCCCGATCTGTGTCTGGATGACGCGGGGCGGCTCGTCGTGCTCGACAGCAGGCTGCTGCGGGGGTGGCGGCTCGAAGGGGTGCGGGGCGCGACGCGTACGACGGTTCCGGTGCGGGAGGTGCCGGTCGAGCAGGGCGGGCTGTTCTGAGACGTATGCCGTACGCCGCCGAAGCTGACCGGAGGGTCAAGTCTCGCCTCCCGTACGGCAATGAAGGCGGGGAAGGGGTGGACAGTGCGGGGCGCGTGGCCGAGCCTGAGGGACATGAGTGATCTTCCGGTGTCTCCTGTCCCGCCCTTCGAACCCCCTTACTACACCGTCGTGTTCACCTCCCTGCGGACCGAGAGCGACCACGGCTACGGCGAGACCGCCGAGCACATGGAAGAGCTGGTCGCGAAGATCCCCGGCTTCCTGGGCATGGACTCCGCGCACACGCCCGGCGGCCTCGGCATCACCGTCGGGTACTTCCGCGACGAGGACGCGATCAAGGAGTGGCGCGCCGTGACGGAGCACCGTGCGGCGCAGCGGCGGGGGCGCGCGGAGTGGTACGAGACGTACTCCGTCCATGTCGCCAAGGTGGAGCGGAGCTATGGCTTTGAGCGGGGATGACTCGGCGAGCCCGGACGGCAGGGAGGCCGCAGGCGTCGTCCGCTTCTGGGAGCGGCTCGGTCTTCCCGGACTCGTCGACGTACACACGCACTTCATGCCCGAGCGGGTCCTGTCGAAGGTGTGGGAGTACTTCGACTCGGCTGGGCCGCTGGTCGGGATGACGTGGCCGGTCGTCTACCGCCAGGAGGAGGAGCAACGCATCGCGCTGCTCCGGGAGTTCGGGGTGCGGGCCTTCACGTCGATGGTCTACCCGCACAAGGCGGGCATGGCGCGGTGGCTCAACGGCTGGGCGGCCGAGTTCGCCCGCCGGACGCCCGACTGTCTGCACACGGCGACGTTCTATCCCGAGCCGGGCGTCGAGGCATATGTGCGCGAGGCCGTCGACGCCGGTGCTCGGGTCTTCAAGTCCCATGTGCAGGTGGGGGGTTACGACCCGGGCGACCCGCTGCTCGATCCTGTGTGGGGGCTGCTCGCCGATGCGGGCATTCCCGTGGTGGCGCACTGCGGTTCGGGGCCCGCGCCGGGCAAGCACACCGGGCCCGAGCCCATCGGCCGGCTGCTCGCCCGGCATCCCCGGCTGCGGCTCGTCGTGGCGCACATGGGGATGCCCGAGTACGCCGACTTCCTGACGCTCGCCGAGCGCTTCACGGAGGTCCGCCTGGACACGACCATGGTGTTCACCGACTTCACCGAGCGGCTCAGCCCCTTCCCGCGCGCAGCTGCCGCGGCTCGCGGATCTGGGGGAGCGGATCCTGCTCGGCACGGACTTCCCGAACATCCCCTACGGGTACGTCCATCAGCTCGACGCCCTCGAACCGCTCGGCCTGGGGGACGACTGGCTGCGGGCCGTCTGTCACGGGAACGGGGCACGGCTTTTCGGGCTGCCCGTCGTCTAGGGCTGCCCACCTGGCCGGGGCGCGTTTCTCAGGGAATTCACAGGTTCCGGCAAGAGGTCTCTCAGGGGCGCGGCGCAGGCTGTCGGCCATGACTACGACCTCGCCCCAGGGGCGTACCGAACTGCTCAGGCCGGACGGGAGTCCCGTACGCGTGCTCGTCGTGGACGACGAGGTGTCGCTGACCGAGCTGCTGTCCATGACCCTGCGCTACGAGGGCTGGCAGATCCGCAGCGCGGGCGACGGGGCCGGTGCGGTGCGGACCGCGCGGTCCTTCAGGCCCGACGCCGTGGTGCTCGACATGATGCTGCCCGACATGGACGGCCTCGCCGTGCTCGGCAGGCTGCGGCGCGAGCTGCCCGACGTACCGGTGCTCTTCCTGACGGCCAAGGACGCCGTCGAGGACCGTATCGCCGGGCTCACGGCGGGCGGCGACGACTATGTCACCAAGCCCTTCAGTCTCGAAGAAGTCGTGGCGCGGCTTCGCGGGCTCATCCGGCGGGCCGGGGCGAGCGGCCGGCGCAGCGAGTCCGTGCTCGCCGTCGGGGACCTCACCCTGGACGAGGACAGCCACGAGGTGACGCGGGGCGGGGACTCCATCCATCTCACGGCCACCGAGTTCGAGCTGCTGCGCTATCTGATGCGCAATCCGCGGCGCGTGCTCAGCAAGGCGCAGATCCTCGACCGGGTGTGGAGCTATGACTTCGGGGGCCAGGCCAACGTCGTCGAGCTCTACATCTCGTATCTGAGGAGGAAGATCGACGCAGGACGCGAGCCGATGATCCACACACGGCGCGGCGCCGGGTATCTGATCAAGGCCGCCCCATCGGTCGAGGGCGCGGCCGCGTCATGAAGCAGGTCTCATGACGCGGCGGCGGCAGCCGCGGTCGCTGCGGACGCGGCTCGTCGTCTCGGCGGTGGCGCTGATCGCCGTCGTCTGCGCGGTGATCGCGACGGTGACGACCGTCGCGCTGCGCTCCCATCTGTACGAGCAGCTGGACACCTCGCTCGGCACGGTCGCGATGCGCGCGTCCGGGCCGCCCGGTGACGCGGGCGCGCTGCCCGAGCGCCACCGGCTGCCGGACGACGGTGATCCGCTGCAGTTCGTCTCCAAGGGGCCCCAGGAGGTCGGCACGATCGGAGCCGTCGTCCGGGGCGACGGCTCGGTCGGCGAGGCCATCGTCAGCACCGAGCCGGACACCGACAGCGGAAGCCCCGCGCCGCAGACCGAGCGGCTCGACGCGGTCCAGTCCGGCGCGCTGGGCTCCGTGCCGCGCGACGGGAAGCCGCACAACGTCGGCATCGCCGGCCTCGGCGAGTACCGCGTCGAGTACGCGACCGGCGTCAACGGCGACTTCCTCGTCGGCATCCCCACGGCCAAGGTGCAGAACACCCTCAGTACGTTGATCATCGTCGAGGTCAGTGTCACCGCCGCGGGCCTGGTCGCGGCCTCGCTCGCCGGTGCCGCGATGGTCGGCGTCGCGCTCCGGCCGCTGCGCCGGGTCGCCGCGACCGCGACCCGGGTCTCCGAACTCCCCCTGCACACCGGCGAGGTGGCGCTGCACGAGCGCGTCCCCGACGCGGATGCGAGCACGGAGGTCGGGCAGGTGGGCGCGTCCCTCAACCGGATGCTCGACCATGTGCACTCCGCGCTGCACGCGCGCCAGGAGAGCGAGACGCGGGTGCGGCGGTTCGTCGCGGACGCCAGCCATGAGCTGCGTACGCCGCTCGCCTCGATCCGCGGCTACGCCGAACTGACCCGCCGGGGGCGGGAGACCACCGGGCCGGACACGCGGCACGCCCTCGGGCGCATCGAGTCCGAGGCCCAGCGGATGACGGGGCTCGTGGAGGACCTGCTGCTGCTCGCCCGCCTTGACGAGGGGCGGGACGGCGGGTTTCCCGGGGCCGTCGGTGCTGCCGGTGCCGCTGGTGCCGCCGGGGCCGCCGGGGCGAGACAACCGCTCACGTACGAGAGCACTGATCTCTCACCCCTGGTCGTCGACGCCGTCAGCGACGCGCGCGCCGCCGGCCTCGACCACCACTGGAGCCTCGAACTCCCCGACGATCCTGCCCTGGTGCTCGCCGACGCCGCCCGCCTCCACCAGGTCGTCGTCAACCTCCTCGCCAACGCCCGCACCCACACACCGCCGGGCACGAAGGTCACGGCCCGCGTGCTGCGGGACACCGGGCACGGCGTACGCCTTGAGGTCCAGGACGACGGTCCGGGCATCGCCCCCGCCCTCCTCCCCCACGTCTTCGAACGGTTCGCCCGCGGCGACGCCTCGCGCTCCCGCACCGCCGGTTCCACCGGACTCGGCCTCGCCCTCGTGCACGCGATCGTGGCCGCGCACGGCGGCACCGTGGCGGTGGAGAGCGTGCCGGGACGGACGGTGTTCGCGGTGACGCTGCCCGTCGCGTGCGCCGCGCACGCCGCGAACCGCGAGGTCACGGACTCACAGTCGGACCACAGGCTCACCACACGGCCCTGACAGGCCACTTGACGAATGTCGGTGGCATGCAAACCACCGACTCTTCCCCGGGCGGCGCTTGCTCGGTCACTCTGCCGGCGCGGGCGCACCTTCCCGCCGGATGGCGCGACGTGCCCGTCCTGGACATCGTGATCCCCGTCTACAACGAGGAGAAGGACCTCGGGCCGTGTGTGCGGCGCCTGCACGGCCACCTCGTCCGCACCTTCCCCTATCCCTTCCGCATCACCGTCGCGGACAACGCCTCGACGGACGCCACGCCCCAGGTGGCCGCGGGACTCGCCGCCGCAAGCCCCGAGGTCGAGTACCGACGGCTCGAACAGAAGGGCCGCGGCCGGGCGTTGCGCGCCGTCTGGTCCGCATCGGACGCCCCCGTCCTCGCCTATATGGACGTCGACCTCTCCACCGACCTCAACGCGCTGCTCCCGCTGGTGGCGCCGCTGATCTCCGGCCACTCCGACCTGGCGATCGGCTCCCGGCTCGCGCGCAGCTCACGCGTGGTGCGCGGCCCCAAGCGCGAGTTCATCTCGCGTATGTACAACCTCATCCTGCGCGGCTCGCTGCACGCCCGCTTCTCCGACGCCCAGTGCGGATTCAAGGCGATCAGGGGCGATGTGGCGGGGGTGCTGCTTCCGCTGGTCGAGGACACCGGATGGTTCTTCGACACCGAGATGCTGGTGCTCGCCGAGCGCGCGGGGCTTCGTATTCACGAGGTGCCGGTCGACTGGGTCGACGACCCGAACTCAACGGTCCACCTGGTCAAGACCGCCACGGACGACCTGAAGGGGGTGTGGCGGGTCGGGCGCGCCCTCGCGGTCGGCGCGCTGCCCCTCGACCGGCTCGCCCGCCCCTTCGGCGACGATCCGCGGGACCGGCAGCTGACCGGCGTGCCCGGCGGACTCGCCCGCCAGCTGGTCGGCTTCTGCGTGGTGGGCGCGCTCTCCACGCTCTTCTATCTCCTTCTCTACTCCGGCTTCCGTACGTTCACGGGGTCGCAGGTGGCGAACGCGCTTGCCCTGCTGGTCTCCGCGGTCGCCAACACCGCGGCCAACCGGCGGCTCACCTTCGGGGTGCGCGGCCGCGACCGCGCGATGCGCCACCAGGCACAGGGCCTGGTCGTCTTCGCCATCGGCCTCGCCCTGACCAGCGGTTCCCTGGCCGCCCTCGGCGCGGCCTCCGGCGACCCCTCTCACGCCACGGAGCTCGCGGTCCTTGTCGCGGCCAACCTCGCGGCGACGGTCCTGCGGTTCCTGCTGCTGCGGGCGTGGGTGTTCCCGGAGCGGCGCACGAACTCCGCGTACGACATGAACTCCGCCGACGAACCGAGGAACGCACGATGACGACAACTACCCAGGTGGCTACCCCACTTCACGTGGCGGAGCCGCGCGACCCCCGCTGGGCCCGCCCGGCCTTCCTCGGTCTGCTGCTCGCCACCGCCGTCCTCTACTTCTGGAACCTCAGCGCGTCCGGTTACGCCAACTCCTTCTACTCCGCGGCCGTCCAGGCGGGCAGCCAGAGCTGGAAGGCGATGTTCTTCGGCTCGCTCGACGCGGGCAACGCGATCACCGTCGACAAGCCGCCGGCCTCGCTCTGGCCGATGGCCCTTTCGGTACGCCTCTTCGGGCTCAACTCCTGGGCGGTGCTTGCCCCGCAGGTCCTGATGGGCGTCGCGACGGTCGGCGTGCTCTACGCGGCGGTGCGCCGCCGTTTCAGCCCGGTGGCCGGGCTGATCGCGGGCGCCGTGCTCGCGCTCACGCCCGTCGCCGCGCTGATGTTCCGCTTCAACAACCCGGACGCGCTGCTTGCGCTCCTGATGACCGTCACCGTGTACTGCGTGCTCCGCGCCCTGGAGCACGGCCGCACCAAGTGGCTGGTCTGGGCGGGCGTCGCGGTCGGTCTCGCCTTCCTGGCCAAGACGTTGCAGGCGTTCCTGATCCTGCCGCCGCTCGTGGTCCTCTACGCGGTGTGCGCGCCGGTCCGCCTTCGCAAGCGCTTCGGTCAACTCGCCCTCTCCGGCCTTGCGATGGTCGTCGCGGGCGGCTGGTGGGTCGCGATCGTGGAGCTGTGGCCCGCGTCGTCGCGTCCGTACATCGGAGGCTCGCAGAACAACTCCTTCCTGGAGCTGACCTTCGGCTACAACGGCCTCGGCCGCATCAACGGCGAGGAGACCGGCAGCGTCGGCGGCGGCCCCGGTGGCGGTGGCGGCGGTCAGTGGGGCGAGACCGGCATCGGCCGGATGTTCAACTCCGAGATCGGCAGCCAGATCTCGTGGCTGCTTCCCGCGGCGCTGATCCTCCTGGTCGGCGGCATCGTCCTCACCTGGAAGGCCCGCAGGACCGACACCACGCGCTCGGCGTTCGTGGCGTGGGGCGGCTCGCTGCTGATGACAGCGGCCGTCTTCAGCTTCATGGCGGGCATCTTCCACCAGTACTACACGATCGCCCTCGCCCCCTACATCGCGGCGCTGATCGGCATGGGCGCCACGGTCCTGTGGGAGGAGCGCGCCAAGTGGTGGGCGGGCGCGCTGCTCGGCGCGGCCGTCGCGGGCACGGCCTGGTGGGGGTACGTCCTGCTCGGGCGGACCCCGGACCATGTGCCGTGGCTGCGCTGGGCGGTCCTGACCGGCGGCCTCGCGGGGGCGCTCGGCCTGCTGCTCGCCGCGCGCCTCGGGCGCCAACTGGCCATCGCCGCCATCGGTTTGAGCTTCGCCGCTGCGGTCGCGGGCCCGGTCGCGTACACGCTCTCCACCGTGAACAGCGCGCACACGGGGTCGATCGTGACGGCGGGCCCGGCGTCGGCGGGCGGGATGGGCGGACCCGGCGGACCCGGCGGCGGTGGCGGCCGGCCCGGCGGTGGCGGCGGTGGCGGGATGCAGCCGCCGGGCCAGCAAGGTGGTCAGTGGGGCAACGCCATGCAGCCCCCGACGGGCGGCCAGAACGGCGGCGGCATGGGCCGGCCTCCCGGCGGCGGACTGGGTGAGCGTGGCGCCGCCGGCATGGGCGGCCTCCTGAACGGCGCCCAGGTCGGCGCCAAGGCGAAGAAGCTCCTGGAGGCGAACGCCGGGGACTACACCTGGGCGGCGGCCGCCATCGGCGCGCAGAACGCCGCGAGCTATCAGCTCGCCACCGGCGACCCGGTGATGGCGATCGGCGGCTTCAACGGCAGCGACCCGTCCCCGACGCTGGCCCAGTTCAAGCAGTACGTGGCCGACGGGAAGGTGCACTACTTCATCTCGGGCGGCCAGGGCGGCCAGGGCGGCCAGAGCGGCCAGAGCGGCCAGGGCGGAGGCGGCGGCATGGGCGGCGACAGCGGCACCGCATCGAAGATCACCTCCTGGGTGGAGGACTCCTTCGAGAAGGTCACGGTCGGCAGCGCCACGTTCTACGACCTGACGCAGCCCAGGACCTGACGCAGCCCAAGAGCTGACGGAAACCTTCTTGTACGGCGTACGGGAGATGCCTTACGGTGTACATCGCTCACCTCCCATACGCCGTACAAGAAGAAGGAGAGGGTATGACGGCAACGACGACCGCCGAGACCCCCACCACCCCCCAGGCACACCCTCAGCGTTGGCTGATCCTCGGCGTCATCTGCCTCGCCACGCTCACCGTCCTCCTGGACAACACCGTCCTGAACGTCGCGATCCCCTCCCTCACCAAGGAGCTGGACGCGTCCACGGCCGACATCCAGTGGATGATCAACGCCTACTCGCTCGTCCAGTCCGGCCTCCTGCTCACCGCGGGAAGCGCCGCCGACCGCTACGGCCGCAAGAAGATGCTCGCCGCGGGCCTCGCCCTCTTCGGCATCGGCTCGCTGGTCGCGGGTCTCGCCCAGTCCTCCACGCAGCTCATCGCCGCGCGGGCCGGGATGGGCATCGGCGGCGCGCTCCTGATGACCACCACGCTCGCCGTGATCGTGCAGATCTTCGACGACAGCGAGCGGATGAAGGCGATCGGCCTCTGGTCGACCGTCAACTCCCTCGGCTTCGCGATCGGCCCGCTGGTCGGCGGCGTCATGCTCGACCACTTCTGGTGGGGCGCGATCTTCCTGATCAACATCCCCGTCGCGGTCCTCGGCTTCGTCGCCGTCGTGAAGCTGATCCCCGAGTCCAAGAACCCGCAGGGCGACCGGCCCGACCTGCTCGGCGCGGTGTTCTCCACCATCGGCATGGCGTCGGTCGTCTACGCGATCATCTCCGGGCCCGAGCACGGCTGGACGTCGACGCAGGTGCTGGTTGCGGCCGCGGTGGGCGTCGTGGTCCTCGGCGTCTTCGTCTGGTGGGAGCTGCGCATCCCGTACCCGATGCTGGACATGCACTTCTTCCGCAACCAGCGCTTCATCGGCGCCGTCGCGGGCGCCATCCTGGTCGCCTTCGGCATGGGCGGCTCGCTCTTCCTGCTCACCCAGCACCTCCAGTTCGTCCTGGGGTACGAGCCGTTGGAGGCCGGCCTGCGGACGGCGCCGCTCGCGGTCACCGTGGTCGCGCTCAACTTCACCGGCCTCGGCGCACGGCTTCTCAAAAAGACGAGCACTCCGGTCACCATCGCCATCGGCATGACCCTGCTCTCCGCGGGGCTCGCCGCGATCGCCGTGCTCGGCGGCGACAACTACGGCGGGATGCTGACCGGGCTCATCGTGATGGGCGCGGGCATCGCGCTCGCCATGCCCGCGATGGCCAACGCCATCATGAGCGCGATACCACCGGAGAAGGCGGGCGTCGGCGCGGGCGTCAACGGCACGCTCGCGGAGTTCGGCAACGGGCTCGGCGTGGCCGTCCTCGGTGCGGTCCTCAACTCGAAGTTCGCCTCGCTGGTGGCCGTGTCCGCGGCATCGCTGCCTGCCGCGCTCGCCGCGGCCGACACGGAGGGCGAGCGGGCAAAGATCGCCGACGCGTTCTCTTCAGGCCTTGAGACCAGTCAGCTGGTGGGGGCGGTGGCCGTGTTCCTCGGAGGCGTTGTCGCCGCCGCGTTGCTGAAGCGGGCGGAAAGGGCAGACTCTGCCAAGACGGCGTCCGCTTAGCATCGAGTGCGGGCGGCGGAGTGGCTCATTCCGGCCGGTCCGCCGCCCGCTCCGGACCATCGGATATCGGTCATCGGTCATCGGTACAAGAGCTCAGGACCAGGAAGGTGCGCCATGGTGAAGGCAGCCGACCGCGCGAAGCGCCCCGCGCGGACCAGCGTCTGGCTGGAGGGCAAGGCCCCCCGGAACGGCGCGGGCCGCAGGAGTGATCAGCCGACAGGCCTGGACCGTGACCGCATCACCGAGGCCACGGTCCGCCTCCTCGACGAGGAGGGCCTCGCCAAGTTCTCCATGCGGCGCCTGGCCGCCGAGCTGAACGTCACGGCGATGTCCGTGTACTGGTACGTCGACACCAAGGACGACCTGCTCGAACTGGCCCTGGACGCGGCCGCGGGCGAGATGAACCTGCCGGACCCGGAGTCGGTCACGCCCGAGCGGTGGCGCGAGACGCTGCGCGAACTGGCGTCGGAGTACCGGAGGTTGCTGGTCCGGCACGCCTGGGTGTCACCGCTCGTCGGCAACTTCCTCAACATCGGCCCGAACTGGCTCAAGTTCGCGCTGACCGTGCAGGACGTGGTGCGCAAGACGGGTCTTCCGACGGAGAAGCAGACCGGCGCGATCGCCGCGGTCTTCCAGTTCGTGTACGGATTCGGCACCGTGCAGGGCCACTACCTCGCGCGGTGCGCCGCCGCCGGGATGACGCCCGCGGAGTACTTCAAGGAAGCCATGGGCGCGGTCAAGTCCGATCCGGGCCTTGAGGAGACCCTGCACAGCGCCTCCGAGATGATGGAGGCGCGGGGCGGGAACACGGTCGAGGAGATGTGGGAACTGGACTTCACGGTCGCCCTCGACCTCCTGGTGGCGGGCATCGAGGCACAGCTGTAGCGGGGCCCTGCGGCGGCCACCGCGCCTCGCCGCTGCCGGGCAATCGGGCGGGTGGGCGGGAAAGGTCTGTTCGGCACTCGCGGCTGCGGGGCGCGGGGCTCAGCCCTGCGGCAGTGAATCCCCCTGCACCGCCTGGACGTCCAGCTCCACCCGGAGGGTCGTGCCGATCGCCGAGATGCCCGCCTGCACCACCTGGTTGTAGTTCATCGCGAAGTCCTCGCGGCGCAGCTCCGCCGTGGCCCGGAAGGCCGCCCGCGTCCCGCCCCAGGGATCCGCCCCCGTACCGAGATAGCTGAGCTCCAGGTCGACCGGGCGTACGACGCCGTGCATGGTCAGTTCGCCGTGCACCGTCCAGCGGTCGGAGCCTGCGGGCGTGAGACCGGTCGAGCGGTAGGTGAGCTCGGGGTACTGGTCGACGTCCAGGAAGTCGGGGGACTTCAGGTGGCCGTCCCGCATGCCGTTGCCCGTGTCGATGGAGGAGGACTTGATGACCGCATCGACCCGGGACTTCTCGACGTCCTCGGAGATGTCGATCCGCCCGCCGAACTCCGTGAACCGGCCGTGCACGCTGGTGATCCCCAGGTGCTGCGCGGTCGCCCCCACGGTGGAGTGCGCGGGGTCGACGGTCCACGGCCCCGGCGGCGGCAGCTCCGTGCCGCCCTGCCGGGCGAGGACGACGTTGCCGACCTCGGCACGGCCGCTCGCGGTGACGAGCGCGGTCGAGGCCACGGGCGCGTAACCGACCGCGGTGACGATCACCGTGTACGGTCCTGCCGGCAGCGCCGTGGTGTCGCGCACCGCGCCCTCCTCGTCCGCCGCGGCCCGCAGCACCTGCGTACCCGTCATGTCGGTGAGGGTGACGACGGCGTGGGATACCGCCCAGCCGTCACGCGTCCGGATCCGCGCTGTAAGTCCCGGTCCCATCCCGTTTATCTCCTTGCGAGCTATGCGTGCTGTGCGTGCTGCGCGTGCTGTGCGAGCTTCAAAAAGTGCGGCCCCCGGCGGTGGTGACCCGGCCGTCCCCTGCCGTGTACGTCACCACCACCCGGGGCCCTTTCCACACCGGCCCGCACGCGCGCATCCGCTCGAGTACGCGCGCACGGGCCGGGGTCAATTACTCGCCGGGGTGGGCGAGTTCGATGTCGTGGCCGTCGACACCTTCCCCGGCGACGGTCAGACCCGTCGCCACCGGCGGGTAACCGGTCGCGATGACCGTGTACTCGCCGTTGTCCAGGTCGGTGAAGGCGTACGCCCCGTCCGACCCCGTGGTGGCGGTGGCGACGACGTTGCCCGCCGCGTCCACCAGCGTGACCCGCGCGTCGTTCAGCGGTCCGCCCTTGGCCCGCACGGTGCCGAGCACCTGTGAACCGGACTTCAGCTCGACCTCGACCCGGGTGACGCCGACCGCGCCGACCTCGACCGGCAGCGCCATCGGCCGGTGCCCCGCGGCGTTCACCGCGATGGTCACCTGGCCCGGCACCAGCTCGGCGAAGGTGAACTCACCCTGGTCGGTGGTGAGTCCGGTGGCCAGCACATCGCCGCGCACGTCCGTCACGATGACCATCGCGCCGCCGACCGGCAGCTTGCCGTCGGAGGCCCGCACCAGACCGGTGAGGCCGCTCGTGCCGCTCAGCAGGATGTCGTACGCGAGGGCATCGTCGGCCACGACGATCGTCGAAGCCTGCGGCTGGAAGCCGTCGGCCGACGCGATCAGTACATACGAGCCCGCGCCCGGGGCATCCACGGCATAGGACCCGTCGCCCTGCGCCACCGCACGCCCCAGCTGCCGTCCCCCGAGGGAGATCAGCGTGACGGCGGCCCGCGGCACCGGAGCGCTCTCCGCGCCCCGCACGAAGCCGCGCACCGGAGTGCCGCCGCCCGTGGTCTGCACCGGGGCGTCCCCGGCGGCGGACGAGGCGACCGCGGCGAGCCTCTGCGTGCCCTCGGGCCCCGTCTCGGTGTGCGCCGCGACGGAGGCGAGGACCGGCTGCTCGTCGGCGACCCCGGTGGCCGAAGCCTCGGACGGCTCGGACGACTCCGACGACTCGGCGGCCTGGGCGAGGGCACCCGACGTACGCAGCGGGACCTCCTTGATGAAGAGCGTGATCAGGAAGGCGATCAGGGCCATCGGCGCGGCGATGAGGAAGACATCGGCGATGCCGTGCCCGTAGGCGCTCTCCATGACCGTACGGAACGGCGCGGGCAGGGCGTCCAGGTCAGGGATGCCACCGCCACCGGTGCCGCCGTGACCCATGGCCGCAGCCTTCGGGCCGAGGTCTTCAAGCCCATCCTTCACGTAGTCGGTGATGCGCGTGGACATCACGGCGCCGAGCACCGAGACGCCCATGGCGCCACCGAGGGAACGGAAGAAGGTGACGACGGAGCTCGCGGAGCCGAGGTCCTCGGGAGCGACCTGGTTCTGCGTGGCGAGGACGAGGTTCTGCATCATCATGCCGATGCCGAGGCCCATGATCGCCATGAAGATCGCGATGTGCCAGTACTCGGTGTCGTACCGCATCGTGCCGAGAAGCCCGAGCCCCGCGGTCAGAAGCACACCGCCCGCGACCAGCCAGGCCTTCCATTTGCCGGTCTTGGTGATGATCTGTCCTGAGACCGTCGAGGAGACGAACAGACCACCGATCATCGGGATCGTCATGACGCCGGACATCGTCGGCGACTTGTCGCGCGCCAGCTGGAAGTACTGGCTGAAGAACACCGTGCCCGCGAACATCGCGACACCCACGAAGAGCGAGGCGAGCGAGGCCAGGGTGATGGTGCGGTTGCGGAAGAGCCGCAGCGGGATGATCGGCTCGCTCGCCTTGGACTCGACGAAGAGGAAGATCGCGCCGAGCACCACCGAACCGCCGACCATCGCGTACGTCTGCCAGGACAGCCAGTCGTACTTGTCACCGGCGAAGGTGACCCAGACCAGGAGCAGCGAGACTGCCGCGGAGATGAAGAAGGCGCCCGCCCAGTCGACCTTGACGTCCCGCTTCACGACGGGCAGCTTCAGGGTCTTCTGCAGCACGATCAGGGCGATGATCGCGAAGGGCACGCCGACGTAGAAGCACCAGCGCCAGCCCAGCCAGTCGGTGTCGGTGATGACACCGCCGAGCAGCGGACCGCCGACGGTCGCGACGGCGAAGGTCGCGCCGAGGTAGCCGGAGTAACGCCCGCGCTCGCGCGGGGAGATCATCGCGGCCATCACGATCTGCGCGAGGGCGGAGAGACCGCCCACGCCGATGCCCTGCACGACACGGCAGGCGATGAGCATGCCCGCGTTCTGCGAGAGCCCGGCGACCACCGATCCCAGGACATAAATGATCAGGGCTATCTGTACGAGCGCCTTCTTGCTGAAGAGGTCGGACAGCTTGCCCCACAGCGGGGTGGTCGCCGTCATCGCAAGCAGCGACGCGGTGACGACCCAGGTGTAGGCGGACTGGCCGCCGCCCAGGTCGCCGATGATTTCGGGCAGGGCGTTGGAGACGATCGTCGACGACAGGATCGCGACGAACATGCCGAGCAGCAGGCCGGACAGGGCCTCCATGATCTGGCGGTGCGTCATGGGGGCGCCGTCATCATGCGCCCCGTGCTTGGCGTGGCTGCCCCGCACACCGGATGGTGTGGTTGTTGCCATGGGCTTCCTCTTCGTTACGCGGGTGTACGGGTGGTCTCTCGGGTGGTCTCTTCAGAGGGGTGGGGGAGCCGGGCCGAAGCCGCACGGCAGTCCCCGAAGCTGTCGCGCAGTCGCGCGAGCAGCGTGCTGAGCTGGACGACCTCGTCGTCGGACCAGTCATGCAAGTAGTGGGTGAGCGTCTTGATCGACAGGTCATTCAGCTCGTCGAGCTTGGCCTTGCCCGCCGGGGTCAGGCGCAGGATCCGGGAGCGCTTGTCGGCGGGATCGGGATCCCGGTGGATCCACTCCTTCTCCGCCACATGGGCCACGTGCCTGCTGGTCACCGACATGTCCACGGCGAGCAGCTCGGCGAGCCTGCTCATCCGCATCTCGCCGTGCCGCTCGAGCAGGACGAGTACGGCTGCGGATCCGCCCGGGCAGTCGGCCGGCAGGCCACGTCCCAGGCCGCGCTTCACGGCACCGATCGCGCTGAGCTGTCGGGCCAGCTCCTCGTACTGACGCTGCGCGGCCACGGCACCTCCCATGTTGTTGCTTAGGGCAACGATAGAGACAGTTGGTTGCCGCAGGCAAACTAAAAGCGGACCAACGCCCTAAAGAGTCGGCAAAGGTCTGGGACCACCGTCGTAAAGTCCATGGTCAGAGGGGGTTGGGCCGGGAGCGGAGGATTCGCTAGGGTCCTTCTCCATGGCACACAACCCCCAGGGTCCCCAGGGCAACCCCGACCCCGCCGGCAGCACACAGATGTTCCGCGCCTTCGTGGACGAGGAGCCGCAGTCCAGCCGCCAGCAGCAGGCGGCGGCGTCGTCGGGCCCGCGGATCGGCTTGATCATCGGTGTAGTACTGGCGATCGCTGTCGTGGCAGGCGTGGCGTGGCTGGCGCTTAAGTAGGCCCCCAGGGACTAGCGCCCCTGCCGGGGCGCCCCTTTAGGGGCGCGGGGAACTGCGCGACCAGCCACAAACCACCCGCAGGTCCAGACGACCTGCTACTTCCACTTCACCCTGACGTCTTGCGTCTCGACGTGCATGCCCAAAGGCACCCGCCAGGCATCGACGCAAACAGGCCAGGTCTTCTCCACCGTCTTCCCCGCAGGGATCGGCGCAGGCAGCTTCTCGGTGGACTCAAGCGTCGCCCAGTCGACGCCAAGCGCCCCGATGACGTGCGTCTCAAAGGTGACGGTCCCCGAACGCACCGCGGATTCCCCGGTGTTGCGAAAGGCGACGGTCACCTTCTCGCACCACCGCTCATCCGCAGGCTCCAACTCGGGCTCGCCGACACTCAGCTTCGCGGGCCCCGCAGGCGGCGCACTGCTGCCGGGCGCGGACGGAGGAGCCGAAGGACTTTCCGTACGACCGGAGTTGTCACCGCCACTGTCAGGGGCCGAACCGCCGGGCGAGGCCGGAGCATCCGAACTCGCGCCGCCGTCAGACGACTTGCCGCCAGGCGAGTCGCTACCGGGCGACTCACCGACAGGACCGCCACCTGAGGAGTCACTCCCCTCCGGCGCCCGGGAGGAGTCACCATTGCCGCGGGGCGGCGCCTCACTGCCGTCCAGCGGGACCAGCTCCACGTCTCCGGTAGGTGCCACGCCAGGACCGGCCTTCGCAGGGTTCTCCGCCGCCGCACCGGTGGCGACATAGCCGTCGCCGCCCCCGCTGCCGCAGGCAACAAGCCCACCGCTCAGGCTGCCGCCCAGGCACAGTGCAGCCGCTACGTTCCGTACGCCACGTCGCATCGCGCCAGTGTGGCTGACGGTCCGTCACTTAGGAACCCCGTCAGCAACACCGGCCACCCCGCGGCGAATTGACCACCGGCGACACAGCCGGCGACTCAGTCGGCGATCAGCCCTTCCCGAAGCTGCGAGAGAGTCCGGGTGAGCAGCCGGGACACATGCATCTGCGAGATGCCGACCTCCTCGCCGATCTGCGACTGCGTCATGTTCGCGAAGAAGCGCAGCATGATGATGCGGCGCTCGCGCGGCGGCAGCTTGGCGAGCAGCGGCTTGAGGGACTCGCGGTACTCGACGCCTTCCAGGGCGCTGTCCTCGTAGCCGAGACGGTCCGCGAGGGAACCCTCGCCGCCGTCGTCCTCAGGCGCGGGCGAGTCCAGCGAGGACGCCGTGTACGCGTTCCCCACCGCCAGACCGTCGACCACGTCCTCCTCGGACACCCCGAGCGCCTTGGCGAGCTCCGGCACCGTGGGCGACCGGTCGAGCCGCTGGGCCAGCTCGTCGCTGGTCTTGGTCAGCGCGAGCCGCAGCTCCTGGAGGCGGCGCGGGACGCGCACCGACCAACTCGTGTCGCGGAAGAAGCGCTTGATCTCACCGACGACGGTCGGCATCGCGAACGTCGGGAATTCCACGCCGCGTTCGCAGTCGAAGCGGTCGATCGCCTTGATCAGACCGATCGTGCCGACCTGGACGATGTCCTCCATCGGTTCGTTGCGGCTGCGGAAGCGGGCCGCCGCGTACCGGACGAGAGGGAGGTTGAGCTCGATCAGCGTGTCGCGTACGTAGGCACGCTCCGGGCTGTCTTTGTCGAGTGCGGCGAGCCGCAGGAAAAGGGAGCGGGACAGGGTGCGGGTGTCGATGGCTCCAGAAGCCGCGGTCACGGCTTCGGCTGGAAGCGCGTCGGGCGCGGTTTCGCTCTTCGTGAGCGTGAGCACCTTCGAGCTGCCCTGGTCTGCGGACATGCCACCCCCTTGAGGTCGCGGACGGTCACGGCGGACGCTCCCGTCGGAGGAACGCAGCCTCCACCTGAATACCGGACGTGGGGCTGCGGCAAACGCGGTTCCAGCAGAATGTCACATGTCGGCAACACGCTGTAGTTACATGTCGACAAAGAAGGGTGACATCACCGCAGGAGAGAGGGGGTGCGGGGGATGTGGACGCGAAGGAGTGTCGAGAACCGCGCGAGGCGCGATCCACTCGATACGGTTACGCCTCGATCCGGTTTGCGGATCGCAGTCGCGCGAAGCTTCTGGCCAGCAGTCTTGACACATGCATCTGGGAAACGCCCAACTCTGCGCTGATCTGTGACTGTGTCAGATTGCTGTAGTAGCGAAGGAGCAGGATCCGCTGTTCGCGCTCGGGCAGTTGGACGAGGAGATGGCGGACGAGGTCGCGGTGTTCGACACCGTCGAGTGCCGGGTCCTCGTAGCCGAGCCGGTCGAGCAGACCGGGCGGGCCGTCGCCCTCCTGGGCCGCCTCCAACGACGTTGCGTGGTACGAGCGTCCGGCCTCGATGCAGGCCAGGACCTCATCCTCGGTGATCCGAAGGCGTGCGGCGATCTCCCCGGTCGTGGGCGAGCGCCCGAAGGCCGTGGTGAGATCCTCGGTCGCCCCGGTCACCTGCACCCACAGCTCGTGAAGGCGGCGCGGGACGTGGATCGTTCGTACGTTGTCGCGGAAGTACCGCTTGATCTCGCCGACCACGGTGGGCATCGCGAAGGTCGGGAACTGCACGCCGCGCTCGGGGTCGAAGCGGTCGATGGCGTTGATCAGGCCGATCGTGCCGACCTGGACGACGTCCTCCATCGGCTCGTTGCGGCTGCGGAAGCGGGCCGCCGCGTACCGCACCAGGGGCAGATTCGCCTCGATGAGGGCGCCGCGCACCCGGCCGTGCTCGGGGCTGCCCGGTACGAGCCCCTTGAGCTCGGCGAAGAGCACCTGCGTCAGGGCCCGGGTGTCGGCGCCTCGGGTGCTCGGGGTGCTCGCTTGGGGCGTCACGGGTGGTGCTTCAGGCGCAGTACTGGCCGGCACGGTCAACGCCACCCCTTCTCGGTCAAGCCCAGTCGAGCTCAGTCACGATCAGCCGACCTCGGTCAACCTATCCGTCAAAGGCGGTCATAGCATCACAAGACATGTGCACTGTGCGCAAGCACCCGATAACTACGTGTTGAGGGGCAAGTTGGGGCTTAAGACGCAGAAAAGCCCCTCACCGTTCCGGTGAGGGGCTCTTTTGGCTGACGGCTCAGAATTCGTAGTCCGCGATCACCCACGTGGCGAACTCCCGCCACAGGGCGACGCCCGCCTGATGGGCCGGGTGCTCGATGTACCGCTTCAGCGCGTCGGTGTCCTCGACCGCCGAGTTGATGGCGAAGTCGTACGCGATGGGCCGGTCGGTGATGTTCCAGTCGCACTCCCAGAAGGTCAGCTCCGGGATCTGCTCGCCGAGCGCACGGAAGGCCTTGACGCCCTCGACGACGCGCGGCTCGTCACGCTGTACACCGTCGTTGAGCTTGAAGAGGACCAGATGGCGGATCATGCGGGACTCCTGGGAAGGCGGGGACGCGCCGCTCAGTCCTTGCCGCCGTTGGCGACCCACGTCATGAAGTCGCCGATGCTCTGAGCGGCACTCGAGACCGCCTCGAAGCCTATCTGCACGTAGTCGGCGGCCTTGGCCGGGTCAGTGATGATCACGTACAGGATGAAGACGACGACCGCGAAGAGCCCGACCTTTTTCCACTGCACCGCCACGCTCTTCGGCCTCCCCTTACGCGCGCCCCGTGTGACCTCTGTGACGGGCGAGAGTCTAACCCGGCGTGTCCTCACAGGGCTTTTAAGGACCAACGGCCCCATGGCACAGGCCCTTTGCCGGACTTCGCCCGGTATCGGGGAGAGCAGGATGGGTGATGTGCCCAGCGGATCTGGCAGGAATCCGCGGGCACGGGACTGGCCCCACTGCGGGGTCACGCGCCGTCGGCTTCCCCCCGGATGACGGCGCTGACTTGAGGGTTCCAGTCCTCATCGGGGGGAGCGGCTTGTCCCCCCGATGCCGCTTCCCCCGGCCTGACTTTCACGACACGTTCATCACGAACATTCATCACGAACGACGAAGGGCCCCGTCCAGTGGACGGGGCCCTTCGTGTTGAGAGCGGTAGCGGAGGGATTTGAACCCTCGGTGAGTTTCCCCACACTCGCTTTCGAGGCGAGCTCCTTCGGCCGCTCGGACACGCTACCGAGAGGAACTCTAGCCCAAAGGTGCCCGTGGTCTGAAATCCGTTTGGCTCAGCGTGTGCGGAAGAAGCGGGTGAGCAGCCCCGCGGCCTCCTCCGCGAGGACCCCGTGGATCACCTCGGGCCGGTGGTTGAGCCTTCGATCGCGTACGACGTCCCAGAGCGAGCCCGCGGCGCCCGCCTTCTCGTCACGCGCTCCGTAGACGACCCGGTCGACGCGCGACTGCACGAGCGCGCCCGCGCACATGGTGCAGGGCTCCAGGGTCACGACGAGCGTGCAGCCGGTCAGCCGCCACTCGCCCAGCGTCTCGGCCGCCCGGCGGATGGCGAGCACCTCCGCGTGCGCCGTGGGGTCGCCGGTCGCCTCGCGTTCGTTGTGGCCCGCCGCGAGCACCGTCGTGCCGTCCGGGGACAGCACGACGGCGCCGACGGGCACGTCGCCGCCCCGGACGGCCAGTTCGGCCTCGGCCAGGGCGAGCCGCATGGGCGCCCGCCAGCGGTCGCGTACGGGGTCGGGTGTCTGGTCGGTCTGGTCGGTCTGGTCGGTCACACCGGGAACCTAGCGGACGGTCTCCAGCACCTCCGCCGCCCCGAGGATCTCGGCGATCTCGTTGAGCGCGTCACCGGCCTCCAGAGCGAGCAGCTCCTTCTCCGGTACGCCGAGGTCGATCAGGAGCTCCGTGTCGCCGAGCGGCCCCGTGGGCACGGCGTCGCCGCCGGAGCCCTCGGCGTCGTCATCGTCGCCGTCGGATCCCGCGCCGGCCTCGGACGCGGCGGGTTCGCCGTCCTCCGTGCCGTCGAGGTCGAGGGCGTCCAGGTCGACCCCCGGATCGTCGGCGCCCGGCTCACGGCCGAGCATCTCGTCGGTGAGCAGGATCTCGCCGTACGAACTGCGGGCGGCCGCGGCCGCGTCCGAGACGTAGATACGAGGGTCCTCCTCACCGTCCACGCGGACGACGCCGAACCACGCGTCTTCCTGTTCGATGAAAACGAGCACCGTGTCGTCGTCGTATTCGGCCGTGGCTTCACGGGCCAGGTCGGCCAGATCCGCCAGGGTCTCCACATCGTCGAGCTCCGTGTCGCTCGCTTCCCACCCGTCTTCGGTGCGCGCGAGCAGTGCGGCGAAGTACACCGTGACTCTCCCACTGGTCATAGACAGTGCCGGTTGACGGTTTGGGTGTCCCCCCGGCGAGTTCGGGGAGCGGGGGAGTGCTGTTCAAGCCCCGCCCACTCGGAATCGTGGCAGAAACCACGGCTTAAGGAGAGGTCTTCCGCCCGCTGTGTCCGCGTCGCGTTTCGCGGACGGCTCCCCGTTGCCTGCCTGAGAGGTGGTCGCTACCAGCGGAACGTGCGCATACGCATCTGCTGACGCATCCGTGCCGCCCGGGCGCGGCGCGGCTTCACACGGTCACGCAGTTCGCGCGCCTCGGCCAGTTCGCTGAGGAACTGGGCGCGGCGGCGCCGGCGCTCGGCCTCGGTGTCGGCGTCGAGGTCGCTCTCGTGGGCGCCGCGCGGCGCCGCGTCGGCCGCGCGCTCCGGCTCTTGCTCCGCCATAGGCCACACCACCCCAGGTCGTACGTCCACTTTCCCTCGGATGGCGGGTTTGATGCCACCGCGAGGCAGTCGGAGCGCGAGGGAGTCCGGGTGGCCCGGGGCGCGGTTACTGTTGAGGGCATGCGGATCCACGTCGTCGACCACCCGCTGGTGGCGCACAAACTCACCACGCTGCGCGACAAGCGCACCGACTCCCCGACCTTCCGGCGCCTCGCCGACGAGCTGGTCACCCTGCTCGCGTACGAGGCCACCAGGGACGTGCGCACCGAACAGGTCGACATCGAGACCCCGGTCACACCGACGACGGGCGTCAAGCTGTCCCACCCGCGCCCCTTGGTCGTGCCGATCCTGCGCGCGGGGCTCGGCATGCTGGACGGCATGGTGCGGCTGCTTCCGACCGCCGAGGTGGGCTTCCTCGGGATGATCCGCGACGAGGAGACGCTGCAGGCGTCGACGTACGCGACGCGGATGCCGGAGGACCTCTCGGGCCGCCAGGTCTATGTCCTGGACCCGATGCTGGCCACCGGCGGCACGCTCGTCGCGGCCATCCAGGAGCTGATCAAGCGCGGCGCGGACGATGTGACCGCCGTGGTGCTCCTCGCCGCGCCGGAGGGCGTCGAGGTCATGGAGCGCGAGCTCGCGGGCACGCCGGTGACGGTCGTGACGGCGTCGGTCGACGAGCGGCTCAACGAGAACGGGTACATCGTGCCGGGGCTCGGCGACGCGGGCGACCGGATGTACGGGACAGCGGAGTAGCGCTCAGCGCATCACAGCAGCGCTCAGCAGTTCTTCTTCCCGCTGGACGTCGAGGGCGTCGGCTTGGGCTTGGCGAGTACCGCCAGGGCCTTGTCGGCGTCCTCTTTCTTTGCCAGATCCTTGAACTGCGTGCCCAGGATGAGGTCGACCTCGCCGCTCTTGCGGGCGTCGGTGCGCTGCTCGGTGCCGGCGAGCTGGGTACCGAGTACGGGGATCGCGGTGTCCGTGGCGGATTTGGCGCCGAGCAGTATCCCGGTGCCCTTGACCTTCTTGTCGTACTCCTTCGTCGCGTTGCCCACCTTGCCGATGGTGAAGCCGCGCTTCTTCAGCTCGGCCGCGGTGTTCTTGGCGAGGCCGCCGCGGGGCGTGGCGTTGAAGACGTTGACCTTGATCTGGCCCGGTTTGGGCAGCGGCTTCGGCGCGGGTGCCTTGGCGGAGGGGGCCGCCTTGGGGTCGCAGCCGGCTCGCGAGCCCGCAGCGGTGGCCTTGTCGCCGCCCGTGAAGACGTCGATGAGCTGCAGGGTCCCCCAGCCGACCAGGCCGACGGCGACGACGGACGCGACGACCGCGAGCACGATCCTGCGGCGGCCGCGGGTCCGGCGCATACGCGGATATTTGGCTCCCGTGATGCGGTACTTGCCGCCCATGCCGGGGGGAGTGAGCATGCTCATGGGCGCAGCGTAGTGCGGCAACGGCGTGATGCCTACTAGATGATCATTGGCTCGTGTGCAGTCCAACCCGAAAGGGCCAATAGGGGACTGCCGCGGGCCCCGGCCCTGGGACTCAGCCCAGTTCGAGGACGCGGGCGTGCAGCACCTGGCGCTGCTGGAGCGCCGCGCGGACCGCGCGGTGCAGCCCGTCTTCCAGGTAGAGGTCGCCCTGCCACTTCACCACGTGCGCGAAGAGGTCGCCGTAGAACGTCGAGTCCTCCGCGAGGAGCGTCTCGAGGTCCAGCTGGCCCTTGGTCGTCACGAGCTGATCGAGGCGGACCGGGCGCGGTGCGACGTCCGCCCACTGCCGGGTGCTTTCCCGGCCGTGGTCGGGGTACGGCCGGCCGTTTCCGATGCGCTTGAAGATCACACGGAAAGCCTACCGGTCAAGGCTCTCCGGGCGCAGCCATGGAGACGGAGTGCGACGCCGGGAAAAGACGCAGGAAAGCGGGGCAAACCGGGAACACTCCAGCCGGGAACAGGGGCCGAAGCGAGCGACAGCCAGCCGATGCCGTCCATGACGGGGGTCACAAACCCCTCTAACGTGTCTTCGCCTGTCACGGGGGTGACGTCCGGAACGAGGGCTTCCGGCGGGGCGTCGGGTGGGGCTCTGCCTCGCCGGGGGCGGGCGGGACCGCGTCCCGCCGCTTCGCGGCGGATCTTTTCCCGCCCACCCGCCCGATCACCCTGCGGGGCAATCGGGCGGGTGGGCGGGAAAGGCCTGTTCGTGCAGGTTGGGCTGCGGGTGAGCCGGGCCGCGGTTACTTGCCGGAGGCCTTCGCCGCGGCCTTGAGCTGCTGCTTGTGGGTGCGGACCTTCTGGAGGGACTCCGGGCCCGTGATGTCCGCGACCGAGCGGTACGCGTCCGCCTCGCCGTAGGCGCCCGCCGCCTCCCGCCAGCCGGCAGGGCGTACGCCCAACTGCTTGCCCAGCAGGGCGAGGAAGATCTGCGCCTTCTGCTTCCCGAAGCCGGGGAGTTCGTTCAGGCGCTTGAGGAGGTCCTTGCCGTTCGCGGCGCCCTCCCACACGGCGGTGGCCTCACCGTCGTACTGATCCACCAGGTACTGGCACAGCTGCTGGATCCGCTTGGCCATCGACCCGGGATAGCGATGCACCGCAGGCTTGGCGGAGAGCAGCTCTGCGAACGCCTCGGGGTCGTACGCCGCGATCTCGTGCGCGTCCAGATCATCGGCACCGAGCCGCTGCGCGATCGTGTACGGGCCCGAGAACGCCCACTCCATGGGCACCTGCTGGTCGAGCAGCATGCCGACGAGCGCCGCCAGCGGACTGCGCCCGAGCAACTCGTCCGCGTCCGGCTGCTGGGCAAGGTGAAGGGTCACGTCCATGACTCGATGATCCCCCGCGGACAACGGCTCCGCACGCCCGGGTATCCCCAGTGCGGCCCAAGCGCTGCAGGCACCGCGCTATTCGATTTCGACCGGGCCCTCGCTCTTGCCGCCGCCGTCCGCGTCCTGGCGCTGCGCCGGCGCCCCCAAGTACCGCTTGAGGTCCGCGGATTCAGCCGTGCCCGTGGGCGTGCCCAGGTTGTTCCGTACCGATTCCAGGATCGTCAGGCCCTGGCCGACGAGCCCGGCCGCGATCTCGCCGAGGCCGTCCGCCCCGTTCAGTACGTTGACGTTGGCGCCGGAGAGGCCAGTCGCCGCCTCCTTCACGATCAGCGGCAGCTGGTCGATCAGCATCCGGTCGAGCGCGACGCGGTCGTACGACGCCGCCGCCTCCGCCTGGATCTTCATCCGCTCGGCCTCGGCGAGCGCGAGCACCCGGATGCGCTCGGCGTCCGCCTCCGCGGGCTTGACCACCTCGGCGACCAGCTGCTGCTGGCGCAACTGGGCGGCGCGCTCGGCCAGTTCGGTCCGGGCGTCGAGCACCTCCTGCTGGGCGTGCGCCTCCGCGAGGGGGCCCGCCTGGGCGGCCTTGGCCTGGGCGCGCTCGACCTCGGCGGAGTACTCGGCCTGCACGATCGCGGTCTGCCGCGCGTACTCGGCCTGGTTCCGCGCGGCCTCCTGCTCGGCCTCGGCGGCGGCCTGGGTGGCCTTCGCCTGGGCGATCTGCGCCTGGCGCTGGATGGCGGCCTTGTGCGGGGCGGACATGGCGTCGATGTAGCCCGTGTCGCCGTCGTCGATGGACTGGATCTGCAGCGAGTCCACATGCAGACCGATCTTCGCCATCTCCGACTTCGAGGTGTCCAGAACCTCGGTGGCCAGCTTCTGACGCTCGGTGACGATCTCCTCGACCGTCATCGAGCCGATGATGGACCGGAGATGGCCCGCGAAGATCCGGCCGGTCAGGACGGACATCTGGTCCTGGTCGGAGAGGAAGCGCTGCCCCGCGTTGACGATGCTCTCCGTGTCGTTGCCGACCTTGAACGCGATGACGGCGCGCACGCTCAGGGCGATGCCCTGCCGGGTCACGCAGTTCTCGACGACCTCCGCCTCGCACATCGAGAGGGTCAGGAAGCGGGTCTTGCGGAAGACGGGCAGCACGAACTTGCCATGCCCTGTCACCACCCGGAACGGTGCACCCCCGAGACCTCGCCTGCCACCCGAGATCAGCATCGCCTGGTCAGGGGCGGGAACGCGGTAACCGAACATGGATCGACTCTCCTCAACCTGCGTCGCCGGCGCTGTCGCCGGTCAACGCGTCCAACGGGTCAGCCCACTTGATGACATCGACCTGGCGGCTGCCCCGTGACTCGATCACGAGCACGGCGGCGCCGTGCGGCAGCGGCTCGTCGGACCAGGCGAGAAACGTCTCGGAACCCCCTCGGATCCGCACCAGGACCTCGCCGGGCCCCGCGGATCCGCGGGTGCCGATGACGAGTTCACCGGTACAACCGATCACAGCCTCATCCGGCGCCACCATTTCGCGGCCGCCTCCCCCGTGTCATGCAGGCTCTGTCCGCTCCCGACTTTACGCGCCCGGCCTGCCGACGGCCCATGTGCTTGCATACGTTGATGAGGCCTGCCCAAGACCTTCGCATCCGTTCCCGTCACGCGTCCGACCTCGACGCCTGTGTGCGGGCCCTCGCCCAGGTGCACGCGGGGCAAGCACGCGAGCGGGGCGGCAACTGCCGTGGTCAGCAGGCTCTGACCGCGCTCTATGAACGTACGGGCTGGCGCTTTCTCGGTACGGGTGAGCAGTGCTGGGGCCCGCAGCGGTGGGTCACGGTGCGGTGTTACGCGGCACCGGTCCCCGCCCCGTCCCCCAGCTGAGCCACCGCGTCCCGCAGCGCCGCGACAAGACCCCGCAGGGCGGGACTGTCCGGCGCCCCGCCGCGTACCGCCGCGTAGATCGAGCGGACCGGCACCGGGTTGTGGACCGGGCGTACGACCACGCCGGAGTGATGGGCGTCCAGGCCGAGTTGCGGGACGAGGCTGACGCCGAGACCGGCGGCGACGAAGCCCTGTGCCGTGGCGTAGTCGCCGCTCTCCACCACGAAGTCCGGGCTGTAGCCGGCCGCGCCGCAGGCTTCGAGGATCGGGTCGAGGCAGGGGCCCGGCGATTCGCTGGCGACCCACGGCTCCTCGGCGAGGTCCGTCAGTTCGAGCAGCGGCTTGGCGGCGAGACGGTGCCCCGCGGGCAGCACCGCGTGGTACCGGTCGTCAAGGAGATGGATGAACCGCACGCCGTCCACGTCGAGTTGGCCGCCGGGACGGACCACGAGCGCGATGTCGGCCTGCCGGTCTCGCACATCCGGCATCGGGTCGTCCGGGTCGGACAGCTTCAACTCGACCTTCACCCGCGGCTGTTCGCGCCGCAGCGCGGCGATCGCGGGCGCCACAAGGGCCGTGCCCGCCGTGGTGAAGTACCGCATCGAGACCCGCCCCGTCCGCCCGGCCCGCAGCTCGGCGAGGGCGGTCTCCGCCTCGGCGACGTGCTTGCCGATCGCCACCGCGTACTCGGTGAGCAGCCGCCCGGCGTCCGTCGGCCGCACCCCGCGTCCGGTCCGCTCCAGGAGGGCGATGCCCGCCTCCTTCTCCAGGGCGGCCATCTGCTGGCTGACCGCGGAGGGCGTGTACCCGAGGTTCCGCGCGGCGGCGGTGACGGAGCCACTGGTGACCACCGCCCTGAGCACCTGCATGCGCCGGATATCAAGCATGCAGCCCAGCTTAAGCCTGCCTCGGAACGATTTCGTACAACTAACGAGATCGATGCCGCGGCGCTGGATAGGGTCGGCGCCGGGTGCCACACAACTGCCCGTGTCACGAACGAAGGAGCGGAAGATGTCCTATCCGGAGCCGCGCTACCTCGGCGAAAAGGGCGAAGTCAACGCGGTGTTCAGGTCGGCCGACCAGGAGCCCGAACTGGTCGGCTCCGGCGGCAACCGCACGCACTACCTCGCGACGCACGCCTCGACCGGCGGCGAATTCGGCCTCTACAAGGTGGACTTGGGCCCCAAGTCCCCCGGCCCGAGCACCCACTTCCACAAGTCGATCTCGGAGTCCTTCTTCATCCTGTCCGGCCATGTGCAGCTCTACGACGGCGACCGCTGGGTCACCGCGGGAGCCGGCGACTTCCTCTATGTGCCGGTCGGCGGGCTGCACGCCTTCAAGAACGACAGCGACGACCCCGCCTCCATGATCATGCTCTTCTCGCCGGGCGCCCCGCGCGAGGAGTACTTCGAGAAGGTGGCGGAGATGGCCCAGAAGGGCGGCGAGGAGTTCGGCGAGTTCCTCGTCAAGCACGACAGCTTCTTCGTCTAGGGACGAGAGCCGCCCTGCCCGTCCCGGTGCGGCCCCGCGCGAATTGCGGGCCCCGCCGGCCGGCGGGATGCTGGAGAGGTCAGCTCTGCGGCTGACGGGGGGCGCCAGGACGCCGGCGTACAACCGCTCACCGACGGCCCGACAGGGGCGAGCCCGGGCGGGGGCAGCGGTCCGCGTATCGGCAAGGAGCGACCGTCATGGACGGCACCACCCTCGACGACATGAGAAACGCTCTGCGCGGCCCGGTGATCGGCCCGCAGGACTCCGCGTACGACGACTCCCGCAAGATCTACAACGCGATGATCGACAGGTATCCGGCCGCCATCGTGCGCTGCTCCGACGCGGCGGACGTGATGGCCGCCGTCGACTTCCTCCGCGAACGGGACCTGGAGCCCGCCGTCCGGGGCGGCGGCCACAGCGGCGCGGGGCTCTGCGAGGTCGACGACGCCGTCACCATCGACCTGTCGCCGATGCGCTGGGCCCGCGTCGACCCCGTCGCGCGGACGGCCCGCGTCGGCGGCGGCAGCCAGCTCGGCGACCTCGACCACGCCGCCCACGCCTTCGGCCTCGCCACCCCCACCGGAATCATGTCGACGACGGGTGTCGGCGGCCTCACCCTCGGCGGCGGCCACGGCCACCTCACCCGCAAGTACGGCCTGACGATCGACAACCTCATCGCCGCGGACGTCGTGCTCGCCGACGGCAGCTTCGTCGTCGCGAGCGAGTCGCAGCACCCCGACCTGTTCTGGGCCCTGCGCGGCGGCGGCGGGAACTTCGGCATCGTCACGTCGTTCCGCTTCCGGCTGCACCCGGTGGGCGACGTGGTCGTGGCGGTCACCCTGTGGCCTGCCGACCAGAGCCGTGAAGTGCTGCGCTGGTACCGCGATTTCCTGCCCCAGGCGCCCGAGGACCTGAACGGCTTCTTCGCCGCACTCGCCGTGCCGCCCGCCCCGCCGTTCCCGGAGGAGATCCACGGCCACCGGATGTGCGGCGTCGTGTGGTGCTGGCTCGGCGACCCGGAGGACGCCGACGACGCCCTCGCCGCCGTGCACGAACCGGGTAAGCCGATCTTCCACTTCACGGCACCGATGCCGTACCCGGCGCTGCAGAGCATGTTCGACGAGCTGATCCCCACCGGCCTGCAGTGGTACTGGCGCGGCGACTTCTTCGACCAGATCACCGACGACGCCGTCGACGTGCACGCCAAGTACGCCGAGAACCTCCCCACCGACCTGTCGACCATGCACCTCTATCCCGTCGACGGAGCCGCCGCCCGCGTCGACCCGGAGGACACCGCGTGGTCGTACCGCGACGCGGTCTGGTCCGGAGTCATCGGCGGCATCGACCCCGACCCGGCGAACGCGGAGACGATCAGACAGTGGTGCGCCGACTACTGGGAAGAGCTGCACCCGCACTCGATGGGCGGCTCGTACGTGAACTTCATCGGCGACGGCGAGGGCCAGGACCGCGTGAAGGCCACCTACCGCGACCACTACGCGCGCCTCACGGGCATCAAGAACGCCTACGACCCGGCGAACTTCTTCCACGCCAACCAGAACATCGAGCCGGACCGGTGACCTGCGCTCGATCGGGCGCAGGCCCGCAGGGGCACGGTCCCACCGGCCCGGCACGCCGGAGCCCACCGGGTGAATGACGCCCCGTCAGGCCATGTCGTGCACCGCGTGTGATGCCGGTTCACGGTCAGCGCGTTGCTCGCTGACCACTGCGAGGATGACGTCCCGCAACCGCTCGAGATACAGCCGCATGTTCTTGTAGGCGGCGTCGGTTTCGGGGTAGCGACAGGCGAACCACAGGCCTTCTTGGAGTCGGTTGAGCCAGACGCACACCTGGTCGCCGTAGGACACCCTGATGAGTCCGTAAGCCGTCAGCTCGTCCCAGCGCTCCGACCCGGGGATGCTCCGCGCGTCGACGTACGAGACGATCGAGTACAGGTCGGGCGAGGTCGGGCGGAAGTCCGAGCCGAGCAGGCGCAGTACTCGGGCGAGGGGCATACGTGCCAGCGCCCTGTTGGCCCGCAGCTCGGCACGCACGGCTGTCAGGGCCGCGGGGAAATCGAGTGCCTGGTCCATGGGGATCTCGATCGGCGCGCCACCCACGTACCAGCCCACGGAGTCGCACCACGTCGACTTCACCCGGGTGTGGAACGGCATGACGGCGCGGTAGACGGGCTGTCCGCCGATCTCGTGGACGATGAGGCTGGTGGCGGCCAGGATGCCGACGAGGCTGCCACCGAAGGGTCGGCAGTACGCCTCGAACTCCGCGGCGGTGTCCGCGTCGACGAGCATCTCGCGCATGAGCTTCTGCGTGGGCAGGGTCCCGCCGGGCTTCAGACCGAGTTCGACGGGGAAGTTGGGCAGCTTCCCGTCGCACCGCCGGATGAACTCCCGCCAGCGGCCGACGATCGCGTGAGTGTCGTCGATCCGGTCCGCTTCCGCCCGCTCGATCTCGCAGAAGTCGACGTAACTGCCGACGGGCGGCTCCTCCACGGGGCGGCCCTCGACGGTTGCCGCGTAGAGCTCGTGGATCTCGGCGGGGAGGCGTTGGATGGAGTAGGCATCGACGTTGCTGTGGTCGAAGGCCATGTACACGCTGGCGCCGTCGTCCCTGATGACCGCCGTGTAGAGGAAGTTGGGCCAGCGCAGCGCGTTCGCGGCGGCGTCGAAACGGTCCTGCAGGTACTGGACGAGCTGCTCCGCGTCGGGGAAGTCGCCGACCACCTCGCGGTGGAGTGACACGGCCTCGGTATCGAGCGTGAACCGGCGCATCTCGTCGCCGTCCCAGCGGAATCCGCTGCGCAGCGTCTCGTGCCGGAGCGTCCAGTCGCGCAGCGCGTCCTGCAGTGCGTCGAGGTCGACCCTGCCCGGGATGTCGAATGCCGTACCGAGCCAGGTCGGCACGAACAGGCCGTCCTCCTGCACGGATCGGGCGGTCCTGATGTGCGACTCCTGGACGTACGCCGGCGGCCGGGGGTCCTCCGGAAGGCCCGCCGCCGCCGTGACGGTCGCCGGACTGAGTGCCCACTCGACAAGCCGTCCGGGCCGGACCTCACAACGCTGGATGTCGGTCATTCGCACGGGCGTCTCCGTTCGCAGTTGGAGCCCTGATCGGGTGGACCCGATCAAGGGAATGCCGTGACCGCCAACAGAGTCTCCTGGAACATGATGCTTTCCCACCTTTGAGTGGATTAAGTGATCGGCGGCTGTGAGCCAATTGGTTGAGGGCGCGGAACAAGGTCACGAGCCGTCGGCGTCCGGCTTTGCGGATCTGCGCCTGGGAACCGAACTGGTAGCCCATGTCCCGGGGCAGCCGCTTGTCGAAGGCTTCTTCCCGGCTGGCGTTACGGCGGTGGCGTGGTGTTCGCCCTTGCCGAACTGCGAAGAAACCGGTGACGCCACCCCCTGGGCCATAGGTCGTGCCACTGGTGGTTCAGCGTCCCCGTATGCACTCAAGTCCGCGCTTTGACACGGGACATCAGCCAGCTTGGAATCCCCCGGATAACTACTGCTAGTGTTCGCCCGGTCACGGTAGGCAATCAGCCTCAACGTACTGGCAATAGAAGGACCGAGGTTCCATGGGTAAGTTTCAGCAGGTAGCCATGATCGCAGCGGTAGCGGCTGGCGGTCTGTCCGCCATCGGCGCCGCCGCCGGTACCGCCTACGCCGATGGCAATGCGCAGGCGTCCGACCTCTACCGCCCCTACCAGGAGTGCAGCCCGCAGACGGGGGGCGAGGCCAACGTCCCGCTCGCCGTGCTCGGTCTCTCCGAGACCTTCGACACCACCTGCGGCCAGTACAACAACGCCTTCACCAGTCGGCACTCTGACTCTGATCGGCACGCTGACTACTGAGGTCGGCGGCGTAATCGTGCACGACGCGCCGCGCGAGCGGGGTCACCCCTGAAGGGGTGCGTCGCATGGCGGACGTCGCGGAAGTCGCCCTCTGCAGCATCGCGTTCCTCGGCGCCGGTACCTCCCATACCTGACGGAGGTACAGGCGGCGACTATCGGCTCGGCGCGAAATGGACCCGAACGTCCCGGACATGGGTCGGACGCCGGAGCCCGCCCCTCCGATATCCCCAGGGCCCGGCGCGGCCGGTTGGCCGCGCGGGGCGCCCGGGGTACCCCCCACAAAGGAGACGCATCAATGTTCAGCATGAAGCAGATCGCGGCCGCCTCGGGGCTTCTTGGCAGCCTCGTCGTGACCTTTACCAGCGGCGCCCAGGCGTCTGCCGCGGGCGCCTGCCCTGTCGACAGTCAGGGCAACACCACCTGCGTCCAACGGACCATCGTGACGCCCGACGGTGAACGGTTCGTCGTCCGCTCGGACAAGTGCACGCCGGTGCAGCCCTTGACGTTGCCCGTGGTCGGCCTTCTGAGCGGTGGGCAGACGCGGCTCGGGCCCGAGGTGACCTGTAACCCCAACTCGCCCAACACGACGCCGGCACCCGCCAACCCGGCACCCGAAAACAGTGACGAAGTTCCGGCGGGACTGGCGCGCCTGCTGGGCTGAGCCCCGGGCGGAACCTTCCGGCGCCTTTCTCACCTTTCAAGCAGCGGATGGCCGGACCGGGGTAACCGGGGCCGGTCATCCGCTGCTTCTGCGTCCGCGCGTCGGTGGGCAAACGGGTGACTGTCCCTCACCTCCCGTGACTCGACCCCGAGGCAGTGTCGTTTCAAGGGAGAGCGGTGAGCCCATGACCGGCAGCCTTACCAGCCGCCTCATCCCCCTTCGAGTCCGCGGCCGGGCGGACGGAGGGGCGCCTCGCAATAGGCCGACACGCACACAAAAGGACCCAAGATCCCAAATGGCTACGATGCGTGTGTATATGCTCACATTAAGTAGTCAAGCCAGGGCGTCACGCCCAGCTAAGAAAGGGTCAAACTATGCGCAAGTTTCAGCGGGCCGCGGTTGTAGCCGCAGCGGTCGCAGGGCTCTCCACCCTCGGCGCCGGCGTCAGCTTCGCTCACGGTGGCGACGACGGTGGGATCACCGCGATTGCTTCCTCGCAAGCCAACGCCGTGGCCAACTGGGGCGGCCCGCAGGGTCACCCGCACGGCGGCCCCCACGGGGCTCCGTGGTTCGCGCCGCAGAACGGTGTCAGCTACACGCCGCAGGGTCACCACGGGTAAAGAAGCGCCGAGGGCTCGATGCGCAAGTTGCAGCGGGCTGCGGTCGTAGCCGAAGCGGTCGCGGGGCTGGTGGCTCCGTACCCCACGCCACAGTGGGCCCCATAAGCCGTTTCGCAGGTGCCGCGCCGCAGCCCGCACGCTGGTCGGCCCGGCAATCGGTCGCCTCGCGGACCATCGCGTCGCGCATCGCCTCGGAGCGCCACAACAGGCGCATCGACGTCTGCCAGAACACTGTAGGCACCGTACGCAAGTCGCACGATCTGAATGTCCATGACCTGGATCAGCTCGGGCAGCTCAACGGTGTGCTGGACAACAGCCTCAACAGCAAGGCAGCCCGGGCGCAGCAAACCCACCAGGGTGCGCGCCCGGGCTGCATCAAATTGGAGCTTTTCCACGGCTCGGGCGCACGCCGATCAACGGCCCTGGCGCCCGGGCCTCGATTGTAAGGAGCGCAGCACATGTTCAGCCGGCAGAAGATCGCAGCCGTCTCGGGGCTCCTCGGAAGTCTCGCCGTAATCTACGTCGGCGCCGAGCAGGCGTACGCCCATGAACGCCCACGCGATTGCAAGACCAACGTCGCCAAGGGTGAAACCATCTGCATTCGCAAGAGCGAGACCATCCACGCCGACAAGCACGGCAGGTATGTCATCAGGCAGACGCAGGAATGCGAGACGGTCAGCCGGCCGCCCTATCCGTTGCCCAACGACCACGCGCTGAGCAAAGGATCCAAGCACGTCGGGCCGGTTCTGGAATGCTCCAACAAGGCGCAGCTGCCCAAGGGCTTCAAGCGACCTCACTTCACGTTCTGAGGCGCAATCGGCGAATGTCGGGCCGGGATCCGCTCCCGGTCCGACATTTCGGCTTTCTGGGATGACGTTCGATCGGAACCATCCCGTTCTTCGGCAATATGGGCCAGGGATTCCCGGCGATATAAAAAACCTCGGTGCCCCGGCCCGTGGCCGTGGCACCGAGGAAGGTTCCGACTTACTTGCCTACGCCGTTGTCGCAGCCCATGCTCGAGCCCAGAGAGGTCTCCTGCGCGCCCGAGTTACCCTCGCCGTTCAGCAGGTTGCCGCCCAGGCCGTTGAGGATGCCGACCTGACCGAGGACGTCGATGTTCTGGTCGTGCGACCTGCAGGTGGTGCTCTGATTGATCTTGACGCCGCCGTCCTTGCCCGAGCCCAGGCCGCCCCCGCCATCGGCGTGGGCGGTGCCGACACTCAGGAGTCCGACGGCGCTGAGGCCAGCGACCAGGACGGCGGCCTTGCGGAGCTTGTGCATGTCATCTCCGGTGAAGTGAGGTGAATGCGATCTGCGATAGATCGACTTCGTTCAATTACGGAGACTAATAAGAAATATCCCCACACCATCGTGCGGCGCGCCGAATTCGGGGAATCCTCACCGCCTTGGCCGATGGTCGGGAAATGCCGTCCCCGTGAGCGAATCGCGCCATTGGCACCTCGCCCCGTCGGTCATTTCGGCACAGGCACAGAAGAAGGCCCCGGCGCCGTGCCTGGAGGCTCGGTGCCGGGGCCATTTTCCCGCTCTCGGCCGTCTATGCGACCGTTACGCGCTTAGAAAGCGCTGTTGTTGCAGCCCATGCTCGAACCGAGGTGGGTGTCCTGCGCGCCCGGGTTGCCCTCACCGTTGAGCGCGTTGCCCAGCAGGCCGTTGAGCAGCCCGACCTGGCCGAGGATGTCGAGGTTCAGGTCGTGCGACTTGCAGTTGGAGCTCTGGTGGATGTCGAGCTTGCCACCCTTGCCGTGGCCGCCGTCCCCGCCCGCGTGGGCAGTGCCGGCACCCAGGAGTCCGACGGTGCTGAGGGCAGCGACCAGGACGGCGGCCTTGCGAAGCTTTTGCATGTCATCTCCGGTGGAGTGAGGTGAACGCGATCTGTGATAGATCGACTTCGTACAGTGATGAGAGATTAGTACGAAATACCCGCAAAACGGACTGCGACGCGCCGGATCTCGCGATCTTGTCGCGGGAGCATCCTGAAGCCGCATCGCACGCGAACGGGCCCTTCGGGGGGTGATCCCCGAAGGGCCCGTACTGGGCGTTGATGTCCGGCCGTCCGGCTGCCCTAGCTTTGGGCGCTCGCGGCGGCGTTCGCCTGGCTGTTGGCCTGGGTGCAGTCGACGCCCCGGGTCTCGGCGGCGGCGAGCAGCGCGACCGGGAGATTCGCGTCGAGCAGGGACTGCGGGCTGCACTCCTGGTACGGACGGAAGAGGTTGTGCTGGTTCTGCCCCTGCGCCTGCGCCTGCGAGTGCCCGTGTGCCTGGGGCTGCTGTGCGGCCGGCTGCGAGGAGACCTCCGGGCTGATCTGGGGGTTCAGCTGGGGGCTGATCTGAGGGCTGACCTCAGCGGGCCGCTGCGGCGTCGCCTGCTGCCGCGGGGCCGATGGGCCGGAAGTCTGCACACTGGCCTGCGAGTTGGTCATCGAGGCGGCCTGGGCGTCCGGCTGCGTGGCGGGGGGCGGAACAGCACCGTTGTATGCAACGGGAGTGGCGCCGATGGCGGAACCGGCACCGATGGCGGACAGACCGCTGGCAGCTGCGACGACGAGCGCGACCTGTTGAAACTTGCGCATGGAACCCTCGGCCCTTCATTGACCTGTGTTTGGAACGTACTGAAATGCTGATGAGCCAGTGCAGTTGGTGCTGTTCTTGCTGCCTTGTGCGGCTGTGACGGACCATCGTTCTAGTCGAGTGGGGAACGAGAACGGTACGGGCCCAGTCACGGGAGCCGGGGTGTGGTCACCCATTTGGCAGAGGGTGTGAACCATCAGCGGAACGCCGGTCAGTCGGGGCCACATCGGACGGGAACAAAGCCGTTAATCCGATCGATCGCAAACGGGTGACGGAGTTTTGGGTCCCGTGACCGAGCCGGAGGAAATGTCGTTGCCAACTGGGAGAGGGCAGCGATCACGAATCCAGCAGAGAGACTCTGTCGGCTCCGGCGTGAAGTCCACGTGACATCCCAGGATTGCCCCTGTTAGGGCGCAGTACGAACATCAGGCTGGGCTCACGCAGGGCTGCACTCAAATACAACGGATTTCCCTGCACAGGTATTGAAGGGCCGAGGGTTCCATGCGAAAGCTTCACAAGGCCGTGCTCGTCGCAGCAGCGGCCGGCGGTCTGTCCGCCATCGGCGCCGGCGTCAGCCATGCCGACTCTCCCGTCGGGTACAGCGGTGCTCCGGCGCCCGCTCCCGATTACCCGGCGCCCCAGGCGCCAGCCCCCGCACCTGCCCCGCAGTGGCAAGCGCCCCAGGCGCCAGCTCCCGCACCTGCCCCGCAGTGGCAAGCGCCCCAGGCGCCAGCTCCCGCGCCCGCCCCGCAGTGGCAAGCGCCCCAGGCGCCAGCTCCCGCGCCCGCCCCGCAGTGGCAAGCGCCCCAGGCGCCAGCTCCCGCGCCCGCCCCGCAGCACCAGAGCGGTTACGCCTCCGCCTCGGCCGTGTCGAGTGGCACTGCACATGCCTCCGGCTCGCCGTACGCCGCGCAGCAGGCCGCGCCTCAGCAGCAGTCGGCGCCGGTCCTGCCGCAGGCCGCCCCGCAGCCGGCGCCGCAGGTCAACCCGCAGACGTCGCCGCAGGTCATGCCGCAGGTAGCCCCGCAGGTCGCCCTGCCCCAGGCCTTCCAGCCGGAGCCCACGCCGCGTGTCGCCCCGCAGGTGAACCCGCAGGTGAACCCGGAGGTGAACCCGATCATCAATCCGCTGATCGCGCCCGGCGGCGCACCGCAGGTATCCCCGGTCGGCCTCGGACAGATCGCGGCGCCTCCCGTGGGCCAACTCGGTCTGCCCCGACTCGGCTGATGGCCTCCCCGCAGTTGTCCACCCTCCCAACTCGATCTGCTGCAGATCAGATCCGCTCGACCAATGGAGAAAGAATGCGCATGCTTCAGAAGGCCGTCATCGTGGGCGCCGTCCTCGGCGGTGTAGGTTCCTTCGGCGCCGGCACCGCCGTCGCACACGGCGAGGCGGGGGCACACGACGGTGGTTTCGACGTCACGCAGGGCATCGAGTGTCGCTCGCACGACATGAACATCGACCTGCTCGGCAGCGTTGGCGCCCTCAACGGCGTGCTGGCCAACGCGCTCAACGGCGAGGGCAACCCGGGCGCACAGGACACCCACCTCGGTTCGGACATGGGCTGCAACAGCCAGGCGTTCTGAGCAGCCGCGCTACACGCTCCTCCCCAAGGCCCTCCCTCTTCATGTTCTTTGCGGTCCTGCGAGAGGGCCGCTGACCTCCGGGCCCGGCATATGGCTGCTCCCCCGGCCGATCGGATGGCCTGGGGTGGTGTCACCGGGCCCGAGAGGTGCCGTGGAGACGTAATGAGAGGTCCGACTGCCGCCCGGCTCGGTCGCGGGCGGCAGGTCTATTTTGAACGCGCCTGGTGCGAGCTGGCCGCCTGGCCGTGAGCCCCTTGCCGGGAACGGGGCACGGCCCCCTAGGACTCGCCTGCGGGCACCTGCCCCAACCGCCGCTGGTCCGGCCGGTCATCACGTCCTGGAAGGGGCGGCACCGCTCGGTCAGCGGGCATGAGGGTCGCTACGACATGCGGGGGCCTTCAACGCGATCCTGTATCAGGCCCGGGTCGGCTGCCAGTGGGCTCTGCGATCGTGTGCGTCATGGAGTCGGAGAGACGCCGTCCCTGAGGGCTGCTGCACCGGATTGCCGTGGTCACTTCGAGCACGCGCACCGCCTGATCCATCTGCGGGCAGAAACGACCAAGTTTCAGCGGTCCAGGGAAGTCGCCTCCCGTCTTCCACCGGGTACTCGTATGCAGCGACGCCTTCGCTGATCGCTGGCGGGGCCGTTCGAGCATGTCCCCGATCCAGCCAGCGACCGTGTCAGCACCGGCCAGTACGGGATCCGTACAGGCTGGTCCTCGACTGCCCGCCCGTAGGCGTCGATCGTGTGGGGAGCTCGGCTGGTGTTCGCCATGAACTGCGGCCACCGGCGGTCTTGTTGATGTTCGGCGAGAGTGGGGAACTTGCCCCACGGGATGGGGGCCATGGCGAGAGGCCAGCCACGCTCGATTCCACATAAGGCCCTACCTGCCGCACGACTTCCTGCGGTACACCGCCGTGTACTACTACTTCGGCAAGTGGCGAGATGACGGCAGACGAAGTGGTTCGCGCCAGTACGAAGCGGTGGGTGGTCGAGCAGACTTTTGGCACCTTGATGCTCCACCGCCGCCTGGTCCGCGACCACGAGACCCCGCCGGCCGGCGGGGTCTCGATGATCTACTGGTTGACCGAAGGCTCACAGAACGCCCACTGAGAATCGTCGAAGGGCCCCACCGCGAACGGTGGGGCCCTTCGATTCGTGCCTGGTGAGGCACTGGCGGAGGATACGAGATTCGAACTCGTGAGGGGTTGCCCCCAACACGCTTTCCAAGCGTGCGCCCTAGGCCACTAGGCGAATCCTCCGCCGCAAACAATACAAGACGTTGGGGAGTGCTCGCGAACACGATCCCGAGGTGGACGTCGTGATCGTCCTCGGGGGCGATCATGGCCGGGACCGGCTTCGCTTCCGGGGCGGGGGATCCGCTACTGTGGGGGCCAGCCCCTCACGTGGCGCTATCTGACTGAACTCCCCCAGGGCCGGAAGGCAGCAAGGGTAGGTTGGCTCTGGCGGGTGCGTGGGGGGCGCTTTGCGTTGGGGCGGTCCGGGTTGTCAGTGGTCGCCTATAACCTCGTATGCGTGTCGTCTCTCGCGCTGTACCGCCGTTATCGCCCGGAGTCGTTCGCCGAGGTCATCGGGCAGGAGCATGTAACCGACCCGCTGCAGCAGGCGCTGCGAAACAACCGGGTCAATCACGCCTACCTGTTCAGTGGCCCGCGCGGCTGCGGCAAGACGACGAGCGCGCGCATCCTGGCCCGCTGTCTCAACTGCGAGCAAGGTCCCACGCCCACGCCCTGCGGCGAGTGCCAGTCCTGCCAGGACCTGGCGCGCAACGGCCCGGGGTCGATCGACGTCATCGAGATCGACGCCGCTTCCCACGGAGGCGTCGACGACGCCCGTGACCTGCGCGAGAAGGCCTTCTTCGGCCCGGCGTCCAGTCGGTACAAGATCTACATCATCGACGAGGCGCACATGGTCACCTCAGCGGGCTTCAACGCCCTGCTGAAGGTGGTCGAGGAGCCGCCGGAGCACCTCAAGTTCATCTTCGCGACCACCGAGCCCGAGAAGGTCATCGGCACGATCCGGTCGCGTACGCACCACTACCCCTTCCGCCTCGTGCCCCCCGGGACCCTGCGGGAGTATCTGGCGGAGGTCTGCGGCCGCGAGCAGGTGGCCATCGAGGACGGTGTGCTTCCGCTGGTCGTGCGCGCCGGTGCAGGTTCCGTGCGTGACTCGATGTCCGTCATGGACCAGCTGCTCGCCAGCGCGGCGGCCGACGGTGTGACGTATGCCATGGCGACGTCCCTCCTCGGGTACACCGACGGGTCGCTGCTCGACTCCGTGGTCGAGGCGTTCGCGTCCGGGGACGGTGCGGCGGCCTTCGAGGTCGTCGACCGCGTCATCGAGGGCGGCAACGACCCGCGGCGTTTCGTCGCCGACCTCCTGGAGCGGCTGCGCGACCTGGTGATCCTCGCGGCCGTGCCGGACGCCGCCGAGAAGGGGCTCATCGACGCCCCCGCCGACGTCGTCGAGCGGATGCAGGCTCAGGCGGGCGTCTTCGGAGGCGCCGAGCTGAGCCGCGCCGCGGACCTCGTGAACGAAGGGCTCACGGAGATGCGGGGGGCGACCTCGCCCCGGCTGCAGCTCGAACTGATCTGCGCGCGCGTGCTGCTTCCTGCGGCGTACGACGACGAGCGTTCCGTCATGGCCCGGCTCGACCGTCTTGAGCGCGGCGGCAACTTCATGGCGGGCGGCGGCCAGGGTGCCGCTCCCGCCATGGCGTACGTTCCGGGGCCCGAGGCCCATGCGGGGATGCAGCCGCAGCCGGGCGGTGGGGCGCCGGTGGCTCCGGTGCCTCCGGGTGGCGGACCTGCCGCCGCGCGTGCGGCGGTACGGGGGCCGGGGGCGCCGCAGGGCGACCAGGCACCGGCGGCTCCGCCTGCTCCGGCCGCCCCCGCTGCTCCTGCGGCCCCTGTCGCTCCTGAGCCTGCCGCCCCTGCTCCGGCGGGGGAGCGGCGGCCCGGTGGCTGGCCGACGGCTTCGGCGCCGGGCAGCGGTCCGGCGGCTCCCGCCGCTGCCCCTGCTCCCGCTCCTGCCGAGGCGGCCCCGCGGCCGGGAGGCTGGCCCACGGCTGCCCCCGCGGGGAGCGGAGCCCCGGCCCCGCAGGCCCCCGCACCGACGCCGTCCCCGGCTCCCGCATCGGCGCCGGCACCCATGGCTGCCCAGGCGCCGCCCGCGGGCGGCCCCGATCCGCGCAGCCTGTGGCCGAACATCCTGGAGGCGGTGAAGAACCGCCGCCGGTTCACCTGGATCCTGCTGAGCCAGAACGCCCAGGTGGCGGGGTTCGACGGGACGACGCTCCAGATCGGCTTCGTCAACGCGGGAGCGCGGGACAACTTCGCGAGCAGCGGCAGCGAGGACGTGCTGCGGCAGGCGCTGTCCGAGCAGTTCGGCGTGCAGTGGAAGGTCGAGGCGATCGTCGACCCCTCCGGCGGCTCGGCCCCGCCCCCGGCGGCGGTCAACTTCGGGGGAAGCGCCCCCGCGCCCCCGCGCCCCGCCCCCCAGCACCAGCCGACACCCCCTCCGGCAGCGGCCCCGCAGCCCCCGTCCCGGCCTGCCCCGGAACCGGCCCCCGCCCCGACGCCACAGCCACGCCCGGCCACCCCGGACCACGTCTCCCCGGAGGACGACACCCCGGCCGACGACGACCCCGACCTGGTCGAATCGGCCCTCTCCGGCCACGACCTGATCGTCCGCGAACTGGGCGCAACTATCGTCGAGGAATACACGAACGAGCCGTGAGCCGCGGGCTGGTCTTTGGGCCCGCCCCAGAGTCGCCGGGGGTAGCCCCGGCATCCCGCCGTTCCGCGCCGGGCCTTCCTGCCCAAAGCGCAGGGTCGGGGGGCTGTGGGCGTCGCCTGCCCGCGCAGGCTGTCCCGCCGCTTCGCGCCGGATCTTCCCGCCCACCCGCCCGTTTGCCCCGCAGTGCAGGGCCCGGGGCTGTGAGTGTCGCCTGCCCGCGCAGGGTGTGCGGCCGCTCCCGCGCCGGGCATTTCCCACCCGCCTACCCGTTCACCCCGCAGCGCGCGGTCAGGCGGCCGCCGTCGGCTCCCCGCCCCTCGCTGCGGGGCAATCGGGTGGGTGGGCGGGAGACATCCGGCGCGAAGCGGCGGCTCAGGCCGGATACGACCCGCACCCGAGGACCGGCCAGCTCTCCCCTGCAGGGGGACCCGAACGCAGAACCCTCCCGGCAGGGGGACAAAGCACCCCGGGCTCTGGAGGAACGTACGACTCCGCCCCAGGGTCATCCTCGGCCTCCCGCACAATCGCAAGCCCCGCGGCGGATAGGCTGACCACCGTGAAGGTCCTAGTCATCGGCAGTGGTGCCCGCGAACACGCCCTGTGCCGCTCTCTGTCCCTCGACCCCGACATCTCCGCCCTGCACTGCGCCCCCGGCAACGCCGGCATCGCGGACGTGGCCGAGCTGCACCCGGTCGACGCCCTCGACGGCACCGCGGTGGCCGCCCTGGCCACCCGCCTCGGCGCCGAGCTGGTCGTGGTGGGCCCGGAGGCCCCCCTCGTCGCAGGGGTCGCCGATGCCGTACGCAGCGCCGGAATCCCCTGCTTCGGGCCCTCCGAGGAGGCCGCTCAGCTGGAGGGCTCCAAGGCCTTCGCCAAGGAGGTGATGGCGGGCGCCGGCGTGCCCACCGCCCGCTCCTACGTCTGCACCACCCCCGAGGAGATCGACGAAGCCCTCGACGCCTTCGGCGCTCCGTACGTCGTCAAGGACGACGGCCTCGCCGCGGGGAAGGGCGTCGTCGTCACCGGCGACATCGAGGCGGCCCGCGAGCACGCCCTCGCCTGCGACCGCGTGGTCATCGAGGAGTTCCTCGACGGCCCCGAAGTCTCGCTCTTCGCCATCACCGACGGCGTCACCGTCGTCCCGCTGCAGCCCGCCCAGGACTTCAAGCGCGCCCTTGACGGGGACGCGGGCCCGAACACGGGCGGCATGGGCGCCTACTCGCCCCTGCCGTGGGCCGACCCGAAGCTGGTCGACGAGGTCATGGAGAGCGTGCTCCAGCCGACCGTCGACGAGCTGCGCCGCCGGGGTACCCCCTTCTCCGGGCTGCTCTACGCGGGCCTGGCGATCACCACGCGCGGCGTACGCGTCATCGAGTTCAACGCCCGCTTCGGCGACCCCGAGACGCAGGTCGTCCTCGCCCGTCTGAAGACCCCGCTGGCCGGAGTCCTGCTCGCCGCGGCCAACGGCACCCTCGTCGACCTGCCCCCGCTGCGCTGGAGCGACGACGCCGCGGTCACCGTCGTCATCGCCTCGCACAACTACCCGGACACGCCGCGCACCGGCGACCCCATCGAGGGACTCGGCGACGTCGTGGCGCAGGATGCACCGGACGCGTACGTCCTGCACGCCGGGACGAAGCACGACGGCGACGCGGTCGTCAGCGCGGGCGGCCGTGTGCTGTCCGTGACGGCTACGGGCGCGGACCTGACCGAGGCGCGCGAGCGCGCGTACACGGCGCTGTCCCGCATCCGCCTCGACGGCTCCCAGCACCGCACCGACATCGCGGCGAAGGCGGCGGCGGAGGCGTAACCAAGGCCGCCCACGCGCCACCCGCCGACAGCTCACAGCACCACCCGCCAACAGATCACAGCACCACCCGCGAACAGCTCACAGGCCCTGGATCCGACACTCGATCCGGGGCCTCAGCGTCATCCACCTTTACCCAAAGCCATTCCATCGAGTGACCGCTGGCCCATCCGGCTGACGATGCCCGGCACCCCAACTAGGGTGCGGCGCAAGCGGTTCAGGTGCCCAGAGCCAAACAGACCACCGGCATTGCGATGTCAGTGGCGGGTGCCACAGTGGGGGAGTGAGCAAATCCATCGGCGGCTGCCGTCCGCCCCTCGGCACCGGTCCCCACCGGCGGCGGGGCAGCAGGCGGACCAGGCAGCAGGGGGTGACGTAGGTCGTGTCAGGTACGGGTGTGGAAGTGGGCGTGCAGTCCGCGCGTTCCCAGGCGCTCGCCGTGCTGCGCATCCGCAGCAGGGCCCTTGCCGTCGCACTGCTGCCCGCGGCCGTCGCCGTCGTGCTGCTCGCGGGCGGGGCCACGGGCCATGTCACCGGCGGGAGTTGGGACGTGGCGCGCTCCATCGTGACGGCCGTCGCCGCCGTCGTGCTGTTCGCCGCGGCGGGCATCGCGCTCGTCGTCGCCCGCGCCAGGCCCGCCGTCAGCCCGACGGTCCCGATCACCGAGGGCTCGGCCCCCGATCTGTACCGCCTGGTGCGGGATCTGGCCGACCGCCTGGACGTCCCGGCGCCGTCGGCGATAGCGCTCACCCCCGACTGTGACAGCTGGCTCGAGGACCGCACCCACCCCGCGCACGGCCCACCCGCGGAAGCCTCGCCGCCGCCGGTCGCCGAGAGCAACGGCGTACGGGACGGGCGGCCCGCCCCGCGCCGCCAGCCCCCCGCGGCCCCGGTGCTCGTCATCGGCTCCCCCTTCCTGTGGTGGATGCGGGTCGGTGAGCTGCGCGCGGTCCTCGCCCCGGTCGTGGCCGGTACGGGACCCTCGGCGCACCCCGACATAGCCGCGGCCCGGCGCTTCGTGCGCGGGCTCGACGCGGCGGTCGCGGTCACCTCCGCACCCGGTCGAGGCCCGCTCACGCGCACAGTCCTCGGCGGTGTCGGCTGGGTGGCCCGGCTGCTCCTGCGCAGCTGCCGGGGGCACGCGGGCGAGATGGAGCGGGGCGTCGCGGCAGCGGCCGCCGAGCGCGCCCAGGCCGTGGACTACGGCGTGCGGATCGTCGCCCAGGAGCAGGTCGGCCTGGCGTACGCCGGGTGGGACCGCCTCCTGACCAAGGTCGCGCTGCCCGCCTGGCGGATGGGCCGCTGGCCGTCACGGCTCGACGCGGGCGTGGTCTCCGCCCTCACCGAGCTGTCCCGCAGGGACCGCCTCGCCGAGGGCTTCGCGTCCCGCCTGGGCGAGCGCCCCGCCTGCGATCTCCTGGAGGAGCCGGGCTCGGTGGACGAGGCGGCGTCTCTCCTTGCCGCCCGCCTCTTCCACGGCGGGCCCGCCGAGCCGGGTCCTGGCTGGGCGCCGGTGGCCTGGCAGGAGTATCCGGACGAGGTCGTCGACCGCAAATGGCGTACGGACGCCGCCCGCATCCACCGGGTCCTCGACTCCCTGGGCGTGGGCCACGCCACGGACCCGACGGCCCGCGACGCCAAGGGCCCCACCCTGGGCCGGGTCCTCGACCACCTGACGGCGCCGGACACCGAGGCCATGGAGCCCGGCACGGACACATCCGCCCCAGCCGCGTCCGTCAACCCGGCGGACGACCTCGCTCTCGCCCCCGAGGACAGAGTCGCCCCCGACGACGAAGTGGCCCCCGAAAGCCGCGGCGGGCTCCTGGCCGCAGGGCTCACCGCCGAGCTGGCCCGCGAGGAAGCCGCGGCCCCGCCACGCCCCGCCCCGGCGGGACAGGGCCCGGACGACGCGCTGTGGGACGACGGCATGCTGCCGCTCTTCCCGCTCCAACCAGTTCGCACGGGCCGGGAGTTGCTCGCCGACCACGTGACGGCGCTGGTCTGCTGTGCGGCCGTGGACACGGCGGGTGCGGCGCCCGGACTCGATTGGCTGGACGGCCCCTCCCTGCTGGTTGACGGCGAGCGGGCGGCGGACCTGACGCCGCACGTCCTGAGCCTGGTGGAGGACGGCGACCCGATCCCCCTGAAGGGCTGGCTCGCCCGGCTTGGCGTCCGCCCGGAGAAGCCGGTGCGGCTCGTCTGAGCCGAGGACGAGGACGAGGACGAGCACGAACACCGGCCCGAGCCCGACTCTGGCTCGACCCCGGTCCGACCCCGGCTCGACCGCGACCCGAGCCCGAGCCCGCCCCGGCGACCCGGTAGCAATCCCCCACCCCGCCCGGAAGGATCTCTTCCGTTCTCGTCGATTAGCGACGAACGGTGACGGAGTGCGTGCGTAATGTGATGTGCTGGGACCGACCGCCGGACCGGACATGTCAGAGGCAACACCGCACGGGGGCAACGGACGGCACAGCGCAGCGCAATCCCGGGGGAGTGAGGGAGGGGTACACACATGGGGTCGGAGCAGATCCGCAGGTGGGAATCGGGCGCGTTGGCGCACGCCGTGACCGACCCCTTCGGCCAGGGCCCGCTCCCCTGGCTCCGGGGCGCCGAGCACTACTTCGACGACACGGGCCAGGTCGTCCCCTGGTACCTCGACCACGCCCCGGCCCCCGGCGCGCGCAACATCCCCGCACCCCGCACCCGTACCAACGGGCCCCGCACCGCCGACGACGTGCACGGCCAGATCAAGGGCTTCACCTCCACCGGCGCCGCGGCCCCCGGCGAGGCGATCGACTTCCACGTGACGGTGGACCCGCCCCAGCAGTTCAGCGTCGACATCTACCGCATCGGGCACTACGGCGGGGACGGGGCATCGAAGATCACCACGAGTCCGCGCCTCTCCGGCATCGTCCAGCCGCCCCCGCTCACCGCCGACCGCACGGTCTCCTGCCACCACTGGTGGCTCTCCTGGCGTCTGCAGATCCCGAGTTACTGGAACATCGGGGCGTACGTGGCGGTCCTCACCACCGTCGACGGCTACCGCTCGCACGTCCCCTTCACGGTCCGCGACAGCCACCCGGCCGACCTGCTGCTCCTCCTCCCGGACATCACCTGGCAGGCGTACAACCTCTATCCGGAGGACGGCCGCACGGGCGCGAGCCTCTATCACGCATGGGACGACAAGGGCCGGCTCCTCGGCGAGAGCGAGGCCGCCCACACGGTCTCCTTCGACCGCCCATACGCGGGCGCGGGCCTGCCCCTGCACGTGGGCCACGCCTACGACTTCATCCGCTGGGCCGAGCGGTACGGCTACGACCTCGCGTACGCCGACACCCGCGACCTGCACGCGGGCCGCATCGACCCGACCCGCTACCGAGGCCTGGTCTTCCCGGGCCACGACGAGTACTGGTCGTCGAACATGCGCCGCACCACGGAGCTGGCCCGCGAGCACGGCACGTCCCTCGTCTTCCTCTCCGCCAACACCATGTACTGGCAGGTGGAGTTGGGCCCTTCCCCGTCCGGCGTCGAGGACCGCCTGCTCACCTGCCGCAAGCGCCACGGCCCCGGCAGGCCCGCCCTCTGGCGCGAGCAGGACAAGGCGGAGCAGGAGCTGCTCGGCATCCAGTACGCGGGCCGCGTCCCGGACCCCGCCCCCCTCGTCGTACGCAATGCCGACCACTGGCTGTGGGAGGCGACGGGCGCGCACGAGGGCGACGAGATCGAGGGTCTGGTCGCGGGCGAGGCCGACCGCTACTTCCCGCGCACCGCCCTGCCCGAGCACCAGGGCCGCATCCTCCTGGCCCACTCCCCGTACGAGGACAGCGAGGGCGCCACCCGCCACCAGGAGTCGTCCCTCTACCGTGCCCCGTCGGGCGCCCTGGTCTTCGCGTCCGGCACCTTCGCCTGGTCCCCGGCGCTCGACCGCCCCGGCCATGTGGACACCCGCGTCCAGCGCGCCACGGCCAACCTCCTGGACCGCATCTGCAAGCGGGACTGACGCCCACCGACATCCCCTGGCTAAAAGCGGTCCCCCCATACGGGAGAATCGAGAGCACTTGGCCAGAACCACGGGGAGGAACCGTGTCCGGATTCGTAGAAAAGCCCGAGCCTGTCGAGGTCCCGGGCCTGGTGCATGTGCACACCGGCAAGGTGCGCGACCTGTACCGGAACGAGGCGGGCGACCTCGTGATGGTCGCGAGCGACCGCATGTCCGCCTACGACTGGGTGCTGCCCACGGAGATCCCCGACAAGGGCAGGGTTCTCACCCAGCTCTCCCTGTGGTGGTTCGATCAGCTCGCCGATCTCATCCCCAACCACGTCATCTCCACCGACGTCCCGGCCGGCGCCCCCGCCGACTGGGAGGGCCGCACCACGGTCTGCAAGTCCCTGCAGATGGTCCCGGTCGAGTGCGTGGCCCGCGGCTATCTGACCGGCTCGGGTCTGGTCGAGTACAACGCATCGCGCACCGTCTGCGGCCTCGCGCTGCCCGACGGCCTGAGCGACGGCTCCGAGCTGCCCGCGCCGATCTTCACGCCCGCCACGAAGGCGGAGGTCGGCGAGCACGACGAGAACGTCAGTTACGAGGAAGTGGCGCGCCAGGTGGGCGCGGAAACGGCGGTCCAGCTCCGCCAGGCGACCCTCGCGGTCTACGGCCGGGCCCGTGACATCGCCCGCGAGCGGGGCGTCATCCTCGCGGACACGAAGTTCGAGTTCGGCTTCGAGGGCGAGCAGTTGATCATCGCGGACGAGGTCCTCACCCCGGACTCGTCCCGCTTCTGGCCCGCGGACGAGTGGCAGCCGGGCCGCGCGCAGCCGTCGTTCGACAAACAGTTCGTCCGTGACTGGCTGACCTCGCCGGCCTCCGGCTGGGACCGCAAGAGCGAGCAGCCGCCGCCCCCGCTCCCGCAGGACGTGGTGGACGCCACGCGCGCCAAGTACATCGAGGCGTACGAGCGTCTGACGGGCACGGCCTGGTAGTCGGCGTACGAAGAAGGCCCCGGTCGATTGACCGGGGCCTTTCATCTGGAGCGGACGACCAGGTTCGAACTGGCGACCTCAACCTTGGCAAGGTTGCGCTCTACCAACTGAGCTACGTCCGCACTGCGCCGAAGCGCGAAGCCAACTATACCCAACCTCGCTCGCGTGCGAGACGCACCGCGGCATGACGATTCTCCGCCCCGATCTTGGTGGCGGCGGACGAGAGGTAGTTCCGGACGGTCCCCTGGGACAGCGCGGCCCGCTCGGCGATCTCCGCGACGGGCGCCCCGTCGGCGGCGAGTTCGAGTACTTCGGCCTCGCGGACGGTCAGCGGGGAGTCTCCCGCGGAGATCGCGTCGGCGGCCAACTCCGGGTCCACGTAGCGGTTTCCGGCGTGCACGGTCCGGATGATCTCGGCGAGCCGCTGCGCGCTGACGGTCTTCGGCACAAAGCCCCGCACGCCCACCGCGAGCGCCCGCTTGAGATGCCCCGGTCTGCCATGACTCGTCACGATCATGGTGCGGCAGTACGGCAGTTCGTCCCGCAGCGATGTGGCGACACTCACACCGTCGGCGCCCGGCATCTGCAGATCGAGCACGGCGACATCGGGCCGGTGCGCCCGCGCCATGGCAAGCGCTTCGGGCCCGGTGGCGGCCTCGGCGACCACCGCAAGATCATCCTCAAGCCCCAGCAGAGCGGCGAGAGCGCCCCGGATGAGGTGCTCATCATCGGCAAGCAAAACCCGCACACTCACCGAGCAACCTCCGCCCACTCTTGCTCGGGCTGCTCATGCTGTGGGCAGGCGTTCCGCAGGGCGAGTGGGGTCTCCCCTGCTCGAGCGGAGTCGAGAGCTTGGGGAAGGGCGGGCACAGCTTCAGCCTCCGGGCCCGATGAACCAGGCAGAGGAACCTCCGCGGACAACCGAAACTTCCCCCCGCCGGACGCGAAGTCCAGCACCCCGTCCACCACGGCCAACCGCTCCCGAAGCCCGGCGAGCCCAGACCCCGCCCGCTCCGGCCCACCTTCAGGCGCACCATCGTTCTCGACGGTCAGAGTCGTACGCTCACCAGTCACCGCCAAGGCGATGTCGCAACGCCCCGCGTCACCATGCCGCAGCACATTCGTCGCCGCCTCCCGAACCACCCACCCGAAGGCGGACTGCACCGCGGCAGGCAACCCCGCAGGGGATCCCGCCACCCGGCAATCGATGCCCGCGGCTTCAAGCACCCCCTGCGCACCGGCGAGTTCGACCGCCAGGTCGACCTCCCGATACCCCCGCACCACTTCCCGCACCTCCCGCTGCGACTCCCGCGCGATCCGCTGCACCTCGACCATCTGGTCGACCGCCTCGGCCCGCCCCCGCCGCGCAAGCTGCACGGCAAGCTCGCTCTTCAGGGCGATGACCGCGAGATTGCGCCCCATCACGTCATGCAGATCCCGCCCGAACCGCAGCCGCTCCTCGGCCACCGCGAGCCGCGCCTCGACCTCGCGGGACCGGTCGGCCTCCCACATCACGGAGAGCGTCCAGGCGCCGCAGCGCGAGGACAGCAGCGAGACCAGCGCGCCGAAGACGATCACCAGGGCCGTGCCGATCAGCCGCCCGTCATGGACGCCGACCGCGGCGAACCCGGCCACCATCGCGGCGCCGATCACGGCGAACCGGATGAGGAAGGTGCGGATCGGTACGGCGAAGGCCAGCGACTGCCCGTAGGGCATCACCGCGAACATCGTGGGGAAGGTGAGCATCCCTTCCTTGGCCCCGTCCGCGGCCTGCAGGGCGAGCGTGAGGCCGAGCACCGTGACCATGAGCGCGAGCGACACGGCAAGGTCGCGGCGCGGTGGTTCCGCGCGGTTCAAGTAGTGGTCGAGGGAGCGCGCCAGCGTGCGGTTGACGTGCACGCACTGCACCACGGCCAGGCCGATCAGCGTGCAGCCGAGGACGAGCGGGAGAGGCTCCTGCCGCAGGCTCACGCCCAGCGGCACGGACCCCCAGCTGAAGAAGAAGAGCCAGGGCATGACGTGCCACATGGTCATGCTCTGGAACTCGACCTTCTCGATCTTGCTCCGCTCGTGCCAGCCGCGCTGCAGCCCGCGAATCCGCCCGACCACGCCTGACCACTCCCTCTAACGCCGCGGTTCCCAGCGGAACCACCGTCGTACAGCAAACACCGAGACCACGGTCCAGGCCACCGCCGTGGCGACGGCGCCCAGCGTCTCGTACCCGGAGAGATTCCCCGTCCAGCCGCCCCGCACCAGCGTGATCACCGGACTGAGCGGCAGCAGCTCGCAGACCGATGCGAGCTTGTCGGGCATGACCTCGAAGGGGATGAGGAGCCCTGAAGCGAACATCGACGTGAACGCCAGCGGCATGGACATCACCTGCGCCGACTCCACGGACCTGCTGAGACTGGCGGTGACCGCGGCGAGGGCGGCGAACATCACCAGGCCAAGGAGTACGCCGATGACAGCGAGATGGGGCGCGCTCGGCGCCCCCGCGTCGAGCAGCGCGACACAGCCGACCGCCAGGACAGCGGACTGCGTCAGGCCGATGGTGACCGAGGGAAGCGCGGCCCCCGCGAGGATCTCCGCGTCCCGCAGCTCCCCGGTGCGCAGCCGCTTGAGCACCAGTTCCTCGCGGCGGGCCGCGAAGACGGTGGTCAGCGTCGTGTAGACGGCGAAGAGCACGGAGACGCCGATGGCGCCGGGCACGACGACGGACCCGACCGAGAGCCCTGCGCCCTTCAGGTCCATGCCGTCCGCGGCCTGGTGCAGGCTGAACGGCATCACGAGCGGCACGAACAGCGCCGCGAACAAGGTGCCCTTGGTGCGCCCGAGCAACGTCAGCTCGGCCCGCGCGAGCGCCCGCATCCGCCGCGCGGGGGTCGTCAAAGCGGTGGTCCTGCTCACCGTCACCGCACTCATGCCACCGTCTCCTTCTCCGCCGCAGCCGCACCAGCAGCCACACCCGCACCTGCGCCACCCTCGGCATCCCGCGCGATCCGCAGGAACGCCTCCTCCAGCGAGGCCGCCCGCACATCGAGCCCCCGCAGCTCCACCTGGGCTTCCCGCGCCCACACAAGGAGACCCGTGGCGGCCCGCTGCAGCTCGTGCGTCCGCAGCCGGACCCGCCCGCCGGTCACCTCGTGCCCGCTCACGCCGAGTTCGCCGAGCGGCGGCAGATCCCCGACGAAGTACCCGTCGGGCAGCTCGAAGGACACGTGCGACGGCTGCGCGGCCACCACGTCGGCGACCCGCCCCTCGGCCGCGATCCGCCCCTCGTGCAGGATCGCGAGCCGGTCGGCGAGGTTCTCGGCCTCTTCGAGGTAGTGCGTGGTGAGCAGCACGGTCGTGCCGTTGTCACGCAGGGCCCGCACCAACTCCCAGGTCTCGCGGCGCCCTTCGGCGTCGAGCCCGGTCGTGGGCTCGTCGAGGAAGAGCACATCGGGCTGCCCGATGAGCGCCGTCGCCAGATCGAGCCGCCGCTTCTCACCCCCGGACAGCATCTTCACGCGGACGCCGGACCGCTTGCCGAGCCCCACGATCTCCAGGGCCTCATCGGCCGGCCGCGCCCCACTGGTGCACGCCGCCCACATCCGTACGGTCTCCCCGACCGTCAGCTCGGAGGGAAAGCCGCCCTCCTGGAGCATCACGCCGATCCGGTGCCGCACGGCGCCGCGCTCTGCGTAGGGGTCGTGCCCGAGCACCCGCACCCGCCCCCCGGCGGGTGCGGCGAGCCCTTCGAGGAGTTCGACGGTGGAGGTCTTGCCCGCCCCGTTGGTCCCGAGCAGCGCGAAGAGCTCGCCGCGTCCGACGGAGAACGACACCCCCCGGACCGCCTCGAAACCGCCCCCGTACACGCGCCGAAGATCGGTCACGTCGATCACTTGGTCAGTCTTGGTCATGGGAAAAGCGTCCCCCGGCCGTGAGGGCCGGAGCAGTGCACGCTGTCACCGGCTCGCATGACAAATGTCAGAAGCCCGGCAGCCCTGAGACACGAAGAAGGCCCCGGTCGCGATGACCGGGGCCTTCTTCAATGGAGCGAACGACGAGGTTCGAACTCGCGACCTCAACCTTGGCAAGGTTGCGCTCTACCAACTGAGCTACGTTCGCATTGCCTCCGACCAGCTTTCACTGATCGGTGCGAGCACCAGCCTACCGCACCCAGAAGGGTGCCTGATCGGCGATGCAGAGCGGGTGACAGGAATTGCACACTGCGCCTTCCCCCTGGAAGGGGGATGTTCTACTACTGAACTACACCCGCAAGACTCCGTGTGGTTCGGCCTTTCGGCCTTGCCCCTCGGCGTGCTCCAGACTTTAGCCGACCGGCGGGGGTGCAGGTCAAGTCGGTTGCCGAGGGGCCCTCCTGGCCGGCTGTCGGTCCAGGTCGGCGCGGCCGCGGGCCAAGGCTCAGTTGGCCGCCTCGAACGCCTCGTAGACCTTCTTCGGGATGCGGCCGCGCGGCGGCACATCCATCTGGTGCGAGCGTGCCCAGGCGCGGACGGCCGCCGGGTCCGGCGTCACCGCCGTGTGCCGGAAGGCCTTGCCGGACTTCGACTGCTTGCGGGCGGCGTCGAGGTACGGGGCGAGCGCCGTGCGCAGTTTCTTGGCATTGGTTTGATTGAGGTCGATCTCGTACGACTTGCCGTCAAGACCGAAAGCGATGGTTTCCGCCGCTTCCCCGCCGTCGATGTCGTCAGAGAGAGTGACCACGACACGCTGCGCCACGAATATCGGTCCCTTCGTGCGGCCTCGCCGCGTTGACGTGCGGTGATGCCGACTGTCCGGCTGTTAGGGGCACTGTTATGTGCAAAGCATCGGCTAATGCCATTTCCTTTGTACAGTGCCCGGCATTGCATTGTGAAGCCCGACTAAATCCCCCCGCGTGTCCGGGAGCAATGCCGATGCGTGATCTTTTCCTGGATTTTTCGCGAAGGTGCCCCGTTCGATACATGGATGGGTGTGGGAACGTGACCGTCCTCACGTAGGTTTCTACGAATCTACGCGAGTAGAATTTTTGTGCAGGTAGTCTGAAGGGACCGCTCAGCCAGCACCACACACCGGGAGTGCCAGTGGCACGCGTCGTAGTCGACGTCATGCTCAAGCCGGAGATCCTCGACCCCCAGGGCCAGGCGGTGCAGCGTGCACTGCCGCGCCTCGGATTCAAGGGGATCGCCGACGTACGTCAGGGAAAGCGCTTCGAACTCGAGGTGGACGGGCCCGTCGATGACGCGGCCCTCGCCCGTATCCACGAGATGGCGGAAACCTTCCTCGCCAACACCGTGATCGAAGACTTCTTCGTAAAGGTGGAGGAAGAGAAGTGACTGCTCGAATCGGAGTCGTCACTTTCCCCGGAACCCTCGACGACCGCGACACCCAGCGCGCCGTCCGGGTCGCCGGCGCCGAAGCCGTGCCGCTCTGGCACCGGGACAAGGACCTCAAGCAGGTCGACGCCGTGGTGCTCCCCGGCGGATTCTCGTACGGCGACTATCTGCGGGCCGGGGCCATTTCACGGTTTTCGCCCGTCATGGAGTCGGTCATCGAGCAGGCAAAGGCCGGGATGCCGGTCCTCGGCATCTGCAACGGCTTCCAGGTGCTCACCGAGTCCCACCTGCTCCCCGGCGCGATGCTGAAGAACAACCACCTGCACTTCATCTGCCGCGACCAGAAGCTGCGCGTGGAGACGGCCGACACCGCCTGGACCGCCGACTATGACGCCGGCCAGGAGATCTCCGTACCGCTGAAGAACATCGACGGACGGTACGTCGCCGATGAGCGGACCCTGGACATGCTCGAGGCCGAGGGGCGGGTCGTCTTCCGCTACCTCGACGTGAACCCGAACGGTTCGCTGCGGGACATCGCCGGTGTCTCCAACGCCGCGGGAAACGTCGTCGGCCTCATGCCGCACCCCGAGCACGCGGTCGAGCCGCTGATCGGGACCGGCCGCACCGACGGCCTGGGATTCTTCACCTCGATCCTGAAGAAGCTGGTCAACGTCTGATGACTCTGGACACCGTCAAGCACGCCGCCGAGACCCCCGAGGTCAAGCTGCCCTGGGCCGAACTGGGCCTGAAGGAAGACGAGTACGCGCGCGTACGCGAGATCCTGGGCCGCCGTCCCACCGGCGCCGAGCTCGCCATGTACTCCGTCATGTGGTCCGAGCACTGCTCGTACAAGAGCAGCAAGGTGCACCTGCGCCAGTTCGGCGAGAAGGCCCCCGAGAACGACGCGATGCTCGTCGGCATCGGAGAGAACGCCGGTGTCGTCGACGTCGGCAACGGCTACGCGGTCACCTTCAAGGTCGAGTCGCACAACCACCCCTCGTACGTCGAGCCCTACCAGGGCGCGGCCACCGGTGTCGGCGGCATCGTCCGCGACATCATCGCGATGGGCGCGCGCCCGGTCGCGGTCGTCGACCCGCTGCGGATGGGCGATGCCCACCACCCCGACACCAAGCGCGTGCTCCCCGGTGTCGTCGCGGGCATCGGGGGCTACGGCAACTGCCTGGGCCTGCCCAACATCGGCGGCGAGCTCGTCTTCGACGCCTGCTATCAGGGCAATCCGCTGGTCAACGCCGGTGCGATCGGCGTGATGCGGCACGAGGACATCCACCTCGCGAAGGCGTCAGGACCCGGCAACAAGGTCATCCTCTACGGGGCCCGCACCGGCGGCGACGGCATCGGCGGCGCCTCGATCCTGGCCTCCGAGACCTTCGACGACACCAAGCCGTCGAAGCGTCCCGCCGTCCAGGTCGGCGACCCCTTCCAGGAGAAGCTCCTCATCGAGTGCACCCTGGAGGCCTTCGCCGAGAAGCTGGTCGTGGGTATTCAGGACCTGGGCGCCGCCGGACTCTCCTGCGCGACCTCGGAGTTGGCGTCCAACGGCTCCGGCGGCATGCGCGTCGAGCTCGACGACGTACCGCTTCGCGACTCCACGCTCACTCCCGAGGAGATCCTCATGAGTGAGTCGCAGGAGCGGATGTGCGCGGTCGTCGAGCCGGAGAAGGTCGAGCGCTTCCTCGCGATCTGCGAGAAGTGGGACGTCATCGCGACGGTCGTCGGTGAAGTGACCGACGGCGACCGGCTTGAGATCTTCTGGCACGGCGAGAAGATCGTCGACCTCGACCCGCGCACCGTCGCCCACGACGGTCCGGTCTACGAGCGTCCCTACGCCCGCCCGTCCTGGCAGGACGCCCTCCAGGCGGACGACGCCAACAAGCTGGCTCGGCCGGCGACTTCGGACGAACTGCGCGAGCAGGTCCTCGCGGTCGTCGCGTCGCCGAACCAGGCCTCCAAGGCGTGGGTGACGGATCAGTACGACCGTTTCGTGCAGGGCAACACGGTGCTCGCGCAGCCCGAGGACTCCGGCATGGTCCGCATCGACGAGGAGACCGGCCTCGGTGTCGCCCTCGCCAACGACGGCAACGGCCGCTACTCGAAGCTCGACCCGTATGCGGGCGCGCAGCTCGCCCTGTCGGAGGCGTACCGCAACGTCGCCGCGACGGGCGCCCGGCCGCTCGCCGTCTCGGACTGTCTGAACTTCGGTTCGCCCGAGGACCCGGACGTCATGTGGCAGTTCGCCGAGACCACCCGTGGCCTCGCCGACGCCTGCCAGATCCTGGGCACCCCGGTGACCGGCGGCAACGTATCGCTCTACAACCAGACGGGCGAGGCGGCGATCCACCCGACGCCGGTCGTCTCCGTCCTCGGTGTGATCGACGACGTCGCACGGCGCACTCCGATCGCCTTCGCCGAAGAGGGTCAGCTGCTCTACCTGCTCGGTGACACCTCCGAGGAGTTCGGCGGCTCGGCCTGGTCGCAGGTCGTCCACGACCACCTCGGCGGCCTGCCCCCGAAGGTGGACCTGGAGCGCGAGCGGCTGCTCGCCGAGATCCTGATCTCGGCCTCGCGCGACGGCATGATCGACGCCGCGCACGACCTGTCCGACGGCGGTCTCGCGCAGGCCGTCGCCGAGTCCTGCCTGCGGGGCGGGAAGGGCGCGCGCCTGATCGTCCCGGACGGTCTCGACGCGTTCACCCTCCTGTTCAGCGAATCGGCCGGGCGCGCGGTCGTCTCCGTGCCGCGGAGCGAGGAGCTGCGCTTCACCGACATGTGCGGGGCGCGGGGCCTTCCCGTGACGCGTATCGGTGTGGTCGACGGTGACGCCGTGGACGTACAGGGCGAGTTCACCCTCTCCCTGGCCGAGATCCGCGAGGCGCACGAGGGGACCCTGCCGGGGCTCTTCGCCTGACGTTTCCGCTCGAAGCCCCCCGTTCGGACCTGGTCCGGGCGGGGGCTTCGGCGTTTCCGGAGATTGGGCTTGCACTACCGCCGAGCTGGCCGCGCTCCCGGACGCCGGCACGACCGGTCAGATCTACCACCACCTGCGTCAACTGACCGGCGCGGGCTGGCTGCACACCACGGGGCGCGGCCGATACGAGGTTCCTGCCGGGCGGGTGGTGCCGCTGGCGGGGCGTCGGAGTGCCCGCCGACCGCGAGACGTTCACGGTGGGGGAGGAAGCCGTCCCGGTACCGTGACCTGCATGACTGAGGAGCTCGGGCTGCGCGAGCGCAAGAAGAGGCAGACCGCGTCGCGGATCTGGCGGGCGGCGGTGGACCTCTGCTCCGAGCGCGGTTTCGACCATGTCTCCGTGGCGGAGATCGCCGAGGCGGCCGAGGTGTCGAAGATGACCGTCTTCAACTACTTCGGCACCAAGGAAGGCGTCATCGTCAGCCCCATGGAGGAGCACGTCGGCGACGCCGCCCGCGCGGTGCGCGAGCGCAGGCCCGGCGACTCCGCGGTCACGGCGCTGCGCGAGGCGTTCCTCGAGCAGGTCGCCGCGCGCGACCCGGCGGTCGGCCTCAGTGGTGACCCGCGCGCCATGAAGGTACGCCAACTGATCGGCGATACACCGACGTTGGCGCACCGCATGGTCGTCTTCCACATGCGCGCCCTGCAGCTCCTCGAGGACGCGCTCGCCGAGGAGACGGGCGACCCCTTCCTCGCGCGGGTCGCCGCCGCGCAGCTGCTCGGCGCCCGCAACGCGCTCATCATGGAGAACCACCGCCGCACCCTCGAAGGCGATCCGCTCGACACGATCGCCGAGGACTGCGCCGCCTATGCCGAGCGCGCCTTCGAGCAGGTCGAAAAGGGTCTCCAGGGCTACCCGGGACCGCATTAGGCTCGGCCCCATGCCACCGGCCAAGAAGCGCACGCGTACGTACGACCCCGCCAAGATCCGCACCGCCGTGCGCGCCCAGTTCGGGAACGTACGGGAAGCGGTCGCCGCCCTGGAGCCCGGGCAGCTCGCCCTGCCGACCCGGCTCGGCGACTGGACCGTCCGCGAGCTCGCCGCGCACATCACCATGGCGCTCGGCGCGGTCAGCAGGTTCCTCGCCATGCCGGAGCCCCCGGCGCGCGAAGTGGCCCTGCTGGACTGGCCGTTCGCGACCGCCTCGGCCGCCGCCCAGGTCGACGAGGCGTCGCGGGCCTTCGCCGCGCAGGACCTCGGTGAGCTGTACGCGCGGACCCTGACCGCCTATGACGAGGCACTGGACGGGGTCGCCGCCGGCCGTCTGACGCCGACCCGGTTCGGCGCGATGACCCTCGACGACTTCCTGGTCACCCGCACCGTCGAACTGATCGTCCACACCGACGACCTGAACGACGCCGTGCCGGGCCTCGACGTCGCGTACGAACGTCAGGCCCTTGCCGCCTGCACCCGGCTGCTCGCCGACGCCCTCGCGGTGAAGGCCCCCGGCGGCGCCGTCGAGGTCAGGGTGCCGCCGTTCGCCGTGGTTCAGTGCGTGCAGGGGCCCCGGCACACCCGCGGCACCCCGCCGAACGTCGTCGAGACCGACCCGCTGACCTGGATCCGCCTGGCGACCGGGCGCACGGACTGGAAGTCGGCGCTCGACGAGGCGAAGGTCAGCGCGAGCGGGGAGCGCGCGGACCTGGCGGGGCTGCTGCCGGTCATGAGCTAGCCGGGGCCCGGGAGGGCGGGGGGAACCAGAACCCCCACTTGTCCCGTCACAGCGGCATGCAGAAGACGCGACTGACCACCACCGCCATAGCTCTCGCCGCCGCGGGGCTGCTCACCGCGTGCGGCACCGAGACCGGATCGGGCAACGGCAAGGGCGACGGTTCCGTCGCGTCCGAGCTGCCCATCACCGGAGTGCACTGGAGCGTCGAGAGCCTCACGGTGGACGGCAAGAAACAGCAGGCCCCGGGCGGCACCTACGTCACGATCGACGACAAGGGGAAGGCCAAGGGCAACTACGGCTGCAACGGCTTCTCCGCGGACGTCTCCGTCGACGGCGACAAGGTCGACTTCGGCAATGCCACGTCGACCGACATGGGCTGCGACAAGCTGGACTTCGAGGAGACGCTCACACGCACCCTCGGCAACGGCGCGCTGAAGGCCGAGGCCGACGGGGACAAGCTGACGCTCACCACCGAGAAGGGGGACCGCGTGGCCTTCACATCGGAGCCCGACGCCCCGCTGACGGGCACCAAGTGGACCGTGAACGCCCTCGGCGACGGCAAGGTGACGACCTCCCTGCCGAAGGAGGTGGACGGCAAGGCCCATCTGACCTTCGGCAAGGACGGCACCGTCCGCGGCAACCTCGGCTGCAACACCGTCTCGGCCAAGGCCGATGTGCGGGGCGACGAGATCACCCTGGGCACGCCGCGGAGCACCCGGATGATGTGCGAGGGGCCTGCCGCCGAGACCGAGAAGAAGCTGCTCAAGCTCTTTGACGGCAAGGTGAGTTACCGGCTGACGCACCGGGGTCTGACGCTCACTGCCGCCGACGGCACGGTCATCAGCGCGAATGCCGACCTGAAGACGAAGTAGTTTGTCGGCTGCGGCGCCGTCGTGGCTGGTCGCGCAGTTCCCCGCGCCCCTTTGGGGCGCTTAGCTGCGGCGGCGGGATTTCAGTAGGAACGCGCCGCCTGACGCGAGAAGCAGTGCGCCGCCGATGGAGTAGGCGAGGGTGGTGTCCGCGTTGCCGCCGGTCTCGGCGAGCTTGGTGGAACCCCCTTCGGGGCGGGCGTCGTTGGGGGCTGCCGGCGACGCCACCCCGTTCAGGCTCACCGCCACCGTCGCCGACTCCGCCCCCGCCTTCACGACCTCGACCTTCACCTTTCGCGTCTTGTCCGTCAGCGTCGTCCCCGCCTTCAGGGCGTCCGCATCGGCAGGCGCGTCGCCTCCGGTGGACTCATCGGCGTCCGAAGTCGGGTCCAGGAGAGCGGACTTGGCGTAGTCGCCGCCCGGCACCCGGTAGGCGTGCACGCCCTGGATCTCGCCGTCGACCGTGCCGGACTCGTGCCGCAGCTCCACGACCAGGCGGTCGTCGCCCAGCGGGATGTCGAGCGCCCGGACCCCGCTTCCGCTTCCGTACAACGAACGCAGCGTGTACGTACCCGACTTGCCGACCTTGGCGACCTCGCCACCCGAAAGCCACTTGTTGTGCAGCAGCTCGGGCGAGGTGAGCCCGGCCTCCCAACCGCCGCCGCCCATCGGGGTCTTGTGGCTGGTGCCGTCCTCCTTGCAGCCCGCCCCGAGGTCACCTTCGGGGCAGCGGAGCCGCATGTGGTGGCTGTAGCCGAAGTTGTGCCCGAACTCGTGGACCAGGGCGGTCATCGACATCTTGCCGTCGGCGCCGATCGGCATCCAGGTGGTGCCGCCGCCGACGGTGCCGAGCGCGAGCCAGTCGCAGCCGGCCTTCTCCGAGGGGAAGACGAGCGACAGATGGTCGTAGCTGTCCTCGGCGACGCCCTGCGCGGCGAGGGCCTTCCGCGTCAGTTCGTTGATCTTGCCGGTGTCGCAGCCGGTGGCCGCGAGATCGATGTCGACGGGACCGGTGACGCCGTCGCCCTCGGCGGCCTTGAAGGTGGTCGCACCGCCCGTGACCTCGTTGTAGTACGAGGTGAGGGAGCCGGACGCCCCGAAGTAGTTGTCCTTCAGGGCGGTTTCGAGCTTCCCCGCGTCCGGGATCCGGCTGTCCGTGAAGTTCACCATGGCGACCTGTACGCGCCGCTCCGGCTCGTCGGCGGCGGTGGCGGGAGCGGCGGCTGCGGTCAGGACGGCGGCCACGGCGGCCGGTATGAGGCAGAGGCGCGGGGACGGCTTCATGGGGGACCTTCCGAGTGGGGGTTCGCGCGGGACCTGTAGATCAACTGGGGCGCGCGCGAGGCACGCTAGCGATCACATCGGCCCGCGCGAACCCCCGGGAAGGGTTCTTAGGCCGCGCTTAAGGCTCAGTTCAGGCAGCGGGGTACGAGAACGGCTCAGGCAGCGGGGTACGAGAACGACTCAGGCAGTGGGGTACGGCAGCAGCCCCGCATTCGTCCGCTCCCACGCCGCCTTCAGCTCGGCGAGCAGCTTCGGCTCGCCGGGCGCCCGGTCGGCCTGCTCCCGCTGATCCGCGGCAAGGTTGAACAGCTGGTCCTTGCCGCCCTTGCCCCGGTAGTACTTCCACTCCCCGCGCCGCAGCGCCCGCTCGCCACGCACCCGCCAGAACAGCTCACGCTCGGCGAGCTCCTCGCCCTTCAGGAGATAGGGCGCGAGGCTGGTCCCGTCCAGCTCGTACGCGGGGTTCGGCCGCGCCCCGCCGATCTCCAGGAGCGTCGCCGTCCAGTCGGGCGTGAACACCGGCTCATGGCTGACCTGCCCGCCGTCGAGCCGCGCGGGCCACCGCACGATGGTCGGCACGCGGATTCCGCCCTCCTGGAGCGATGCCTTGTTGCCCGAGAGGGGCCAGTTGTACGAGAAGCGCTCACCGCCGTTGTCGGAGGCGAAGAAGACGAGCGTGTCCCGCTCCTGCCCGGACTTCTTCAGCGCCTTCAGGACCTCACCGATCGACCGGTCCAGGTCCTGCACCATCTCCGTGTACTTCTCGACGGAGCCACCGTCCTGGTGCCAGAGCGCACCCTTCTCGCCCGCCTTGATCCTCCGTACGATCTCGGCGCTCTGCTCCTCGTCGCCGTCCGCGATCCAGGGCCAGTGCGGGGTGGTGAAGTTCAGATTGAGCAGCCAGGGCTTGTCCCCGTGGTCCCGCAGGACGTACTCGCTCGCCCGCTCGGTCAGGATCCGCGTGTAGTAGCGCAGGTCCTTGTACTCGGCATCTCCCTCGTAGAGGTCGTACTCACCGCCGAGCCCCAGCTTGGAGTAGTACTCCAGGGCCCCGCCGAAGTTCCCGAAGAACTCGTCCCAGCCCGACCTGGTGGGCGAGTAGTCGGGCAGATACCCGCAGTGCCACTTCCCGATCAGCGCCGTCGCGTATCCGGCATCCCGCAGCAGCGACGCCAGCGTGGGATGCGTCGGGTCGAGCCCGACGGACTTGTCCGCTATCGGCTCCGCGAGCCCACCCTTCGTACGCCCCGGAAAGCGCCCCGTGTAGAGGCTGAACCGGGTCGGTGAGCAGGTCGCGGACCCGGAGTAGGCATCGGTGAACCGCACGCCCTGGCGCGCGAGGCGGTCCAGGTTCGGCGTCTTGATGTGCGGTGACCCGTAGGAGGAGAGATCCGCCCACCCCAGGTCGTCGCCGAGGATGAACAGGATGTTCGGCCGCTTGCCGCCGGGGCGCCGGGCCGCACGGAAGGGCCGCTCGCGCGCCTCGGCCACGGCGGGCAGCCCCACCGCGGCGGCGGCACCGGCTCCCACCGCGCCCCCGAAGGCGCGCCGGGACAGAGCGGACTGGTCGTACGAAGACATGGCTGCGCTCCTGAAGAGAGGCCCCGCACAGGGGCCCCGAAGAAGGGAAGGAAAGGCGGCTTCAGGCGGCGCGGCGACAGATGGCGCTCGCGACACGGACCAGGTCGACGTGGCGGCGCTCCACAAGGGTGACCGTCGGGTCACCGAGGGGCTGCTGGGGCATGGATCAGGAGCCTCACGGGCGCCCGGGCCCCTGTCAACGCTGCCCGTCGCCTGTTCACACGGACTTAGTACTCAGGTGCGCACAGTCACCGTGTTAACGCTCCGTAGAGGGCCCGTATCCCCAATTCGGACCAGTGGTCGATCTCGCCTACACTCGGTGTCGTGCCACGTGGTGACGGTCGACTCAATCACGATCTGCTCCCCGGCGAGAAAGGCCCCCAGGACGCTTGTGGCGTCTTCGGTGTCTGGGCTCCGGGCGAAGAGGTCGCAAAGCTCACGTACTTCGGGCTCTACGCCCTCCAGCATCGGGGCCAGGAATCCGCGGGAATCGCGGTCAGCAACGGCTCCCAGATCCTCGTCTTCAAGGACATGGGGCTCGTTTCCCAGGTCTTCGACGAAACCTCTCTCAGCTCGCTCCAGGGTCATATCGCGGTCGGTCACGCCCGCTACTCGACCACCGGGGCCTCCGTCTGGGAGAACGCCCAGCCGACGTTCCGTGCCACCGCGCACGGCTCCATCGCGCTCGGGCACAACGGCAACCTCGTCAACACGGCCCAGCTCGCCGAGCTGGTCGCCGAGCTGCCCAAGGAGAACGGCCGCGCGACCCAGGTCGCGGCGACCAACGACACCGACCTGGTGACGGCTCTCCTCGCGGGCCAGGTGGACGACGACGGCAAGCCGCTGACCATCGAAGACGCCGCCATGAAGGTCCTCCCTGACGTACAGGGCGCCTTCTCCCTCGTCTTCATGGACGAGCACACGCTGTACGCGGCCCGCGACCCGCAGGGCATCCGCCCGCTGGTCCTCGGCCGCCTGGAGCGCGGCTGGGTCGTCGCGTCGGAGTCCGCGGCACTCGACATCTGCGGCGCCAGCTTCGTCCGCGAGGTCGAGCCCGGCGAGTTCATCGCGATCGACGAGAACGGACTGCGAACGTCTCGATTCGCGGAAGCGAAGCCCAAGGGCTGTGTCTTCGAGTACGTCTATCTGGCGCGCCCCGACACGGACATCGCCGGCCGGAACGTCTACCTCTCACGCGTCGAGATGGGTCGAAAACTCGCCAAGGAAGCTCCCGTCGAGGCCGACCTCGTCATAGCGACCCCGGAGTCCGGAACGCCCGCCGCGATCGGTTACGCGGAAGCCTCCGGCATCCCCTTCGGCGCGGGTCTGGTCAAGAACGCCTATGTCGGCCGGACCTTCATCCAGCCCTCGCAGACGATCCGCCAGCTCGGCATCCGTCTCAAGCTGAACCCCCTCAAGGAAGTCATCAAGGGCAAGCGTCTTGTCGTCGTCGACGACTCGATCGTCCGCGGCAACACCCAGCGCGCCCTGGTCAAGATGCTCCGCGAGGCCGGGGCCGCCGAGATCCACATCCGGATCTCGTCCCCGCCCGTGAAGTGGCCCTGCTTCTTCGGCATCGACTTCGCGACCCGCGCCGAGCTCATCGCCAACGGCATGACGATCGACGAGATCGCCACCTCCATGGGCGCCGACTCGCTCTCGTACATCTCCATCGACGGCATGATCGAGGCCACGACCATCGACAAGCCGAACCTCTGCCGCGCCTGCTTCGACGGCGAGTACCCGATGGACCTGCCCGACCCCGAGCTGCTCGGCAAGCAGCTTCTGGAGACGGAGCTGGCCGCCGGTCCGGCGTCCACGGCAGCGGCCGACGCGATCCGTCGCCCGTAAGCCACCCGTAGTAACGACACGAAAGCTCTCAATCACCATGCCTGAGACCACTGGTGCCAGCTACGCAGCCGCAGGCGTAGACATCGAGGCGGGCGACCGCGCCGTCGAGCTCATGAAGGAATGGGTCAAGAAGACCCAGCGCCCCGAGGTCGCGGGCCTCGGCGGCCTCGGCGGCTTCGCCGGGCTCTTCGACGCCTCCGCCCTCAAGCGCTTCGAGCGCCCGCTGCTCGCCTCCGCGACCGACGGCGTCGGCACGAAGGTGGACATCGCACGGCAGCTCGGCGTGTACGACACCATCGGCCACGACCTCGTCGCCATGGTCATGGACGACATCGTCGTGTGCGGCGCCGAGCCGCTCTTCATGACCGACTACATCTGCGTCGGCAAGGTCCACCCGGAGCGCGTCGCGGCCATCGTGAAGGGCATCGCCGAGGGCTGTGTCCTCGCCGGCTGCTCCCTCGTGGGCGGCGAGACGGCGGAGCACCCTGGCCTGCTCGGCCCGGACGACTTCGACGTCGCGGGCGCCGGCACGGGCGCCGTGGAGGCCGACAGGCTGCTCGGCCCCGATCGCATCCGTAAGGGTGACGCGGTCATCGCCATGGCCGCATCGGGTCTTCACTCGAACGGGTACTCGCTCGTCCGTCACGTGGTCTTCGACCGCGCGGGCTGGACCCTGGACCGGAAGGTCGAGGAGTTCGGCCGCACGCTCGGCGAGGAGCTCCTGGAGCCCACCAAGATCTACTCCCTGGACTGCCTGGCGCTCACCCGCACCACGGACGTCCACGCGTTCAGCCACATCACCGGCGGCGGCCTCGCGGCGAACCTCGCCCGGGTCATCCCGGACGGCCTGCACGCGATCGTCGACCGCGAGACCTGGACGCCCGGCGCGGTCTTCGACGTGGTCGGCAAGGCGGGCCAGGTCGAGCGCCTCGAGCTGGAGAAGACGCTGAACATGGGCGTCGGCATGATGGCGATCGTCCCCGAGGAATCGGCGGACGCGGCCCTGACGACCCTCGCGGACCGTGGCGTGGACGCCTGGATCGCCGGTGAGATCACCGAGCGCGGCGAGCACACCACGGGCGCGGCCCTGATCGGTGACTACGCAAAGTAAGCCGTCGAGGGCGGTCTCCGGACCGCCCTCAGGGCAGCACAAAACCCGGTCCGGCGTGATGACCACCCCGGACCGGGTGAAGTGCAGTTGCTATGAGAACTGCGAATGCTGCAAGTGCTGCGATTGCAACGAGGTCAAGCGCCGCGGCGCTGCGACGAAGGACCGGACTCGTCGGCAGAGTCGTCGTCCTCGTCGTCGTTATACAGATCCGCGTACTGGGCGTACGGGTCGTCTTCCTCGTCGTCGTCCTCGAACGGCTCGCCATTCGGCGGCTGTTGCGAAGTCGAAGCGCCCAGCTCATTGGCCAGACGCGACAGGTCAGTCCCGCCGCTGCTGTACTTCAGCTGGCGGGCGACCTTCGTCTGCTTGGCCTTTGCCCGGCCGCGCCCCATGGCTCGACCCCCTCGGATATGGGGCTTGGTGACCCCAGAGTCTTGACACGCGTTCATGATCAGGAACGGGCTCTCCGTAGAGAGGCCGGTCCGTAGGGCTTCCACGGTACCTGCTCCTGCGGCCATACGGTACGTCGCCCGCAGGACGCGCCTCGGCGCAGAACCCGCGAGGAGCCCCGTCCTCGCTGGTCAACTGCGATTTTAACCTCTTCTTGTCGGGCGACCCGCCGACGGGGGTGAGTCTTGTCTCGCCGGTACGTCGACGGGGCCCTGTCAAAGCCTCTGCGGGGTCAGCGGCGGCGGGCCTCCGCCATCCGCTGCTCGGCGATCCTGTCGGCCGCGGCGGCCGGCGGAATGCCGTCTTCCTTCGCACGAGCGAATATGGCAAGCGTGGTGTCGAAGATCTTCGACGCCTTCGCCTTGCACCGGTCGAAGTCGAAGCCGTGCAGCTCGTCCGCGACCTGGATCACGCCGCCGGCGTTCACCACGTAGTCCGGCGCGTAGAGGATCCCGCGGTCCGCGAGGTCCTTCTCGACGCCCGGGTGCTCGAGCTGGTTGTTGGCGGCGCCGCAGACCACCTTCGCGGTGAGCACCGGCACGGAGTCGTCGTTCAGGGCGCCACCGAGCGCGCACGGGGCGTACACGTCGAGGCCCTCGAAGCGGATCAGTGCCTCGGTGTCGGCGACGGCCGTCACGGACGGGTGCTTGTCGGTGATCCGGCGTACGGACTCCTCGCGCACATCGGTGATCACGACCTCCGCGCCGTCCGCCAGGAGGTGCTCCACGAGGTGGTGGCCGACCTTGCCGACGCCCGCGACGCCGACCCTGCGGCCGCGCAGCGACGGGTCGCCCCACAGGTGCTGCGCGGATGCGCGCATGCCCTGGAAGACACCGAAGGCGGTGAGCACGGAGGAGTCGCCCGCGCCGCCGTTCTCGGGGGAGCGGCCGGTCGTCCAGCGGCACTCCCGCGCGACGACATCCATGTCCGCGACGTACGTACCGACGTCGCACGCCGTCACGTAGCGGCCGCCGAGCGAGGCCACGAAGCGTCCGTAGGCGAGAAGCAGCTCCTCGCTCTTGATGACGTCCGGGTCGCCGATGATCACGGCCTTGCCGCCGCCGTGGTCGAGCCCGGCCATGGCGTTCTTGTACGACATCCCGCGCGCGAGGTTCAGCGCGTCCGCGACGGCGGCTTCCTCGCTCGCGTACGGATAGAAGCGGGTGCCGCCGAGGGCGGGGCCCAGGGCGGTGGAGTGGATGGCGATGACGGCCTTGAGGCCGCTGGCGCGGTCCTGGCACAGCACGACTTGCTCGTGGCCCCCCTGCTCCGAGTGGAACAGGGTGTGCAGGACGCCGTTGTCTGCTTCGGTCACTGTGGTGACTCCCGGTCGAGTGGCGGCGGTTGGGCGGGCTCCCGTGCGGGTGGCGGGGGCCCGATGGGCATGAGACTAGAGCCTGTCCACCGCCCCGGAGCGCGCAGTGCCGAGGATCACCCTCTCCCGGCGCAGGATGGAGTACGGCGGAGTTCGGCCATGGCACGATTTGCAGTGTTTTCCAGCCGGTGTGCGGGGGAGGGAGCAGCCGTGCCCAAGGTGTCCTCGTTGGTCGTCCCGTACGCGTCCTACTTGCGCGTCTATGAGCCCCTTGCGGCCTTCCCCGAGCCGGAGCGCGGCCGCTGGGAGCGCTACGCGCGTCGCAAGGACCGCCCCTCGTACCAGGACGAACTCCGTGGCTCCCTGGCCGACTTGCTGCCCACACCGCCGATCCCGGTCCCGGTGCACGAGAGCGGCGACGCGTTCGTGGTGGAGGCCGACGGGGTGGTGTGCGTCTGCCCGTGGCGCACCCGGCTGCGCGGCTGGCAGGCGCTCGGGGAGCTGCCGGGGCAGCTGCCCGTGCCGGTCCTCGACGCGGTCCTGCCGCCGGTGGTGCGCCGCCAGACGGCCGCGGACTACGAACAGTGGCTGGCCCGCAATCCGGACGCCCGCCCCTGGATCCGTACGTCCAGGTGGCAGGTCCCGCTGAACTGGTTCGTGCTCGTCGCGGACGAGGAGCGGCAGTACGAGAAGGGGACGGCGGAGTCGCCGCCCGTCCTTCGCTACCGGACGCCGATGGTGCAGGCGCGGCGGCGGGTGGCCCGCGGCCTTCGGACGCTGCGGGACACGATCGAGGAGGGGCCGCTCGTCGACGGGCTCACGGATGTGGGGCGGTGGCTGGAGGAGTTCCACCCGCGCTCGCTGGTGGAGCTCGACTACGGCGGGCTCGTGCACGCCCTGTCGGAGGAGCTGCTCGCCGACGACCACTCCGCGGCGGATGTGGCGGAGGGGATCGAGGCGCTGCGCAACGGCGACGGCGAGGGTGCCGGCGAGGCGTATGCGAGGCTCATGGAGCGGTGGCGCGCGGTCCGGGACCGTCAGTTCTCGAACTGACGCCGGAGGCGCTTCTCGAACTGAGGCCTGAACCCTGAGGCCTTATGGTCTTCCCTATGTGCCGCCTACACGGGACGTAGGTCCCGATCCGGGCTTATGTCTCAAGCGTGACGGACCGCACTTAGCGGGGCCTTGCGCCCATCGCCCCCCCTCGTGCCAAAATAGGACAAGGAGTCCGGGGAGGGCTCCTTCCGCCCATGTATGGGCGGAATACTCGGCATTGCACGCTATGGGGGGTCTGTTGACTCCTGATCGCTCTGTGACTGATCGTCACTGTGGCGTGACTGTCCGCTATGGCATGGTCCATCGGCTTCCGTCGCTGATAGACACCTGGGAGGGCAATTCCATCGGTTTGGCCGACGTGGCTGGACGGATGGTGTAGTTGTAGTGCCGAGGACAAGCCGTTCGTCCTATAACCGACTCGACTCGCGTCCGCCATTTCGGGCAACGCGGGTCAAGGTGCAGAATTTAGAGGAATGAACCGAGAAGGTTCGGTTCTCCGAGGAGGCCGCTCATGACCGCTCGCACCCCTGATGCCGAGCCGCTGCTGACCCCGGCTGAGGTCGCCACGATGTTCCGCGTCGACCCCAAGACGGTGACGCGCTGGGCCAAGGCTGGCAAGCTCACGTCGATTCGCACGCTCGGCGGGCATCGCCGTTACCGCGAGGCTGAGGTCCGCGCACTGCTCGCGGGTATCCCGCAGCAGCGCAGCGAGGCCTGATTTACCGCATAACCGCAGTAACCAGGACGAAGAGCACGACCGCTGCCGGGTCCCCCAATCCGGCCGCAACGTCCGACTTTTAGCTACACGCGACGCGGGTCCCGCCCCAACGGGTCCCACGCCTGAGCCTCATGGGTGAGTCGTTTCGATCGCGCTGGACTCCGCCGGGTCCAGCGCGATCTTTTTTGTGCGCCCTGGAGGTGCTGGTGAGCGGCCCTGTGGGCGGGCTTGTTGGTCTCTGAGGAGTGCCGTTGCGCTACCGACGGGTCGGCTGGGCGGAGGCCGCCCGGGGGCCGCTCGGGGTGGTGCAATTGCACATATTAAATTGACCTGTTGTAGGACGGGTGTAAGTTCCGGGGTTCTGAAAACTTCCTCGGTGACACCCGTCACACGCCGTGACTCTTGTTGCCCATGATGCCTCTGGGCTAGAGGAGCTGCCGGATTCGCGTTCCGCGCCCATGAGTTCAGCCTCCCACCGCGGAGGCGGGTCGCGGGGCGGCTTTGGTCATGCGTTGGGGGGACTTTCGTCCTCGCCGCTCTTACGGCCGCCCTGAGGGGCGGGAGCGGCCTCCAGGGCGAGCCGCTGCAGCCGGTGGCAGATCGGGCAGTGCCGGGTCAGATGGCGGTACCCGGTCGCGGCCGCCAGATGGGCGCGCAACAGGGCGCGCGTCTCGTGCTGTGCGGACATAGCCATGCGCCACCTCCGTACCTCTACGGGGAGCGTCCCGCTCGCTCCCTGTTGTCTGGGGTACCGGCGGAATGTGACGCAGTCAAGGTGCGGGCACGACAACGGGCCGCATCCCCAAGGGGATACGGCCCGTTCTCTTACTGCGGTCCTGACGGGATTTGAACCCGCGGCCTCCACCTTGACAGGGTGGCGAGCACTCCAAACTGCTCCACAGGACCTTGCGTTTGCGGCGCTTTTTTCTGCGTTGCGCTGCGAGAAGAGACTGTACAGCAGCCCTGGCCCACCGGTCGAACTCACGCTGCGCGATGGGCCCGTCACGCCTGGAGGGGCTACGGCGCGGCCGCGTCGACCGCCTTCACGATCCGCTTGTCCGAGACCGGGTACGCCGTGCCGAGCGCGTGCGCGAAGTAGCTGACGCGGAGCTCCTCGATCATCCAGCGGATGTCCAGGACGTCCTGGGGCACGGGGCGGCCCTGCGGCAACTGCTCCAGGAGCCAGGCGTACTCGTCCTGCATCTCGTGGACCTTCTCCATCCGCGAGGTGTCCCGCTGGACGTTCGTCGGCATCTGCTGGAGGCGCCGGTCGGCGGCCACCATGTACCGCATCAGGTCCGGCAGCCGGCGCAGCCCCGTCGCCGTCACGAAGCCCGGCCGGATCAGCGCGTCCAACTGGGCGCGTACGTCCGTGAGGTTGGCGAGCAGCGTCGGGCTCTTCGTCGACTTCAGGCGCCGCTCACAGGCCTGCCAGGCGGCGAGGACCTGCTGGACCTGGCCGACCGTCCGCACCGTCGCGTCGACGATGTCGGCGCGCACCTTCTCGTACAGCTTGCGGTACGACTCCTCGTCCCAGGCGGGACCTCCGAAGTCGCCGATCAGCTTGTCCGCGGCGGCCGTCGCGCAGTCGTCGAAGAGCGCCTGGATGGAGCCGTGCGGGTTCGCGGACAGGGCGATCTTCTGGGCGTTGGTCAGCTTGTCGGAGGCGAACTTGGCCGGATTTACCGGGATGTTGCGCAGGATGAGGCGACGCGTGCCCTTCCACATCGCCTGCTGCTGCTCCGCCTCCGTGTCGAAGAGGCGTACGGACACGGTGCCTGCCGCGGAGCCGTCGTCCACGAGCGCCGGGTACGCCTTCACCGGCTGGCCCGCCCGGCGGGTCTCGAAGACGCGGCTGAGGGTGCCGATCGACCAGTCCGTGAGGCCGGAGCGTTCGACGGCCGCGCCGCCACTGCGCTCGGCCGTCGCGGCAGCCGCCTGGGAGAGGGCCTTGCGGGCCTTCGGGCGGAGCTGGAGCTTGAGGGCCTCCAGGTCCTTGTCCTCGGCGAGCTTCCTGCGCCGCTCGTCGGTGATCCGGAAGGTGATCTTCAGGTGGTCCGGTACGCGGGTGAGGTCGAAGTCGTCCGGTGAGACGGGGACGCCGACCATGCGCTGCAGCTCGCGCGCCAGCGTCACATGCAGTGGCTCCTGCAGGGGCACCGCACGCTCCAGGAACGCCTTCGCGTAGTTGGGAGCCGGAACGTAATGCCGGCGGATCGGCTTCGGCAGGGAGCGGATCAGCTCGATCACGACCTCCTCGCGCAGGCCCGGGATCTGCCAGTCGAAGCCCTCGTCCGTGACCTGGTTGAGGACCTGGAGCGGGACGTGGACCGTCACGCCGTCCGCGTCCGCGCCCGGCTCGAACTGGTACGTCACCCGGAACTTGAGCTGCCCCTGCCGCCACGAGTCGGGGTAGTCGTCCTTGGAGACGTCCCCCGCCTTCTCGTTGATCAGCATCGAGCGCTCGAAGTCGAGCAGTTCGGGCTCTTCCCGCTGCTTCTTCTTCCACCAGGAGTCGAAGTGCGCCCCGGAGACGACCTCTTCGGGCACCCGCTGGTCGTAGAAGTCGAAGAGCGTCTCGTCGTCGACCAGGATGTCGCGGCGACGGGCCCGGTGCTCCAGCTCCTCGACCTCGGTCAGGAGCTTGCGGTTGGCGGCGAAGAACTTGTGGTGCGTGCGCCAGTCGCCCTCGACGAGCGCGTTGCGGATGAACAGGTCGCGGGAGACCTCGGGGTCGATGCGGCCGTAGTTCACCTTGCGGTCGGTGACGAGCGGGACGCCGTACAGCGTGACCTTCTCGGTCGCCATCACCGCCGCCTGGTCCTTCTCCCAGTGCGGCTCGCTGTACGTGCGCTTCAGGAGGTGCTGGGCGAGCGGCTCGACCCACTCCGGTTCGATGCGCGCGTTGACGCGGGCCCAGAGCCGGGAGGTCTCCACCAGCTCCGCCGACATGATGAAACGCGGCGGCTTCTTGAAGAGGGCCGAGCCGGGGAAGACCGCGAACTTGGCGTTGCGGGCGCCCAGATACTCGCCCCGCCCGCCGCGCTGCTTGGGATCGCTGTCCTTCGACTCCTTCACGTCCTTCATCCCGATGTGGGAGAGGAGACCGGCGAGGAGGGAGATGTGGACCTGCTGCTCGGGGGCGTCGTCCTCGTTCAGATGGATGCCCATCTGCTTGGCGACCGTACGCAGCTGCGTATAGATGTCCTGCCACTCGCGGATCCGCAGGAAGTTCAGGTACTCCGACTTGCACATCCGGCGGAAGGACGACGAGCCGCGCTCCTTCTGCTGCTCGCGGACGTACCGCCACAGGTTCAGGAAGGCGAGGAAGTCCGACGTCTCGTCCTTGAAGCGGGCGTGCTGCTGGTCCGCCTGCGTCTGCTTCTCGGCGGGGCGCTCGCGCGGGTCCTGGATGGAGAGCGCCGCCGCGATCACCATGACCTCGCGTACGCAGCCGTTCTTGTCGGCCTCCAGGACCATCCGGGCAAGGCGCGGGTCCACCGGCAGCTGGGCGAGCTTGCGGCCCTGCGGGGTGAGGCGCTTGCGTACTTCCTTCTGCGTCGGGTCGAGCGCGCCGAGCTCCTGGAGGAGCTGGACGCCGTCGCGGATGTTGCGGTGGTCCGGCGGGTCGATGAAGGGGAACTTCTCGATGTCGCCGAGGCCGGCCGCGGTCATCTGCAGGATGACGCTCGCCAGGTTCGTACGGAGGATCTCCGCGTCCGTGAACTCCGGCCGTGAGACGAAGTCGTCCTCGGAGTAGAGGCGGATGCAGATGCCGTCCGACGTACGGCCGCAACGGCCCTTGCGCTGGTTGGCGCTGGCCTGGCTGATCGCCTCGATGGGCAGCCGCTGCACCTTCGTACGGTGGCTGTAGCGGGAGATGCGGGCCGTGCCCGGGTCGATGACGTACTTGATGCCCGGGACCGTCAGGGAGGTCTCGGCGACGTTCGTGGCGAGAACGATCCTGCGGCCCGTGTGCTGCTGGAAGACGCGGTGCTGCTCGGCGTGCGAGAGCCGGGCGTACAGCGGGAGCACTTCGGTGAATCTGTAGTTCTTCTTGTTGAGCGCGTCCGCTGTGTCGCGGATCTCGCGCTCTCCGGAGAGGAAGACGAGGATGTCGCCCTTGCCTTCCGACTGGAGCTCCTCGACTGCGTCCGTGATCGCGGTGATCTGGTCGCGGTCCGTGTCCTCGGAGTCCTCCTCCAGGAGCGGGCGATAGCGCACCTCGACCGGATACGTACGGCCGCTGACCTCGACGATCGGGGCTTCCCCGAAGTGCCGGGAGAACCGCTCCGGGTCGATGGTCGCCGAGGTGATGACGACCTTCAGGTCCGGGCGCTTGGGAAGCAGCTGGGCGAGATAGCCGAGCAGGAAGTCGATGTTGAGCGAGCGCTCGTGGGCCTCGTCGATGATGATCGTGTCGTACGCGCGCAGCTCGCGGTCCGTCTGGATCTCGGCCAGCAGGATGCCGTCCGTCATCAGCTTCACGTACGTGTCGCCGCCGACCTGGTCGGTGAAGCGGACCTTCCAGCCGACCGCCTCGCCCAGCGGGGTGTTCAGCTCGTCGGCCACGCGCTCGGCGACCGTGCGGGCGGCGATGCGGCGGGGCTGGGTGTGCCCGATCATGCCGCGCACGCCGCGGCCGAGTTCCATGCAGATCTTGGGGATCTGCGTCGTCTTGCCCGAGCCCGTCTCGCCCGCGACGATCACCACCTGGTGGTCGCGGATCGCCGCCGCGATGTCGTCCTTCTTCTGGCTGACCGGCAGCTCTTCGGGATACGTGATCGCGGGCAGGCGGCTGCCCCGCTCGGCCATCCGCGCCGCGGCCTTGTCGACTTCCGCCGAGATCTCGGCGATGACGGCGGCGCGGGCCTCGGGCTTGCGGATCCGGCGCGCACCCTCGAGCCGGCGGCCGATCCGGTGCTCATCGCGCAGCGAGAGCTCGGACAGACGCGGGGCGAGGGTGTCGAGGGTGAGGGCAGGCTGCGTAGACATAACGGCGTCCAGGATCTCACCCGCCGCTCGGAGGTGGCGAACCGATTTATCGGCCGGGGCGCCCCGGGACGTACGATTCCGGGGATGTTGTCCCGAGTGCGTACGCGATGGTGCCCCCTGCTGGCGGTGCTGCTCGTCGTGCTCGGCGGGTTCTGCGCACCCGCGGTGGCCGCGCAGCCGGCGGCGAAGGTGGCGAAGCCCGCGGCGGCCGTGCAGGCCAAGGAGTCCGCGGGCGCCCCCGGCTGCGGCAAGAGCGGTCGGCAGGACGCCGGTCAGGGCCCCGCGGCCCCGGCGCGCTCCAGTTCTGCGTACGAACTGCTTCCGGCCCTCCACCAGGCCCATGCCGCGTCCGGTGCCTGGGGCGCCGACCAGGCGGTGCTGTCCCTCACACCGGAGCGCGGTCCGCCGCCGCTCGCGCCGCTGTCGCCGATAGATCTCTCGATCCTGCGCGTGTAGATGCCCCTGCCCGGGCCCCTACATCGACGTATCCAGGAATGAGAGAGAACTCCCTGATGCCCAAGAACAACAACAAAAAGAAGAACATCGCCATCGGCGCGGGTGTCGCCGTCGCCGCCCTGCTGCTCGGCGTCGCCTCCTACACCGCGACCAAGCCCGACGAGCCCTCATCGGTCACCGCCAAGGAGGAGCCCGCGGCGGGCGTCTCGGCCGACCCGCAGGCCGGGGTCTACCCGGAGCTTGCGAAGCTGGCCCGCCGCGAGGCCAAGGACCCGCTGGCGCAGGGCCGCGCGGACGCGCCCGTCGTGATGATCGAGTACGCCGACTTCAAGTGCGGCTACTGCGGGAAGTTCGCCCGCGACACCGAGCCCGGCCTGGTGAAGAAGTACGTCGACGAGGGCACCCTGCGCATCGAGTGGCGCAACTTCCCGATCTTCGGCGAGGACTCCGAGCGGGCCGCGCGGGGCGCGTGGGCCGCGGGGAAGCAGGGCCGCTTCTGGCAGTTCCACAAGGCGGCGTACGCGGAGGGCTCGAAGGAGCAGGGCTTCGGCGATGACCGGCTGGAGGAGCTGGCGCGCGAGGCCGGCGTCAAGGACGTCGACCGCTTCTCGGACGACGTGCACAGCGCTGCCGCCACGGCCGCCGTGAAGAAGGACCAGGAGGAGGCGTACGGCCTGGGGGCCACGTCCACCCCGTCCTTCCTGATCAACGGGCGGCCCATTTCCGGCGCCCAGCCGGACGAGGTCTTCGACCAGGCGATCGAGCAGGCGGCGAAGAGCGCGAAGGCGGGCAAGAAGTGACCGCCGATGTGGGGTACTTCGCGGCGTTCCTTGGCGGTCTCCTCGCCCTGGTCAGCCCGTGCAGCGCGCTGCTCCTGCCGGCCTTCTTCGCGTACTCGATCGACTCGACCTCACGGCTCCTCGCGCGCACCGGCATCTTCTACGCCGGGCTCGCGACGACGCTCGTGCCGCTGGGGGCCGCCGGGTCGGTCGCCGGGCGGTTCTTCTTCGGGCACCGCGATCAGCTGGTCCTGTTCGCGGGGTGGCTGATCATCGCGCTCGGGGTGCTGCAGATCGTGGGGATGGGGTTCGCCTCGCGGCGGATGGCGGAGCTCTCGGGCCGGATCCGGCCGACGACGGCGCTCTCCGTGTACGCGCTGGGTGCGGTGTACGGGCTCGCGGGGTTCTGCGCGGGCCCGATCCTGGGCAGCGTCCTGACGGTGGCGGCGGTCAGCGGCAGCCCGGTCTACGGCGGGCTGCTGCTCGCCGTCTACGCCCTTGGCATGGCCGTGCCGCTGTTCCTGCTCGCGCTGCTCTGGGAGCGGTTCGACCTGGGGCGGCGGCGGTGGCTGCGGGGACGCGCCTTCCGGCTCGGCCGCTTCGAACTGCACACGACCTCGCTCCTGTCGGGCCTCTTCTTCGTGGCCCTCGGGGCGCTCTTCCTCGCCTACGACGGGACCACGGCGCTGCCGGGCCTCCTCGACGTGGACGACTCGTTCGCGGTGGAGCGTTGGGCCGGAGGAGTGGGCAGGGCGGTGCCGGACTCCGTGCTGATTGCGGGGGTGGTGGTCCTGGTCGCCCTGCTCTTCGCGGCACGGGCCTGGCGGGGGCGTGCCGCGGCGAAGGAGGAGGCCGAGCGGGGGTAGCCCCCCGGCCAGGGAACGGCGAAGGCCCCGTCCACTGGACGGGGCCTTCGGGGAAGTGGCTGGGGCCGGGATCGAACCGGCGACCTATCGCTTTTCAGGCGATCGCTCGTACCAACTGAGCTACCCAGCCACGCAGTTCGAGAAGAACTGCAAGCGGTCCTGACGGGATTTGAACCCGCGGCCTCCACCTTGACAGGGTGGCGAGCACTCCAAACTGCTCCACAGGACCAAGCGTTGTGCGAGCACTAGTCTCGCACAAGGTGTTGCGTGCCCCCAACGGGATTCGAACCCGTGCTACCGCCTTGAAAGGGCGGCGTCCTGGGCCACTAGACGATGAGGGCTAAGGGCCCACCTGGGCGCTTTGCAGCGCGTCGGGGACGTGAGAAGCATATGGGATGCGGGGAGCTATCGCCAAAACGGTTATCGGGGGGCCGGGGAACCGCTCCCAGGAGAGCGGTCCGGAGGGGGCGGCGACGGCGTCGCGCCCGGCTGGTTCTCCTTGGGGAGATGGCGGCTGACCTCCGCCTTCGTCAGCCCGAGGCCGCCCAGTCTGATCTCGTCCCAGGCCTGCAGACGGCGGGTGTCGCGGTCCAGGTAGAGGACCGATGCCTCGACCGGGTCGGGGTACTTGCCCTCCACCGCCCGCAGCCCGCTGCCACCCGTCGAGCCTTCGATGCGCAGCCGCGTGCCGCCCTCCATGACCTCCATCTCCTGGTGGTGGACATGGCCGGCCAGGACCAGCGGCACCTCGCCGTCCGTCTCGCGCGCCGCGTCCGGGTTGTGGGCGATGGCCACGTCGACGGGCGTGCCCGCCGCCTTCTGGTCGCGCAGGGCCGACGCGAGGCGGATGCCCGCCATCACCTCGACGGGCTTGCCCTCGGCCGCGACCGAGCGGTCGGGGGTGTACTGCGGATCGCCTGTCCCGGCGAACCGCAGGCCCGCGACCGAGACCGCCCGGCCCTCGTCCAGGACGTGCACGTTCTTCATGCCCTGCAGATAGCGCTGTGTGGTGCGCGAATCGTGGTTGCCGCGGACCCAGACGTAGGGGGCTCCCAAGTCCTCGATCGGGTCCAGGAAGGCGTTCTCCGCCGCGCTGCCGTGGTCCATCGTGTCGCCGGAATCGACGATGACATTGATCTCGTACTGCTCGACGAGCGAGGCGATGATCTTCCAGCTCGCGGGGTTCAGGTGGATGTCCGAGACGTGCAGGACCCGGATCGTGGTGGGGTCCGGCTGGTACGCGGGGAGCGTCGACGTCACGTCGTACAGCTTCGTCACGTTGGTGACCAGGCGCGCCAACTCCTGTTGGTAGACGTCGAATTCGCTCACGATGCTGCGGGCGTTGCCGACCACGGAAGGCGCGCTGCTGAGCAGGCCGGAGAACTTCGGCTCAAGGACCGACTTGGGGTTCCATGTCGCGTACGCCGCCGTGCCCGACGCCGCGAGCAGGGCAAGGGCCAGACCGCCCGCCGCCAGTGCGCGGCGCGGTCGGCGGTAGACGGCGAGGCCCAGGGCGGTGGCGCCCGAGACGACGGCGGCGCAGGAGCGTACGGCCAGATCGAGGGCCCCGTGCTCGACGTCCCGCGCCACCTCGTCCTGGAGCCCGGAGATCCGCTCGGGGTGGTCGACCAGGGCCTGGGAGCGCACCGGGTCGAGGCGGTCGACGTCCACGTCGAGGCGAATGGGCGCGACGTGCGAGCGCAGTTCGAGGGCGCCCAGCGGCGACACGTCGATCTTTGTGCCGCCGGTCGCCGAAGGGCGCAGCGTCATCCGGGTGTCCATCGGGCCCACGGGCACGTGCACGCTGCCCACGATCAGCAGTCCGAGCCATGCGCCGAGCACGACGACCGCGACCAGGCCGATGGCGCGGCCGTACGGGTGCGGAGGGCTGATCAGTTCGCCGACCGGGTGCGTGTGGCGAGCGCGGTAGTGGCGCACGAGGGCGGCGGGCGCCCTTCGTATGCCCTTGATCCTTTTCATCCCCTGCATGACGACTGTGACGTCGCGGGTCATTGGTCCCGTATGCCCACGGCGGCGGGTGGCCATGCGGGACCGTGGCCGACAATGGGTGATGTGCTGGAGATGACGCGGGAAGAGTTCGAGGAACTGGTCGCCGAGGCGCTCGACCGGATTCCGCCGGAGTTGACGCGGTTGATGGACAACGTGGCGGTGTTCGTGGAGGACGAACCGCCAACCGAGGATCCCGAGCTGCTCGGGCTCTACGAGGGAACTCCGCTGACCGACCGGGGCGAGTGGTACGCGGGAGTGCTGCCCGACCGCATCACCATCTACCGGGGGCCGACACTCCGGATGTGTGAGTCGCGCGAGGACGTGGTGGCGGAGACGGAGATCACCGTGGTGCACGAGGTCGCTCATCACTTCGGGATCGACGACGAGCGGCTGCACGCCCTCGGCTACGGCTGACGGGACGGCGGCGCGGTCCGTGTCCTCTTGTGGGGCAGGGGAGTTGGGCAGGGCGTCCCGATTTCCAGCGCCTCGGAGGTGCTCGGCCGTGCGCCAGTTGTACGTTCCTGTCAGGTGGGCCGCGGCAGCGGTGGCCGTCGTGGCGACCGCGGGCTGTATGAGCATCGGTGACGACGGGCGAGATGCGCCGGGGCCCGCGCGTTCCGCGGGGCAGCGTGACGGGGCGGCGGCCCCGGACGGCGGGGGAGCCTCGCCGGGCAGCGGCTCGGCCGGCGGTGGCTCCGGCGGCGGGCACGGCGACGCCAAGGGCAACGGGCAGGGGAAGTGGGCGGGCAAGGGCACGGGGCGGGACGCCGGCGCGGGTGATGCCGCGTCGGGCAGCGCGGCCCCGGCCTCCGCCTCCGCGTCCGGGAGCGCCGCCGCCACCGCGTCGCCGACGAAGGGCGGCGGGCCGAGCCCCACCCAGCCCAAGCCGCCGAAGCCGTCCCCCACGCCGACGCCGACCCCGCCGAAGCCCTCCCCCACGCCGACGCCCACGCCGCCCACCCCGGAGCCCTCCTCCTCGGCGCACGAGGAGCCCAAGCAGGACACCCAGCTCGGGCAGCGGTCGACGGAGCCGGTGTCGCGGGAGCCCTCTCCGGAGGCCGGGCCCGCGTAGACCGGCGTACTCCGGAGGTGGATCGACGTAGATCGGCCGCTGGCCGAAACCCGCTTCGTCGCAGGTGAGCCGGGCTGTGTGGCCTTGAATCGAAGGTGCCCCGGACAGCTCGGTTTGCCTTATGGGGTGGTGGGTGCGTATGGTGGTAGATCGTTTGATCCCATTTGCCCGGCGCCGACACAGAAGAGCGCCGCGTGGCGCGTACTCTCCCTTGCCGTGGCTGACCGCATAGAGGCGGTCCATTGCGAAATCACGGAGTTGACGGGCGCGTGCCGAGACTCCGGAAGGTTTCGCATTTCGCATGTCCATTTTCAGTTCTGACCACGCCGTCCTGCCCGAGAACGAGACGGTCGAGGCTGTCGAGGCCGTCGAGAACGACGCCGTAGAGGCCGTCGCCGAGGCCGTCGAGATCGTCGAGGCCGCCGAGGCCGAGGACGTCACCGAGGTCACCACCGACGCCGAAGCCGAAGCCGTCGAGGCCGACGCCGACGCCGAGCCCGAGATCACCTTCGGCGACCTCGGTCTGCCCGACGGTGTCGTCCGCAAGCTCGCGCGCAACGGCGTGCACACCCCCTTCCCGATCCAGGCCGCGACCATCCCGGACGCCCTGGCCGGCAAGGACATCCTGGGCCGCGGCCGCACCGGCTCCGGCAAGACCCTCTCCTTCGGTCTGCCGATGCTGGCCCAGCTGGCCGAGGGCCACACCGAGAAGAAGAAGCCCCGCGGCGTCATCCTGACCCCGACCCGCGAGCTGGCGATGCAGGTCGCCGACGCCCTCCAGCCCTACGGCGACGTCCTCGGCCTGAAGATGAAGGTCGTCTGCGGCGGTACGTCCATGGGCAACCAGATCTACGCCCTTGAGCGCGGTGTCGACATCCTCGTCGCCACGCCGGGCCGTCTGCGCGACATCATCAACCGCGGCGCCTGCTCGCTCGAGAACACCCAGATCGCGGTGCTCGACGAGGCCGACCAGATGTCCGACCTGGGCTTCCTGCCCGAGGTCACCGAGCTGCTCGACCAGGTCCCGGCCGGCGGCCAGCGCATGCTGTTCTCGGCCACGATGGAGAACGAGATCTCCACGCTGGTCAAGCGCTACCTGAACAACCCGGTGACGCACGAGGTCGACAGCGCCCAGGGCAACGTCACGACCATGACGCACCACATCCTGATCGTGAAGCCCCGCGACAAGGCGCCGGTCACCGCCGCGATCGCCGCGCGCAAGGGCCGCACGATCATCTTCGTCCGCACCCAGCTGGGCGCCGACCGCATCGCCGAGCAGCTGCGCGAGTCCGGCGTGAAGGCCGACGCGCTGCACGGCGGCATGACGCAGGGCGCCCGTACGCGGACGCTCGCGGACTTCAAGGACGGCTACGTCAACGCGCTCGTCGCCACCGACGTCGCCGCCCGAGGCATCCACGTCGACGGCATCGACCTGGTCCTGAACGTGGACCCGGCCGGCGACCACAAGGACTACCTGCACCGCTCCGGCCGTACCGCTCGCGCGGGCCGCTCCGGCACGGTCGTCTCGCTGTCCCTGCCGCACCAGCGCCGCCAGATCTTCCGCCTGATGGAGGACGCGGGCGTCGACGCCTCGCGCCACATCATCAACGGTGGCGGCGCCTTCGAGCCGGAGGTCGCCGAGATCACCGGCGCCCGCTCCATGACCGAGGTGCAGGCCGACTCCGCGGGCAACGCGGCGACCCAGGCCGAGCGTGAGGTCAAGGACCTCACCAAGGAGCTGGAGCGCGCCCAGCGCCGCGCGACCGAGCTGCGCGAGGAGGCCGCCCGCCTCACCGCGCGTGCCGCCCGCGAGCGCGGTGAGGACCCGGAGGCCGCGGTGGCCGAGGCCGCCGCCGCTGCCGAGGCCGCCGTCGAGGCCGCTGTCTCGGTGCCCGAGCAGGCCGCCCCGGTGCGGGAGGAGCGTTCCTCCTCGTACGAGAACCGCCGTCCGCAGCGCGACGAGCGCGGCAACTACGAGCGTGAGCGCCGCGACGACCGCGGTGGCCGTTCCTTCGAGCGTCGTGACGACCGCGGTGGCTCCGGCTTCCGTGGCGGCGACCGTCGTGAGGGTGGCTTCCGTGGCGGCGACCGTCGTGAGGGTGGCGACCGTGGTGGGCGTTCCTTCGAGCGTCGTGACGACCGTGGCGGCTCCGGCTTCCGTGGTGGCGACCGCCGTGAAGGCGGCTTCCGTCGCGACGACCGTCCGTCGGGCGACCGCGGTGGCTTCCGCCGTGACGAGCGTCCCTCCGGCGACCGTGGCGGCTTCCGCCGTGACGAGCGTCCGTCGGGCGACCGTGGCGGCTTCCGCCGTGACGAGCGTCCCTCCGGTGACCGTGGCGGCTTCCGTGGCGGCGACCGCCGTGACGACCGTGGCGGCTCCTTCCGCCGTGACGACCGCCCCTCCGGCGGCCACCGCGGCAGCGACCGTCCGTTCAACCGTGACCGCCGCGACGACCGCCCCTCCGGCGGCGCCCGCTCCGGTGGCCACGACCGCCCGGCGTTCAACCGCGACCGCTCCGGCACCGGCACCGGCTCCTTCGGCCGCCGCGACGACAAGCCGCGCTGGAAGCGCAACGGCTGAGTCGTCGGCTGATGCCCGAGTGACTGACTGAACGGCAGCGGGCCCGTCCCTTCGGGGGCGGGCCCGCTGCCGTATGCCAAACGTGACGTGTGTCATGTCCCTGCCGTGGGCAACGCTGCTGCATGACGACCACTGACGGAAAGAACGGCGAACCACCACCCGGCTCCGACGAGGAGCGCCTGGCCGAGCTCGGCTACACCCAAGTGCTCGCGCGCCGCATGTCCGCGTTCTCCAACTACGCGGTCTCCTTCACGATCATCTCGGTCCTCTCCGGCTGCCTCACGATGTACCTGTTCGGGATGAACACCGGCGGCCCGGCCCTGATCACCTGGGGCTGGGTCGGCGTCGGCCTGATGACCCTCTTCGTCGGCCTCGCCATGGCGGAGATCTGCTCCGCGTACCCGACGTCGGCCGGACTCTACTTCTGGGCGCACCGCCTCGCGCCGCCCCGCACGGCGGCCGCCTGGGCGTGGTTCACGGGCTGGTTCAACGTCCTCGGCCAGGTCGCCGTCACCGCGGGCATCGACTTCGGCGCCGCGTCGTTCCTGGGCGCGTACCTGAACCTGCAGTTCGACTTCCAGGTCACCGAGGAGCGCACGATCCTGCTCTTCGCCGCCATCCTCGTACTGCACGGACTCCTGAACACCTTCGGCGTACGCATCGTCGGGCTGCTCAACAGCGTCAGCGTCTGGTGGCACGTCATCGGCGTCGCGGTCATCGTCGGCGCGCTCGCCTTCTCGCCGGACTCGCACCAGTCGGCGTCCTTCGTCTTCACGGAGTTCGTGAACAACACGGGGTGGGGCAGCGGCCTCTACGTCGCCCTCATCGGGCTCCTGATGGCCCAGTACACCTTCACCGGGTACGACGCGTCCGCGCACATGACCGAGGAGACCCACGACGCGTCCACGGCGGGCCCGCGCGGCATCGTCCGCTCCATCTGGACGTCCTGGATCGCGGGCTTCGTGCTGCTGCTCGGCTTCACCTTCGCCATCCAGTCGTACGAGGGTGCGCGGGGGTCGGCCACGGGAGCACCGCCCGCCCAGATCCTGCTCGACGCCCTCGGGGCGACCGCCGGCAAGCTGCTCCTGCTCGTCGTCATCGGCGCGCAGCTCTTCTGCGGCATGGCGTCCGTGACCGCCAACTCCCGCATGATCTATGCCTTCTCGCGGGACGGGGCGCTGCCGTTCTCGCACATCTGGCACACGGTCAACCCGCGTACGCGCACCCCCGTCGCGGCGGTCTGGCTCGCCGCGCTCGGCGCGCTGGTGCTCGGACTTCCGTACCTGATCAACGTCACGGCGTACGCGGCGGTGACCTCGATCGCCGTCATCGGGCTCTACATCGCGTACGTCGTCCCGACCCTCCTGCGGCTGCGCAAGGGCGACCAATTCGAGCGCGGGCCCTGGCACTTGGGCCGCTGGTCGCGCCCGATCGGCATCGTCGCGGTGACCTGGGTCGGTGTGATCACGGTCCTCTTCATGCTCCCGCAGGTCTCACCGGTCACCTGGGAGACCTTCAACTACGCCCCGATCGCGGTCCTGACGGTCCTCGGCTTCGCCGCGACCTGGTGGCTTGCATCGGCCAGGCACTGGTTCCTCAACCCGGACCACGAGCGCACCCTGGCCCGCGAGGCGGCCCGCTCCGGGGCGCCCGCCAAGACCGATCCCTGACCGTCCCGGCCCGCTCGGGGGCCCGGCGCGAAGCTCGCGACGGGCCCAGAGGCGATACCCGATCGGACGACGGGGCCCGTCCCGCTATGCTCGTGGGGTGCGTCGGCACGGACCGTTAGCTCAATTGGCAGAGCAGTGGACTTTTAATCCATTGGTTGTGGGTTCGAGTCCCACACGGTCTACCGAGAGCGGGAGAGGGAAACCCCCTCTGACCTGCTACGGAGCGTCCGGGACCACTTCGGTGGGCTCGGGCGCTTCTTCGTTTTCCGGCTCGTGCGTGAGCGATGCGTGAGCGGACGGGACATCATCAGGGCTCTCGTCAGCGGATACCTCGGCCTTCCGGGCCCGGGGAACGGCTGGAATCACGCATGCCGAGGGAGGCCAGTCTCGCGGCTGTGGCACATCGTGCACAGCGGACGAGCCGAGAGAGCGCGTCCGGATCTTTGACGCCCTTGGCGACCAGGGAACGGCGCGAATCGGGTAAGTGGTCGGCAACCGTCGCCGTGCGCGAACACAGCACGCACCACGGATGGGCGTACAGGTAGCGGGCTCGGATGCGCTGCCACCGTATCCCTTGGCCGTGCCCCTCGCCGCTTCCGCTTCCTTGGTGCGTCGCGCAGCGTCCGTCGGCTCGGGTTGGCTCGGGGCGCCCGGGTACCGAGCACGGGGGGGCTTGGAGGCATGGGCGGCATCTCCAGACGGGGTAGCGCAATCGCGAGGGGGGTGCATTGATCGTTTGAGTTTGACTTTCCTACTAGCCGGTAACCGCTACTGAGCAGGTAGGCGCAAATTCGCCAGGCTGCGCCAGGGTTCGCCGTCTACCCCGCCGCACCGTTCATCGGGTGGGATGAGCCGTCAGTCCCCACAGGGAATCCACGGAGGACACCCATGCCCGGACGGTGTGAGCACCAGCACAAAGCGCGGCCACAACTCGAATTACGCATTGGGGGATTCAGGTTGACCGTTCAACGCATCCCCGTATGGGTATGGGCGGTGCTGACCACTGCGACTAGTAGCGGAGCGGCTTGGTGGGCGGCGCGTTGACTTATGCGGTTCGCCCGCGCTAGCCGGAGAAGTCCTCGCCGCTCTTGGTCAAGTGGCGTTCTCGGCAAACGGGTTGAACGTTGCCGTCCGTGTCCTCGCCCCTGAGCGCAAGCGGCTGAACGTGGTCCACGTCCACCACGTCCGTGAGGACGAGCGAGCCGCACTGGGCACATCGGGCACCACCACGGACACCGACCAGAGCACGGAGCCGAGCGGCCCCCGAGAACACCCCATCCGGAACAGCACGCTCCTGCGTAGCGTCGGCCGCAAACCGCGAAGCAGCCCAGACTCAGTGCACCGAGCCGCCGTCGAACTCCTAGCTAGCCGGCCGTTTCGTTCGGATCAGGCCGTTTCCTAGCCGGGCAGCGAAGCCATACGCAGGCGAAAGCAGCCGCCAACAGCAGGTATGCCCGGTACGTCTCAGCCAAAGCCCGACCCGCTCTCATCGTCACCAGTCGGTCACGGATAGCGTTGCTTCGCTCGAGTTAACCCTCACCTCACCGGAGACAACAGTGACTCGCTCGACCCGGCGCGTGGCGGCCGCGCTCACGGCCTCCGCCGCCCTGTTGCTGACCGCCTGCGGCGGATCGGACGACAGCAAGGACAACGACAAGATCGCCGGCGCTGAGGCGGGCAGCGAGAAGCCGGCATCGCCGTCACCGTCCGCGTCGGCGGACGGGATCGACCGGCCGGAGATCAAGCTGCCATCTGACGTGAAGCTCACCTTCACTCCAGAACGGGCGGGGGATTCCGTCAAGGACGCCGTCTTGAGGGACAACGCGGACATGATTCGCGCGCTCAACATGGCCATCGTGGCTGGAGATCCTCAGCTGCCTGCCCTGGAGTTCTACACCGAGGGCGAGGGTGCTGTGGCCGCCCGGGACTGGGCGAAGTCGTTCAAGGATGCGGGCTGGACCGTCACCGGGACGGTGCGCTATTTCGACCGGAACGTGAAGGTCAAGTCCAAGGACAGCGCGGCGATCGGATACTGCGCCGATGAGAGCAAGGGCTTCAGCAGAGACGTCAAGACGGACGAGATCAAGCGGACGAAGGTGACGAAGGACAGCTACGTCGCCTACAGCGCTCAGCTCAGGAAGAACAAGCAGGGGGTCTGGGAACTCATGAAGATGGCATCCACCCGCGGTGCGACGGGCTGCCAGCCGTGAGTCGGCTCCTCCGTACCGCCGCGATCGCTGCCGTAGCGGGAGCGGCCTGGCTGTGCGCGGCGCCTGCCGCCGTCGCCGACCAGAAGCCTCCCGGAGGAGGAGGCTCATTCGGTGGCGGGCCGGGAAGCGACACCAGCGTCTCCGGCGATGCCAGCGGTCCCGCCCTCTCGGCGTCGGCCAAGGGGATCGTCTACGACTTCTCGAAGAACGGAAAGGGCAGCTCCGCCGGTCCCGTCGCTTCGTCTTCCGCAACGTGGACTCCCCCTGCCTGCTACTACGCTCCCAAGTACACCCCGAAGTCACTTGAGAGTTACATGCGGTACCAGTGGATGGGCACATCGACCACCGAAGAGTGGGACAAGGAGACGCAGGGCCGGTACGTCGACAAGGGCGGCGACTCCGACAAGGACTTCAACAAGGACAAAGCCGGCAAGGGGCATTGGTGGGGTGCCTTCGTGACCGAGGGGCGAGAGGCTGACCCCGCGGCGCAGGACTGCGACAAGATCCCCTTCTGGGTCGACAAGGGGGACCCACCTCCCGCTGACGCTCCGCAGGCCGTCACCCCGGAAATCCTCGCGCAGCTCGCCTACTCCGAGATTCGTGTTCCCGGTACGAAGGTCGAATTGAAGCCGCAGAACAAGTCGACGGTGAATCTGCCGACGTGGGCGTGGCTGGAGAAGGCAGAGTTCAAGCCAGTGTCGGTCACCGCCTCCGTTCCCGGGCTCGGGATCGAAGCGACTAGCACAGCCGAGCCCGCCGCACTCAAGATCGAACCGGGGACGCCAGACGCTGAACTGCACCCGGCCTCCGGACAGTGCCCGATCGAGGGCGGCCGCATCGGCGTGCCATACAGCAAGGGCAACAGTGGCGACACCCCTCCGTGTGGCGTGACGTACTTGCGGGCGTCCGGCGACGATGCGTATCAGCTCAAGGCCACCGTCACCTGGAAGATCCATTGGACGGGAACCGGGGTCGAGGGCGAACAGAAGCTGCCTGATGGCGTGTTCGGCACTGAACAGGACGTCGTCGTGCAGGAGATCCAGTCCATCAACCGCTGACCGAGGCCGTCGGCCACTCGGCACACCACGCACGGAACTATCTCAACCCACGGGGGTGGGCAGCATGTCGGACCTGAAGAAGGATGCGGAATCCCTGCACAAGGCGGCCTCCGCGCTGGGCAAGGTGGATCACCACACTCGCAAGCCGCTCCATGATTTCAATGCTGCTTCGCACGACCTGTCCGCGTTCGGGGTGCTGGGCTCGCTGATGAGCGCCAAGGACGACATTCAGGACGGCATGGACACCATCGCCAAGCTCACCAAGAACCTGCACAAGGAGTGGGAGGCCGAGGCGAAGTTCCTGGGCGATGTCTCCGACGCCTTCGACCTGTTGGACGTCCTGCTGACGGCCGCGGCCCGCGCCAAGAAGGGCTGAGCTGTACATGGGCTTCGACATCATCCCCGGCGACCTCGATGCCGGAGATCTCAACCCGCTGAAGTGGATCAACAAGGCCAACCACGCCTTCGGCGACACCCTCGCCAGCGGTCTGGAGTTCCTCGGGATCACCGATCCGGCCGTCGATCCTGACGGCATCCGCGAGATAGCCAAGCAATGGCGGGCCCTGGCCAAGGGACTCGACGCTGCCGCCCGCGACGCCGAGACGGCGCTCAATGACCTGGAGTGGGAGGGCAAAGCTGCCAAGGCCCTCCACAAGCGGGCCAAGGCATCCCGCACGCAGGCCACGAACATGGCCGACTCGCTGCGCGACGGTGCCAAGGCGTTGGACGACTTCGCCGACGAGGCCCACGAACTCCTCACCGAGATAGGCGTGATCCTCGCGGAGATCGTCGAGTTCGAGATCGCGGGCCTGGCCCTGTCTGTGCTGACCGGCGGCCTCTCCGCGATCGCCGGCAGCCTTGCTGCTGGTGCGCGGGCCGCGAAGGTAGTGGCGCTGATCGCCCGGATCGAGAAGTCCGGCACCCGCATGGCCTCGGTCATCCGCACCGTCCTGGAGGCGATCCGCGGCCTGGAGCGGGCGCTGAAGGCCCTCGGAGAGATCAAGACGATCGCCAGGATCGGCAAACTCGCGGGCCAGGGCATGAAGTTCTCCGCCTTCGACGCTGCCCTGCAAGATCCTGGCGCCTTCAAGGATCCGGGCAAGCTGGCCGAGCTGCTGGCCACCGGCGCCGCCTTCGGCGTCGGCGCGGGAGCCCTGGGCAAAGCTCTCGGCAAGGGCCTCGGCAAACTCAAGCCCAGCGAACTCGCCAAGCTCGGCAGAGCATTGAAGCTGGACGGCTCCGGCCTGTCGCGGCTCAAGCTCCGCCCCTCGGAATGGGAAAAGCTCCCTGCCTCCATCCGGTCCCTGCTCAAGAAGTGCGCCCGCGACCCGATCGACGTGGCCACCGGCGACATGCTGCTGCCACAGACCGACGTCGAGCTCCAGGCCGCCCTGCCGCTGATCCTGGAACGCACCCACGTCTCCTCTTACCGGTGGGGCGGCTGGTTCGGGCAGTCCTGGGCCTCGACCCTCGATCAGCGCCTGCAGGCCGACGACGACGGCTTCATCTACGCCGCGCCCGACGGCGCCCGCTTGATCTACCCCCGGCTGCACCCGGACACGGACGGCCCGGTTCTCCCCGAAGCTGGGGGGCAACTGCCTCTCACCTGGGACACCGAGGTCGACGGCGCCCTGCGTATCACTGATCCGGTATCCGGGCTCGGGTACGTCTTCCACACACCGCACCCCACGGCGGACGGAGAAGCGGTCGACCTACCCCTGCAGGCGATCGTTGACCGCAACGGGCAACGGATCACCATCCACTACGAGCCTGACGGCACTCCCATTGGGCTCGTCCACAGCGGCGGTTACCGGCTCAAGCTCGACTGCCACCCCGATCTGCCGCGGATCAGCGCCGTTCGCTTGCTCGGCTCGGACCAGCCCTGGGACAGCACGGGCACGCTGTTGGTTTCCTACGGTTACAACGACAAGGGTCACCTCACCGAGGTCACCAACTCCTCCGGGCTCCCACTGCGTTTCACCTACGACGAAGTCGGCCGCATCACTTCCTGGACCGACCGCAACAACACGGCCTACCACTACACCTACGACGACCAGGGCAGGGTCGTCCGCACGGAAGGCAGTGACGGCTTCCTCACCGGCACTCTTGTCTACGACGACGCGACGCGTACCACCACGGTCACCGACTCGCTGGGCAACCGCACCCGCTACGAGCACAACGAGGCCAGCCGCCTCATACGCGAGACGAATCCTCACGGGCAGTCCGTACACCAGGAATGGGACGACCTGCACCAGCTGGTTGCCGTCACTGATCCACTCGGCCGGACCACCCGCTTCTCCTACGACGAGAACGGGCGCCTCGTGTCGATCAGGCGAGCAGACGGACTCGAGGAGCGGACAGAGTACGACGGCCTCGGCCTGCCCACAGCGGTGCACGGCCCCACCGGCGCCGTCTGGCGGCAGGAATGCGACGAGCGCGGCAACCGTACGGCGGTCACCGACCCGGCTGGGCAGACGACCCGCTTCACTTACGACGCCGCCGGCCGCCCCACCGCTGTGATCGATCCACTGGGCAACACCACGACGATCCACTGCGACGCAGCCGGGCTCCCGATTTCGATCACTGACGCACTGGGCGCGGAGACCCGCTACGAGCGGGACCCCTTCGGCAGGCCGACCGCGATCACGAATGCCACCGGAGCGACGATCCGCCAGGAGTGGACCGCCGAAGGCCACCTGGCTCGACGCATCTCCCCGGACGGCGCCACCGAGTCGTGGACCTACGACGGCGAAGGGAACTGCACCAGCCACACCGACACCACGGGTGCGGTCTCCCACTTCGAGTACACCCACTTCGACCTGCTGACCGCCCGCACCGGCCCGGACGGAGCGCGTTATGAATTCACCCACGACACCGAGCTGCACGTCACCCAGGTCACCAACCCTCAGGGCCTGACTTGGAACTACACCTATGACGCAGCAGGTCGGCTCGTCGCTGAGTCTGATTTCGACGGCAGAGAACAGCACTACGAACTGGACGCCGTCGGCCAACTGCTCGCGCGAACCACGCCATTGGGCGATCGAATCACCCATACCTACGACGCACTCGGCAACCTCACGGCCAAGACCGCCAAGGGCGCCACGACCCGGTTCGAGTACGACGCGACAGGTCTCCTTACCGCCGCGACTTCCCCTTCCTCGACGCTGACGCGGGAGCACGACCTCCTGGGCCAAGTGCTCTCCGAAACGGTGGACGGCCGCTCCACTTGCTACACCTACGACGCCTTGGGCCAGCGCGCCTCGCGCACCACCCCCTCTGGCGCTGTCACACATCTGTCCTACGACGCGACGGGAAACCGCACCCAACTGGCGGTGCACGGCCACACACTCAACTTCACCCACGACGAGCTCGGCCGTGAACGCGAACGCACCCTGAGTACGGTCTCGGACCACGTGACTCTCGCCTCCGCCTGGGACCAGCTGGGCCGCCTCACCAGTCATTCCGTCACCACTGCCCGGGGCACCCTCCGTCGGCGCTCCTACGACTACCGCGTGGACGGCCATCTCTCCCAGATCACCGACCAACTCACCGGGACCGCACAGCGCTTCAACGTTGACCCGGTGGGGCGCCCGACCGCGGTCACTGCGGACGGTTGGAGCGAGACCTACGCATACGACAGCGCAGGCAACCAGACCCAAGCACACTGGCCGGACCGCTCACCCGATGCCGAAGCGCGCGGTGAACGCACTTACGCCGGCACTCGCCTCCGCTCAGCCGGGCAGATTCACTACGAATACGACGCCGCAGGTCGCATCACCCGCCGCCGCAAGGCACGCCTGTCCCGCACCCCAGACGTATGGCATTACACCTGGGATGCGGAAGACCGCCTGACATCCTGCACTACCCCAGACGGCACGGTGTGGACCTACACCTACGACCCCCTGGGCCGCCGCACGGCCAAGCACCGCATGGCAGACGACGGTCAAACCCCCAGAGAGTCCCTCCACTTCGCCTGGGACGGCCCCGTCCTGGCCGAACAGCACGACCCCGCCACCGGAACCGTCCTCACCTGGGACCACGAGGGCTATCGCCCCCTGACCCAGATCGAGCGCAAGCTCACGCCGTCCTCCCCGCAGGAAGAGGTCGACGCTCGCTTCTACGCGATCGTCACCGACCTGGTCGGAACCCCCACCGAACTCGTCGATGAGCACGGAGACATCGCCTGGCACACGCAGACCACTCTGTGGGGCTCCACCACCTGGAACAGCGACGCCACCGCGTACACACCGCTTCGGTTCCCCGGTCAGTACGCCGACGCGGAAACCGCCCTCCACTACAACCACCACCGCCACTACGACCCCACCACCGCCCGATACACCAGCCCCGACCCTCTCGGCCTCTCGCCGGCCCCCAACCCCCTCACTTACGTCCACAACCCGCTGGCGGCGACTGACCCCGAGGGGCTTGCGCCCTGTCGGCAAAGCGTGGCGGACAGTTTCAACGTCCGCCTCAGAGCCGTGATCAATCCGGGACGCGTGTTCCGCGGAGATATGCGACATCCCTTCGAGATATTCAAGAAAGGCTTCCATCCGAAGGGCACCAATGAAGATATCGGCCAGTACGCGCTCCACGACACGCCGTCGAACTGGGTAGGCACCAGTAAGAGCGCCAAGCAGGCCGGTGTCTTCCCGCAGGCATCCCGTGGTCGTGGCACGTGGGTATACGAGATTCGCGGAAACGGGTACGGTGTCGACGTGAACCGGTCATTGGGCGGTGCGATCCGATCTTGGATACGCGGGACCGGTTTCCCGACTGAACGGGAAGTTATTTACCGGAACATCGATCCGAGCAATATCGTCCGCGCGGAACGATGGCGCTACGCAATGCGCACGGGTGAGATCATCGAGAATCCGGGATACAGGCCATGAATGAAGAAATTCCAGTCTACGTCCAACTTGACGGCCAGGAAGTCGAATGGAAGATGGTGGTCGAAGGCGATGGCCCCTGGAGTCTGCGCCTGGAATCACCCGATGGAGTCGAATCAACGGCTAGCGGAGACAATGTCTTCCAGGCGCTGCGATCCATGCGAACAGAGCTGGCCGCGAAGCATGTGGCCATCTGCTGTAATGGTGCGCGAGTTGATGTCAGGCCGTCAGGGCTCTCCAAATCTCATGGCGGCTGGATGGTCTACGTTCTGCACATGTGGCTTCCGTCGACAACCCGCGACCTGGTTCCGACATTTGGCCGCTGCCCGGCCAGGCTTGTTGGCTCTGTGGAAGAGCAAGACGCCTACTGGGAACGTCATCTCAAGAACAGAAAGAACTGGATCAACTTCATTAACCCTGCCTGGTGGATCTACTTCTTTGCGGGCTTCTGGGTGAAACCAAGAAAGAGGCAATGGTAGTTAAGCGTCTCCCGCTCGGACGGCTATATGCATTGCCCGAATGCGGTGGTTTCGGGAGGACCCGAGGCGTCGCCAGCGGAACCCTTCAACGTCTCGTCCAGTGGACTCAGTTGAAGACTGCGGCCGTGGCATCAGTGGGATGGGCGAGACTGCCTTGCGTGGAACTGTGGATAGTAATCGGCGGGATCGTCGTCTGGATGCTCGTGGGCACCGCGTGGGACATGACCCAGAGTGCGCGACAACGGACCGGCCGTCGGCTAGCTGCTCCGGTCAGGAGCGCCGTCGCAGCGGTGAAGCGTCGACGGTTGCTGTGGGCGCAGGGCAGTTCGGGCAAGCTGCTCGACCGGCTGCGAGAGATGACGCCAACGAGCGTGGTGGACCGGCTTCCCCAGGGGTGGGGTCTCGTCCCCCGGTGGGTGGCACGGTGGTTCTACGCGACTCAGACGGCCCATCCAGCCCTCTTCTCCGAACCCCGGCCCAGCCACGCTGCTGGCCGGATCTCCTGAGCCAGAGCCTGTGGCGCGCCCATAGCCGGACAGCCCGATGCTCCAGACGTAAGTCGAACGACGCCATACGAATCCCCCGCTTCAGCTGCGCCCCGCGTGATACGGAGCCGCTGTATGGAGCATCCGATGCCCTCATCGCCGGACAAGTAGGTCCCGAACATCGCTTCCGGGACTTGGATATCCGATCGTCACGCCGGACTGGCCGCTGAAACACCAGGTGAGCCGCCTAGGAGCATCCCTAGGCGGCTCACCTGTTTCCGTGCACGTGTCTATCTGTGTGACCGCTGCGGTCCCCGCTTGAAGACGCCGTCCATGGCTACGCCGCCGGTCTGCCGTGAGCACGGCCAACACCCAAGGCGATGTAGTGGCCGGTCACTGGGAGATGGTCCAAGGTCTCCTTGCGGAGCCCACCTCTGAGCCAAGATCTAGGTCATGGATCTGCAAGGCGTAGGAGCGATCGCAGCGGCCGCAGTCACCGCCCTAGGAATTCCAAGCGCGCTGATCATCGGTCGCTGGCAGATGCGCGGCGCGTTGCGCACTGCCGAGGAGACAGCCCGTGCAGGCATAGCCCAAGCGGAGGCCAGCTACGAGGCGGCCCTCGACGCCGTTCATGCGACTGCATTTGCGGCTCACAAGCAGTGGCGTCGGGCTATCCAGCGGGAGGCTTATGCCACGTTCCTGCTGGCCGCTCACCAGACGCGGGAAGCGGGGGAACGCAGCACCGAGGAAGCGGGGGAAGCTACAACCGATGAGGCGTTTGCATCCCTGAGATCCGAGCTCAGCAGCTCCTTCAGATCCCTCAAGGAGGCACAAACGATCATTGAGCTCGAAGGCCCAGATGCTGTAGCTGCTCCTGCCGCCTCCATGGTCATCGAGCTGGGCAAGTTGGTGCCCATATACGGCCGACAAGCGGAGTTCTCTCGGGCGCACGCCAAACTCCTGAGGGCTATGGACCACCCCGAAGAGCAAGTCGTGTCCGCCGCACACGCCGTACTTGGGGCTCTCACCCGACTGAGCCATACCTTTGAGGCCAGCCCGCTCCGATCGCGAAACATGACTGGCGAGCAGCGCGATCAGGAACGGCGAGATGCGAACAGGACGCTCGAGAGCTCTGCCCCAGCGCTGGCTCGCACAGGGCTCACGGACGACGACCTCTACCTCCTCCAAGCGGGGCACTCACCTCGCCCTCCAGCTGTCAGCGATCAGTACGGGGATGCCGTGCACCGACTCGAAGAAGCAGAAGTGCGCTTCGTCATCGCAGCCAAGACTGAGTTGCGCACCGCCCTCAGCACTGACGATGGTGCCTGAGTAGAACTCTTCTTCACGGGTTCAAGGCGTTCGCTCCGACGGTCGGCTCCACGGCCTTAGACAGCCACTCTGGGGTGAGCCCCAAGCCTCCCAACCGCCCACGTGGCCATCCAACGCCCTCTGTTGGCAAGGCTCCCCCGCTAGCACACTCGGAACCATGCCAAAAAAAACAGAGTGGGACTTCTCCAGCTTCTCAGCGGCTCCGAACGGCTGGCGCGTCGCCATAGCTGACAGAGGAGAAGGAACTGTTCCTCGTCCATATCGTCGGGTGGGCTCGCCTGAACAGCACTGAGACGTACGCGCACACCGGCGATGGTGATCTAGAGCCTCTGATCTTGTGGAACAACGTCAAAGACCCGTTCGTCAGCCTGCTGAGCCGCACCCTCGCGGACTGGGGCACCGGCAGCGACAAGGGCGGGTATTACCTCCACGAGATCTTGCCGCCGGGGTACGAGCCCCGCCAGGTTCCCGAGGGATGGAAGGTGCAGATTTATGGACGGTAGCTTGCGGTGAGGTCGATCGAGACCATGCCTCTGGCCAGGAGAAACGTCATCTGCACAGGCAAGATCAGCGACCGATCCTCATTCGGGACGAAGAGGTCGTGGGTTCAAACCCCGCCACCCTGACAGAGAAATACCAGGTCAATGGCCTGATCCGGAATCCGGGTCAGGCCATTGATGCGTCTCCGGTGATCGTTTGAGAGGAGATTTTGGTCGGGTCTTCCAGGCAGCGCCCGGACAGGCTCCCCGAAGCGATGCCTGGCACCCTTGCACCGGCGAATTGGCGAGCTCCCATCTCGGGCTTGTACCTCGACGGCATGGGCCCATTGCCCCTGGCCATGTGCGGTTTCAGCCTCCAGACTGGAGGGGGGTGCTGCGCCAACCTGGAAAGCCCTATGGCCATGCAGACCAATCGTCCCGACCTTGACGCCGCGCTCGCCCGTATGAGCGGGGAGTCTGCTGGTGTACAGGACTCCTTCTCCTCGCTGCCACAGGTGCTGAAGCCGACAGAGCATGTCGACGTACTCGCGACCGGCTCGTTCCTCGGGAAGCAAGGGGTACTGGTTCTCACCAATCAGCGGCTGTTCTTCTGGGTCCAGGCATGTGGGCTAGACCGCACGGACGAGTTCCCTCGTGAACAGATCACCGCAGTCAACTGGAGTCGTGGCTGGTCCCGGGGCGCCCTGACCGTGACCACAGGGGCCGGGACCTCGCAATTCAAAGGGATCGACAAACAGGATGGTCAACTGCTCGACGAGCGACTCAGGTCATGGATCACTCGGTCCGACGGGAGGGCAGCGGGCAAAGATTCGCAGTCGCCGGCCCCCTCGGTGCCCATGCCGGCGCAAACCGAGGTTGTCGCTGCCGATTCCCTCCCGAACTCCCCGCCCACCTCTGCGGCCGGAACTGCCTGGGATGCGCCCGACACGCCATCCACTCATCCGCGGCCGGGCGGCCGTTTCGGACGGCGTCGCAAACAGGCGGAGGCGGAAGCCGCTCGGCTCGCTGAAGAGGTACGTGACGCCGAGGCCCGCGTCGCCGAGGAACAGGCAGCCAACGAGCAGCTGTACAAGCAGCTCGCTGCCCTGGTGAGCGCCGACGCCGCTCACCTCGCGCAAGAGGAACAGCGGCTCCGCCGGGTGTATGCCCAGCGTGTCTCCGAGGTCGAAAGCATCGACTCCGTACTCGACTCCAAGGTGGCGGACGCCGCGGAGCGAGCCGAGGCGCTGACGGTCGACGCACAGCGCAAGCTCGCGCAGCTCGAAAGCGAGACGCAGCAAGCTGAGCGGAAGTTGCATCAAGCACGCGATGAGCTGGTCGCCACTGACGACCTCTTGCTGCTCCAGTCGGCAGGCATTTACGAGTTCCGCCACCCGCTGGCCGACGCGGTCGCGTACAAGAATGAACTCGCCGAGCTCAAGGACAGGTACAAGACGCTCGCCCGCAATGGCGGGGCCGTTCGCAAGGCCACGCACTGGACCGTCAACGGCTCTCTCTCCGAGGGCCGGAAGATGGTCCGCGACTTCTCGAAGCTGATGCTGCGCGCCTACAACGCGGAGGCAGATGCGGCAGTGCGCGGAATGCGCCCGCACCGGCTGGCCTCACTCGTCGACCGGCTCACGAAATCCCGCGAAACCATCGCTCGTCTCGGCAAGACGATGCAGATCGAGGTCACTCCCGAGTACCACCGCCTGCGGGTACGTGAACTGGAGCTGACCGCGGACTACTTGGCCAAACAGGAGGAGGAGAAACAGCGGCGCAGGGAGCTGCGTGAGCAGCAGCGCGAGGAGGAGAGGCTGCGGCGCGAGATCGAGCGCGAGCGCGCCCGGCTGGAGAAGGAGCGCCGCCACTATCTGAACGCCATGCAAAGCCTCCGGACGTCGGGGACGGCCGACGCGGCCGCTCTCGCGGAACTGGGCGAGAAGCTGGACGAGATCGACGCCGCCGTCGCGGCGGTCGACTTCCGCGAGGCCAATGTCCGTGCCGGATACGTCTATGTGATCTCGAACATTGGCGCCTTCGGCGAGAACATGGTCAAGATCGGTCTAACCCGGCGGCTCGACCCCATGGAGCGCGTCAATGAGCTCGGTGACGCGTCCGTTCCGTTCCGCTTCGACGTGCACGCGCTGATATTCAGTGAGGACGCGGTGGGCCTGGAGCGGAAGCTCCACCAGGAGTTCGAGGGCCGCAAGGTGAATCGGGTGAATCTGCGACGGGAGTTCTTCCACGTCAGCCCCCACGAGGTCCGCGACGCCCTCGCCCGCTACGCGGGTCAGCACTTGCTGGAGTTCCACGAGGACGCGGATGCACCCGAATGGCGCGCAAGCGGGCGCCCTTCCATCACGCCACCCCAGAGCTGAACCAGCACAAGAGCGCCGACCGCCACGGAGGCAAGTCCGTTGGAACGTCGTCTCTTCCACCGCGCCGCGATGTCTCGCGTAAGTGCTCCGGCTGGCGGCGACCGTTCCTGCGATTCGGCGCATCACTTTCCTGGCTGGGGTTGGAATCTGCAGGTCGTAGGCCAGCACATGCGTGAGCGGTTGTGGGTTCGAGTCCCACACGGTCTACCTCCGGCAGGTCGGCGGAAAGCCTCGCTGACCTGCTCTTCAGCGCCCTGCTCGGTTTCTCCGGGTGGGGCGCTTCTGCGTTGGGCCGGCCCGGCACGGGTGCAGTTCCTATCGTGTGGCCATGACCCATGAGGATGGACCGCGGGCGTTTGAGAATCGCTACCCCGAGGGGGCGGAGGCGGCCGGTGCGCCCGTGAGGACGCAGGATCGGTGTGCGTGTTTCGGGCGGGGCCGCGCGCACTCGGGAGGGCAGGTCGAATTTCATCCCGAGGTTCAGGACACTTCGGCCCCGGGCTGGCTGCATCTGTTGGAGCTGATCGACGAGGCGGCGGCAGACGGCAGAGAGGAGTTTCGTCCGCTGCCGGAGCTGAGCCCCGAGGAGCGCCGGCAGATAGTCACGCTCCCTCCGGAGATCGCTCGGCTGACCGAGGTGAAGCGCCTGGTGGTGTACGGCAGCAACCTGGTTCGGATTCCGCCCGAGATCGGCGCCATGACCAGCTTGAAGGGGTTCAGCTCCTACACCTCACATCGGCTGCACTGGTTCCCGTACGAGATCACCCGGTGCTCCCGGCTGGTCGACAGCACCGTCAGCACGCGCTCGATCTTCGGCAACTACAAGTTCCGCCCGCCCTTCCCGCAGCTCCAGCCGCCCCGGGACTCCACGGCCGGCATCGACCTCGAGCACCTTGACCCCGCCCGCTGGGGCACCACCGGGCTCCGCACCTGCAGCGTCTGCGACGAGCCTCTCGACCGGCGCGGACTGCATCAGGCCTGGATCTCGCTCGCCGTCGCCACCGACGTACTGCCGCTCCTCGTCAACGCGTGTTCCGCCGAGTGCGTCGAAGGGCTTCCCACGGGAGCAAGGGGATACCTCCCCGACACGCACCGAGGTGGTGCTGTCGACCAGCCCGCACCGGGATGACACGGAGAAGGCCCTGACGCACGCCGAGAACGCCTGGCGACCTGCGGTTTCGCTCCTCCCGTCAACCGGTTCGCTTTTATCCCGCCACATGGCGTACTGTTCATTTCAACGGCGCGGGGTGGAGCAGCTCGGTAGCTCGCTGGGCTCATAACCCAGAGGTCGCAGGTTCAAATCCTGTCCCCGCTACTGAAGTCCGAAGGCCCGGATCCAGATCTTGGATCCGGGCCTTCGGCATTCCCCCGGCCATGTCATCTGTGTCATCCGGTCGGCCCACACCGCTCGCAGCCCGCCGCCGCTGCGGGAAACCTGGACAGGTGCGGTCATGGGGCTGGTCCCGGGCGCGGACATCGGCGGGAGACGAGCGGTGGGGCAGCGAGGAGGACGTCCGAGAAACCCCTCAGAGGGGTCGGACACGAGTCCGGACGTCACCCACGAACGGGCTCTCGTGCGGGCCCTCCCGTGGTTCCTGCTGGTCATCGGGGTCGTGTACGACATGTCGACCCCTCCGGAGTTCACCGCGGCGCCCCTGTTCACCGCCGCCCCGCTGATCGCCGCCCCGTTCTACTCGCTCCTCAGCACCGCCCTCATCGGCGCCGCCTCCTGCCTCGCCGTGCTCACCCTGCACTTCGGCAACAGCAACACCACCGACGTCGAGGCCGTCACCGAGCTGCTCACCGTGGCGACCGTCGCCGTGCTCGCCGCCCTCATCAACCGCGTCGTACGCCGCAGCGACGAACAGCTCGCCTCCGCCCGCTCCATCGCGGAGGCCGCCCAGCGCGCCGTGCTGCCACAGCCGGATCACCGGATCGGAGGGCTCGACATCGCGGCGCGGTACGAGGCCGCGGAGGCCGACGCGTTCATCGGCGGGGATCTGTACGCCGTGCAGGACACCCCGCACGGCGTACGCGTCATCGTCGGTGACGTACGCGGCAAGGGGATGGGCGCGGTGGCGGCCGTCGCCGTCGTCATCGGGGCGTTCCGGGAGGCGGCCGAGCAGGAGGCCACCCTGGAGGCGGTGGCGCAGCGCCTGGAGCGGGCGCTCGCGCGGGAGGGCACGCGGCGCGAGGGGCTCGACGCCTTCGAGGGGTTCACCACCGCCGTCCTCGCGGAGATCCCGCGCGGCGACGGAGTCATCCGCATCCTCAACCGCGGGCATCCCGAGCCGCTGCTCCTGCGCGGCGACGGACGGCTGTGCGTGCTGTCCGCGAGCGAGCCCGCGCTGCCGCTCGGGATGGGCGACCTGGGGGTCTGGCCGGACCGCGCCGACGAGGCGGAGTTCCCGCCGGGGGCGATGCTGCTGCTCTATACCGACGGGCTCTCGGAGGCGCGGGACATCCGCGGCGAGTTCTACAACCCGGCGGCCCGGCTCGGCGGCCGGATCTTTCCAGGACCCCACGGTCCGGACTCGCTCCTTGCGACGCTGACCGAAGAGGTGCGCCGGCACACCGGCGGGGGAGGGACGGACGACATGGCGCTGCTCGCGGTGCGGCGGCCGGACTCCGGCGACGCACCGGAAGCTGCCCCGCCCGATGTCACGGGCCGTGACTGAATCGCATCACTCCGCATAACAACTGACGTACTGTCAAGGCGATGTGAAGGTCCGGTGTGTGAAGAAGTACGGTCAACTCGCCCCGTTCCCGCCCCTGGTGTCCCGTTAAGTACAGGCCAACGGCGTTAACGATCAGTCGGAACGGCTTGGAATACGGCCCTGCCGTCTATTAACGTTCGATAACGCAGCGCGGTAGTCCCAGCCGTCACTCGAGTCGGCTCCGTGCGCACACGCCTAATCCCGCAAGGGAGCCGGGGAACCACCAACTTGGGGTGAATCGGGCATCTGTGCATCCGTGCCAGGTGTTCGTAGGAGACCTTCCTGCTCCGAACCCGTCAGCTAACCCGGTAGGCGAGAAGGAAGGAAAGGAGTGCGCCCCAGTGGCGTCCAACCGGCCTGCCCCCCAAGCCGTTTTCGTGCCGAATGACGACAACTTCGGTGCCCACGACGACGAGCCGTGGGAGGAGTGGAATCCGACCGAGGAGTCCATCCGTCCCGTTCGCGGCAGGCACCGCGTCCACAAGAAGGGCGGCGGCGGGCTCGCCCGCAGCTCCACCGTCCTCGGCGTGGGCGTCATCGCCGCCGTCGGCGCGGGCGGCATCGCCACCGCGCAGGGCGGCAAGCCCCCGGTCTCCATCGAGATGCCGGACATCTCGGCCGTCACGGACTCGCTGCCGGAGGCCAAGTCCCTTCCCGGCGTTGGCTCCCTGATATCCGACGACTCCGACTCGGGCTCCTCCGACGCCGGCGTGACGACCGCCGCCGCTCCGCTCACCACCGCCGGTGTCAGCACCGCCGACGCCGAGCAGGGCACCACCGACGCCGGTGAGGCGCTGCGGGCCCGCATCATGCAGCAGGCCGAGAACCAGCAGGACCAGGCGGACGACGCGGTCCAGAAGGCGGCGGAAGAAGCCGCCGTCAAGAAGGCCGCGGAGCAGGCCGCCGCCGAGCAGTCCGCGGCCGAGAAGAAGATCGCCGCCGAGAAGGCCGCCGCGAAGAAGAAGGCGGAAGAGGAAGCCCGGCGCAAGGCCGAGGCGGAGCGCCTGGCCAAGCTCGCCAAGAGCTACACCCTGCCCCTCAGTTCGTACACGCTCACCAGCACCTTCGGGCAGGCCGGCTCCATGTGGTCCTCCGGCTACCACACCGGCCTCGACTTCGCGGCGCCGACGGGCACGCCCCTCAAGGCGATCCACTCCGGCACCATCAAGGAGGCCGGCTGGGCGGGGTCGTACGGCTACCGCACCATCCTGGAGCTCGAGGACGGCACCGAGATCTGGTATAACCACCAGTCCTCGATGGGTGTCAGCGCCGGCCAGAAGGTCACCACCGGCGACACCATCGGCCGCGTCGGCGCCACCGGCAACGTGACCGGGCCGCACCTCCACCTGGAGATCCACCCCGGCGGCGACTCCACCGGGGTCGACCCGGCCGCCTGGCTGCGGGACAAGGGCCAGTCGCTCTGAGGCACCCCCCTGTGACTCCGGCGGTCCTGGCGGCAACCCCCCGACGTCAGGGCTGCCGGCTCGGCATGCCCACATCCGGCAGCGCGGAACTGACATCCCGCTGTACGGAATGCTGGGATCCGTAAGGGTGTTGAGCCCCGTATGACTTCTCTACGCAAGCTCGGCCCGTCCGACCTCGAGGTCTTCCCGCTCGCCCTCGGCGGCAATGTCTTCGGCTGGACGGCCGACGAGGCGCAGTCCTTCGCGGTGCTCGACGCCTACACCGCGGCGGGCGGCAACTTCGTCGACACCGCCGACGTCTACTCGGCCTGGGCGCCGGGCAACAAGGGCGGCGAGTCCGAGACCGTCATCGGCAACTGGCTCGCCGCGCGCGGCCATCGCTCCGACGTCGTGATCGCCACCAAGGTCGGCGCCCACTCCGACTACAAGGGCCTGTCCGCGAACACCATCAAGTCCGGTGCCGAGGAGTCGCTGCGCCGGCTGCGCACCGACTACATCGACCTCTACTACACGCACTTCGACGACCCGACCGTCCCCGTCGAGGAGATCATCACCGCGCTCGACGACCTGGTGACGTCGGGCAAGGTGCGCGCGATCGCCGCCTCCAACCTGACCGCCGAGCGGCTCCAGGAGTCCATCGACTTCTCCGACCGCGAGGGCCTCGCCCGCTACGTGGCGCTGCAGCCGCACTACAACCTCGTCTCCCGCGGCACCTACGAGGGCCCGCTCCAGGAGGTCGCGTCGCGCTCCGGCCTGGCAGCGGTGCCGTATTACGCGCTCGCCTCCGGCTTCCTCACCGGCAAGTACCGTCCGGGCGCGCAGGTCGACAGCGCGCGGGCCGAGGGCGCGGGCAAGCACCTGGAGACCGACCGTGGCGTGAAGGTGCTCGCCGCCCTGGACGAGATAGCGGCCGCGCGCGGCGCCGAGGTCGCGACCGTGGCCCTGGCCTGGCTCGCCGCGCAGCCGACGGTGGCCGCGCCGATCGCATCGGCCCGCACGGTCGAGCAGCTGCCCGCGCTGCTCGCGGTGGGCGATCTTGAACTGACGGAGGCCGAGGTGACCGCGCTGACGAAGGCCTCCGCCTGATCAGCCGCGGTAGGGGTTGTACGGGGCCGGGTAGGCGGGATGTCCCGCCGCCGGCCCGGCGTACGCGTATCCCTGCTGATGGGGAATCCGGTACCCGTACGGCGGCGGCATCGGTACGAGCACGGGTGCCGTCGCCCGCGCCGCGTAGGCGAGCGCGGGCCTGGCCAGTTCGCGGCGCGCCCACAGCGCGTGCAGCAACTCCCGCTCCCGTACGACGAAGTCGGCGCCCGCGCGGCCGCGTCGGCCCCGGTGCCGGAGCAGGGCGAGTGACGTCGCGTACGCCTCGTACTCCGCGACCGTGCGCGCCGCGGCCTTGCCCTGCATGTACGAGGCGTAGTCGCGGGCGATGGTGCGGGCGCGCATCGTGCCGAGCGCGTACGGCTCGGGCGGCGTGAGCCAGCCCGCGAGCGCGTACGCGGGCAGCTCGGTGCGCACCACGCGCAGGCCGCGCTGCCTGAGCCAGATCACCAGCCAGGTCAGCAGCCCGAACGCGGGCAGCATGAAGAGCGCGTACACCGCGAAGAAGCCGTACTCGCCGAAGGTCGTCGAGCCGTTCCACAGGGCGTGCAGGCCCATCGCCAGGAGCAGTCCGGCGAGCGGAAGGAGCACGCGGCGCAGCCGCCCGCGGCCGGTGCCGAGCGCGGTGAGGCCGAAGCCGATGCCGGTGAGCACGGTGAACAGCGGGTGCGCGAAGGGCGACATGACGATGCGTACGAAGAAGGTCGCCGCCGTCACGGACGCGAGCCCGCTGCCGCCGTTGAGCTGGTCGGTGCCGAACGCGCTGCCGAGATAGAGGATGTTCTCGGTGAACGCGAAGCCGGTGGCGGTCACTCCGGCTATCACCACGCCGTCGAGCACGCCGGTGAACTCGCGTCTGCGGAAGAGGAAGACGAGCAGGACGGCCGCGGCCTTGGCCGTCTCCTCGACGATCGGCGCTATGACGGTCGCGCCGAGGGTGTCCGCGCTGCTCGGGTCGGCGGTGGCGGTGGCTATCCAGCGGGTCGCGAAGCTGTTCGCGACGATCGCTATGAGGGCGGCGGCGCAGGCGCCCCAGGCGAACGAGAAGAAGAGGTTCCGCCAGGGTCCCGGCTGTACCCGGGACAGCCAGCGGAAGGCGGCTATGAGCAGCGGCACGGGCAGCGTGGCGAGCCCGAGCCCGACCAAGAACCCCTCGGTGCCGGTCTGTTCGCGTACCAGGGCGAGGATGACGAGCCCGGAGAGGGCGAGCAGGGTGACCAGCGCGGCGGCGCGGATGGCCCGCCGCTGCCACCAGCGCGCGTGGCGCAGCCCGGGGGGCCCCGCCGGGGGCATGGGGTGCGCGTGCGGAGAACTGGTGGCCACGCCGTTGACCCTAACGAGGGACAGGGGTGGCCCGCGACGGTGCGTTTTCGCCGGGGCGGCTACTGGTCCTCTGTTACCCGGCGGAACAGCAGGTCATGGACCACGTGCCCCTTGTCGATGCCCTGGCCTTCAAAGCGGGTGAAGGGCCGGAAGGCGGGCCGGGGCGCGTAGCCGCCGTCGGGCTGGGTGTTCTCGAAGAGGGGGTGCGCGGTGAGCACTTCGAGCATCTGCTCGGCGTACGGCTCCCAGTCGGTCGCGCAGTGAAGCAGCGCGCCGGGCTTGAGGCTGGGCGCGGCGAGGTCGAGGAACTCGGGCTGGATGATGCGGCGCTTGTGGTGGCGGGCCTTGGGCCAGGGGTCGGGGAAGTAGACGCGCAGGCCGTCGAGGGAGGCGGCCGGGAGCATCTCGCGCAGCAGGATGACGGCGTCCCCGTTGGCGACGCGGACATTGCTGAGGCCGTTGCGATCGGCGAGCCCGAGCAGATTTCCCTGCCCGGGGGTGTGCACGTCGACGGCGAGGATCCCGGTGTCCGGATCATCGGCGGCCATCTGCGCGGTCGCCTCGCCCATGCCGAACCCGATTTCGAGCACGACGGGCATTTCGCCGCCGAACAGCTCTTCGAGGTCGAGGACGCGCTGCCCGTCGATGTCCAGTCCCCACTTGGGCCACAGCCGCTGCAGCGCATCGGCCTGGCTCGTGGTGACCCGGCTCCTGCGGGGCTGAAAGCTGCGGATCCGCCGCTCGTGGTGCGACCCGGCGGGGTCGGGCACGGGCCCGTCGGGGAAACGGGGCTCGCCTCTGGGGCGCGGGGGGCGGGGGTGCTCGGGGGCGGCATTCGACTCAGACACAGTGCGGCAATTTTAATCCCCGGCCCGGCCGCAATATTCAGCCCGTCGAGGGGGCCCCTGCTCTTTAAGAGCTTGGGGGAGGTTGAGGACGAACTCGGCGGAGCCGGTGATCGACCGAGCCACGTGCGGGGTCTGGGGCGGAGCCCCCCCCCACGCGGCGGAGCCGCAAAATGTCACAGCCGGGAAGGGGCGGGTTTGGGGAGAGCCCCGCAGGGTCAGCCCTACAGCAGCGCAAGCGCCCGCCGGGCCACAGCCCGTCCGATCGGCAGCGAAGCCGTAGCGGCGGGCGAAGGCGCGTTCAGGACGTGCACCGTCCGCGCCCCCTCCCGGATGAGGAAGTCGTCGACCAGCGTCCCGTCCCGCAGCACGGCCTGCGCCCGCACCCCCGCGTCCACAGGGATCAGGTCGGACTCGGTCACCGCGGGCAGCAGCCTGCGCACCGCGGAGGTGAACGCCCCCTTGGAGAGGGAGCGCCGCAGCTCCCCCGCCCCGTACCGCCAGTGCTGCCGCGCTATCCGCCAGGAACCCGGCCAGGCCAGCGTCCCGGCGAGCTCCAGGGGCCGTACGACACCCCATCCGTACCCCTCGCGGGCGAGCGCCGGCACCGCGTTGGGCCCTACATGGACCCCGCCTCCGATGCCCCGCGTCAGATGCACCCCCAGGAAGGGGAACGCCGGATCCGGCACCGGATACACGAGCCCCCGCACCAGCTCGGGCCGCGCAAGATCGAAGTACTCCCCCCGGAAGGGCACGATCCGCATCTGCGGGTCGTCCCCGGCAAGCATCGCCACCCGGTCGCACTGCAACCCCGCACAGTTGACCAGCGCCTTCCCGCGCACCACGGCGCCGTCGGCGGTCCGCACGGCCACCCCGAGCGCCGCCCGCCGGTCGATGCGCACGACCTCCGCGCCGTACCGCACATCCGCCCCGGAAGCGTCCGCGAGGCGCTCCGCCACCGCGCCGTAGTCACAGATCCCGGTGGTGCCGACCTGGATGGCGGCGAGGCCCCGCACCTCGGGTTCGTACTCGGCGATCTGGGCAGGGCCGAGCTCCCGCACCGGAATGCCGTTCTCCCTGCCGCGCTGCACGAGCGCGTGCAGGCGGGGCAGCTCGTCCCGCTCCGTGGCGACGATCAGCTTGCCGGTGACCTCGTGCGCGATGCCGTACTCCGCGCAGAACTTGACCATCTCGGCGGCGCCCCGCACCGCGTACCGCGCCTTCAGGGAGCCGGGGCGGTAGTAGATCCCGCTGTGGATCACGCCGCTGTTGCGCCCCGTCTGGTGCCGGGCGGGGCCCGGCTCCTTCTCCAGGACCGTGACCCGCGTCCCCGGGGCGGCGCGCGTGATGGCATACGCCGTCGAGAGACCGACGATCCCGCCGCCGATCACCAGCACATCGCAGTCGTACGCCACGTCCCGGACCATCCCGCATCACCTCCCGACCAGATCGCCCAACCGGATCCCCCACACCAGATAGTGCACTGCGCCACTGACAACGCCCTCAAACCCGACGAGGACCGGAGGGTTACGGAGTGCGTAACTGCTGTTGCCGAGCATGCTGTGTGTAGAGGACATTTACCTGGGGTGACCGGGCGCGGGCTAGGCGGGCGCCACAAGGAGCGGCCTGGCGCGCTCGCGCAGCTCCACCACCCGGGGCTCGTCGCCGTACGGCTCCAGGCGGTGCAGCAGGTCCTTCACGTACTCCGTCGTCCGCGCGGACGAGATCCGTCCGGCGACCTCGAGCGCCCGCGTGCCCTGCTCGCACGCCGCGTCCAGGTTCCCGGACTCCAGCTCGGCGACCGCCGACACCACGAGCCGCAGCCCGTGCGAGCGGACGAACTCCTCCGTCGGCTTGGAGAGCGCCTGCTCGGTGAAGCGCCGCACCTGCCGGGGCGCCTTCAGGTCGCGGTAGCACTCGGCGGCGTCGGCCGCGAAGCGGTCGTACGAGTAGAAGCCGAGCCACGACGGGTCGTTGTCGCCGTCCCGTGCCCGCTCCAGCCAGCCCTCGGCGGCCCGCAGCGCCGCCCCGGCGGCCTGTGCGTCACTGGCGCGTGCGTGCGCGCGTGCCTCGACGAGGCGGAAGAAGCTCATGGTGCGCGCGGTGGCCAGACCGCGGTTGCGCTCCAGGGCGGCCTGCGCGAGGTCGACGCCCTCGTCGCCGAAGCCGCGGTAGGTCGCCTGGAGGGACATCGAGGCCAGTACGTATCCCCCTAAGGGGACGTCGGCGGCCGCGCGGGCCAGGCGCAGGGCCTGGATGTAGTAGCGCTGGGCGGCCTCCTGCTGGCCGGTGTCGAAGGCCATCCACCCGGCGAGGCGGGTGAGTTCGGCCGATGCGCCGAAGAGCGAGCGGCCCACCTCGTCCGAGTACGAGCCGAGCAGCAGGGGCGCCGCCTCGACCCGCAGGCACTCCGGGACCATCGACGAACGCCAGTCGCCGCCCCCGTACTTGGAGTCCCAGCGGCGGGCGTCCTCGGCGGCCTCCCGCAGCTTCACCACGTCGCTGTGGCCGACCTTCATCGGCGGCCCGCCGTCCTCGGGGTGCCCCGTCTCGCGGGGCGCCTCAGCGGTGACGTCACGGGCGACCGAGCTGTCGGCCGGGGTTATCAGCCAGCGTGACGCAGGCGTGGCGTACGCGCTCACCGCGAAGGAGCCCGCGAGCGACTGCCAGATGCCGCCGCCGCCCGCGCGCCGGCCCGCCAGATCGAGGCGGTACAGCTCCGTCGCCGACTTCACCGCCGCGCCCACGTCACGCGGGAAGGCGAGGCCCACTTCCGGCGCGGGATCGGCGTCCGCGAGGCCGATCTCGTGCAGCGGCACCGGCCGGCCGAGCTTCTGGCCGATGGCGGCGGCGATGAGGTGCGGCGCGGCGCCCTGCGGCACCATGCCCTTGGACACCCACCGGGCCACCGACGTCTTGTCGTAACGAAGCGTCAACCCGCGTTGTGCGCCGAGGTCGTTGACCCGGCGGGCGAGTCCCGCATTGCTGATTCCCGCGAGGGCGAGAACGGTGCCGAGCTTTTCGTTCGGCCCGCGTTGCTCCCTGGACATGCGCCACCCCTCGACACAGACGGCTGCCGTGCGATGGCTTGACCGCGCGGCATTCGTGCTGCGTTCCCCCAGGGGCAGCGGCGATCGTGACGACGACCTCCGTGGCCCGGAACCTCGGCCGCAAGAGCATTTGGCCGAGCCCCCAGGTATATGCCTCCGCGAAAACATCAGCACACACAGCGTAGTTCGCCGCATCCCAAGCGTTAAGAGGCCCAGTTCCGGATGGCGAGATTGTTGCCGGTAGGGATGAGCGGGGGTGTCGGGGTGTGCTCCGGGTGTGTGGCCGTGCGCCTGCGTGTGCGCTCTTCACCGGCCATAAGGGGAGCGCTTCCATGGATGGTGCGTGGGTCGGCCCGCTGCGCTGGAGTCAGTGGGCTGGGGGACACCGCCGCCTCCATCCCCGCGGGCGGCGGACCGGTCCGGGGGGCGAACTCCGCCTCCCGGACTGAGTGTTGCGTTTGACCGCTCCCCCGCGCGGGCGCCCATCGACGATTTGGCCGAAAATCGACTCCCCGGAAGCCGGGGCAATTCGCCCACGCGCAAGGGGAAGGGCGTTGTTGAGCCCTTCAAGTACCGCTCCCTCCAGGGATATCAAGGGGAGCGCGAGCAGCCCCGTAGCCACTCCCGCGCGCCTCCTTCGTGGCAGCATGGGACCCCAGTTCTTCGGTGCACTGGTTGTCCACAGCCTGTGGAGGCAGCGATGCGGTGGTTGGTGGGGTGGAGCAGCACTGCCGCGAAGCCTTCGATGGTCGGTTCGGCCGGGGCCACCGGTGAGAACGGCGAGACCGTCCATCCCGTGGGTTCCCAACTCCTGTGGGGCGACCCGGATCCGCTCTGGGCGGTGGGGGACTGGCGCCCCGACGAGGTGCGCACGGTGAAGGCCGACGAGCAGACGCGGATCGCGGTGCTCGGCACCTGCGGGGCCAGCGACGAGGAGCTCAGGGTCGGCCTGTTCGCCGCCCGCGGCGGCGCCCTGCGGCATCTGACCGCCTGGTCCGGCAGCTACACGGCGGTCGTCCAGGTCGGACGCCGCGTCATGGTCGCCGGGGACCTCGCCGGCGCGCGCCCCGTCTTCTACACCCCGTGGGCCGACGGCACCGCGTACGCGACGGCCGCGCTGCCGCTCGCGGACCTCATCGAGGCCCACCTGGACATCGGCCACCTCGCGGCGCTGCTCGCCGCCCCCGACGTACCGGAGGCGCTGCAGGACTCGACGCCCTACCAAGGCGTGCGCCGTGTGCCGCCGGGGCACGCGCTGATCCTGCGCGCGGGCGCGCGGGAGATCGCCGGGTACGAACCGGTGGCCTCCCTGGCGGTCGCGGCGCCGTCGGCCGACGAGACCAGCGCCGTGGACGGCGTGCGCGACGCGCTCGTGGAGGCCGTACGCGCCCGTCTCGGCGCCCCGCGCCACGTCCCAGGAACGGGACCGGACATCGACCCGGGACCCGTGCCCGGCATGGGCCCCGCCGAGCGGCGCGCGGCGCGCGGGATGCCGGTGCCCGGCATCGGCGCCGACCTCTCCGGAGGCCCCGCGTCCGGCACCCTCGCCCTGCTCGCGGCGGGCCTCCCGGGGATGCCCGGTACGGTCCTCGGCCACGGCACGGGCGCGGGGGAGCGGCTCCTGGCCGTCACCTTCAACGACCTCGCGATCAACGGCCGGGAGGCCGAGCTGGAGCGGGCCGGCGCCATCGCGGCCAACCCGCGCCTGCACCACGTGGTCGTCGCCGCGGGCGAAGAGGCCCTCCCCTACGCGGACTTGGACGGCCCTCTGACGGACGAGCCGAGCGGCGCCCTCGTCACGGCCCAGCGCCACCGCGCGCGGCTCTCGTCCGGCAGCGCGGACCACTTCACGGGGTACGGCGCACGGCAGGTCATGGACGCGCATCCGGCCCGCCTCGCCGACCTCCTGATGGACCGCAGAAGGCGCCATCTGGTGCGGCCCGTCGCGGCGCTCGCCAAGGCGGACGGCTCCGTCATGGTCCCCGCGCGCGTGTACGGCGCCGCGCGCAAGCTCGCCCGGATGCCCTACCGCGCGGGTGTCGACTCGCTCGCCGACCGCCTCCTGCAGCGCCACTTCGACGAGCCGGGCGGGGCCGTGGGGGCGTCGCTCGCCGCGCTCGCGTGGGCCAGACCCGGACCCGCCGCGCGCTGGCTGACCGGCGAGGCCCTCGCTGAAGTATCGGTTCGCCTCCACGACACGACGGGCCGGCCCGGGGCAGGGCCCGGCCAGCGGCCCGGCGAGTTCCGCGCCCGTGCGGCGCTCGCCCGGCACGCGGCGGACCTGCGCATCCTGGAACAGGCCGCCGAGGTCCGCTTCCAGCGGCTGCACGCGCCCTTCCTGGACAACCAGGTCGTCCGGGCCTGCCGCGCGCTCCCCGTGGCCCTGCGCGTCCAGCCGGGGGCCCGTGCGGCGATTCTCCGTACGGTCCTTGAAGGCGCCGGAGTCGCCGAACTGCCGCCCGGCTGGGGAGCTCCCTCCCACGCGTCGTCCGCGGCCGCGGCACGGACGGGCCTGCGGGTGGCCGTCGACGACCTGATCGCCCTCTTCGACACGCCTCTCCTCGCCCAGGCGGGCCTGGTCGAGGCCCGCGTGGTCCGCAAGGCCCTGCGCTTGGCCGCGGAGGGCGAGCCGCTCCCCCTGGACGGCCTGGCAGAGCTGGTCTCCACAGAACTGTGGCTCCGCCGCCTGCTGTCCCGCAGGGGGACGTGCTGGACGGGTACGCCCGCTCGGCAGCGGGCGGTGCCTACGGGGAGCGTGGTGCCGCAGCGGGGGGCGTTGGGGGCGGGGCGGTAGCCGGGGGCGCCTGCGGCGCGCTTGGCGCGCTCGGGGAAAGGAAACCCTCGCGCCTCAACCCACTCCACCGGCGAGAATGACCCCGTGCGGTACAGAATCCTGGGCGCCACCGAGGCGTACGACGAGCAAGGGGCGCCGCTGCCCGTAGGCGGCCGGAGGCTCCGCGCGCTGCTTGCGGCCCTCGCCCTCAACCCCCACCGCACCGTCCCCGCGGAAACCCTCATCGCCGAGGTATGGGCGTCGGACGACCCGCCTGCCGACGCCCCCGCAGCCCTCCAGGCCCTCATCGGCCGACTGCGCAGAGCCATCGGCAGGGACGCCATCGCCTCCACCCCTGGTGGCTACCGCCTCACCGCCACCCCCGAAGACATCGACCTGCACCGCTTCGAGCGCCTCGTAGGCGAGGGGAAGCAGGCCCTGGCCCGCCACGACCCGGCGGCAGCCGCCCGAACCCTCCGCGAAGCCCTCGCCCTGTGGCGCCACCCCGCGCTCGCCGACCTCCCCGACCGCAGGGCGGCCACCCGCCCCGAAGCGCTGCTCGCCGAGGCCACGCGCGCGCGGGTCGAGGCGGACCTTCTCCTGGGGCACGCCTCCGACGTCGTACCGGAGTTGAAGGAACTCACCACGGTCCAGCCGTACGACGAACCGCTGCACGCCCTGCTCATCCGCGCCCTGCGCGACGCGGGCCGCGGCGCCGACGCCCTGGCCGCGTACGAGAACGCACGCCGCACCCTCGCCGAGGGGCTTGGCGTCGACCCCGGCCCGGAACTCCGGGCCCTGCATGCGGAGTTGCTCGACGGAGGCGGGCCGGGCGCACCGGGCATATCGGGCGCAGTGGGCACGTCGGGCGCACCGGGCCCGTCGCCCGCGAAGCCGCCGCGGAAGGGGAATCTCCGCCCCCGCCTGACCTCTTTCGTCGGCCGGGAACCGGAACTCGCCGCCATCCGTTCGGATATGCAGAGAGCACGCCTGGTCACCCTCACCGGACCCGGCGGCTCCGGCAAGACCCGCCTCGCCGAGGAAGCCGCCGCCGGGCATCCGCAGGCATGGCTGGCCGAGCTCGCCCCGCTCGACCAACCGGAGGCGGTCCCCGGCGCTGTCGTCAGCGCGCTCGGTCTGCGCGAGACCGTGCTGATGACCAGCGAGTTGGTGGCGACGCAGAACGACCCGGTCGCTCTGCTCGTCGAGTACTGCGCCTCGCGCGGCCTGCTCCTGATCCTTGACAACTGTGAACATGTCATCGGCGCCGCGGCCGACCTCGCGGAGACGCTCCTCACCCGCTGCCCGGGGCTCACCATCGTCGCCACCAGCCGCGAACCCCTGGGCGTGCCGGGCGAGTTGGTCCGCCCCGTCGAACCGCTGCCGCCCGACCCGGCGCACCGCCTCTTCACCGAGCGCGCCCTGACGGTGCGCCCCGGCTTCGACGCCGCCCAGGAGCAGGCCGCCGTCGCCGAGATCTGCCGCCGCCTCGACGGCCTGCCGCTGGCCATCGAACTGGCGGCCGCGCGGCTGCGGATGCTCACCCCGCGGCAGATCGCCGACCGCCTTGACGACCGCTTCCGCCTGCTGACCAGCGGGAGCCGCACGGTCCTGCCCCGCCAGCAGACCCTGCGCGCGGTCGTCGACTGGTCCTGGGACCTCCTCGGCGAACCGGAGCGGACCGTCCTGCGCGAGGTGTCCGTCTTCGCCGGCGGCTGGGACCTCGCGGCCGCCGAGGCCGTCTGCACCGGGCCCGCCGCCGACCTGACCGGCGCCCTGGTGGACAAGTCCCTGATCGTCGCCGAGCCCACCGCCGACGGCGACATGCGCTACCGCATGCTGGAGACCATCCACGAGTACGCGTCCGAGCGGGCCGCCGAGACGCCCGACCTCAGCGCCGCCGCGGGCCGCCGCCACACCGCGTACGTCCGCGCCCTGGTCGAAAAGGCCGAACCGCTGCTCCGCTCGGCGGACCAACTCCCGTGGATCCGGCGCCTGGAGACGGATCTTGACAACATCCGCGCGGCCCTGCAGCGCGCCGTCGCGTCCCACGACGAGGAGCAGGCTCTGGCGCTCGCCCTGGCCATGGGCTGGTTCTGGTGGCTGCGGAACTACCGCAGGGAGGGCACGGAGTGGATCGACCGCATCCTGCGGCTGATCCCCGGGGCGCCCGCCCCCGCCGCTCCGCCCGCCCCTGAAGACGGCTCCACCGCCCCCGCAGGCCCCGCCTTCTGGGCCGTGGCGCCGGCCCCCGAGTCCGACCTCGATTCCGACCCCGCCACCTCCACCTCCATCGCCCCCTCCGTCCTCGACGCCGCCAAGTCGAGCTTCGACCACGCCCCCGTCGAACTGGACGGCAACGAGGACGCCCTCTTCTGGCAGCGGATGAACCTGCGCCTCCTGCACGTCTTCCTCGTGGCGGAGTCCAGGGCTAAGGACGTGCTCTCCGGGGACGGCGACCGCGAGTACATCGCCCGGATCCGGGACATGTTCGCCCGGCCGGTGCCCGCCGCCGCGCGCTTTCCGGGGCTCATCTGGCCGCTCACCGCGTACTTCCTCGAAGGTTCGGCGCCGGACGCGCGGTCCGCCCTGGACGAGGGGATCGCCAACTGCCGTAGGTACGGCGGGGACTGGGAGATCGCGATCGGCCTGATGTTCCGTACGCACATGGCCGTCGACACACCGGGCAACCTGACCGGCGTCGACGAGGACCTCGCCGAGCTGCGCGCGCTGAGCGGGCGCGCCGGTGACCGCTGGCTCCGCGCCCAGGTGTCCAGCGCGGCGGGCGAGACCGCGATGGTCCGCGGCAGACACGAGGACGCGCGCGCCGCGTACGAGGAGGCGCTGCAGCTCGCCTACGAAGTGGGCGCCCACGCCGAGACGCCGTTCCTGATCGTCCGGCTCGCCGAGATCGCGTACCGCGAGGGCGACCCGGCCGCGGCGGCGAAGGCCCTGCACGAGGCCGGAGTCGAGTCCGATCGCTACGGGGTGGCGGACCCAAGGGCGTTCATGCGGCTCCTGCAGGGGCTGATGGCCCTGGAGGACGGCGACATCGCGCGGGCCCGCGCGATGTGCGACGCGGCGTACGCGGAAGCGGCCCGCGGCACGCCGCCACCGCAGTTCGACGCCGCGTTGGGCGGCTTCGAGGCCCAGGTCGTATCCGCCGAGTCGGGCCCCCGCAAGGCGCTGCCCCTGCACGTCGAGGCGCTGCGCGGCGCGCTGGAGAGCCACTGCGCGGAGGTGGTGATCGCGGCGCTCGTGGACAGCGGGGCCGCCCTGGTGAGCCGCACCGGCGACCATCGGCGCGCCGCCCGGCTGCTCGCCTTCGGCACGCGGCTGAGGGGCGGCAACCCGCGCCCGATGCCGGACCTCGGCTATGCCGAACAGATCGAGGCCGAGGCGATCGCCGCGCTCGGCCCCGAGCGTTACGAGACCGAGCGGGCCGCGGGCGGCGAGCTCACCGCGGCAGACGTGCTCGCCGAACTGACCGCGGCGTTCTGACAGAGGCGTTCACTACGTACTTCTGACAGAGGCGTTCGCTACGTACTACGTACAGCGGAACCACGTACTACGTACAGCGGAACCGCGACTGCGCCCAGTCCGCGAGCGCCCCGGTGTCGAACGGCGAGTGCGGCTCGACGACCAGGCGGATCGTCTTGCGCCCGGTCAGGTCCACCTGGACCGGCACCGCCGGGTCCCCGCCCTTGATCAGCGGCGACTGCCACAGCCGTACGTCGCCGCCGAAGACGGAGAACCGCACCTTGCCGAGGCCCATCGTCATGTCGTCGACACCGACGAGCGCGTCGTACGACGAGCACTTCCGGTTCAGGTCGATGGTGACCGAGGACTGGCCGTGCACCGTCACGCCGTGGGCGTACCGCGTGTCCGCGACCGACAGGCCGGAGCGCTGCCAGACCCAGCTGCTCTCGCCGAGCCGCATCTCGGGCTTGGTGCCGTCGCCGACGCCGGCGTACTGCAGTTCGCTCCACTGGTAGACCTTCGGCGCGGGCGGCGGCGGGGGCGGCGGCTTCGGCGGCGTCGGTGTGGGTGTCGGCGTCGGCTTGGGCTTCGGCGGTGTCGGCTCGGGCGTCGGAGTGGGGGTCGGCGTCGGCTTCGGCTTGGCCGCCGGGGGCGGCGGAGGCTTGGGCGCCGGGGGCGGCGGAGGCTTGGGCGCGGGGGCCGGCGGCTCGGGCTTGGGCTTCGGGGGCGGCGGCTTGCTCGGCACGACGGGCTCCACGGCCGGCGGCTTCTCGGCGCTCGGCAGGTCCTTGGGCTTCTCGTCGTTCCCGGCGAGGGCGAGCGCCACGGCGGCCGCAGCGGCGACGGCCACACCCGCGGCGATACCGGCCTTCGCGGGTGCGCCAAGCCCTTCGGAGGCGGCCGCACCACCCGCCGCACCGCCCGCCGCGCCACCGGACGAGCCACCGCTCGCCGCCGCCGCGCCGGCCGCACCGGCGCCCGCGGCACCGGCGGCGCCACCGCCGACGAGCGCGGCCGCCTTCGCGTACCCGGCGGCACCGAACCAACCGATGACCGCGATCGGCACGACGCCGGGGATGCCGCTTGCGACTTCCTTGATCTGGCCCGCGGCCAGGCGGCACTTGGCGCACTCCTCCAGGTGCTTGCGCAGGCCGCGCTCGGCCCGGGTGCGCAGGCTGCCGCGTGCGTAGGCGCCGAGCCGGTCGGCGTAGCGCGCGCACTCCTCGTTCTGGGCGAGCGTGGTGCTCACGTGCGCCTGGAGGTACGCCTCCTTCAGGCCCTCACGCGCGCGCTTGGCGAGCACACGGGTGCCGTTGGCGTCGAGCCCGAAGAGCGTGGCGACGTCACTGGGGGACTCGTCCTCGATCTCCGTGTGCCACAGCACGGCCTGCCAGCGCTCGGGAAGGCTCCGGAACGCCTGCATGGCCATCGACTGCTCGGCCTCGTGCATCGCGCGCACATCGGCGCCCAGGTCCAGTGTGTCGTCGTCGGAGACCTCGGAGCTGCGGGCGGCCTGTGCCGCGAACACCGCGAAGTCCTCGACCAGTTGCTCCCGCTTTGCCGACTTCGTCCACCCTGCGGCGACGCGGCGCACCGTGGTGAGCAGATACGCCCGCACCGCGTGCTCGGGCCCACTGCCGCCACGGACCGCCTGCAGCATCCGCGCGAAGACCTCGGCGGTGAGGTCGTCGGCGGTGTGCGCGTCCCGGCAGCACGTGCGCGCGTACCGGCGGACCGCCTCGGCGTGCCTGCGGTACAGCTCCTCGTACGCGCTGTCGTCGCCCGCCCGCATGCGGGCGATGAGGTCGCTGTCGGCCGGCGCGCCGTCCGCGGCCGGCGTCTCGCCCCGGCCGGGCTCCCGCTGCGGCGGAACGCTGGGATCCGTGCCGCCGGGACTGCCGGGACCGGTGGTGCTGCCACCGCGCCCACCCTGACTCGGCACCTGCCGATGGGGCAGCCCGCCGGACTCTTCGCCCACGGCAGGGGACGACTCGTCCCGCCCGTCACCACTCATCGCGGAAAGCCCCCGCTTGCACACTCAGATCTGGACACCGGGGGATGGCCCCGGACACCCGGAAAGAGTGCCACACGGTCGCGTTCCGGTGGATGGCGATGACCGTCAACCACCCGTCCGAGGTGACTTCGCGCGATCGAGCACTACGGTTCACCCTTTTGGGAAGGCTCAACACCCTTGCATTTAAACGGAGTTGAGCCCTCCCTCGGGTGAATCACGCCGTGGGGCGCGACCGCAGCCCTTCGAGCAGGATGTCCAGGAGCCGTGAGGAGGCCGCCGCCTGCTGCGCCGCGTCCGGCAGCGAGGGCGCCGCCGTGGCTATCACCAGGAGCACGTCCGAGACGGTCACATCGGCGCGCAGCTCGCCCGCCGCACGCGCCCGATCCACCAGGCGCCCGACGACGTCGAGCAGCGCGACCGCCCCCGGGTCGTCCGGCACCGACTCCTCGGCCGGCGCCGAGCGCTGCTCGACAAGCCGCAGCTCGGGACCGCCCGGCGCCGACTGCCGCTGCTGCGGCACCCGCGCCTCGTCCTCCCGCACACCACCGGCGACCTCGTCGGCGACACCCACCCGCAGCACCTGCGGCGGGAGCAGCCGGCCCGCGCCCGACGCGACGGACGTCCGCAGGAAGCGCGAGAGCGCCGACCACGGCTCGTCCTCCTGACCGAGCGCGGCACGCGCCTGGTCGGTCAGCCGGGCGGTCTCCTCCTCGGCTATCCGCCTGACCAGTACGTCCTTGCTCGGGAACCGCCGGTACACCGTGCCGACACCGACCCGCGCGCGCCGCGCGACGTCCTCCATCGGGGCGCCGTACCCCAGCTCGCCGAACACCTCGCGCGCCGCGCGAAGGACATGCTCGAGATTGCGCTGTGCGTCCACACGCAGCGGCGTCGTACGCGGTCCGTCCCCCATGTCGCGTCCGTTCCCGCTGGTGGCGATGGCCGGTGCCGTCGCCGTCGTAGAAGTCCAGTGAGATTCCTGCATATGCATACGCGTTCCCCCGGTAATGACGTCTCCCCCCGGAGACACTCCCCGTCATTGACTACCGAAGTGTGAGGAGCGAGCCCAGTTCCCGGGTCCCGTTGAACCGGACCCGACGAGCGCATCCCCCGACACCCCGACGACACACGAACATAGTTGAGCCAGAGTCAATTCAGAAGAGGTGGGTTCCGCACGGAGCGCCCCCCGATCGGAGTACGCACCGATTCCGACCCGATTGCACCCCTGTGCCTCACCCCTCTCCCACCCGCTGACCTGCACTCCTGTCGATCGCCCCGGCAAAGCCCCAACGGCGCGTCACGCATCGCGGCCGGTCACACAAATTGCCGAGCCTGTGGACAAACGCCAGAGCTGGGTGCGTCATGGGATGGTGAAGGAACCTGTGCGCATTCTCGTTGTGGGCGGCGGCTACGTCGGCATGTACACCGCGCTGCGCCTCCAGCGGAAGCTGAAGCCGGAGCTGAAGCGGGGCGAAGCGGAGATCGTGGTGGTGACGCCCGAGCCGTATATGACCTATCAGCCGTTCCTGCCCGAAGCCGCCGCGGGCTCCATCTCGCCGCGGCACGTCGTCGTCCCGCTGCGCCGCGTCCTGGACAAGTGCCGGATCGTCATCGGCGAGGTCACGGCGATCGACCACGCCAAGCGGTCCGCCTCCTTCACGACCCTGGCCACCGTGGACGAGGGAGAGGGGCCGGCCGCCATCACGTACGACGAACTGGTCCTGGCCCCCGGGTCCGTCTCGCGCACCCTGCCAATCCCCGGTCTCGCCGACCACGGCATCGGCTTCAAGACCGTCGAAGAGGCCATCGGCCTGCGCAACCACGTCATCGAACAGATGGACATCGCCTCATCGACGCGCGACCCCGCGGTCCGCGACGCCGCCCTCACCTTCGTCTTCGTAGGAGGCGGGTACGCGGGCGTGGAGGCGCTCGGCGAGCTGGAGGACATGGCCCGCTACGCCGCGCGGTACTACCACAACGTCAAGGCCGAGGACATGAAGTGGATCCTCGTCGAGGCCTCCGGGCGGATCCTGCCCGAGGTCGGCGAGGAGATGGGCAAGTACACGGTCCGTGAGCTGCGGCGCCGCAACATCGACGTACGCCTGGAGACCCGACTCGACTCCTGCGAGGACCGGGTCGCCGTGCTGAGCGACGGCGCGCGCTTCCCCACCCGCACGCTGGTGTGGACCGCGGGCGTCAAACCGCACCCGGTGCTCGCCGCGACCGGCCTGCCGCTGAACGAACGCGGCCGCCTGAACTGCACCGCCCAGCTGACCGTGGACGGCGCCACGCACGCGTGGGGCGCGGGAGACGCGGCAGCCGTCCCCGATGTCACCGCCGACGAGCCCGGCAAGGAGTGCGCCCCCAACGCCCAGCACGCCGTGCGCCAGGCCAGGACGCTCGGCGACAACATCGCCGCGTCCCTGCGCAAACAGCCCCTCACGGAGTACACGCACACATACGTGGGCTCCGTGGCCTCCCTGGGGCTGCACAAAGGCGTCGCACATGTCTACGGACGGAAGTTGAAGGGCTACCCTGCCTGGTTCATGCACCGCGTCTACCACCTGAGCCGGGTGCCCACCGTCAACCGCAAGTCCCGGGTCCTCGCCGAGTGGACCCTGTCCGGCCTGTTCAAACGGGAGATCGTCTCCCTGGGGTCGCTCGAGCACCCGCGTGCGGAGTTCGAACTCGCGGCCGGGGGCAGAAGCCCGAAGGAGTCCTCCTGACCGGAGGCCGGAACTCCGTGCGCGCCGCCGGCGTCTGACGGATGTCAGTCCGGTCGGCCAGACTGTTCGTGTGACCATGGGCGGGCCAGGACCGCCGGAAATCCCCGCCCGATCCAGAAGCGACATCACGAGGCCTACCGCAGTGAACTTCACGCGCTGGAGCGCCCGGCTCCCCGGAACGCAGCGCCGCGCCGCAGCGCGGAATGACCTGGGGCTCTCCCCGGCACGAGCCGAAAGCTCCGTCCCTGCGGCCCGCGCCGAGGGCCGCACGGACGGCCCGGACGGCCCGTCACCCACGCCCACCGGCGGCGTCGACGAACTGCCGACCCGCGAGGTGCTCGACCACATCCCGGCCCTCGTCGCCCTGGTGCACGGCCCCGACCACCGCATCGCGTACGTCAACGACGCCTACACCTCAGCCTTCGGGGACCGCCCCGTCGGCGAACCGGCCCGCGAGGCGCTGCCCGAGCTGGAGGAGCTCGGCCTGCTGCCCCTCCTCGACCAGGTCCTGCGCAGCTCCAAGCCACGCACCGTGAAGTCCCGCAAGGCGCCCAGCGGCCGCTCGTACACCTTCACGTGCACCCCCGTAGACGCCCTCAAGGACGGCGGCGTACTCGTCTTCGCCGCCGACGTCACCGACCACGCGGAGGCCGCCGAGCGGCTGCGCGCCAGCGAGCGCACCCAGCGCGAGACGGCCGTCACCCTCCAGCGCTCGCTGCTGCCCCAGGAGTTGGAACAGCCCGACGACCTGCGCATCGCCGCCACGTACCAACCGGGCGGCACGGAGGCCGCGGTCGGCGGCGACTGGTACGACGTGATCACCCTCGGCGGCGGCCGCACCGCCCTGGTCATCGGCGACGTCATGGGCCGCGGCGTCCGCGCGGCGGCCGTCATGGGCCAGCTCCGCACGGCTGTTCGCGCCTACGCCCGCCTCGACCTGCCACCGCACGAGGTCCTGCAGCTCCTGGACGGCCTGGCCGCCGAGATCGACGCCAGCCAGATCGCGACGATGGTCTACGCCGTGCACGACCCGAACGAGGGCAGCCTCGTCTACGCGTCCGCCGGGCATCTGCCGATCCTCGTACGGGACGAGAGCGGCACGATCCACCGCGCGGAAGAACCCACGGGCCCGCCGCTCGGCACAGGCGGCTGGCTGCACACATCGGGCTCCGTCCCGCTCGGCCCCGGATCGACCGCCGTCCTCTACACGGACGGCCTGGTCGAGCGGCGCAGCGAGGACATCGACGAGGGAGTCGCCGCCCTGGAGCGGGCCCTCGCCGGCGCCACCGGCACACCCCAGGTGGTGTGCGACCGCCTGATCCGCGCCCTGGGAGTGACGGCCGACCACGACGACGACGTGGCGGTCCTGGTCCTCCAGCACCCGGCACGCACGGGCCTGGAATCCGAGCAGTTCCGCAACGCCGCCCTGGAGCTGCTCGGCGGCGTGGAAGCGGCGCCACGCGCGCGTGCCTTCGCCACCGGCGTCCTCGCCAGCTGGCGCTTCCCGCCGGAACTGCACGACCTGGGAGTCCTCGCGGCCAGCGAACTGGTCGCCAACTCCCTCCAGCACGGCACACCGCCCATGCGCCTTCGCCTGCGCCGCACGGACCGCCGCCTGATCATCGAGGTCACGGACGGCGACGACCATCTGCCCAGGCGTCGCCGCGCGGAGCCCGCGGACGAGGCGGGCCGAGGCATCGCGATCGTCGCGACGATCGCCTCGAACTGGGGCTCGCGGCGCACTCCGGGCGGCGGCAAGGCGGTCTGGTGCGAATTCGCCCTGCCGCGCTGACTTCTTAAGAAGAAGCGGCCGGTACGGGCTCAGGGGCGCCCTGGGCGACCACCCGGCTCTTCGCGAGGGACGGCTGGTTCTGCACCGGCGTGAGCTGCCGGCCGAGCCGGATCGCAAGGACGCTGATGCCGAGCGAGAACAGCAGGAACGTCACGATGTACGGCCCGTGCAGCGAGGCCCCCATCGGCCCGCCCACGGCAGGACCGACCGCGAGCGCCAGCTGCTTCACCAGGGCGAAGGCCGAGTTGTACTGACCGACCATGCCGGCCGGCGCCAGATCGGCGACCAGCGGCGCGACGGTCGGCGACAGCATCGCCTCACCGAGTCCGAAGAGTGCGTACGTGGAGATGAACGCGGCGGTCGCCATGGCCTGGCTGCCGTGCCCGAGCCCGGCGTACCCGGCCGCGATCCACGCGACGGCCCAGATGAGACCGACGGCGGCGATCACCCGGGACCGCTTGCGCCGCTCGACGAACTTCAGGACGGCGAACTGCGCGATGACGATCACGGCCGTGTTGGCGGCGAGCGCGATGCCGAGCGTCGACGGCGAGATCCCGGCCGCCTCCACGCCGTACGCGGAGAGCCCCGACTCGAACTGTCCGTAGCAGGCGAAGAACAGCACGAAACCCAGCACGCACAGCTGCACCATCGCCTTGTGCTTGACCAGCGCCCGCAGCCCGCCGCGCGGCGCGTCCTTCGGCAGCGTGCCCTGGAGCGACGGCGAGTGCGGCAGCCGCACGGTGACCGCGATCGCGGCGAGCACCAGGAACATCACGGCCTCGATGGAGAACAGCAGCGTGAAGCTGCTCGCCCGGTGCTCGTCGACGATCTGGCCGCCGATGAGACCGCCGATGCCCAGGCCCAGGTTCTGCAGGAAGAACTGCATGGCGAAGGCGCGCGTGCGGGTGCTCGGCGTCGAGCACCAGACGATCATCGTGGCGAGCGCGGGCTGCATGACAGCGGTGCCGGCGCCGAGGAGCGCCGCCGAGACGATCGCCGTCACCTCACTGTTCGCGAAGCCGAGCGCGAGGGCCCCCACCGAGGCGACCAGCGCCGCTCCGACGAGTACGGGGAGGGGGCCGCGGCGGTCGATCACGCGGCCGGTGATGGGCAGGACGATCAGCGCGGCCATGGCGAACGCGGCGAGCACGATGCCCGCCGCACCGGACCCCAGATCCCGCACCTGCGCCACATAGACGTAGAGGAACGGAACCGTGAACCCGACACCGAACGCGCTCAGCGCGCTGCCTGCCTGAATGCGACGCATCGCTGCGCCCATCGCCCTGGTCACTTTCACCCACCTTAGGAGTTAGACGTGAAGACTTCGAAGCTAAAGTTAGAACCTAAACAATACACATGGAAGGACTTCAACGCCAAGCGGGCCCGTGCCATACTGCGGCCATGGGTGACACTCCCGGCCCCAGTGAGCCGACTCTCGACGAGCAGATCGCCGCCTACCAGCGGGAGTTTCAGGACCTCGACCCCCAGGTCGAGGAGATCGTCTCGGCCCTCGGCCGCCTCAACCGCCGTATGAACGTCGCCTACGGGCGGCAGACCGCGACCCTCGGCATCAGCAACGCCGAGTGGGAGGTCCTCAAGGCACTCGTCCTCTCCGGCGCCCCGTACCAAATGGGCCCCGGCGAACTGGCCAAGCGGCTCGGCCTCACGCCGGCCGCCATGACCCATCGCATCGACCGGATGGTGGCGGAGGGCCTGGTCACCCGGGATCGCGACGAGTCCAACCGCGTACGCGTGATCGTGGAGCTCACCGCGGAGGGCCGCGAGAAGTGGCTGGAAGCCATGCGCCTTGCCACGGTCTTCGAGGAGGACCTCCTCCAGGACCTTTCCCCCAAGGAGCGGGGCGCCCTCGGGGAAGTGCTGACCCGCCTCCTGCGCAGGGTCGAGGACGCTCAGCCGGACGCCGGCGGCCGCCTCACCGACCTGGGCTGAGCGCCTCACCTCGGGGTTTGACAGTCACCGGGCCGATCCGTAAGGTTCTTCGGGTTGCCACGGAGCCGTAACGGTTCTGCGACAGCAACTCCCGCCGCTGAAACGCGGCAAACCAAACTCTGCACGACATCCCACCGGGAACGCATTCGGCATGCCCGAATTCAATTCCAAGGCTCGATTATGAGTCGCCGGGAAAACCCGCTAGAGTTTGAGACGTCGGAACGGCCCAACAGCCGGGAAGACAAACCCCGCTGACTGGGAGTCAGGCCCGAAAGGATCTGATAGAGTCGGAACCGCCGGAAAGGGAAA